>CAXTBA010000063.1:0-18722 GCA_964242665.1 uncultured Hymenobacter sp.
CGCTGCGGCACCGGGCCCGGGTCGCGGAGCCGATGGTGCGGCGGGGGTGGCTGGAGCGGGGGCCGGGGCCGGCGCGCGGCGCGGCGCGGCCGGGGGCACGGTGGGCGGGGCCCCCAGCTGGCGCGGGCCGTCGTCTTGGGCGTGGGCCAGGGGAATAATTCCGCCCAACGCAAGCAGAAAAGCGAACAAAACCGGAAGTTTCATGCGGCAATAAGCAAAAGAAAAATGAGCAGCCCCGCAGCGGGGCGGCCGTTGCAAAGCAAACCGCCGCCCCGCGCCGAAAATTCTTCGGTGCGCCGCCGTGGGGGCCTATTTCAGCAAATGTTCCAGCAGGCTGAGGCTGTCGATGAGGTCGGCGCTGGTCTCAAAGTCGAGGGGTTTGAGAATGTAGCCGTTGACGCCCAGGGCGGCGGCCGCGGCCCGGTCGTCGTCCATGCCCGAGGTGGTGGTGATGAACACCGGAATGTCGCGCAGCGCGGCGTCGGCCCGCAGCTCGGCCAGGAACTCGGCCCCGTTCATGCGAGGCATGTTCAAGTCGAGCAGGATGACTTCTGGCAACGGCCGCAACGGTTCCTGGCCCTGGCGGCCCAGCAGCATGTCGAGGGCTTCTTCGCCGTTGAAGGCCGTGTGCAGCGTGTGGGGCACGTTGAACCGGGCAAAGGACTTCTGCGCCGTCATCGTGTCAAAAATGTCGTCTTCTACCAAAAGGACTGAGCGCATGGCTTAAGAAATTAGCTGAATGAATGGAACGGTCGGCCCCCGGCCGCGCAGCTAAGACAAGAGCGCGGGCACCGGGTTTAGCGTTGCACCGGCCGGCCGGGCGGCGTCGCGGGTTTCTTCCTTCGGCCAGGTAAAAATAAAAGCCGCGCCCTGCCCCCGCGCCGACTCGACGCGGACGGTGCCGGGCTGCTCTTCCACAATTTTCTTAACGATGCTCAAGCCAATGCCGGTGCTTTCGGGGGCGTGGCGGTCGCGCAAGGTCTGGAAAAGTTGGAAGATTTTCTGGTGGTGGGCCGGGGCGATGCCGGGGCCGTCGTCCTCCACCCGAAACTCGTAGTAGGCCCCCGCGTCGTGGCAGCTTACGGCGATGCGACCCTGGCCGTCAACGTGGTACTTCACCGCGTTGTCGAGCAGGTTGCTGAACACCTGCTGCAAGCCCAGGCGGTCGGTGCAAAAAGTGGGCAGGCCGGGGCCCAGGTCCAGCACAAAGCTGGGCGGCACCACCAGGTCGGCGGCCTCGCGCAGCAGCGCGGCCACGTCGGTGGGGGTGGCGGGGCGGGCCCCGCGCCCCGCCCGGGCGTACACCAGCAACCCGTTGATGAGGTCTTCGAGGCGGGTAAGGCGGCCCTTGACCTGGCTAAAGTAGGTGCGCACTTCGGGCGAAAACTCGGCCGCGTGCTCTTCGTCCATCCACTTGATGAGCGTGGCAATGCCGCGCAGCGGGGCCTTCAAATCGTGCGAGGCCACGTAGGCAAACTGGTCCAGCTCGCGGTTGCGCAGCGCCAAGGCCTCAAAGCTCTGGTCGAGGCTCTGGGTCATTTGGTTGAGCAGCGCGGCCAGGTCGCCCAAGCCGTCGGTGGCCGCGTCGGCAATCTTCACCGAGTAGTCGCCCCGCACCACCTGCTCGGCCAGGTCGCGGATGGCCCCGATGCGCCGGGCCACGTCGGCATTCACGCCCGCCAGCTCGGCGTGCAGGCGCTGGTTGTCGCGCAACTCGGCGGTGATGCGCCACAGCAGCCAGCTTACCAGCAGCAGGGCCAGCACGCCGGTGCCGCCCACCACCAGCGGCGTGGCGTGCTCAAACATGCCCTGCGAAGCCGTGCGCTGGCGCAGCAGCCGCAACTCCTCGTCCTTTACCCGCCGAAAAATGGTGCGGGCGGCCCGCATCGTCAGCCGGTCGGTGTTGAGGGCCGTCAGCAGGTCCGACTGGCTGAGGGAAGCGTCGGGGTTGCCCAGCGGGCGCAGCACGCGAAACTCCAGGTCCACCATGACGCGCAGCGAGTCGAGGCGTGCCTGCTGGGTGGGGTGGCCTTGCGAGAGCCCGCGCACCTGCGCCTGCAAGGCGGGCAGCTGGCGCACGGCTTTGGTGTAGGTGCGCAAAAAAGCCGTGTCGCCGGTGAGGCGGTAGCCGCGCACCCCCGACTGGGCATCGCGCAGCACGGCGTTCACGGCGTCGGTTTCCTGAATGACCTGGTAAGTGTGTTGCACCTGCTGCGTTTGCCGCTGCAAGCCCCGGATGCTGAGCAGCGCAGCGGCTCCGCTCAGCAGCAGCACGGCCACGGCCCCGGCAAAGCCGAGCGCAAGTTTGGTATCGAGGCGAAGGTTCATTTCGTAAAGCATAGCCGCGCAAAAGGAGCCGTTCCACGGCCCCAAGGCGAAGGTACGTACCTTCGCGACCATGCCGCTTGCCCCTTCCGACCGCCTCAGCAGCCCCCAAAACCCGCGCATCAAGCAGCTGCTGCGCCTCCAGCAAAAATCTGCCGAGCGCCGGGCCCTGGGCCTCACCTTGGTCGAAGGCCTGCGCGAGCTGGCCATTGCCGTGGAGGCCGGCGTGGCCGTGGCCACCGTGTTCACCTGCCCCGAGCTGGCCGGCGCGGCGGGAGTGGCAGCGGTGCAGCGCTTGTTTGCAGCCGATGGCTCCGCGTCCGAATGGTTCGAAGTCACTCGCCCCGTCTTTGAAAAAGTAGCTTACCGCGAAGGTTCCGACGGCCTGCTGGCCGTGCTGCGCACCCCCGCCCGCACTTTGGCCGGCTTGCGCCTGCCGCCCAACCCGCTGGTGCTCGTGCTCGAAGCCGTGGAGAAGCCCGGCAACCTCGGGGCCATCCTCCGCACCGCCGACGCGGCCCCGGTCGATGCCGTGCTCATCGGCGACCCGCGCACCGATTTGTTCAACCCCAACGTCGTCCGGGCCAGCATCGGCTGCGTGTTCACGGTGCCGGTGGTGGCTGCGCCGATGGCCGAAATCCTGGCTTTTTTGCGGGAAAACGGCGTTCACACATACGCTGCCGCCCTCACGCCCCAGGCCCGCCCCTATACCGAGTGCGACTTCGGGGGCCCTACTGCCCTGGTGCTCGGCACCGAGGCCGACGGCCTGACCCCGCCCGTGCTGGCCGCCTGCGACGAAACCGTCATCATCCCCATGATGGGCCGCATCGACTCGCTCAACGTGAGCGTAGCCGGGGCCGTGCTGGCCTTTGAAGCCGTGCGGCAGCGGCGGGAAAAAACCTAAGCGGCGTGGTTCTCTAGATTGGTGACGCAGATTTTCAGTTGGGCCAGCTTTCGCTCAACATTGTCACGCACCTCATTATGATGGGCAATGGCAGCTAAAACCTGTTCTGTCTTCTCAATTACCCGTTGCCGCATGGTTTCGAATTGAGCACGTGCTTCTTGTCGTGCACTCTCATTCTCGTTCAGCATAGGGCGTTAAGAAGCTGCTTATGTTAATTAACTCAAACATCCTCTACGCCGTGTCAGGGCCCTAACTCGGCAATAGGGCCTTAACAAAAAATACTACTGCGCGGCCGCGCTGGCTTTCAGCTCTATTTCCCCGCTTTTTAGGCCTGTGCCGGTAGCCTTCAGGCGCAGGGCCCCAGCCTTGGTGCTGACTTGCACGATGGCCACCACCTGCCCGTGAAAAACGTGCATTTCGGGCCGCTGGAACGCCTCTAGGCTGGTGGGGTCGCCGTTGCCCACGGCGCGGAAGCGGCCCGCACCGCTCACGGCAAACTTCAACTCGTTGGTGGCGTCGGGGCACAGGTTGCCCTGGGCGTCCTCTACGCGAGCCGTCACGTAGGCCAAGTCCTGGCCATCGGCGGCTAAGGCCGTGTGGTCGGCCACTAACTTGATGTGGTGGGGCTTGCCGGCGGTGTGCACTTCTTCCGTGGCTACGGCTTTGCCTTGAGCGTCGTAGGCCACCACTTTGAGGGCGCCGGGGGCGTACTTCACGTCGTTCCACATCAGGCGGTAGCGCGTCTGGGGCTGGTCGGAGGGCCCCTTGGTTTGGCGGCCCTGGCTTTGGCCGTTCACAAACAGCTCGGCCGAAGGGTAGTTGGTGTAGCAAAACACGGGCGTGGGCTGGCCCTCGCGGCCGGGCCAGGTCCAGTGCGGCAACAAGTGCAGGGTAGGCTGGGTGGTATTCCAGCGGGCCCGGTACAGGTAGTAGCGGTCCTTGGGCATTCCCGCCAAATCCAGCATTCCGAACATGGAGCTGTGCGAGGGCCACTGCTCGTCGTAGGGCGTGGGCTCGCCGAGGTAGTCGAAGCCCGTCCACACGAATTCGCCCATTACGTAGGGCAAATCGTCCTGTGCCACGAACTCTTCATCAGGGATTTGCGACCAGTTACAGGCCTCCAAATCGTACGACGACGACTGCTGGTCCGCGTACTTCTTGTCCTTGCCTTTGACGGCCGGAAACTTATAAACGCCCCGCGAGCTGACCGTGGAAGCCGTTTCCGAGCCGAACAAGAAGCCCTGGGGCAGCTTGCCGTAGGCTTCCGCGTAGCGGTGCGGCTTGTAGTTGAAGCCCGGTACGTCGAGCACCGAAGCGAAGTTGTTTTTGAGGTCGTCGTCAAAGCGGTCCATGCCCGCCATTACCAGGCGCGTGGGGTCTTCGCGGTGGCAGATGTCCTGGAGGCGCTTGGCAATTTTGTTGCCACCGGGCGTGCTTTGGTCGGGCACTTCGTTGCCGATGCTCCACATAATGACCGACGGGTGGTTGCGGTCGCGGTGCACCATGTTCACGATGTCGCGCTCCGACCATTCGTCGAAGTACTGGCTGTAGCCGTTTTTCACTTTCGGCGATTTCCACTCGTCAAACGCCTCCACCATCAGCATGAAGCCCATTTCGTCGCACAAGCTCACCAGTTCGGGGGCCGGCATGTTGTGCGAAGTGCGGATGGCGTCACAGCCCATGTCTTTCAGCAGCGCCAGCTGGCGGCGCAGGGCCGCCGTGTTCACGGCCGCGCCCAGGGGCCCTAGGTCGTGGTGGTTGCACACGCCCTTGAACTTGCGCACCTTCCCGTTCAGCGAAAATCCCTTGTCCGCCTCAAACTTGAACGAGCGGATGCCGAACCGTGTGCTGTACTCGTCTTTTAGCGCATCGCCGGCAAATAGCTTGGACGAAGCGGTATACAGGACCGGCGTTTCCGGGGCCCACAGCTTGGGCATGGGCACCAGCAGGTTCTGCTCGAATTCCAACCCGTCGGTAGCCGATAAAACGCTGGTGGTTGTGGCCACCACCTGCCCAGCCGCGTCGCGGATTTCGGTTTGCAGCCGCAGCGGCTGGAAGGCCCCCGTGGGGGTTTCTACTTTGGTTTTGAGCTGGACTTTGGCCAATTCGGCCGTGATTTCGGGCGTGGTCACGTAAGTGCCCCACACCGGAATGTGCACGTCGTTGGTCACCACCAGATGCACGTTGCGGTAGAGGCCGGCCCCCGGGTACCAGCGCGAAGCCTCCGGCTGGTTTTGCAGCCGCACGGCCAGCGTATTGTTGCCGTCAGGGCTTAAGAAGGAAGTGATGTCAAACGAAAACGAGTTGTACCCATACGGCCAATACCCCACTTCCTTGCCGTTCACGAACACATGGGCGTTGCTCATGGCCCCGTCGAAGAGTAGTACGGCCCGCTGACCGGGCCCGAAATGCGGCATCGCCAGCCGCCGCCGGTACCAGCCCGTGCCGATAAACGGCAGGCCCCCGGTGCGGCCCGCTTTCAAGCTGGCCTTCTGCTCGTTGTTCTGCTCAATTTTAACGGCTTGCAAATCGTTGTTGCCGTCGAAGGGCCCCGCAATGGCCCAGTCGTGCGGCACGCTCACGGTCTGCCACTTCGCGTCCTGGAAGGCCGGGTTGGCGGCGTCGGGCACGTCGCCTTTGGCAAATTTCCAGTTGGTGTCCAGCAAGTATTCGTGCCGGGTTTGGGCGGCGGCTGGGCGGCCAGCCAGCAGCAGCAGCGCAGCGGCCAAGGTTTTTAGGGCGGACATGGGCAGGAGCGGGGCTTATAGGCCCGAAAGCTACGGTCCCTTTCCGTTCTGCCTGCTGCCCGATTGGCCAGCTCCATTAATATACCACCAACCCAAATCCTAACTCCTGGGCATGGCGACGCACTGCCTCAGCCTGGGCATCTGCCACTACGCCCAGCGGAAATACGTCGCTGTCGAGCGTAAATAACACCAGCGCCAGGTCCAGGGCCTCCAGGGCGTCCTGTACGGCGTCGAGCTGCTCGGGGCCCGTTCCGCGGCGGCCGGCCAGGGCCCCGGCGGGCAAGGCCACGCCCTGGCCCTGCTGCGCCAGGATATCGTTGAGGGCCCCGACGAGCTCGACGGGGGCATCCTGCTCGTCGCTTTCCCAGGCCAGATCTTCACTCAGCAGCGCATCAAGCAAGGCCACGTCGCGCAGTTCCTGCGCCGGCAGGGCCCCCGCCATGCCCCGCTCGGCCAATTCTTGGGCAAACTGCGCTTGGTATGCTGCTGGGTCGCGGAGCACCAGGGCCAATCGGGCGCTTACCCGCTCGGCAGCGGCCGTATTGGCGCGGGTAAAATATTGAATAAATTGACTCAGCGGGACGGGATTCATAGAATAAAGAAAATGACAGAAGCGACTTCTTACAAAAACAATTAACGAAAAAGGGGCGCGACCAAAGCCGCGCCCCTTTTCCAACAAATCTCAAAAACCAGCCGACTACTCGGCCGTCTTGGCATAGCGCAACCGCTCGTTCTCGTCGAGCAGAATCTTGCGCATCCGCACCGATTTCGGAGTCACTTCCAAGTATTCGTCCTTCTGGATATACTCCATGGCTTCTTCCAGCGAGAACTGGCGCTTGGGGACAATCTTAGCGTTGTCGTCGGTGCCCGACGCGCGCATGTTGGTCAGCTTCTTGCCTTTCTGGATGTTCACAGTCAGGTCGTTCGGGCGGGTGTGCTCACCGATTACCTGGCCGCCGTACACTTCCTCGCCCGGATCAACGAAGAACGAGCCGCGGTCTTGCAGCTTGTCGATGGTGTAGGCGGTACCGGCCCCCGTCTCCAGCGAAATCAGCGAGCCGGCGATGCGGCCGGGGATGGGCCCCTTGTGCTCCTCGTAGTCCATGAAGCGGTGGTTCATGATAGCCTCGCCGCCGGTGGCCGTCAGCACGTTGTTGCGCAGGCCGATGAGGCCGCGCGACGGAATGTTAAATTCCAGGTGTTGCAAGTCGCCCTTGGGCTCCATGATGGTCATCTCGCCTTTGCGCATGCTCACCAATTCAATCACCTTGCCGGCCGATTCCTCGGGCACGTCCACCACCAATAGCTCGA
Source organism: uncultured Hymenobacter sp. (assembly GCA_964242665.1). Classification (GTDB taxonomy): domain Bacteria; phylum Bacteroidota; class Bacteroidia; order Cytophagales; family Hymenobacteraceae; genus Hymenobacter. Next base: position 7,288 of record CAXTBA010000063.1, read on the forward strand.
TGGGCTCCATGCGCTTGCCGTTCTCGTTCTCCTTAAATAGCACCTGGGGCTGGCCCACTTGCAGCTCGTAGCCTTCGCGGCGCATGGTTTCGATCAGCACCGACAAGTGCAGAATGCCGCGGCCGAACACCAGGAAGGTATCCTCTTTGTCGGTATTCTCCACGCGCAGGGCGAGGTTTTTCTCGGTTTCCTTGAACAGCCGGTCGCGCAAGTGACGCGAGGTCACGAACTTACCTTCTTTGCCAAAAAACGGCGAGTTATTGATGGTGAACAGCATGTTCATCGTCGGCTCGTCGATGCTGATGCGCTCGAGCTGCTCGGGGTTATCGGCATCAGCCAGCGTGTCGCCGATGTCGAAGCCTTCGATGCCCGACACGGCGCAAATTTCGCCGCTGCTCACTTCGTCCACCTTCACCCGGCCGAGGCCTTCAAACACGTGCAACTCACGGATTTTTACTTTCTTGATGCTGCCATCGGCCTTCATCAGGCTCATGTTGGCGCCTTCGCGCAGCGTGCCGCGGTGCACGCGGCCGATGGCGATGCGGCCCACGAACGACGAGTAGTCGAGCGAGGTAATCTGCATCTGGGGCGTTCCTTCCAAGGTCGGCGCGGGCGGAATGGAGGCCACCACGGCGTCGAGCAGCGGAATCAGATTGTCGGTTTTAACTCTCCAGTCGGTGCTCATCCAGCCCTGCTTCGAAGAGCCGTACAGCGTCACGAAATCCAACTGGTCCTCGGAGGCCCCGAGGTTGAACATTAGGTCGAATACCTGCTCATGCACTTCGTCGGGCCGGCAGTTTTCTTTGTCTACTTTGTTCACCACCACGATGGGCTTCAGGCCCAGGTCGATGGCTTTGCCGAGCACGAAACGCGTCTGCGGCATGGCCCCTTCAAAGGCATCCACGAGCAGCAGCACGCCGTCGGCCAGCTTCAGCACCCGCTCCACCTCACCGCCAAAGTCGGCGTGACCAGGGGTGTCGATGATGTTGATTTTAACGTCTTTGTAGCGCACCGACACGTTTTTCGACACGATGGTGATGCCGCGCTCGCGCTCCAGGTCGTTGTTGTCGAGGATGAGGTCGTCGAAGTGCTGGTGGGCGTCGAAAATCTTGGAAGCGTGGATAATCTTATCTACCAGCGTAGTCTTGCCGTGGTCAACGTGGGCAATGATGGCGATATTACGAATGTTTTGGGCCATGAAGTTGGGTTTTTGCGGGGGCAAAGGTACGGAAAAAAGGCGGCAAAGCCTTGTGGTAGTCAAGTATTAACACGCGGCTGGGCACGGCGAGTAGCCGCGCCGCCTAAGCCCGTCCCCCTAAATTGATTAACCCGCACGTAAGGTTCCCGGCCCGGCTCCGTCTACCCCACCGACCGAACCAGGGCCCGCCGCCGTATGTTGGTCACTCACCACCCAGCTCATCCCCGACCATGCGTTTTCCATTGCTGTTTCTTTTCGTTTCGGTGCTCACCCTCAACGTGGCCTGCTCGCAAAAGCGGGCCGATGCCGTGGCCCTGGCCACGCCCAAAGGCCAAACGGCTGCCCCCGGCACTTACCCCAAGCCCGCCGCCGTCACGGGCAAGCCCGACGAATACCCGGTGCGCAAAACCGAGGCCGAGTGGCGCAAGCAGCTCACCCCCGACCAGTTTTACATCCTGCGCGAGCAGGGCACCGAACGCCCTTTTACGGGCAAATACCACGACAACCACGTCGCTGGCACCTACTACTGTGCCGCCGATCACAACCTGCTGTTTACTTCCGATACCAAGTTTGATTCGGGCACCGGCTGGCCCAGCTTCTGGGCCCCGGCCAACAACGCCAGCCTGAAGGTGAAGTCCGACGAGAGCTTTGGCATGAGCCGCGACGAGATTGTGTGCGCCAAGTGCGGCGGCCACCTCGGCCACGTGTTCAGCGACGGCCCCAAGCCCACCGGCGAGCGGTACTGCATGGACGGCAACGCCATGGTGTTCGAGAAAAAATAGGGCCCCGGCGCGTTTAAGAAATTTAAAAAATGTCCCCCGGCACTCACAATTTGTTGGGGGACGTTTTTGTGTTAAACTCATGGGTTTGGAACAAACAATTCGGATCTTAAACTGGATTTATTGACCAGTTAACCGCACCATTTTATTCATGCCCATCGTCACCACACCCTCCGAAATTAATTCCACTGAAACTTTGCAAGCCGGCTTGCTGCCCGCCCGCCAGCGCCTGCTGGCCCACGGCATTTATCAGCGGATTCATACCCTCGACGACCTGCGCCAATTTATGGCCCACCACGTGTTTGCGGTGTGGGATTTTATGTCGCTGCTAAAGGCCTTGCAGCGCGACCTGACCTGTGTGACGCTGCCCTGGGTGCCCACGCCCAACCCCGCCACCCGCCGCCTCATCAACGAAATCGTGCTGGAAGAAGAGTCGGACCTCGACCCTCAGGGTCATCCCAGCAGCCATTTCGAGCTGTACCTGCAGGCCATGCGCGAGTGCGGAGCCGACACAGCCCCCATTGAGCAACTGTTGGTCGCGCTGGCCGCCGGCCAGCCAGTAGCCGCTGCGCTGGAAGCCGCCGGGGCCCCGGATTCGGTGCGCCGGTTCGTCAACAACACGTTTAGCATTATCGGCACGGGGCAGCCCCACGCGGTGGCAGCGGCTTTTACCTACGGCCGTGAAGACCTGATTCCAGACATGTTCCGACAGTTGGTGGGACGCTTGCAAGCGCAGTTTCCCGGCCAGCTCGACACGTTCATCTACTACTTCGACCGGCACATCCAGCTCGACGAAGAGGTACACGCGCCCCTGGCCCAGCAGATGGTGCGCGAGCTGTGCGCCAACGATTTGCAGCGCTGGCAAACGGCGATGCAAGTGGCCCAGCGCAGCCTGGAAGCCCGCCAAGGCCTGTGGGACGGTGTGACGCAGGCCCTGACCTTGGAGGCAGTGTAAATTGTTTCAACCCCCTGGCCTTGCGCCGCGTTTGAAGCAACGGCTGCCCAGTTCTGAGCGGCTGTTTTGCGTCGTCGCCTAAACCATGAAAAAACCTTTTCTTCTGCTGGTTAGCCTGGGTTTCGCCTCGCTGCTGGGGGCCTGCACTGCCGCCGAGCAAACTTCGGAAACGGCTGCCCCGCGCACGGCCCCCACCGTCATCAGCTCCGACGCCGACCGCCGCGCCGTTTACAATGGCAACGGCAGCTACAGCGGGGCCGCGCCCGACGCTACGCCCAGCCACGTTCACCTGGGCGAGCAGGCCGCCGACATCAATTCCCGCAAGCGTACCGAAACGTTGGGCACCAACTCGGCCAACACCACCACCCCCGAAACCCGGGTGCGCCGCATCCGCTACGAAGGCGATACCTTGAGCAACCGGCCCTGAGCCAGCACAACATCACACAAAAGCCGATTCGCCGCCCACAGAGGGTAACGAACCGGCTTTTTGTGCAATTGTGGTAATCGTTATGCGCTGACCTCGCCGGTGCTGGCTCCGTCGGCAGAATTCAGCAGGTCCGTGGTTTCGGGCTGCGCAGCTTGCTCGGTGCGCGGCTTGGGGCCACGCTTGGCACCGGTGGCCGGGGTGCCGGGCTTGGGGCCGCGCTTCTTAGCGGGGGCAGCGACCGCTACAGCCTTGCGTCCGCCTTTGGCAGTGGTTGGCTCAGCGGGCGCGGGCACTTCGGCCGCGGGCTTGGGGCCGCGTTTCTTAGGGGCGCTGTCGAGGGTCGCCACGGCTTGGCGCCCGCGCTTTTTGGGCGCGGCGGCGGCAGGAGCAGCCGCTGTTTCTTCTGCCGTGGGCGCTGCCGCTTGTGCGGTGTGGGCTTTGCGGGATGAGCCGTCTTTGTTCAGCTTTTTGCTTTTGCGGGCCGCTGGGGCCGTCGCGGCATCGCTGTCCGAAGCCGTCGGGGCCGTGTCGTAGTGCCGCACGATGGTGTGCAGGGCTTGCTCGAACATGCGCTCCGTGTCGCCGTCGAGGCGGCGGGTGGCCTCTTTTACCACTTCCTTCAGCTTGGCCTTCGTTTCTTTGCGGATGCGAGCCACCACTTCGTTCATGCGTCCGTCGAGTTCTTTCTGCAACCGTTTAGCGGCCGAACGCAGCGATTTCTTTTGGCTGGCTTTTTTGGTGGCGCGGCCATCGCTGATGCCGGCGCTGGCACGGTTGGTAGCCTTTTCCGATTTGCGTTGCGCTTTTTCGGCGGGTGTGCGCTTGGGTTTTTTGTCCGGCTGAACGGGAGAAGAAGGTTTTTTCATAATCAGTAAAAGGTGAGTGTACTATTAGCTGTTACCGGAAAAGAATCCGTTTTTGAGACTTTCGCCGCTAATTATGGTCAAATATAAAATAAATAAATAACGCATTCTATTCCTGCTGATCTTTTTACTATTCCAATCTCTGATTTTTCTGTTTTCGCTTGCAATTAATGCTGGTTGCACTGCGCAAGAATTAATTTTCCAGGGGCCCCGGCCACCTGACTTCTGCTTTCAAAACTTGTTTTTTTATGCCTGTTCTTCCTCAGCGCTACACTGTTACGGCGGCTTTGCCTTACGCTAACGGCCCGGTTCACATCGGGCACCTGGCCGGTGTTTACCTGCCCGCCGATATTTATGCGCGGTATTTACGCTCGGCGGGGCGCGACGTAAAATTTATCTGTGGTTCCGACGAGCACGGGGTCCCCATCACCATTCGGGCGCAGAAAGAAGGGGTTACGCCCCAGCAAGTGGTCGATAAATACCACGTTCTCATCCGCGATTCGTTCCGCGATTTTAATGTGTCGTTCGACGTGTATTCGCGCACGTCGTCGGCTACGCACGCCGCTGTCAGCAGCGATTTTTTTCTGAAGCTTTACCGCGACGGCAAATTCATTGAGCAAACCACGCAGCAGTATTTCGACGAACAGGCCCAGCAATTCCTGGCCGACCGCTACATTGTGGGCACCTGTCCGAATTGTGGCAACGAAAACGCTTACGGCGACCAGTGCGAGCGCTGCGGCACGTCGCTCAGCCCGACAGAATTAATTAGCCCGCGCAGCATGCTCAGCGGGGCCCAGCCGGTGCTGCGCGATACCAAGCATTGGTTTTTACCGCTCGACCAGTACGAGCCGTGGCTGCGTGAATGGATAATTGAGGGCCACAAAAACGATTGGAAAACCAACGTGTACGGCCAATGCAAGTCGTGGATTGACCAGGGCCTGCACCCACGCGCCGTGACCCGCGATTTGGATTGGGGCGTGCCCGTGCCATTGCCCGGGGCCGAAGGCAAAGTGCTGTACGTGTGGTTCGATGCGCCAATCGGCTATATATCAGCCACAAAAGAGGCCTTTCCCGACGAGTGGGAATTGTACTGGAAAGATGCAGGCAGCAAGCTGGTGCATTTCATCGGCAAAGACAACATCGTATTTCATTGCATTATTTTCCCGGCCATGCTGAAGGCGCACGGCGAATACATTTTGCCGGATAACGTGCCCGCCAACGAATTTCTGAATTTGGAAGGCGATAAAATTAGTACTTCGCGCAACTGGGCAGTATGGCTGCACGAGTACTTGCAGGATTTCCCCGGGCAAGCCGACGTGTTGCGCTATGTGCTGTGCGCCAACGCCCCCGAAACGAAGGATAACGACTTCACGTGGAAGGATTTCCAGGCCCGTAACAATAATGAGCTGGTGGCCACGCTTGGCAATTTTGTGAACCGTGCGGCGGTGCTCACGCACAAGTTCTTCGACGGGGTGGTGCCAGCGGCGGACGAATTACAGGAAATAGACCAAGATGCTTTGCGTCAATTAGCCGCGTTTCCAGCTAAAATTGGCGAGTTGATTGAGAATTACCGCTTCCGCGACGCGCTGGGCGAAGTAATGAATCTGGCCCGCCTCGGTAATAAATACCTGGCCGACACGCAGCCCTGGCACCTCATCAAAACCGACGCGGTCCGTACCGGCACCGTGCTGCACGTAGCCCTGCAAATTGCGGCCGCGCTGGCCCCGCTTCTGGAGCCTTTCCTGCCCGACTCGGCCCAAAAGCTGGCCGCCATGCTGAACATCGAATCGGGCCCCTGGGCGGCTGCCGGCCGCCCCGATGCCCTGCCTGCGGGCCACCAGCTGCGCGAATCGGCCCTGCTGTTCGCTAAAATCGAAGATGCCACGGTGGAGGCGCAAGTTCAAAAATTACTCGATACCAAAAAAGCTAACCTGCTGGCCAACTCCCCGGTAAATGCCACTAAGCCCGACGTTAGTTTCGATGATTTTCAGAAGATGGACCTGCGCGTGGGCACCGTAGTGGCCGCCGAGAAAGTAGCCAAAACCAAGAAGCTGCTCAAGCTCACCGTCGACGTTGGTGCAGAGCAGCGCACCATTGTGAGCGGCATTGCCGAGCATTTCACCCCCGAAGAATTAATTGGCCAACAGGTACAGGTGCTGCTCAACCTGCTTCCCCGCGAACTAAAAGGGATTCAGAGTCAGGGCATGCTGCTAATGGCCGAAAATGCCGATGGCAGCCTTGCCCTGATGCAACCCGGCAAGACCGTGCGCAACGGCAGCTCGATCAATTAATAAACAGTTACCGATTAATATTTAACAGCTGTTCAGCTTGCTACATTTGGCTCGTTAAACGGCTGTTAATTGGTAACTGTTAATTGAAAAGGTTCATGGCCCTTTCAAGGCCCAGCGCACCGAAGGCCAACACGGTTTCAGCGGCTTTCTCGATGCGCGTGGGCAATTCGATCCGCTCGTCGGCACTGAATGGTTCGAGCACGTAGTCGACCTGCCGGCCTTTGGGGAAATTGGTGTCTACGCCGAAGCGCAGGCGGGCGTACACGTCGGTGCCCAACGTGGCCTGGATATCTTTCAGCCCATTGTGGCCCCCGGCCGAGCCCTGGCCCTTGAGGCGCAATTTGCCGAACGGCAGCGCCAAATCGTCGGTGACGACGACCATGTTTTCAACTGGAATTTTCAGGGCGCTCAGCCAATGCGCGGCGGCTTTGCCGCTCAGGTTCATGTAGGTGGTGGGTTTCACCAGGGCGTAGGTGTGGCCTTTGCTTTTAATTTCGGTGGCGAAGGCGTGGCGGCCGACTTCGAAGCGCGGGGCCTCGAATTTTGCAGCCAAATAATCGGCCACCATGAAACCGATGTTATGCCGCGTATTGGCGTATTCCGGGCCGATGTTGCCCAACGCCAGAACTAAAATTTTCATTATCGCAGATTGTGCTGATTAACCGAGATTTTGCTGATTCAATCCCAGACTGTTGTTTTATGGATTTGCTACGGGACCGGATCAAAACAGAAATTCTAGGCAAAGAAAAAGGCGCTTCATCGAAGCGCCTTTTTCTTTGCCTAAATCAGCGAAAACCGAGGACTGGATTAGCAAAATCTCGGTTAATCAGCACAATCTGCGATTAATTACTTGCCGGCGGCTAACTCGCCTTTCAGGGCGCGCGGGATGGCGATGCTGGCAATAGGAGCCAGGGGATTGGTGAGGATGGTGTAGTTCTTGGTAGTCACCGCACTTACCTTGATGGACTTGCCCAGCTCCATGCCGCTGATGTCGACCTCCACGTAGTCGGGGAGGTTTTCGGCGTTGGCCCGCACCTTCAGCTTGCGCAGCGTGCTCACCAGGCGGCCCCCGGCCAGTACGCCCGGCGACACGCCCACATACTTAATCGGAATGTCCATCTTCACTTCTTTGCCGTCTTGGATCTCCAGGAAATCGACGTGCAGCAGCATTTCGTTCACCGGGTGGAACTGGGCGTCCTGCACCACGGCGCGGTACAGCGTGCCTTCCACGTTTAGGTCCACGATGTGCGCCTCGGGGGTGTACAACAGCTCGCGGAACAGGATGGCGGGCACCGAAAAATGCACCGTTTCCTGGCCGCCGTACAACACACACGGTACTTGCGAATCCAGGCGCAGGGCCTTGGCATCCGTCTTACCGAGATTCGCTCTTTTAAACCCTACAATCTCGAGGCTTTTCATAAAAGAAGTAATTGAAAATGAATTTCCGCGCCGGCAACCCTTGCCGAAACGGGTCGCAAAGGTAGTCCGTTTCGGTTGGAAGAGCAATTCAACCGCTTAAAAAAAGTAACAGTTGCATTGCTCAAGTAGCAGGCAGGTGCCACTTTAAGCGGGTGTAGGCGATGTGAAAGCCGGCACGCTGGGCGTTGCGCTGCGATTGGCTGCCGGGTTGGGCGCACACCATGGCCAGGGTGCAGCCGTGCTGGGCGGCCCAGGCCAAGCGGGCGCGCAGCAGGGCCCGTTGTGCGCCTCGCGAGCGCCCTTCGGGCACCGTGCTGGCCCCGGCCAGCAGCGCCACGTTGCCGCGCACAAACATGCTGCCGGTAGCAATGGCCTGGCCATCGGCTTCCACCAAAAACGAGTGCATGCCCGTGCTCCGCGCTGCGATTTGGCCGAAATCCAGCATAAAATCGCCCAGTTCGGGCGAGTCAGCGCACCAGCCGCGCGTTGAAACTTGCGCCCATAGCGCCGCTTCGGTAGGGGCAATGCGCCGGGTACGCAGGGCAGCGTTGGTGGCCGGGGCTGTTGCGCCAGGAATTTCTCCCAACGGCAAGTACATCACGCTGGTAAATTCCAGCGGAGCGTACCCGCGCTGCCCAAGGAGCACCAGCGTTTCGGGCGCGGCCAAGGGGCTGACTTCGTGCAAAACGGGGGCTTTCCGTTCCTGAAAAAATGCTTCGATTTGGGCGAAAACCTGCTCATTAGGGGGTTCAAACAAGCCCAAGCCAAAAGTTTGGGTCATAGGAGAAGAAGGCCCGTCGAAGCAGGCATAGGTTTGGCCTATCAGTGCGCACTGCGAGCCCGATTCGGCCGACACCCGGGTGCGGGACTCAACCAGGGCCGCGTTGCAGCGCCCTTCGGTTTGTTCCAGTAGCTGCGAAAGAGCTAGGTCGACAAACTGCATTTTGGGTGGCCGGTAAGGAATTTAGCCTTAATCCTAACGCTAAAATGCAAAATTAGCGCGTTACAAGCAGCGTTTCGGCCAATTGTTTATACGAACAGCGAGCTGATGCTCTCGTGCGTCACTACGTTGCGAATGGCGTGGGCAAACAAGTTGGCCACCGAAATCACCCGAATTTTCTCGTTCTGCTCTTTCAGCGGAATCGTGTCCGTTACCACCAGCTCGGTGAGGGCGCTGGCGCGGATGCGCTCGTGGGCCGGGCCGCTGAGCAACGGGTGCGTCACGACGGCCCGCACCGAGAGGGCCCCGCGCTCCATCAGCAGGTCGGCGGCTTTGCAAATGGTGCCGGCCGTGTCCACCATGTCGTCGACGAGCACCACGTTCATGCCCGTTACGTCGCCGATGACTTGCATCGAGGCAATCTCGTTGGCGCGCAGGCGGGTTTTGTCGCACACCACAATCTCGGCCCCGAACTTCTTGGCAAAGGCCCGCGTGCGCACCACGCCGCCCACGTCGGGCGAGGCAAAAAGGAGGTTGTCGAGGTTCAGCGACTTGATGTAGGGGGCCGTCACGGTGGCGCCGTCGAGGTGGTCGACCGGAATATCGAAAAAGCCCTGGATCTGGCCCGCGTGCAGCTCGCAGGTCATCATGCGGTCGGTGCCCACGCTCTGGATGATGTTGGCCACCACCTTGGCCCCGATGCTCACGCGGGGCTTGTCTTTGCGGTCTTGCCGGGCGTAGCCCATATAAGGCATCACGATGTTGACCTTGTGGGCCGAAGCGCGCTTGGCCGCGTCCACCATCAGCATCAGCTCCATCAAGTTTTCGGCCGGCGGGGGAGTGCTTTGCACCAAGAACACCTCGCAGCCCCGCACGCTCTCGTTAAAGCTGGGGCCCATCTCCGTGTCGGCGAAGCGCTGGATGGTGAGGTCGCCCAGCGGCTTGCCGTAGGCAGCGGCAATGCCTTCGGCCAGCGCGTGGGAGGCGCTGCCGGCGAAAATTCTTACTTGCTTCATGGTGCGGTAAAAGGCTGATGATGGAGTAGAAGGCCGGCCGCCGGGCACGGCAACGGCCAGGGCCCCGGGGCAAAGGGTAAAAAGCGAAAGGCGCTGACCTCTCCAGGAAGAGAAGCCAGCGCCTTTCGCTTGTGTTACGTGAGCTTTGTCGTTGTCCGACCAGGGCTCGAACCTGGACTTTCTTGAATCAAAATCAAGCGTGTTGCCGGTTACACCATCGGACAATTTCCCTGCCGGCCAGGGCCGTTTGGGACTGCAAATGTACGACCCGTTTGCTTGCAGGCAAGTTTTCGTGGAAAAAATTCTCGGACTTAGCCGGGCGTCGGCGGCTCGAAAGGAAACCAGTTGAGGCCTATGAGCTGATTTTCAGTTTGCCCGCAATCGTCGGTCGTACCCGGCCGGGGGCCCGCCCACGCCCGGCCAAGGGTTGGAAAAGCGGTGCCGCTGGCGTAATTTTGCGGCCTGAAAATCCGCAACTTCATTCTTTTCATATAAAACAACGCAATGGCGAATACCGGCAAAATCACCCAGGTTATCGGCCCCGTCGTGGACGTGAGCTTCGCTGGGGAAGCCACCAAGCTTCCGAATATCTTCGATGCGCTGGAAGTGACGAAAGAAAACGGCCAAGTGGTGCTGCTCGAATGCCAGCAGCATTTGGGTGAAGACCGGATCCGCACCATTGCCATGGACTCGACTGAGGGCCTGGCCCGCGGCACGGAGGTGCGCGACCTGGGTGCGCCGCTCTCCATGCCCACCGGCGACGGCGTGAAAGGCCGTTTGTTCAACGTGATTGGGCAGGCCATCGACGGCATTCCGCAGCCCAAGTCCGACGGCCCGCTGCCCATCCACCGGGCCGCGCCGGCGTTTGAGGATTTGGCCACGACTTCGGAGGTGTTTTTCACCGGCATTAAAGTGATTGACTTGCTGGCTCCTTATGTAAAAGGCGGCAAAATCGGCCTGTTCGGCGGGGCCGGCGTGGGCAAAACCGTGCTCATCCAGGAGCTGATCAACAACATCGCCAAGGCCTATTCGGGCCTGTCGGTATTTGCCGGCGTGGGCGAGCGCACCCGCGAGGGAAACGACCTGCTGCGCGAATTCATCGAGTCGGACATTATTCGCTACGGGGCCGATTTTAAGCACTCGATGGAGCAAGGCGGCTGGGACCTGAGCAAGGTGGACATGGCCGAGATGGAAAAGTCGCAGGCTACCCTGGTTTTTGGCCAGATGAACGAGCCCCCCGGGGCCCGTGCCCGCGTGGCCCTCTCGGGCCTGACCATCGCCGAGAGCTTCCGCGACGGCGACGGCACCGGGGCCGGCCGCGACATCCTGTTCTTTATCGACAACATCTTCCGCTTCACGCAAGCGGGCTCGGAAGTATCGGCTCTGCTGGGTCGGATGCCGTCGGCTGTGGGCTACCAGCCCACGCTGGCCACCGAGATGGGGGCCATGCAGGAGCGCATCACCTCCACCAAGCGCGGCTCGATTACCTCGGTGCAGGCCGTGTACGTGCCGGCCGATGACTTGACCGACCCGGCCCCGGCCAACAC
>CAXTBA010000064.1:0-18244 GCA_964242665.1 uncultured Hymenobacter sp.
AGGTTTTCCACCACTTCCATGGGCGCGCCCGAGCGGATGGAGAAGTCAATCAGTTCGTCTTTGGTGGCAGGCCAGGGGGCATCTTCCAAGTAAGAGGCCAGTTCGAGGGTCCAGTACATAGTAAAGGGAAAAAGAGAGTTGAGCGAAGGTAGGCGCAAAGGCCGGAAGGTACAGCACGGGGGCCAGAGTTTCCGCCAACGTAAACCGCAGTCAAAAGTTAAGCCAGCTTGCGGGCTTGCTGGTCGAAAAGCACGATCAAATCGTTTTTGGTGCGCACCTTCCGCTCCAGGGAGCGGATTTTGGTTTGCTGGAGCTGCCGAAACGCCTCGTTGGCGGGCGTGGCGGCTAAGTTGCCAAAAGTTTCGCGCAGCGCGTCCAGCTCCTGGGTATCGGCTTTGAGCAGCTCGCGCAGGGCCGCGGCCCGCACCTGGGCGCGGCCGGCAGGGGCCCCGCCTTCGGGGACCGGGCGCTTGCGCAAATGGTATTCCAAGGCGCTCATCTCGAACACTTTGTCGCAAGCCAGCATGAACCGTTGCCAAATGCGGTCCGACTCCTCGCCGCGCACGGTGCCCACCTGCTTCCATTCGGTTTGCAGGTTTTTGGCCTGCTGGATGGCCTCGTGCGGGGCCACGGCCAGCAGGGCTTCGGCGCGGTCGGCCAGGGCGCGCTTGCGGGCCAGCAGTTCCTCGGGCGAGCCGGGGGCCCCCGCGTGGGGCCCCGCGGCGCGTTGGGCCTCGACGTGCTGCTTGAGGCGCTCGAAAAAATAATTGTTGGCCCCCCGGAAGCGGGCCCACAGCTCAGCAGCCTGCTTTTTGGGTAGGGTGCCGCCCACCTCGCGCCACGTTTGCTGGAGCTGCTTGAGCTGGCGCGAGGCCGCCTCAAACTGGGTCGATTCTTTGAGCTGCTCGGCTTGCAGCACCAGGTCGCGGTAGCGGTTCTGGGCGCGGTTGGCCATCGCCTTTTTATCGGCCTGAAACGCCCGGCGGCGGTCGAAAAATGCCTGGATAGCGGCCTGGAAGCGGGCCTCCAACTTGTCGGCTAATGTCTTGTCGACGGGCCCGGTTTTGAGCCAGCCCTGGCGCAGGTCTTTCACTTTTTCGCTGGCCGACACCCACTCCACGCTTTCGCGCAGGGCCTCGGCCTCGTGCACGAAGCTGAGCTTGGTGGCCAGGTTTTTTTCGCGGTTGCGGGCCACGCCCACGGCCACGTCGGCTTCAGCGGCTTCTAAACGGTGGCGCAGGGCCGCGAAGTCGCCGAGGGCGTCGAAGGTTAGGGTTTGCTCTTTGAGGTGCTGCACCTTCATGAGAAAGGAGCCCTGGTTGTCGCTGGCCGCCATGCGGTCCAGCAGCTCGTCGACTTTGGCGAGAAAGGCCTCGAAGCGGCGCGCGAAGTAAGTGAGGGCGTCGGCGTCCGACTCCTTCACCAGGCCCACCCGGCGGGCGGGCTGGCCCAGCGTTGGGCGCAGCCACACGTCGCCGTCGGCCACGTAGCCGAAACGCTGCGCGGCAGCCAGCAAGTGGTCGGTTGGTTCCATAAGAAAAGTACAGGCAGGAATTGGGGCGAAAGCGAAGAGCGGCGGCCGCACGAGGCGGCAAGAATGCGCAAGTTTACGCGAAAACGGCCGTTTCGAAAACCGGGCCGGTCCCAACCCGGTGGCCCCGGCGGGCCGGGATAACCGGGAGGGTGCCGTTCTTTGTTTTTTCCCGTTTCATTTTCCCATTCCTTCGCCTTTTTCCATGAGCGACCAGACCATCATCTTCAGCATGGCCGGCGTGAGTAAAATTTACCCGCCGCAGAAGCAAGTTCTCAAAAATATTTACCTCTCGTTTTTTTACGGGGCCAAGATTGGGGTGCTGGGCCTCAACGGCTCGGGCAAGTCGAGCCTGCTGAAAATCATTGCCGGCGTCGACAAGCAGTTTCAGGGCGACGTCGTGTTTTCGGCCGGCTACTCAGTGGGCTACCTGGAGCAGGAGCCCCAGCTCGACCCCACCAAAACCGTGCGCGACGTGGTGGAGGAAGGCGTGGCCGAAACCGTGGCTTTGTTGAAGCAATACGACGAAATCAACGAAGCCTTCGGGGCCGAAGATGCGGATTTTGACAAGCTGCTCGACCGCCAGGGCAAGGTGCAGGAGCGGCTCGACCAGCTCGACGCTTGGAACCTCGATACCAAGCTCGAGCGGGCCATGGACGCGCTGCGCACCCCGCCGCAGGAGGCCGTCATCGGCACGCTCAGCGGGGGCGAGAAGCGCCGCGTGGCCCTGTGCCGCTTGCTGCTGCAAGAGCCTGATGTGCTGTTGCTCGACGAGCCCACCAACCACCTCGACGCCGAGAGCGTGCTGTGGCTGGAGCAGCACTTGCAGCAGTACAAGGGCACGGTCATCGCCGTGACCCACGACCGCTACTTCCTCGACAACGTGGCCGGCTGGATTCTGGAGCTGGACCGCGGCCAGGGCATCCCGTGGAAGGGCAACTACAGCAGCTGGCTGGAGCAGAAAACCGCCCGCATGGCCCAGGAAGAAAACACCGAAAGCAAGCGCATGAAAACCCTCCAGCGCGAGTTGGACTGGGTGCGGATGTCACCCAAGGCGCGGCAAAGCAAAGGCAAGGCCCGCCTGGCCAACTACGACAAGCTGGCCAGCGAGGAAGCCAAGGACAAGGAGCAAAAGCTGGAATTGCTCATCCCCGACGGCCCGCGCCTGGGGGCCCAGGTGATCGAGGCCGAGGGCCTGCGCAAGGCGTTTGGTGACAAGCTGCTGTTTGAGAACCTGAGCTTTTCGCTGCCCCAGGGCGGCATCGTGGGCATCATCGGGCCCAACGGCGCGGGCAAAACCACGCTTTTCCGCCTCATTACCGACCAGTTGCAGCCCGACGCGGGCACGTTTGAAGTGGGCCCCACGGTGCTCACCGCTTACGTAGACCAGCAGCACGACACGCTGGACGGCAGCAAATCGGTGTTCGACACCATCACGGGCGGCACCGAAACCATGCTGCTCGCCGGCCGCCCAGTGAACTCGCGAGCCTACGTGAGCAGGTTTAACTTCGGCGGCGGCGACCAGGAAAAAAAGGTCGGCACGCTGAGCGGCGGCGAGAAAAACCGCGTCCACTTGGCCATGACGCTCAAACAGGGTGCTAACCTGTTGCTGCTCGACGAACCCACCAACGACCTGGACGTGAACGCCATCCGGGCCCTGGAGGACGCGCTGGAAAACTTCGCCGGCTGCGCCGTCATCATCAGCCACGACCGCTGGTTCCTGGACCGGCTGGCCACGCACATCCTGGCGTTCGAAGGCGACTCGGAGGTGGTATGGTTTGAGGGCAATTTCACGGATTACGAGGAAGCCAAGCGGAAAAGGCTGGGCGATGTGGAGCCGAAACGCGTGCGGTACAAGAAGCTGGGGTAAATTTTAAACTACTGCGTAATGCCCGCTATTGCCGATTTTTTGCTTCGCAACGAAAGCCGGACGTTGGAGTTCAAGCAAGACTTGTCTTCGTCTGACCGGGTACTGCGCGCTATCGTGGCTTTTGCCAACACTACGGGCGGAACGTTGGTAGTCGGCATCACCGACGACCGGCAGCCGTTGGGCCTGTCCGCCGCAGCCACAGAAGAAGAACGGCTGGCCAACCTCGTTGCTAACGGCATCGAGCCCGCGCTTTCGCCTGACTTTCAAGTCGTATCCGAAGACGGCCGGGATTTTCTGGTAGCGCGGGTACCGCGCTTTCCGGGTGTGTTTTATGTAAAGCGCGAGGGCCCCGAAGAAGGTGTGTATGTGCGGCATGGCTCGACCAACCGCCAAGCCACGCCCGACCAATTAGTTGAATTGCGCCGGCAAGCGCGGGCGGGCACCTTCGACAGCCAAGTGTGCGCCGGGGCCCGCTTGGCCGACTTCGACCAGGCAACGGCCCGCCAGCTATTTGCCGCTGCGGGTATCGCTTTGCCGCTGGCCAAGCTGGAAACCTTGGGCCTGCTGGTACGCTCCGACGATACCTGGCTCCCGACCAATGGGGCCATCATTCTCTTCGGTACCCCGGCGGCCCGCGCCCGTTGCTTCCCCGATGCGCGGGTGCAGGCCGCCCGGTTTGCGGGCACTACCAAGGCCGAGTTTCTTGACCAGCTGGAGCCCGACGACCGGGGCGTGTCCATCCTGGCAGCGCTCGACGAAGTGCCGCGCTTCGTGCGGCGCAATACGCGCACGGCGTCGCGCATCACCGGCGAGACGTTGCGGCGGCAAGATGTGCCGTAGTATTCGGCCGTGGCCCTGCGCGAAGTGCTGGTGAATGCCTTAGCCCATGCTGATTACAGCCGCCACGGCATGACCATTAAAGTAGCCGTTTTCAGCAACCGCATCGAAGTGGAGAATCCCGGTGGGTGGCCACTGGGCCTGAGTGAGGAGGATTTTCGCAACGGCGTGAGCCGCGCCCGTAATCCCGTCATTGCGGGAGTGCTGCACAAGCTCACCATCATGGAAAACTGGGGCTCTGGTTTTGAGCGCATCGAGACCGATGCCCGGCAGCTTGGCTACGCGCTACCGGCCTGGGAAGACAAAGGCAGCGTGCTACGGGCAAAATTGTTACCTCATCCTGAACCCCAAATTCCAACCGGCAACGAATTTACTCTGACATCTGATGTCAGAGTAAATGGCACAGTAAATGCCCGGCAGCAATGGTTCATGGACCGCTTGGCCGATGGCTATCTGGCCAAAGCAGAAGACATTGCACACAAGTTTGAAGTAGCTGACCGCACCGCTCGTCGCGACATCAGTCAACTTCAGGAGATGGATTTGATCGGCTTTATGGGGTCGTTCAAGACGGGACGCTACGTACTTCTTAAAAAGGTGCCCGGCATATCGTAGGCTATGGCAAATGATGATTACTCTGACATTTACTCTGACATCGGCTGTCAGAGTAAATGCCGGAATGAGGAGGCAATACCTAATTTTTAAGCAGAAGCCAAGCACGAAATAGCAGCGCTACAAAAGGCTGGGGCAGCGCTGATGCTGCCGTTGCGCTTCCGGTACACAGCGGCGGCTTGGCCGGGCAGAACAGGGAGCAAGCAAACCATCCTGGCGCAGCGCTTGGGCTAGCACGGCGTGGGTGCGCTCGGGGCCCACGCGGCGCAGCACCCGGATTTTGCCACCGTTGGCTTCGTTGCAAGAATGAAAGAAGTGCTCTATTTCGCGCAGCACATCGGCAGGCAAGTTACTGATGGCGTGCAAGCTTTTGTGCTCGCGCAAGTTGGCGGCCACGACCAGCAAGCGGTCGTGGCGCTGGGTGGGGCCATCGGGGTCGCGCTGCTTGATTTCAGATCTCCGACCAGGCGGACTTCTATTACGCAGCCCGGAAAAGCGGACGCATTGAGCAGCAACACGTCGAATGGATTGCCATCTTCGGCTTTGGTGGAGGGCACGAACCCGAAATCGTAGGGGAAGCTGTGGCCTTCGGGCAAGACGCCGACGAGCTTGAACACGCCCAGGACGGGGTCGAAGGCCAGCTTGTTGTGGCTGTCTTTGGGCGTTTCAATCACGACATGGCCACAGGTGCGGGAGTGAGCCACATGAGCCGGCAGCTAGTGCAGCAAAGGGAGCATGGACGGCGGCATGAGGAAAGTCTGGGGTTTCTGACGGCCAATGGCCGGAGCTATGTCCTGTGCAGGTTATTGGGGTTACGCTCAGCAGCGGGCCCTAAAAGGCCAGCGCGGCCCGGGGCCCTCGGTGCCGTTCGGGCGGCACCGGGGCCGTTCAGCTGGCGTAGCGACCGTTCGCTGAAATTTGGTTTTGGGGCGCGGGGCGCGCCGGTAGGTTTGGGGCATCTTTCACCCATACCCCCACCGCACGCCATGAAACCTTTTGCTTTTGCCCGCTGCTTGTTCCTTGTTCTATTGCTGGCCGGAACCGGCGGGCGGGCCGCCGGGGCCCCCGCGGGTCCTGTTTCCGCAGTGGTCGCCGATGACCCCGCCGCGCACCCCACCTTCACGGTGCGCGTGGTGGGCAAGGGGCGGCCGATGCTGCTCATTCCGGGCCTGACCTGCCCCGGCGCGGTGTGGGACGAAACCGTGGCCCACTACCAGCGGCAGTACCAGTGCCACGTGGTGTCGCTGGCCGGCTTTGGCGGGGCGGCCCCCGTGGCCGTGGCCGACCCGCTGCTGCCCGTGGTGCGCGACCAGCTTCTGGCCTACATCAAAGCCCAGAAACTCAACAAGCCCGTGGTGGTGGGCCACAGCCTGGGCGGTTTCCTGGCCCTGTGGCTGAGTACCACCCGGCCCGACGCCGTGGGCCCGCTCGTGATTCTGGACTCGCTGCCCTTCCTGGGCGCCATTCAAAACCCCGCCGCCACCGTGGAAACCGCCCGGCCCGCCGCCGCCGCCATGCGCCAGCAGATGGGCCAGGCCCCGCTCCCGATGGCGGCCCGCCGCCAGATGACGGCCGGCATGGTCACCGACACGGCCCGCATCACGCAGGTGGCCCGCTGGGGCGCGGCCTCCGACCCCGCCACCGTGGCCCAGGCCATGTACGACCTCTGCACCACCGACCTGCGCCCCGACCTGGGCCGCATCCGGCAGCCGGCGCTGGTGCTGGGCACCTGGGCCGCGTACCAGCAGTACGGGGCCACCAAGGAAAGCACCCGCGCCATCTTCGCGCAGCAGTACGCCAAATTGCCGCAGCAGCGCATCGAATTGTCGGAAGCCGGCCGGCACTTCGTGATGTACGACGACACGGCGTGGTTTTTCGCGCAAACCGACGCGTTTCTGCAAGCGCACCCGGTAGCCGCGAAGTAGGACTCTTTTGCTTGCGTCGCGGCATCGTACTTTGCCTCTTCCCGCTTTTGACTCTGTCCATGCTCACCAACCGCCCCCGCTTGTACTGGACGCTTCAACTCGTGGGATGGGCGCTGTACGGGCTGTTTGGCGGCATCCTGGCGAGCATCTTCGGCAAGTTTTCGCCTACCCTCATCGGGGTGGAAGTAATTGTGGCGGGCACGCTGCTGGGGCTTAGCCACGTGCTGCGGCGGCACGCGCAGCGCCGGGGCTGGGCGCGGCTGCCGCTGGGGGCCCTGCTGCCCCGGCTGCTGGTGGCGCACGCCGGCGTGGCCGTGGTCGGCATCGGGCTTATCGGGGCCCTGGTGGTGCTGATGCTGCGCACGGTGCACGCGCCGGAAGCGGGGAGCGGCTTTCCGTGGCGGCAGTACGTGGGCTACGGGCTGAACATCTTTTTTGTGATGTGGGGCTGGTCGGCCGTCTATTTCGGTCTGCATTACCTCGACAATTACCGGCAGGCCGACATCGACAAGTGGAAGCTGGCGGCCGCCGTGCGCGAGGCCGAGATGCGCACCCTCAAGGCCCAAATTAACCCGCACTTTCTCTTCAACGGCCTCAACAACATCCGGGCCCTGGTGCTGGAAAACCCGGCGCGGGCCCGCGAGATGATGACCCACCTCTCGGACCTGCTGCGCTACTCGCTTCAGCTCAACGCCCGCGAGCAGGTGCCGCTGGCCCGCGAGCTGGAAATCGTGCGCCACTACCTGGCCCTGGAAGCGTTGCAACTGGAAGAGCGCCTGACTTATACCCTCGACGTGGACCCCGGGGCCCTGGCAGTGCCCCTGCCGCCGATGACGCTCCAGCTGCTGGTCGAAAACGCCATCAAGCACGGCATCGCGCCCCGGCCCGGCGGGGGCCGGGTGCAGCTCACGGCCCAGCTCGACGGCGCGGGCCAGCTCCTCGTCACGGTGCGCAACCCCGGCCGCTACCGGCCCGTGCTCCAGCCCGGCCCCGACCACACCGGCGTGGGCCTGCCCAACGCCCAGGAGCGCCTGCACCTGCTGTTTGGGCCCGGGGCCAGCCTGCGCATCGGCGACGACGCCCACCAAGCCGACACGGTAACTGCCGAGTTGCGGCTGCCTTTGGCAACGAGTGAATGAGTGGATGGGCCCATTCACCCATTCACTCGTTGCCCATTTACTCCTTTGCCCAATGAAAAGATGAACGTGTTGATTGTTGACGATTCGCGCCTGGCGCGCACCGAGCTGCGCCACCTGCTGCACGCCTTCCCCGACGTGGCCGTGGCGGGCGAGGCGCGCCACGCCGACGAAGCCCGCGCCCAGATTGAGGCCCTGCGGCCCGATGTGCTGCTGCTCGACGTGCAGATGCCCGGCCAAACGGGCTTCGAGCTGCTGGCCTCGCTCGACGCGGCCCCGCACGTCGTGTTCACCACCGCCTACGACGAATACGCCCTGCAAGCCTTCGCCGTGAACGCCCTCGACTACCTGCTCAAGCCCGTGCAGGAAGCCCGCTTGGCCGCCGCGCTGGCCAAAGTGCGCGCCCGCCTGGCCCCGGCCGGGGCCCTTGCGCCCGCCGCTGCCGCGCCTGCTCAGGCCCCGCTCACGGCGCAGGACCAGGTGTTTGTGAAAGACGGCGAGCGGTGCTGGTTCGTGAAGCTGGCCGACATCAAGCTCTTCGAAATCAACGGCAGCTACACGCGCATTCATTTCGAGAACCACCGGCCGCTCATTCCGCGCACCTTGCAGCAGCTGGAGGCCCGCCTCGACCCCAAGGTGTTTTTTCGGGCCAACCGCCAGCAAATCATCAACCTGAAATGGGTGGCCGCGGTCGAGCCCTGGTTCAGCAACACCCTGCGCCTGGCCCTGCGCGACGGGCCCGAGGTGGAAGTATCGCGGCAGCAGTCGGTGCGCTTCCGGGAGCTGCTGAGTTTGTAGGCAAACAGTTAGCAGTTATCATTGCTAACCGTTCACTGTCAACTGCTAATTGCTCACCACTCACTCGCTTTCATGACACGAAACTTGCCCTTACTTTTGGCTCTGGTTTTTTGCCTGATGACTTCTCGCCTGCTGGCCCAGCAAGCGCCCACGCCCGCCAAGCCAGCCGACCCGCCGCGCCCCGACTGGGCCGGCTTGGGCCGCTACGCGCAGGCCAACCAACAGCTGCCAGCCCCGCAAGCCGGCCGCGCCCGCGTGGTGTTGCTGGGCAACTCCATCACCGACAGCTGGCCCGGCGCGGACCCCGCGTTCTTCGCCGGTACGCCTTATGAATACGTGGGCCGGGGCATCAGCGGGCAGACGTCGCCGCAAACGCTGGTACGCTTCCGGCAGGACGTGCTGGACCTGCACCCGGCGGCGGTGGCCATCCTGGTGGGCACCAACGACGTGGCCGAGAACATGGGCCCCTACCAGCCGCAGGCCACGCTCAACAACATTATGTCGATGGCCGAGCTCGCACGCGCCCACGGCGTGCGCGTCATCCTGTGCTCGGTGACGCCCGCCTCCGAGTTTCCCTGGCGGCCGGGGCTGGGCCCGGGGCCCAAAATCGTGGCCCTCAACGCCCAAATCAAAGCCTACGCCCAGCAGCAGCACTTCGTGTACCTCGACTACCACGCCGCCCTGGCCGACGAGCGGCAGGGCATGAAAGCCGGACTGGCCAGCGACGGGGTGCACCCCACCCTGGCCGGCTACCGCGTGATGGAGCCGCTGTTGCAGCAAGCCGTGGCCGAGGCCCTAAAGCAGCGGTAGCGGCTCCGCAGCCAGTTCCGGATGGGCCTGGGCGCGGCCAACCGGTTCCAGCCCGCTGCCATTTCACACGCGGCCAGCGGGCCCTACATTTAGCCCATGCTTACCCCCGCCGAATACGACCGGCTCGACGGCCTGGCGCAGGCCGCCCTCGTCCGCCAGGGCCAGCTCACGGCCGCCGAGCTGTGCGCCGCCGCCATCGCCCGCGCCGAAGCCGTGAACCCCCAAATCAACGCCGTGGTGTACCCGCTTTTTGAGCCGGCGCGGCAGCGGGCAGCAGCCGGATTGCCGCCGGGTCCATTCGGCGGGGTGCCGTTTTTGCTGAAGGATTTTGGGGCCCACTACGCCGGGGCCCCGCACACTTCGGGCAGCCGGGCCCTGCGCGGCTTCGTGCCCACCGAAGACGCCGCGCTGGTGCAACGCTGGCAGGCGGCGGGCGTCAACATCCTGGGCAAAACCAACACGCCCGAGTTTGCCCTGATGGGCGTGACCGAGCCGGCGCTGTTCGGGCCCGCCCGCAACCCCTGGCACCTGGGGCACACGCCCGGCGGCAGCAGCGGCGGGGCAGCGGCGGCCGTGGCGGCGGGCCTCGTGCCGCTGGCCGGGGCCGGCGACGGGGGCGGGTCCATCCGCATTCCGGCGGCGTGCTGCGGGCTGTTTGGGTTGAAGCCCAGCCGGGGCCGCGTGCCCACGGGCCCCGAGCAGGGCGAAAAGTGGCAGGGCGCGGCCGTAGAGCACGTGCTCAGCCGCTCGGTGCGCGACAGCGCGGCCATGCTCGACGCCACCCAGGGCCCCGACGCCGGGGCCCCGTATTTCCTGCCCGGCCCCGCGCGGCCGTATTTGGAGGAAGTAGGCCGGAGCCCCGGCCGGCTGCGCATCGGCTTCAGCCTGGGCCACCCGCTGGGCAGCGCCTTGCACCCGGAATGCGCCGCCGCCGTGCGCGACGCGGCCGGCTTGCTCGAAAGCCTGGGCCACGACGTGGAAGAAGTGCCCCTGCCCTTCGACGGCCGGGCCGTGGCGTCGGCGTTTCTCATGCTGTATTTTGGGGAGACGGGAGCCAGCATTGCGGCCCTGGCCAAGGTGCTGGGCCGGCCCGCCCGGCCCGCCGACGTGGAGCCCACCACTTGGCTGCTGGGCTTGCTGGGCCGCACCTATTCGGCCGCCGACTTTGCCGCCGCCCGCCACACCTGGAACGACAGCGCCCGCCGCATGGGCCGCTTCCACCAAACCTACGACTTGCTGCTCACGCCCACGCTGGCCACGCCGCCCGTGCGCATCGGTGAACTGCAACCCAAGCCCGCCGAGCAAGCACTGTTGAAACTGGTGAACACCTTCGGCCTCGGGGGCCTCATCCGCCGCTCTGGCCTCGTGGAGAAGCTGGCTGAGCAGAGCCTCGAAAAAACGCCTTACACCCAGGTGGCCAACCTCACGGGCCAGCCCGCCATGTCGGTGCCCCTGCACTGGACCGCCGACGGCCTGCCCTGCGGGGTGCAGTTCATTGCCCCGCTTGGGGCGGAGGACGGGCTGTTTCGGCTGGCCGGGCAACTGGAGCAGGCGCGGCCCTGGTTTGACAAGCGCCCGACGCTGGCAGGGCCCTGAGCGAGGGCGACGCCCCCACCCCGGGCCCCGGGCAAGTGTACTATCGTCGCAAAGTTGGTCGGTATCGTCGCAACTGCGCAGCCGGGGCCAACCAAGTAGCCCGGAATACAGTTACCTACCTCACACTTTTTCTCATTCTTTCCCTCCCCAACCCCGCACTATGGGCCTCACCCTCCAACAAGCGCAAACGGCCGTGCAGGCCGCCCACGAAAAAGCCCTGGCCATGGGCGTCAAGATGAACATCGCCGTGGTGGACGCCGGGGCCAACCTCGTCGCCTTCATCCGCATGGACGACGCTTGGCTCGGCTCGCTCGACATTTCCATCAAGAAAGCCAAAACAGCCCGCTTCTTCGACATGCCCACCGGCGAGCTGGGCAAGCTTTCGCAGCCCGGCGGCCCGCTCTTCGGCATCGAGCATTCCAACGGTGGCCTCATCACCTTCCCCGGCGGCATTCCCATCAAAGGCGACGGCGGCCAGATGATGGGGGCCGTCGGCGTGTCGGGCAGTACTGTGGAAGACGACCACGCCGTGGCTGAAGCCGGGGCCAGCGCCATCGCCAGCAAGTAACAAAGAATCATTGACCGTCATGCTGAGCTTGTCGAAGCATCTCTCCCGCCGAGTAAATCATTGATTACTCGGCGGGAGAGATGCTTCGACAAGCTCAGCATGACGTTTTTTATTCTCATTCCTCTCCTCCCACCCAACCCCCAAGCTATATGGCTAGCAACAGAGGCGTCGTGTACCTGGGCCCCGGCAAGGTCGAAGTGCAAAGCATCGATTTTCCCGAGCTGAAAAACCCCCAGGGCCGCAAAATCACCCACGGCGTGATTTTGAAAGTGGTGTCCACCAACATCTGCGGCTCCGACCAGCACATGGTGCGCGGCCGCACCACGGCCCCGGCCGGGCTGGTGCTGGGCCACGAAATCACGGGCGAAGTCATCGAAACCGGCGCCGACGTGGAGTTTCTGAAAAAGGGCGATTTAGTGTCCGTGCCGTTCAACGTGGCCTGCGGCCGCTGCCGCACCTGCAAAGAGATGAAAACCGGTATCTGCCTGACCGTGAACGAGGGCCGCGCCGGCGGGGCCTACGGCTACGTGGACATGGGCGGCTGGGTAGGAGGCCAGGCCGAGTACGTGATGGTGCCCTACGCCGATTTCAACCTGCTCAAGTTTCCCAACAAAGACCAGGCGATGGAGAAAATCCGCGACTTGACCATGCTGAGCGACATATTCCCGACCGGCTTTCACGGGGCCGTAAAGGCCGGCGTGGGCCCCGGGGCCACGGTGTACGTGGCCGGGGCCGGCCCGGTGGGCCTGGCCGCGGCTGCCTCGGCGCAGCTGCTGGGGGCCGCCGTGGTGATTGTGGGCGACATGAACCTGGCCCGCCTGGCCCACGCCCGTTCCTTCGGCTGCGAAACCGTGGACCTGAACCAAGACGCCAGCCTGGCCGACCAGATTGCCCAACTGCTGGGCGTGCCCGAAGTGGACTGCGCCATCGACTGCGTGGGCTTCGAGGCCAGCGGCCACGGCACCCAGGCCCGGACGGAAGTGCCCGCCGCCGTGCTCAACTCGCTCATGGAAATCGCCCGAGCCGGCGGCTCCATCGGCATTCCCGGCCTGTACGTAACCGCCGACCCCGGCGCGGAAGACAAAGCCGCGCAAACCGGCAACCTGTCCATCCGCTTTGGGCTGGGATGGGCCAAGAGCCACTCTTTCTTCACCGGCCAGACGCCCGTGCTCAGCTACAACCGCCAGCTGATGCAGGCTATTCTGTACGACAAAGTGCAGATTGCCAAGGCTGTGAACGTTGAAATCATCAGCCTCGACGACGCGCCGAAAGGCTACGCGGAATTCGATAGCGGCGTGGCCAAGAAGTTCGTCATCAACCCGCACAACCTGATTCCAGCGTAAGCTTTTTGTCCGGTATAAAGCCAAAACGACCGGATTGCTAGTGGGCATCCCGAACGTTTATTTTCCGGCCCGGGGGCCCGGTACGGCCCCTGGGCTAACACAGCGGCACCACGCACCCCCAAATTTCGGTGCCGGGCGGCAGGTCGGCAGGCGCGGCGAGGTCAAGCAGCAGGCCATAACTGGTGTGGCCTTCACGCTCAATTTCTTCTACTGTGGCCGTGCCGGTGGTGGCGGTGCCGCCGGGCAGGCGGGCTTCCACGGCCAGGGCCGTGTGCAGGGCGTGGGCCCGCAGCGGGGCGTCGTCGGAGCCGGCAGGCAGCGCCAGCAGGCCCAGGCCGGGCAGCGCCCAGGTGGCGGCCACGCGCAATAGCAAAACGGGAAAGGCTTCGGGCATGAAGGCGGTACGGCGGCCAGTGGCCGGCCGTTCAACCGGGCCCCGGCATAGGCGCGGGCGTAGAAATTAGCCGGCTATTGTGCCAGGCTTATGAAACTTTAGCCCCGACGCGAAAGTAAACCCCGGCACCAGCGCAACGCGCAGGCCGGGTTCCACTACTTGGGCACCCTCCGGCCCCCGGCGTTGAAGCAACCCCAACCTTTCCACCCAAACAAATCCCAACCGCTGCTTATGCTCGCCATGAACTACCGGGGGCCCTACCGGGTCCGCCTCGACCACAAGCCCATGCCCGAAATCCTGCACCCGCAGGACGCCATCGTGCGGGTGACGCGCGCCTGCATCTGCGGCTCCGACCTGCACCTCTACCACGGCCTGGTGCCCGACACCCGCGTGGGCTCGACCTTTGGGCACGAATTCGTGGGCATCATTGAAGAAGTGGGCCCCGACGTGACCAAAGTAAAAGTCGGCGACCAAGTGCTGGTGCCGTTCAACGTGGCCTGCGGCGAGTGCGTGTTTTGCAAGCAGGAAATGTACGGCAACTGCCACGAGTCGAACCCCGAAGCCACGGCCGTGGGGGCCATCTACGGGTATTCGCACACGGCCGGCGGCTACGACGGCGGCCAGGCCGAGTACGTGCGCGTGCCCTACGCCAACGTGGGGCCCACCGTCATTCCGGCCGACATGGACCCCGACGACGCCGTGCTGCTCACCGACGTGGTGCCGACCGGCTACCAGGCCGCCGAGATGGGGGCCATCCAGCCCGGCGACACGGTGGTGGTGTTCGGGGCGGGGCCCGTGGGCATCATGGCGGCCAAGTGCGCGTGGCTGTTCGGGGCCGGCCGCGTCATCGTCATCGACCACGTGGAGTACCGCTTGGAGTTCGTGCGCAACTACGCTCAGTGCGAGGCCTATAACTTCCAATCGCTGGGCGACCCGGTGCTGTTCATCAAGAAAACGACCGACTGGCTGGGGGCCGACGTGTGCATCGACGCCGTGGGCTCGGACGCCGCCGGCAACGCGTTGCAGACCATCACCGGCCGCAAGCTGCTGTTGCAGGCGGGCTCGGCCACGGCCCTGCACTGGGCCATCAACGCCGTAAAAAAGGGCGGCGTCGTGTCCATCGTGGGCGTGTACGGCCCCACCGATAATCTAGTGCCCATTGGCAACATGATGAACAAAGGGCTGACCATGCGCGGCAACCAGACCTCGGTAAAGCGCCTGCTGCCGCGCCTGATTGAGCACGTGCAGGCCGGCCGGCTCAACCCCAAAGGCATCATTACGCACCGGGTGCCGCTCGAAGAAGTAGCTGACGCTTACCACATCTTCTCGGCCAAGCTGGACGAGTGCATCAAACCCATCCTGATTCCCCCGTCTGCCCGGGTGTAAGGCCGCAACCCCATGGAAAACAACCCGAAAGACTACTCGCACATCAACGGCTGGGGCATCGACGCCGACCCCAAGAATGACCCCACCTACCCGATGAAGCACCGCACCAACGGCGAGCACGCCGGCTACGTCCGGCCCGACCTGCCGCAGCAGCCGGAAACCGTGGAGGTGCTGCACTCCAACGAGCGGCCCAACCTAACGGCCGTCTTCGGCACCTCCGTCCCGCCCTCGGGGCTGAGCGGCCTGATTCGCCGGTTCGCCTTCAAGTACAGCGAAAACGAGTACACCCACTGGCTGCCCCTGTTGCTGGCCGACCGCGTAAACGTGGTGGAAGGCATCATCGATGACCTGGTCCACGGCCACGTGCCAAACATCTTCGCCGAGAAAGGTGGGAAGGCTGACCTGAAATATAACCGGGCCGGGCTAGCGAAGCGCCTCGCCGTTGGGGCCCTGCTGACAACCGCAACGATCGTGTTGCTCACGCGCAAAAGCAAGAAGCACAAAAGCAAGAAGCGCAAAGGCTAGCGGATGCCGAAGCCTTGCCCTGACTCAATACCATAAGAAAGCTCCACGGTACGCACCGTGGAGCTTTTTTGTACATCTAACGCCGCCAGTACCGGTGGGATCCCCGCCCAAAGCTTGGTGTCGAAGCACCACAGTTGGCTAGCGATAACCGACTAGTCCGAACCATCAGCCAGCGGAACGGAAAACCGCGACTGCTACGGCCCCGGAAGCCATCCGGCCGGCCGAAGGTTATGATATATCGTTCATTAACAGTAGGTTTTGTCGATTGAAAGCCGAGACCCGCGGTACTTCATTGCTTCAATTTTTCGGGGTCCGTAGTTTTCCCGTACCCGGATTTGGCGATTTTTTGGGATTCGCCGGGACCTTTACGGCACGTCCCAATTAAAAAAAACAGCGGCTTCCCCATCCCACCTCACTGCTTTTTTAACCGCCAACTTCTACCACCTAACCCCACCTGTAACCCATGAAAAAGTTACTCTTTTTACTTTTTGGATTGTGCGCAAGCATGACCGCCAAGAGCCAAACCTGGACCCAGGTTTGGAGCGACGAATTCAACGGGCCCACCCTGGACCAGACCAAGTGGACCTACGAAACCGGCACCGGGGTCAACGGTGATTTTGGCACCGGCCAGCTCGACCGGGCCACCGACCGCCCCGAGAACGTGGCCATCGAACAGGGCATCGCCGGAGCCACCGGCGGGGCCCTGCGCATCAGCACCCGCAAGGAAACCTTCATGGACCGCAACTACACCAGCGGGCGCATCAATACCAAGGACAAGGCCTTTTGGGGGCCCAACCACCGCATCGTGGCCCGCGTGTGGCCCAAGGGCGTGCGCACCCAGGGCCAGGGCTTTGCCTTCTGGATGATGGGCAACGAGCACCCGGCTGATGTACAGCAACTGACTTGGCCGCAGCTGGGTGAAATTGACATCATGGAGTACATCGGTGCCATTCCGGCCTACAACCTAGGCACGGTGCACTACGCCTGGTACTACAACAACAACCAGTACCAGGACGGCGACCACGGCTCGCACGGGGCCTACTACAGCTTCGCCGCAAAGCAGACGCCCGACCCTGAGGAGTGGATTCGGCTCGATTTAAACGCCATCACCAGCATCAACCACGTGGTGCTGACCTGGGAGAACAAGAACAGCAAGAACTACAACATCGAAACTTCGACCGATGGCACCACCTGGGCCCCGGTCTACAGCACCACGACGGGCGATGGCGGCACCGACGACGTGACATTTACGGCCGTTAATGCCCGCTTCGTGCGGGTGCGGGGCACCGGCCGGGTCGACGACTACGGCTACTCTTTGTTTGAATTTCAAGTGTTTGGGCCGGGCAGCGCCACCAACCTGGCCCTGGCCAGTAAAGCCAGCGCCACCAGCTCGCAGGCGTCCGACCTGCTCCCGCAAAACGCCATCGACGGCAACACCAGCACCCGCTGGAGTAGCGCCCAGCGCAACCCCGGCTACCAGCCCGGCGTGCCCGGCAGCGCCTCCAGCACCACCGACCCCAACGTGGCCGCCAACGGCTGGCACGAGTACGGCATCGACTGGTTCAGCGACCGCATGGAGTTTTTCGTGGACGGCAACGTGTACCACATCCACTACTTCAACGACGGCGGGGCTTTTGGCAAGGTCGACGGGCAGAACGAAGAAGGCCTGGCGGTGGCGAACGGCAAGAAAGTAAAGAAGTCGGAGTACTCGAACCTCTTCCCCGAGTGGCATCCGTTTGAGCACAAGATGTACGCCATCCTGAGCGCGGGCGTCGGCGGGGCCGACTATACCTACGGCGGCCCGATTGCCGGGCAGCCGGCCACGTTTCCGGCCGATACGTACATCGACTGGGTGCGGGTGTACTCCAACGGCCTGACCTTCAACCCGCCGCCCACCGTGACGCTGACCGGGCCCACCGGTGCCGACACTTATCCGGCCCCTGGCAACGTGACGCTCACCGCCTCGGCCAGCGACACCGAAGGCGGCACCATCAGCTCGGTTTCCTTCTACAACGGCACGGTCCTGATCGGCACGGATAATACCGCTCCCTTCAGCTTTAATTGGACCAACGTGCCGGCCGGCAACTACACCATTACAGCCAAGGCCACGGATAACGGCGGCGTCACTTCTACTTCCAACGCCGTAACGGTCGCCGTGAACGGCCCCGCCTCCAACCTGGCGCTGAACCGGCCGGGCACGGCTTCCTCTACCTTAGGCGACCAGCCGGCATCTCGGGCTTTCGACGCCGACCTTACTTCTAAATGGGAAAGCGTGCACGCCGACGCTACCGCCAATATTTACGTGGACCTGGGCAACACCTACGACATCAACCGGGTGAAGATTCTTTGGGAAGCGGCCTTCGCCGAGAACTACGACATCAAGGTTTCGACCGACAAAGTGAACTGGACCACCATCAAGTCCGTCACGGGCAACACGGTAACCACGAACGACATCACGGGCCTCTCGGGCAAGGCGCGCTACGTGGGCATTTTCTGCCTGACGAAGCACCTGACCCTTTACGGCTACTCGATTTACAACGTCGAGGTGTACGGGTCGGGAAGCAGCACGCCGGCCAACGCAGCCCCGGCCGTGAGCCTGACCGCGCCCGCGGCCAACGCCACCTTCACGGCCCCGGCCACCATCAACCTGACGGCCAACGCTTCGGACACCGACGGTACCATCAGCTCGGTTTCCTTCTACAACGGCACCGCCTTGCTGGGCACCGATACGTCGGCTCCGTACAGCTACAGTTGGGCCAACGTGGCGGCGGGCACTTATTCCCTCACCGCCAAGGCCACCGATAACAAAGGCGCCACGACCACTTCGGCGGCGGTGGCGGTGACCGTGACTGCGGCCACGGCCGGCAAAGCCATCCCGGGCAAGGTCGAAGCCGAGGCTTACGACGCGATGAGCGG
>CAXTBA010000065.1:0-17894 GCA_964242665.1 uncultured Hymenobacter sp.
ACGAAAACATCGACATCATCAACTACACCGACAACCTGGAGCTGTACATCGCCCGTGCCTTGTCGCCAGCCAAGGTAGGCTCGATGAAAATCAATCCCGAAAACGGCCGCGTGTCGGTGTTCATGAAGCCCGACCAGGTAAGTTTGGCCATCGGCCGCGGCGGGGCCAACATTAAGCTGGCCAGCCGGTTGGTGGGCATGGAGATTGACGTGTTCCGCGAAGCCATCGACTACGAGGAAGACATCTCGCTCGAAGAGTTCAGCGACGAGATTGAGCCTTGGATCATCGCCGAGCTGAAGAAAATCGGCCTCGACACCGGCCGTGCCGTGCTGGCCGTGAAAAAAGACGACATCGTGCGCCGCACCGAGTTGGAAGAGGAAACCGTGGACGACCTGTACCGCGTTATCCGCCAGGAATTTGCCGACGACGACGACCTCGACGAGCGGCAGGCCGCGGTCCAAAAGCCGGCCCCCGTGGCCGCAACAGTAACCGAGGAAGTGGCCCCGGCCCCGGCCTCCGAGGAAGCGGGCGCAGGCTCAGCCGCCGAAGTGGCCCAATGACGGCCGGGCGGCCGGTACGGCAAAGACGTTGAATCGCGCCAGCAGGCGTGGTTTGCGCCTAGCTGGCAAGATTTAATGTAATACCTTTGCACTTAGAAACGTATCGTTCGCGAGATATATAGAATGGCGGAAGCAACCCCGAAACGGCTACAACAGGCGGCCAAAGACCTGGGAATTGGTATGGACACGGCCGTTGCGGCCCTGGCCAAAAAAGGAACACAAGTAGAAAACAAGCCCACCACGAAGCTGAGCGCTGAGCAAGTGAGCCTGTTGGAGAAAGAATTTGCCTCGTCGGCGCTTGACCGGCAGGAATCACAGAAGATTATTCAGGCCAAGCGCCAGAGCGATTTAGAGGCGGCCCCACGGCCTGCTCCGCACCGCCCCGCGCCGGTAGTGCCGGTGGCGGCCAAGCCCGCGCCAGTAGTACCGGCCCCGGCTCCCGTTCCAGTGGCCCCGGCTCCGGTAGTAGCGGCTGCCCCGGTTGCCCCCGAAGTCTCCCCCGCCCCCGGCCTGAAAGTGCTGGGCAGAATTGAATTGGACAGCAGGGGCCGCGTAGTGCCCCCGCGCCCCGCGCCTGCCGCTGTGTCGGCGGCTCCAGCCCCGGTGGCACCCGCTGCCGTTGCCCCTAAGCCTGAAGTAGTGCCGGCCCCGGTAGTAGCGGTTCCGGCCGCTGCTGCGCCAACTGCGCCGGCCCAACAGCCGGTGGCAGCCGCACCCACGCCGCCCGTAGCCGCTATACCGCCTGCTGCTCCTGTCGTAGTAGCGGCTGCTCCGGTAGAAGCCCCCGCCGCTCCTGTTGCTCCGGCACCTGTTGCGGCTGCCATTGCCCCCACGATCCTGGATGCTCCAGTTTCGGCGGCCCCGGCTGATGAAGAGCCCGCGGGCACCATCACCGCCCGGGCCGACCAATTGAAGGGCCTGACGGTGCTCGGAAAAATCGACCTATCGGCCACTGGCAACGACCGGCGTGGCCCCGGTGGGCGCGGTCCCCGGCCCATTGCATCGTCTGATGTGAACAAGCGCGGCCTGCCCAGCGGGCCCGGCCAGAAAAAACGTGTCCGCCTGCCCGGCCCTCCCGGTACCAACACCGGCCCGGGTACTCCTGGCCAAGGAAGCGGTTACCAGGGCAATCGCCCCGGCCAGCAAGGCAACAACCGCCCCAGCGGTCCTGGGCAGCGCCCTGGGGCCCCCAGTCAGCGCCCCGGCCAGGTCGCTCCCAAGCCCAACGCGCCGGCGCTCACGCCTGAGCAGGCCGAGAAGCAGATCCAGGAGCAGATCAAGGCTACGCTAGCCAAGCTGGGCGGCAACAAAACCAACCAGACCAACCGCGCTAAGTACCGCCGCGACAAGCGCAGCATGCTGGCCGAGGACCGCGAGGCCCTGCGCGCCCAGAACGAGCTGGATGCTAAAATCCTCAAGCTCACCGAGTTTATCTCAGCCAACGACTTGGCTTCGCTGATGGATGTGAACGTGAACGAGGTTATCAAGGTGTGCCTGGGCATGGGCATGTTCGTGTCCATCAACCAGCGCCTCGATGCAGAAGCCATTACCGTGATTGCCGACGAGTTTGGCTTTGACGTGGAGTTTTTGTCGGCCGAAGAAGAAGAAATCGCCATTGATGCCGGCGACGTGGAGGAAGACCTGCGGCCCCGGGCCCCGATTGTGACCATCATGGGCCACGTCGACCACGGCAAAACGTCGCTGCTTGACTATATCCGCGACGCGAGTGTGGCCAAGGGCGAGGCCGGCGGTATTACGCAGCACATCGGGGCGTATGAGGTGCGCACCAAAACTGGTTCGCCCATTACGTTTCTTGATACGCCGGGCCACGAAGCCTTTACCGCTATGCGGGCCCGCGGTGCCAAGGTGACGGACATTGCCATCATCGTGGTGGCGGCCGACGACTCGGTGATGCCCCAGACCAAGGAAGCCATCAACCACGCCCAGGCTGCCGGGGTGCCGATCATCATCGCCCTCAACAAGATTGATAAGCCCTCGGCCAACCCTGAGAAAATCCGCGAGGAGCTTTCCCAGATCAATATTCTGGTGGAAGAATGGGGTGGTAAGTACCAGAGCCAGGAGGTTTCGGCCAAGTCGGGTATTGGCATTGAGGAGCTGCTGGAAAAAGTGCTGCTCGAAGCCGAACTGTTGGAATTGAAAGCCAACCCCGACCGTAACGCCATCGGCACTGTTATCGAAGCCTCGCTTGACAAGGGCCGCGGCTACGTGACCACCGTGCTGGTGCAAACCGGTACCTTGAACGTGGGCGACGTGGTGCTGGCCGGTCCGCACTACGGCCGTGTGAAGGCCATGACCGACCACCGCGGCAAAAAGATGAAAACGGCCCCGCCCGCCACGCCGGTGCAGGTGCTGGGCCTCACCGGGGCCCCGCAGGCCGGCGACCGCATCCAAGTGATGGAGACAGAGCGCGAAGCCCGCGAAATTGCCACCCAGCGCTTGCAGCTGGCCCGCGAGCAAACCATTCGGACCAAGAAGCACATCACCTTGGACGAGATTGGCCGCCGCCTAGCTATTGGTTCGTTCAAAGAACTCAACATCTTGGTGAAAGGCGACGTGGACGGCTCGGTGGAAGCCCTGTCGGACTCGCTGCTGAAGCTGAGCACGCCGGAAGTGAAGGTGAACATCCTTTCGAAAGGGGTGGGGGCCATCTCGGAAAGCGACGTGCTGCTGGCTTCGGCCTCCGACGCCATCATCATCGGCTTCCAGGTGCGGCCCTCGCAGAGCGCCCGCAAGCTGGCCGAGCAGGAGCAAATCGACATCCGCCTCTACAGCATCATTTACAACGCCATCAACGAGGTAAAAGACGCCATGGAAGGCATGCTGGCCCCGACCGTGCAGGAAGTGGTGGTGGCCAACGCCGAGGTGCGCATCGTGTTCAACATCACCAAAGTTGGCACCATTGCCGGCTGTATGGTGACGGACGGCACCTTCACCCGAAAAACCCGCGTGCGGGTGGTGCGCGACGGCATCGTGATGCACACCGGCGAAATCCAGGACCTGAAGCGCTTCAAAGACGACGTGTCGGAAGTGCGCCAGGGCTACGAGTGCGGTATTTCCATCAAGAACTTCAACGAGTTGCAGGAAGGCGACAACATCGAAGGCTTCGAAGAGAAGGAAATCAAGCGGACGCTGTAAGCACGGGCCCGCCCGATTATTGCCAAGCCAAATCAAAAAAAAGGCCCCAGCTGCGCGAGCAGTCGGGGCCTTTTTTTAATAATTATCAGAGAGAAATCTAAAAGAACAAGAACCGTTTCTTGTGCGGGTGCTTGTGAACCAGTGGCTTGCCTGACGGGTTGGCCCCGACGGCCGCGCGCATCTGGCCGCGTTTCTGCTTACCCGTGCCGGGCGCAGCTTTGAACTTACGCACCGTGAAACCGCCGGCCTTGGTGTCGAACTGCCGGGCAGGGCCCGCGGCCCGCCCGAGGCTGGTGTTGCCGGTGCCCATGCCGGTGCGGGCCTCCAGCACTTGTTGCTCGTGCTTAATCTCTTCGGGGGTCATGGCGGCCCGGCGTGGGTCGGCGGTGCCGTTGGCTGCCGGTAGCTCGGCGGTAGCCGATTGGGCGCGGGCGGCCGGCGCAGCGCTCAATCCTAGTCCGACGAAGGTGGCAACGGCGAATAATGTTTTCATGCAGCTGCAAAGATAAAAACGCAAAAGGGACGAAAAGCAAGGCGGCAACCTTCGCCAGGCAAGATAAGTTCGGGGGCCCCGAACGGCCCCGCCGTACCGTTTGCTGGCATTAAAAACGGAAGTTAGCCGTCGGCTCGGGGCCCTGGCCGTCAGGGCCCCGAGCCGACGGCTATACAGCGCCAAGCTACGGCCGGCTGCCGGGGCGCAGCGCGTCGCGGATTTCCGTGAGCAATACCTGGTCCTTGGTGGGGCCCGGGTCGACGACTACTTCCACGGGGGCCTTCTTGATGCTATTGGCCCCTTTCACGATGAGGAAGATGATGAAGGCAATGATCAGGAAATCGATAACTGTGTTGAGGAAGAGGCCAATCTTCATCGGGCCGAGCGTGATGGCGGAGAAATCAATTTTGCCCACGCCCATTCCCACCACGGGCATGATGATGTTTTCGGTGAGCGAGGTGACAATTTTACCGAAGGCCGCGCCAATGATGACGCCCACCGCAAGGTCGAGCACATTGCCCTTGGAAATGAACTCCTTGAATTCGGAAACAATACTCATGATGAAGGAGGGGTGAAAGATGAGAAAGGAAAGGCTTGTGGCTCAGCAGGTCGCTCGCGGTAAATGTAGGACAGCGATATCAATATATTGTTGCGACGGTGCGCTGGCGGGTGCCCAAACCTGGGGTTTGGCCCGCCGAAGCGGGGCGCGGGGTGGCCCCGTACCTTTGACGGCACTGACCGCTCAACCTATTCGTCATGGCTTCTTTCGACAACCTGCTTTACGACCTCGATGCCGCCACCGGCATCCTCACCCTTACCGTCAACCGCCCCACCAAGCTCAACGCCCTGAACGCGGCCACCATCGGCGAGCTGCACGCCGCGGCTACCCGGGCCCTGGCCGACGCGGCAGTGCGCGGCATCCTGCTCACGGGCAGCGGCGAGAAGGCCTTTGTGGCCGGGGCCGACATTGCCGAGCTGGCGGCCCTCACGCCGGCCCAGGCCGAAGGCGCGGCCGCGCGCGGGCAGGCAGCATTTGCGCTGTTCGAAAATAGCTCCAAGCCCGTGGTCGCGGCCGTGAACGGCTTTGCGCTGGGCGGCGGCTGCGAGCTGGCCATGGCTTGCCACGTGCGCGTGGCCGCAGAAAACGCCCGCTTTGGCATGCCCGAGGTGAGCCTGGGCCTGCTGCCCGGCTACGGCGGTACCCAGCGCCTGCCCCAACTCATCGGCAAGGGCAAGGCCCTGGAGCTGCTGCTCACGGCCGATCAGATCAAGGCTGACGAGGCCTTGCGCCTGGGCCTGGCCAACCACGTGGTGCCGCTGGCCGAGCTGCTGGGTTTCTGCCGGCAGTTGCTGGGCAAGATGCTGGGCAAGGGCCCCGTGGCGCTGGGCCTGGTCATCGAGAGCGTGAACGCCGGCTACGCCCCCGGCCAGGACGGCTACGCGGCGGAGGCCGCCGCCTTCGGCCGTGCCTTCCAGACCGAAGATTTTAAAGAAGGCACGCAGGCGTTCGTGGAAAAGCGGCCGGCGGCATTCACGGGGAAATAAGGG
Source organism: uncultured Hymenobacter sp. (assembly GCA_964242665.1). GTDB lineage: Bacteria > Bacteroidota > Bacteroidia > Cytophagales > Hymenobacteraceae > Hymenobacter. The sequence continues at coordinate 5,758 of CAXTBA010000065.1, forward strand.
GGAAGGAAAATTATGAATTATAAATTATGAATTATAAATGGACGAAAAGGCCCCGGATACTGATTGGGGAGTTCGTTCGGCCTTGCAATTCATAATTCATGATTTATAATTCATAATTAATCAAAGCATGAGTATTGCTAAAAAGCTGGCGTCCCAAACGGCGGTGTACGGGGTGAGCAGCATCGTGGGGCGAGTGCTGACCTACCTGCTGGTGCCGCTCTACACGGGGGCGTTTGCGGCGGCCCAGTACGGAGTGGTGACGGGGCTGTACGCCTACGTGTCGTTTCTGAACGTGGTGTTCACTTACGGGATGGAAACCACGTACTTCCGCTTCGCCAACCGCCCCGGCACCGACCGCCGGGCCCTGTACGACCGCACCCTGAGCCTACTGCTGGTGAGCAGCGTACTGCTCACGCTGGTGCTGATGGGCCTAGCGGGCCCCCTGCTGAGCCTGCTCGACATCGGGCCCGGGCACGAGCGCTACGCCTACTGGGTGGCCCTGATTCTGGGGCTCGACGCGGCGTCGGCCATCCCGTTTGCCCGGTTGCGGCTGGAGAACCGCGCCCGTAAGTTTGCCGCCGTCAAGATGGCCGGCATCGTGCTGAACGTGGCCTTGAACCTGTTTTTCATCGTGCTGTGCCCCGCCGTGGCCACCGGCAAGTGGCTACCGGGCTTGCAGCCCCTGGTGGCGCGGGTGTACGACCCCGGCGTGGGGGTGGGCTACGTGTTTTTGTCAAACCTGGCGGCCAGCGCTTTCACGCTGCTGCTGCTGGGCCGCGAGCTGCTCGACTTCCGCTTCCGCCTCCACCTGGGGCCCCTGCGGCCGCTGCTGAAGTATGCGTACCCGCTGATGCTGATGGGCCTGGCGGGCATGGTGAACGAAACCCTCGACCGCATTCTGCTGCCCAAGTGGCTGCCGGCCGGCTTCTACCCGGGGCAGAGCAGCCTTACGGCGGTGGGCATTTACGGGGCCTGCTACAAGCTGAGCATCTTCATGTCGCTGGTCATCCAGGCGTTCCGCTACGCAGCCGAGCCGTTCTTTTTTGCCCAGAGCACCGAGAAGAACTCGCCCGCCACGTTTGCGCTGGTGATGAAGTGGTTTACGCTGTGCTGCGCCGTGATTTTCGTGGCCATTAGCTTGAACGTGGAGGACTTCGGGGCCCTGTTCCTGCGGCGGCCCGAGTACCGGCAGGGGCTGGCCGTGGTGCCGGTGCTGCTGCTGGCCAACCTGTTCCTGGGCGTGTATTATAACCTGTCGGTGTGGTTCAAGCTGACGGACAAAACCTACTACGGCACCTACATCGGGGCGGGCGGAGCGGTGCTCACCATCGTGCTCAACTTCCTGCTCATTCCGGTGCTCGGCTACATGGGCGCGGCCATCGCCACGCTGGCCTGCTACTTCATGATGGCCGTGCTGTGCTGGCGGCTGGGCGAGCGGCATTTTCCGGTGCCCTACCCAGTAGCCCGGCTGGGCGGGTGGCTGGCGGGCGCCGTGGTGCTGGTGGCCCTGGGCTGGGGCGTGGAAGTGGCCGCCTGGGGGCCCCGCCACGCCTGGCACGCGGGGCTGACGGCGGCGTTCCTCGCGGCGCTGTACCTGGTGGAACGCCCCCGGCGGGCGGTGTAGGAGCAGGGATTGCGCTTCGTGCTGGCGACAATGCAGGAACAGACTACCTTTGATTTCTACAACTGCCCGTCATGAAGCCTAACTCGCTCGAAGAGCTGTACACCAAACTCGTGCCCGTGGCCGGCGCCGGGCCCGGCGCGTTGCCGCCGGACATGCAACGGGAAATCGGGCATTTCAACGTTTTCAACGTGGCGGACCTGATGCGCGACCGCCGCGAAAAGCCGCCGATGGCCTTCGACCGGCGGGCCTTCTATAAAATCAGCCTGATCCGCGGGCGCAGCCGCGTGGAATACGCCGACCAGGCGATGGACGTCGAGCAAAGTGCCCTGTGGTTTGCCACGCCCCGCGTGCCCTACCGGTGGCTGCCGTACGACCTGGCGCAGACCGGGTACTTCTGCATCTTCACCGACGAGTTTCTGCGGCCCGCCCAAGGGGGACTGGTACTGGACGAGTTACCGGTTTTTCAACCGGGCGGCTGCCCGGTGTGGGAGGTGACGGATGCCGAATACGCAGCGGTTGAGGTTGTTTTCCAAAAGATGGCGCAGGAAATCACGTCCAGCTACGCTTACAAGTACGACCTGCTGCGCGCCTACCTGCTGGAGCTGATTCACCTGGTGCAGAAGCTACAGCCCGCCCCGGCCCGGGCCCCCGCCCACTCGGCGTCGGTGCGGGTAGCGGCCCTGTTTGCCGACCTGTTGGAACGGCAGTTTCCCCTGGAAAGCCCGCAGCAGCGGCTGCGCCTGCGCACGGCCACCGACTACGCCGACCAACTGGCCGTGCACGTCAACCACCTCAACCGGGTGCTGAAGGAAACGACCGGCCACACGACCACCAAGCTGATTGGTGGCCGGGTGACGCAGGAAGCCAAGATATTGCTGAAGCAAACCAACTGGAACGTCTCGGAAATCGCCGACAGCCTGGGCTTTGCCGACGTGGCGCATTTCTGTAATTTCTTCAAGCGGCAGACGGGCCTGGTCCCCGGGGCCTTTCGGGTCTAGGCGATTGTTTGAATGCTTCAGCAGATGGTTTGATCCGCGCAGCCCCGCCGCCGTCCGCCCGCCGGACCTTTGTAGCGTAGTCACTAACCACTTCTAACGGACCAAACAATGCGTGTATTTGTCACCGGCGCTACGGGCTTCATCGGCTCCGCCATTGTTCAGGAACTACTCGGCGCGGGCCACCAGGTGCTGGGCCTGGCCCGATCCGACGCCGCCGCCCAGGCACTGGCCACCGCCGGCGCGGAGGCCCACCGGGGCTCGCTCGACGACCTCGACAGCCTGCGGCGCGGCGCAGCGGCTACGGACGGCGTCATCCACACCGCCTTCGGGCACGACTTCTCGCAGTACGTGGCCGCCGGCCAGGCAGATCGGCTCGCCATTGAGGCGCTCGGCGACGCACTGGCCAGCTCCGACCGCCCCCTCGTCGTCACCGCCGGGCTGGCGGGCTTCGCCCTGGGCCGCCCCGCCACCGAAGAAGACGCCCCCGCCGCGGGGCCCCGCGTGTCGGAACAGGCGGCCCTGGAGCTGGCGGCGCGGGGCGTGCGCGCGTCGGTGATCCGCCTGGCGGCTTCGGTGCACGACAAAGGCGACTACGGCTTTGTGCCGACCCTCATCGCCATTGCCCGCCAAAAAGGCGTGGCGGCGTATGTCGGCGACGGCCTCAACCGCTGGCCCGCCGTGCACCGGCTCGACGCGGCCCGCCTCTTCCGGCTGGCGCTGGAGCAGGGCCCCGCCGGGGCCCGCTACCACGGCGTGGCCGACGAGGGCGTGCCGCTGCGCGACCTCGCGGCCATCATCGGCCGCCACCTGAACCTGCCGGTCGTCAGCAAATCGCCCGAGGAGGCCGCCGACCACTTCGGCTGGATGGCCCGCTTCGCCGGCCTGGATTTGCCGGGTTCCAGCGCGCTCACGCAGCAGCGGCTGGGCTGGCACCCCAGCCAGCCGGGCCTCCTGGCCGACCTGGAGCAGGGAAGCTATTTTGAAAGCTGAAAAGAACGTAGCGCGGTTGGCCTTGGCTCGCAGTATAGCCCCGCGGGGGAAGCTTGGAGCCTGAAATTCTACGCCTGGGACGCGCATCACGACCCCGCCAAGGGCTTCCGCCCCGCCGTCCTGCTGAATAAAGCCGGCGTGCAGACCTTCCAGCTCCGGCCGGGGCCCCACGTGCTGGCCGTGCAAGTGGTGGACAACGACGGCCTGAGCGCCACCGAAGTGGTGCGCACGTGAACGGCGAGGTGCGGGTGGGGTAGGGCCGGGGCCCCGGCGCGGTTTCAGAAGCGCGCCGGCTGCACGGCGGGCGCGCGGGCCGCTCCGGGTCGGAAAGCCACCCCCAAGACCAGCCAAAAAAGCAGCGGAAACAGGGCAGGGCCCCAGCGCGGCGAGTAATTAGCAGCGACAAAATCGTCGCGGGCGTCGTCGTAGCGCACGGCCAGGCGGGTGGCGCCGGCCTTCAGGCGCTCGTAGTCGGCTTCTTCAACGGGGATGGTTCGTTGCTGGCCCCGGAACGGAAAAGTGGCGTCGTAGACGTAAATCGGTAGCCAGCGGTGGTGGTTACTTATCGGCATGCGGTAGTCGTAGTAGTGCCAGTCGGCGTGCAGCACGGCCACCTCCAGGGGCCGGCTGTCGCGCTTGAGCTCGGCCACGTAGCGGTAGTATTGAACGCCGTCGTAGGTGAAAAAAACGGCCGTTGTGCCCAGCGCGAGGGCCCCCACCGCCCCGGCCAGGTGCCGGATGAAGCCCAGGCCGGGGAGCGCCGCCAGCAGCGCGCCGGCCACAAAAAACAGGGCCCCCGCCGCCATGACGAAAGCAATGAGCGCCCGGGTTTGGGGGGAGAAGTCGGGTACGGCGGACCAGTCCAGCAGCCGGGAGGCCCCCTGGTTGGGGCCCCGGACCCCGGGCCGGCGCAGCTGCCCAAACACGTCGCCCGGCGCGAGGTAGCGCAAGACGATGCGGTCGCCGGCCGCCAGCCAGGCCGTGTCGGAAACGCAGCGCGCCTCGTAGGGCCGGCCGTGGTAGCGGAACCCGACGTAGACGAAGTTGCCGAGCGCGTCCCACGCTTGGCGGTGGTGCCGGTCGGTGCGCTCGATGCGCACCGTCACGGGCTCGCCCCGGGCTGCGAGCTGGCCGCGGAACCGTTCCTCCTGGTAGAAATGCCAGGCCGCCAGCGTGGCCGCGCCCAGCACGGCGGCCACGAACAGCCCGATGAAGGCGGAAAAGGCACTGCGCAATAAGCGGAGTAGTTGCGGGAACATCGGCGGCGTGGGGAAAAGGAGCGGATGGTTTGCCCGGGGGCCCCGGCGGGTTTTGCAGGGCGGGCGGCTACTTCACGCCTGCGTCCAGCTTGGCGTTTTGGCCCGCCAAAATGCCCCAGGTCCCGCCGCGCTTGGCGAGCACCAGCGTGCGGCGGAACTCAAAAATTTGGCCGGGGTAGCGCGTGTCGCCACTCAGGCCGGTGCGCACGTGCATAATGGCCACGTCGGGCTTCACAAACGTCAGGTCTTCGATGGCCCGGGTGTAGTAGTGCGACGTTTTGAAGTACGTGCTGTGTATGGTGGCGTAATGCGCCTGAATGTCCGGCCGTCCCTTCCAATACGTCCCAAACCAAGTGATCCAGGTTGCGTCGGGCTGGTACTGGGCGGCGAGGCCCTGCGCGTCGTGGCGGTTCCAGGCGTTTTCGTAGTTCGTGACGAGCAGCGCCAGCGCCTGCCGCTCCTTTAAAGTGTCGGCTTGCTGCGCCTGCGCCCGCTGGAGCGTTAGTCCGAAAATGAGGGTCATCAACGCCGTAGCCAAAAACTTATTCATAAAACGAGGTATTCAACTGGTTAGTGAACCCAACCCCAACGCGCGGGCCCTGTGAGCAAAGCTTAAAGATATATTTTTATAAATATAAACAAAGGCTGCCGGCCGGGCGAGTACCAAAAATTTGGTTTCGGGCCCCTGAAAGCGCATTGGTTGTTGCACGCACGAATGGCAGGGTGAAAGTTGGGCAAACGCGTTTTTGGTTCGGGGTGCGGGGCCGCATCTTTGCGGCCCCGCACCCCGAACCCAGTTTCATGCAAATTCCCGTTCTCAACCGCTCGCGCCACCCGCTGCCCGAATACCAGACCGCCCACGCCGCCGGCCTCGACCTGCGCGCCCACCTGCCCGACGCGCCCGTGACGCTGGGCCCCCTGGAGCGGGCCCTCATCCCGACGGGCTTGTCGGTGGCCATTCCGGCGGGGTTTGAGGGGCAGGTGCGGGCCCGCAGCGGCCTGGCCTTGCGCCACGGTATCGGGCTGGTGAACAGCCCCGGCACCATCGACGCCGACTACCGGGGCGAAATCGGCGTGCTGCTGGTGAACTTGTCCAACGTACCGTTTGAGGTGCGCGACGGCGAGCGGGTGGCCCAGCTGGTGGTGGCCCGGCACGAAACCATCGCCTGGCAGCCCGCCGAAACCTTGAGCGAAACACCGCGCGGCACCGGCGGCTACGGCAGCACCGGCGCGGGGTAGGGGCAGGAGGCCAGCTTTTCCGCCGGCCGCCCGCTAATCGCTGCCGTCGTTGCGCCGTAGCCAACGCTTCGCCCCAGAACCCTGGCGATTGCCGGGCGGCCGGCGAAAAGCCAGCCGTCCGGCCCCGGGGCCCTGTTTTCCGTATAGCTTTCTCCGAATGAACCTCGTAACCCTGCCCGACATCGAGCAAGCCCGGCTGCGGCTGCGGGGCCTGGCGCGGCACACGCCGCTGCTGCCGATGGCCCTGCCCGAGCTGCCCGGCGAAGCCGTGTACTTGAAAGCCGAAAGCCTGCAACCCATCGGCTCGTTCAAGATCCGCGGCGCGGCCAACCGCATCCTGGCCCTCACGGCGGCCGAGCGGGCGCAGGGTGTCATCGCCTATTCGAGCGGCAACCACGCGCAGGGTGTGGCCTACGCGGCCCGCGAACTGGGGCTATCGGCCGTCATCGTGATGCCCACCAACGCCCCGGCGGTGAAAGTGGCCGCCACCCGGGCCCTGGGGGCCAAAGTGGTGCTGTACGACCCCGCCGTGGAGCGGCGCGAAGACGTAGCCGCCCGCCTGCAAACCCAGCGCCCCCGGGTGCTGGTGCCGCCCTTCGACGACCCCTACGTGATTGCCGGACAGGGCACGGCGGGCCTGGAGATTTTCGAGGACCTGCCCGCCGTGGAGCTAGTGCTGGCCCCCGTGGGCGGCGGGGGCCTACTCAGTGGCCTAGCTGTGGCCCTGAAGGCCCTGAAGCCCAGCATCAAAATCATCGGCGTGGAACCCGAGCTGGCCGCCGATGCCCAGGCCTCGCTGCGGGCCGGCCGCGTGGTGGAGTGGCCGGCCGCCGACACCAACCGCACCCTGGCCGACGGCGTGCGCACGCTGCGGCTGAGCGAGCTTACCTTCCGGCACTTGCGCACGTATGCCGACGACATCGTGGCCGTGAGCGAGGCCGACCTGCGCCGCGCCGCCCGCCGCCTCCTCACCGAGGCCCGGCTGGTGGTGGAGCCCACGGCGGCCCTGCCCCTGGCCGCGCTGCTGCGCCACCGGGCGGCCTTGCCGCCCAGTCGCTGCACGGTGCTGCTGCTGACCGGCGGCAACGTAGACCCCGCCACGCTGGCCGCCCTGCTAGCCGATGGCGACTAGCGCCGGCACAGCTTAGCTTTGCTTTACTTCGCTATATTCCCCGCATCTTCCAACTTCCCACCTCTCAAATACTCTTTCACCAATGAAAATCATCGTTCCAATGGCGGGCATGGGCAAGCGCATGCGGCCCCACACACTCACCGTACCCAAACCGCTGGTGCCCATTGCCGGCAAACCCATCGTGCAGCGCCTCGTGGAAGACATCGCCAAGGTGTGCGGCGAGCCCGTTGACGAAGTAGCCTTTATCATTGGGCGCTTTGGAGCAGCCGTCGAAAAGCAGCTCGCCGCCATTGCCGAATCGGTGGGGGCCCGGGCCACCATCGTGTACCAAGACGAGCCGCTGGGCACGGCCCACGCCATTTTGTGCGCCAAAGATTCGCTGACCGGGCCCCTGGTGGTGGCCTTTGCTGACACGCTGTTCAAGGCCGATTTCACGCTCGATTCGAGCGTGGCCGGCACCATCTGGGTGCAGCAGGTGGAAGACCCGCGCCCCTTCGGCGTGGTGAAGCTGAACGAGCAGGGCCAGATCACCGACTTCGTGGAGAAGCCCCAGGAATACGTGTCGGACCTGGCCATCATCGGCATCTACTACTTCCAGGACGGCGAATACCTGCGCCGCGAGCTGCAATACCTGCTCGACAACGACATCAAGGACAAGGGCGAGTACCAGCTCACCAACGCCTTGGAAAACATGAAAAACCAGGGCACCACCTTCGTGCCCGGCAAGGTAACCGAGTGGCTCGACTGCGGCAACAAAGACGCCACGGTGTTCACCAACCAGCGCTACCTGGAGTACCTCAAGGAGCGCGGCGAGCATTTGGTGGCCGCCTCGGCCATCATCACCAACTCGGTGCTGATTGAGCCGGTGTACGTGGGCGAAAACGCCATCATCACCAACTCGGTGGTAGGGCCTCACGTGAGCCTGGGCGACCACGCCAACGTGCGCGACTCGCGCCTGAGCAACTCCATCGTGCAAACCTCGGCCTCGCTGCTCAACACGGTTATCACCAACTCGATGGTGGGCAACTTCGCCACCGTGGCCGGCACCCCCGACGACCTCAGCCTGGGCGACTACAACCAGCTGCGCGTGTGAGCGACAGGCAGTTATCAGTGAGCAGTTAGCAGTGAATAATTAGCAGGTGGTTGAACACTGTTGCTGATCATTCGCTGTTAATTGCTCACTGCTGTTTTATTCGCCGTAATTTTGAGGCTGGCTAGTGAATTGGGTTGCCAGGATGTAAATCCTGAACAGCTTGTTGCCTGTCAGAAAAAAGCCAACAGCTAGTAGCTAATGGCTAACAGCTCATTATTTTGGTCATGTGCGCTGCCTTTGTCGGGTTGATTTTGCTGCTGCTGCCGGCCTGGGCCGCGTGGGCCCAGTCGGGGGCCGACTCCGTGGCGCGCCCGGCCCCGCGCAGCCACACGTCGCTGAGCCGCGCCGAGCGCCGCGCCATCGCCAAGGAGCAGCGCGAGGCCAACAAAGTCTTCGCGGCCACCCGGGCCCGCCAGCAAGCTGCGCCGCCGCTCTCGGAGCGCGACCGCGAAGTGAGCGAGGCGTTGTTTGTGGACGGCGTGAAGTACGTGTTGCTCGAAGACTACCCCAAGGCCCTCGACCGCCTGGGCAAGGCTTACGCCTTCAACCCCACCAACGCGGCCCTCAACTACAAGATTGCCGAAGCCAGCCTGCTGAGCGGCAACCTGCGCGACGCCACCAACTACGCCAGCGCCGCCGTGCGCCTCGACCCCAAAAACGCCTACTACTACTTGCTGCTGGCCCAGGCCCAGGCCACCCAGAAGCAGTACGACGCTGCCACCCACACCTACGCCACCTTGGTGAAGGAAGTGCCCAACTCGGGCGGCTACCTTTTCAACCTGACCGACTTGTACCTGGCCCAGAACAAGCTGCCCGAGGCCCTGGCCACCTTGGCGCAGGCCGAGCAGCAGTTCGGGCCCAGCGACGAGGTGTCGTTCAAGAAGCAGCAGATCTACCTCAAGCAAAACAAGCTGGACCTGGCCCTGGCCGAAGGCGACAAGCTGATGGCTGCCAACCCCGACCAGCCCCGCTACGTGCTGGCCCAGGCCGAGCTGTACGGGGCCAACAACCACCTGCCCGAGGCCATCCGCCTTGGGCAGCAGGCCCTGAAGCTCGACCCCGGCAACGCCTCCGCCCACCTGCTACTGGCCGATGCCTACCGCCAGCAAAAGGACGTCGGGGCCTCGGAAAAGGAGCTGCGGCAGGCGTTCGAATCGCCGGGCCTCGACATCGACAACGCGGTGCGCATCCTGGCCAACTACCTCAAGCAGCTGCCCAACCCGGCCCTCAACCAGCTCGCCCTGGACCTGGCCACCGCCACCGTGCGCACCCACCCCAAGGAGGCCAAAGCCTACGCCCTGGCCGGCGACGTGCAAACCCTAACCGAACACAAGCGCGACGCCCGCAACTCGTACCTGAGGTCGCTGCGCTACGACAACTCGCACTTTCGGGTGTGGCAGCAGGTGGCGCAGCTCGATGCCGAGCTGGGGCAGGCCGACTCGCTGCTGGCGCATTCCGACCGAGCCCTGGAGCTGTTTCCCAACCAGGCCCCGCTGTGGTTTTTCAACGGGGTGGGCCAACTGATGAAAAAGCAGCCGCAGCGCGCCGTGGCCGCGCTGGAGCACGGGCGCAAGCTGGCCGCCGACACCCCGGAGCTGGTGGCCGAGTTCGACGCGCAGCTGGGCGACGCCTACCACGCGCTGAAAGACTACGAAAAGTCGGACGCGGCCTATGACGCGGCCCTGGTCACCAACGCCAACAACTGGCCGGTGCTCAACAACTACAGCTACTACCTGGCCCTGCGCGGGCAAAAGCTCGACAAAGCCAAAGAAATGGCGGCCCGGGTGGTGAAGCAGTTCCCGGCCAACGACACCTACCTCGACACCTACGCCTGGGTGCTGTACCGGCTGAAAGACTACGCCGGGGCCCGCACGGCCCTGGAAACGGCCCTGAAAACCAGCAAGGACGCTTCCGTAATGGAACACTACGGCGACGTGCTGTACCAGCTAGGCGACCACGACCAGGCCCTGGCCGCCTGGCAGCGGGCCCGCAAAGCGGGCCCCGGGGCCTCTGAATTTCTCGACCGCAAAATCCGCGACCACAAACTCTATGAATAAATCCGTTCTGCTGCTGGCCATCGTTGGGCTGGGGGCCGGCGCGTGCCACCGCGCCGTGCCCACCAAAAAAGGCACAGCCCCGGGCGCGTCCACCTCGACCTCGGTGCGCTCCGGCAAGGAAGCGGCCGTGAAAGCCGTCGATTTCGATTCGCCTTTTTTCACGGCCAAAGGCAAGGTGCAGGCGACCATCAAAGGCGATGAAAAATCGGCCACCATCAACGTGCGGGTGCGGCGCGACAGCGCCATCTGGATTTCGGCTGGGCTGCTGGGTTTTGAAGGCGTGCGGGCCCTGCTCACCCCTGATTCGGTGCGGGTGATCAACCGACTGGATAAAACGTACTTCGCCGGCGGCTACGATTACCTCACCAAGCTGCTAAACGTGCCGGTGAGCTTCGCGCAGGCGCAGGCCCTGCTGCTGGGCAACTACCAGATGGCTCCCGCCGGGGCCGCTCTTACCATCGGCACGGGCCCCAACGGCGGCCAACTTGTGGCCTTTCCCCTCAATGGAGTCATCGTGGAGCAACTCATCCAGGCCGCCAATAAGCGGGTGGAGAAGCTCACGCTGACCGAAACCGGCACCAAACGTAGCTTGACGGCCGACTACGCCGATTTCCAGGCCGTGGACGGGGTCAAAGTGCCCTTCGCCCACAGCCTGTTGGTGGATGCCAAGGAAGGTGCCACCGGCACAAAAGCCAGCCTGAAGTACAGCAAAGTGAGCGCCGGCCGCGAGGAATTGAGCTTTCCCTTTGAGCGTCCGAAAGGTTTCCAGCGGGCAACCGGCAAAAAGTAAGGACAGGGTGAGCGGCACAGCGCAGGCACAGCGGCAGGAAAAACAGCGGCCCGGCGGGTCCCGCCGGGGCTGGCTGGCTTGGCTGCTGGTGCTGGGCCTGAACCTGGGGCCCGCCGCGGGCCACCCAGCGCAAAAGCACCCGCGCCACAAAAAAGCATCAACTTCTAAAAGCCGCCCGGCCGTCCGGAAAAAACCGCGCAGCCAGGGCCCCACGGCCAAAAGCAAGGCACAGCTGGAGCGCGAGCGGCGCGCCAACCTGCAAGCCATTCAAGAAAAAAGCCGGGCCCTGAACCAAACCCAGGCCAAGAAAAAGGTGTCGCTCGGCGAGCTGAACGTCATCAAAGAGAAACTGGTGGTGAAGCAGGGCGTCATCCAGAACATCTCGACCCAGCTGCACGGCCTCGACACCGACGTGCACCAGACGGCCCAGCAGGTGCTGCAAACCAAGCAAACCCTGGCCGAGCTGAAGGAGGAGTACGCCCGGCTGCTGTACACGGCCTCCAAAACGGCCAACGGCTTCAACCAGCTCATGTTTTTGTTTGCCGCCGACTCGTTCAACCAATTTGCGTTGCGGCTGCGCTACGTGCGCCAGTACACCGAGGAGCGGCAGCAGCAGGCCGCCCGCATCATGGGCACGCAGGTGCGGCTGCACGAGCAGCTCACGGGCCTCACGCAGCAGCAGCGGCGCAAAGGGGCCTTGCTTAACGCTCAGCTCTCGGAGAATAAGAATCTGCTCACCCTCAAAACCGAGCACGACGAAGTGGTGCAGCAGCTGGGCCAGCAGGAGCAGGGCCTGCGCCAAGAGCTGGCCGCCCGCCAGCAGTCCGTGGAGCGCCTCGACCGCCTGATTGCCGAGCGCGTGCGCGAAGAAATTGCCCGCGCGGCCCGGGCTGCGCGCCTCGCCGCCCGCCGCGAAGCCGCGGCCGCCACGGCCCGGGCCCGCAGCGGCAAGCGC
>CAXTBA010000066.1:0-17659 GCA_964242665.1 uncultured Hymenobacter sp.
GAGTTCGTGTCGTCGCATCAACCAAAGTTACTCGCTGACTGTCCACACTCTCTAGGAGGAAAGGCCGTTTGCAATGCTTTTTAGGTTCACCGCGCACTTCCACTAACCTTTTGGTATCAACGTGAGAGCCGAAACCACCCATGTTTGATGGGTCCTATGCCAGGAATAAGAAGCCGTTAGCCCATCCGGGTTACCATCGGTACCATGCCCCGGCATTCTTCTTCCACCGCCCCTGCACTTAACCCCGGCACCCATTTTCACCCAACAGACGCATCATGCCAGTAACCCCACACAACATCCAGGACCGCGTGCAGCGCTGGCGCGAGCAGCGCTGGATTGTCGACCAAGTCATTCAGGCCAACGGCGTTGAGTGGGACCAGAACCGCATTGGCTACCTGCTGGCGCCGGCGGGAATCAACGCGCTGGCCGACTTCACGGAAGTGCGCAGCAGCATCAAGAAGTACGACGACATTGCCAGGGCCTACGCGACCGGGGCCCGCCGCCGCGAGGAGGCGGCCAAGCGCCTCGAAGCCGACGGCGACCGAGTTGGCGCGCGGGAGGGTTGGTTTATTGCCGCGCTGCTTTATGGTGGCGCCATGTGGCCGATTATGGACCGCACGCCGGCCCTGGCAATGCTGAACGAGCGCAAGGTCGCGTGTTACCAACGCTACGCAGCGCTGGCGGAGCACCCGGTGCGCCGCGTCGAGATTCCGTTCGAGGGACAGGTACTGCCGGGGTGGCTGCACCTGCCCCGCGCGGCTAGCGCGGGCAACCGAGTACCCTGCGTCCTCTCGACGGACGGCCTGGACGGCTTCAAGGAGATGCTCGTTTCGCTATACGGCGACGCGCTGCTCGAACGCAACATCGCCGTGCTCGCGCTCGATGGCCCCGGCCAGGGCGAATGCACGGTTCAGGGGCCGGTGCTCACCGCGACCAATTTCGTCGACGCTGGCAAAGCCGCCCTCGATTGGCTGGAGCGTCAACCGGAAATAGACGCCGAGCGGATTGCCATCCGGGCCCTTAGTCTCGGCTCCCTGTGGGGAATTCAGTTGGCGGTGGCCGATTCGCGGATTAAGGCGGTAGCCGCGGCTTACGCCGGGCACGAGCCCGGTATTCACACGGGTATGGAGGCGGGGTCTCCTGCTACCAAGTTGCGGGCGATGTTCATCACCGGGCAGGATAGTGAGGCCGCGCTCGACGAGCTGCTGGCGAAGTTTGACGGCCGGGCCGCTGCGCGCGAGTTGCGCTGCCCCTTGTTCATGGCGGCGGGCGAAGACGACGATTTCAGCGCCATCGAATGGACCTACGAGTTGCTGAGCGAGGTCGCCGGTCCCAAGACGTTGGTGCTGTACGAAGGCGAGCGACACTCGCTCCACACCGCGCCGGCCTCCTTCCGCGGCCCGAGCGAAGTCAACTGGATTGCCCGCTGGCTGGAGCAACGCTTCGCTGGCGAGCCGGCAAAATCGGAACACGTGGTCGTGGGGCCGGACGGTCGGGTGCGCGCTGAACCGTGGGGCGACGGCAAGCGGACGTATCAGTTTGTGGCACTGTCGGCCTGAATCGAACCGACGCCAGAGCAAGCCGAAGTTCTCGTTACAACGGGGCGAAAAATTACGCTAAGCCGGTGAGGTGGCCGCTGCGAACGGGTGTTCCGGCTGGCGAAGCGGGCGTAAGCCATTGTTGAGCAAGGCTTGCTGGTCGGCGAAGCTGTATTTGCCCAGCCGGTTGATGTGCTCAAAACGGCCGGGGAGAGATGGACCAGGTCCTCGCCTGGTACCGGGTAGCCTTCGGCCCGCAGCTGCGTAATAATTGTGGCCCACCCAACGCCAAGCACTTTCTACGACTCCATCTAGCGCACCACCGCGAGCGTGTGCGCGCCGCGCTGCACGGGAAGCGAATAAGCGGTCTTTACTAACTGCAACCGCGCCGCCCCGGGCGCATTACCCACCACCCGCCAAAAGTCGATGCTGCCGGGAGCCGTCAAGTTGTCGAGCTGCCCAAAATCGGCCACGGCCAGCCGCCGGCTGCTACGGTCAAATACGGCCGACTCGGGCAGCATTCCGTCGAAGGGAAAATCGCCAGCCGCCGTCAGCTGGCCGGTGGCCGGGTCGACGGCAAACAGCGAAAGGGAGGCGTAGCGGCTCCGTCCCGGGGCGCCCAGCGGCAAATAGGTTTGCTCCAGATTTACCGTGACGAGCACTTGCCCATCGGGGCTGATGGCCAGCCCTTCGGGCCCAACGCCGGTGGGCAGTTTGGCCACCACCTCGTGCACCGGTCCACCGGCCTGGCCGGGCTTGGCGTCGAGGCGCACGCTCAGCACCACGCCGCGTGCCGGCACGCTGGGGTCCGTTGGGGCGGGGCTACCGTTGGCGAAAAAATAGTGCCCGTCGGGGCTAAAACAGGTGAGCAGCGTGCCCGCTTCGATGGGTATTTGGTTGCCCCAGGGTTGTAACTGCCAGGTCGCGCCGGCGGGTTGCACCTCGGCCAGCAGCACGCGGTTTTGCGTGACGTTAGTGAGGGCCAGCAGCGGGCGGCTGGGGTGAAATAGGGCCTGCACGAGCGCGTCGCCGGCTTTCCAGCCCGGAATGGGCACGGCCTTGCCCTGTGTGAGTTGCCCGCCGACCAAGCGGTAGAGCCAAAGTGGCGTTTGGGTACCGTCGCCGGCGGGGTGCACGGCCAGCGCCACCAGCGAGCCATCGGCACTGACCGAAGCTGCTACGGCCCGCGCTGGCCCGGCCAGTTGCTGCACCACGCGGGGCTTGCGGGGGTCCGTCAGGTCCACCACCGTGATGGTACGTCCGCTGGGCAGGCCGCTGAGCAGCACGTCCGCGCCCGAGGCCGGGCGCTGCCCCCGGTTTTCGAGGACAATGGCGTAGCGTTCGTCAGGCGTCGTCGCCACGGCGGCGGGTGGTCCGGTGACGGAATTGCTCAGGGGCAGCGTTTGCACCGTGGCCGGCGCGGCCTGGCGGCCGTCGAACGCCAAGATGTTCAGCACGTCGGAGCCCGCTACCGGGCCCAAGTGGCCGTCGATGTAAGCCGAGGGCACCATGTCGGCATCCGAGAGGGCCAGTATCATTTTGGCTTGGAACGCATCATCCGACGTGATTAGCGGCGCCGGCGCTTGCGGGTCATCATGACAACTCAGCAGGGCAATACTGGCAAACAGCCCGCAGCGGGTAAGCAAGAAGAAGAGGTCCATGAGTGTGACAGGTAAGGCACAATACTTTGCTAATGAATTTTACTTGCAAACTACACGAATACAGCTACTTACATAATAAGTAAAGCCCGGGGACCAGTGAGATTTCTCCGACACCTACTTGTCCCGTTGCGGCCCCTGGTCAGGCCCGTGCAGCCTACGCCTTAGGTGGGCAGGTGCTACTACGCCCTGACACTTGCTTCAATGCCTTCATTAGACTGAGAAGCTTGCTGAAAACGACCATTTAAGTAGCATTAGCTAGCGCACGTATGCCCTGCAGATATTGCTGGTAATACGTTAATAAGCCGAGGTTTACGTCCTTGTTCATTGATTGTCTTAAAGCTGCAGCGCCCGTTGCACGTCTCTTTGGTAAGAGCCACCCACGGGCAGCTCTTGGCCGGCAACGCCCACGTGCTGCGCCGTGTAGGATTTGACGTGGCCCAGCGCGACCAGGTAGGAGCGGTGAATGTGCACAAACTGCGCGCCGGGCAGCAGGTCGTTCAGGCTGCTGATGGACTGCTTGACCAGCAGCGGCGGGCCACTGGTCGTCACAGTCCGGACGTAATCCTTCAGGCTTTCGATGTACACGATGGCGCTGAGCAAAACCTTGACGGCCTTGCGGTCGGTGTGCACGTAGATAAACGCCTCGGGGGCGGGCTGGTACGGGGGGAGCGGGGCCCCGATGAGCGGTCCGGCCGAAGTCGGCCGACCGGTAACTTTGCCGATGGCCCGCAGGAAGCGGTCGAAGGGAATGGGCTTAAGCAAGTAGTCCACCACGTCCAGTTCGAAGCCTTCCAGGGCGTAGTCGCGGTAGGCCGTGGTGAAGATGACGGGCGGGGGCTGGCGCAGCGAGCGCAGAAAATCCGTGCCCAGCAGTTGCGGCATCTGGATGTCCAGAAATAGCAGGTCCAGCGGCTGCCGCTGCAGCACCTGAAAGGCCTGGATGGCATTGTCGCAGCGGGCCACTACTTCCAGCGTGTCCACCGCCTGGATGTAGGATTCCAGGACATCGAGCGCGGGGGGCTCATCGTCCACCAGCAGGCAGCGTAGTTTCATGGCAAGCAGGGAGTAAGGGTTCAAGTTCGGCCGCGTCAACGGGGGGAGCAGGGGTGCAAGCTGCAGCGTGAGCACCGCCACAAACAGGCCCGGTTCGGGGGTCAGCCGCAGGGTGTAGCGACCAGCGTAGCGCGCTTCCAGCCGCTGGCGCAGGCTAGCCAGGGCCCGGCCCGGCGAGTAAGCGGTGGCTTGGGCCGGGTCCACACTATTGGCTACGGTCACTTTTAGCGTTTGCGCGCTGGCGGCCACCTGCACGCTGAGCCAGGCTTGGTCGGCCGTTACCAGGCCGTGTTGGCAGGCGTTTTCCAGCAAAGGCAGCAGCAAAGGGGCCACCGGGTGCGGTGGTACTACAGCGGGAAGGGTAAACGAAACGTCCAACTGTGCGCCTAGACGGGCCTGCTCCAGAGCCAGGTACTGCTGCATGGCCGCCAAGTCATGGGCCAGGGGCACCTGCTCGGCCTGGCTTTCGTAGAGCACGTAGCTCAGAAACTGCGATAAGGTGCGCACCAGCGCGACAGCCTGCGGAGCTTGCGCATCGAGCCGGTCGGCGAGCACGGCCAGACTACCAAGCATAAAGCGCGGATTGACCTGCGTTTTAATCAACTGAATCTCGGTCCGCAACTTTTGCTGGGCTAAGTGTATAGTCCCAAAGAGTAGTGGGGTATTTTCCGGGCTGGAATTTCGCACGCATCTATGGGACAGGTACTCCACGGCAGCGCCCGCACAACAGCGGCAGTACGGCGCGCTATCCAACACAGTCAGGAAAGCCTACCAAGCTTGGCTGCCCGCTACCGTATTAACCCGCAAAGGCTAGCCAAGTGGCGCAAGCGGCCCACGGTCCAAGACGCGCGGATGGGGCCCGAACCGGCCTCGACGGTGCTCACAGCCGAGCAGGAAGCTATTGCCGTGACTTTTCGTCGGCACACGTTGCTGCCGCTCGACGACTGCCTGTATGCGCTCCACCATCCCGCAGCGCTCCCGCTCGGCGCTGCACCGCTGTTTTCAGCGCCACGGCATCAGCCGCCTGCCCCTGAGCGAAGAGGGGCAAAGCCCACCGAAGAAGAAGTTCAAGGACTACCCCATTGGCTACCTGCACGTGGACTTTGCCGAGGTCCAGACGGAGGAAGGCAAGCAGTACTTGTTGGTGGCCATCGACCGCACCAGCAAGGTGGCCTTTGCCGAACTGCATCCCCGCGCTAAGCGCGTAGTGGCCACTGAATTCCTGCGCCGGGTGCTGGATAAACTGCCTTACCGGGTGCACACCGTGCTGACCGACAACGGGGTGCAATTTACCCCGCAAGCGCACCAGTTTCTACCCGGCGGGCACAGTGTTGACCGCATCTGCCGGGAATACGGTGTGGAACACCGCCTCACCGAACCGGCCCACCCCTGGACCAACGGCCAGGTCGAACGCCTGAACCGCACTAGTAAGGAGGCCACCGTCCAGCGCTACCATTACCAGACCACGGCCGAACTCGACGAACACCTACAAGCTTTCCTACTGGCCTACAATCATGCCAAACGCCTCAAGACTTTACGCGGCTTGACGCCACACGAATTCGTCTGTGCCCAGTGGCAAAAGAACCCCACTATCTTTCCTCGGGACCCGACCCATCTCACAATGGGACTATACACCTAGTGACTGGCGCTGGGTCGGCGGCTATTAATAAGACACTCAAAAAGGTACTTGATAGCTTGAGTGCCCAGGTGCAGGAGCTTTACCTTAAGAATGGCAACGTATACCCTGCGGTCGAGCGAAGCTAGCCAACCGGCAGCTACTCCTCTGGCAGCGCCGCTTTCGTTCAGCGCGGATGAAGTAAGCAAGTTGCTTGAGGGGTTACCCCTGAGTGCCGAAGCACGGAATGTCTTGGCGAGCCGTATGCAATCAGTATGCAACCCCAGCAAACCCTAGCAGATATCAGCACCCGTTGCGCAGCACACCACCGGTCAAATAGCTCGAAGTAGTGTCTGCAAGGCACTTTAGGAGAACATAGCGGAACCCGACTTTCTCCTTACACGACCACGAAAAGGGCCCTCAGCTGCAGCTGAGGGCCCTTTTTTTGTTGTTGCTTCTGGGGAATTCAATGGCTGGCCTACTATTTCACCGCGTGGTGCACGTGCTCCCACAGGGCCCATACGAAGCCGGCGGCGGCGGTGAAACCCATTATGATGTACACAACGCGGGTTTGGCGGGCAATGATGTCGTCGTATTTCATTGGGCGGGGAAGTTAGTGCCAAAATGCAACGGCCAAGCCGCCGGGCCGGTTGTTACCCGCAGATTATCATTTGCCGATGGAGCCGATTTTGGGTTGAATCTGGATGATAAAGCGTTTATTTTTAGCCTCATCGGCCCCGGTGTAACGGCCGGCCCCGCGGAAGCCGCTGCCGGCCGCCACCACCTCCAGGTTGGCCGGAAATCGTAGGCCAGCCTGCTCCCACAGGCGCAGCACGGCCAGGGCCCGGCTGTAGCTGAGCTGCCGCACGGCGGGGCCGTCGAGGTTGTGCGGGTCGGTGGCAGGGTAGCGCAGGTCTTTGGCGGCGCGGCCTTCTACCACAATGAGGTACTGCACGTTATCTTTCTTGTCCAGGCCCTTCATCTGGTCCAGCAGGAAGCGGCCTGCTCGCACCAAGGGGCCCTGGGCGGCGAGCGGCAGCACGTCGCTCTTAGGCGCGAAAGTGACTTCTGAATTCAACTCGTAGCGCTTGTAGCGCTGGTTGTAAGTGAAATAGTCGCTTTCGAGCCGTTGCAGCGCGGCCTTGATTTCATCGAGCTTGCGCTTTTCCTGCACTTGTACTTTCAGCTCGGCAATCAGGTTTTCGTTGGTGCGCTGCTTGTCCTGGAACCGCTTGTAGCTCAGCACGAACAGCACCAGCATCACCAGGAACAGGGCCGTCATCAAGTCCACGTAGCTGGGCCAAAAGAAGTCTTTGCGGTCCTGATTCATCTACTTCTTATTCAACCCCAACGCTTTCTGGAGCCAGCTGCGTTGGGTAAGCTGCTCCAGCACCGCGTTGGTGCGCGTGACCTGAAACAGCAGTTGCTGCTGCAAATTCGTGTCGGCGTCGAGGCGCTGTTGCAGGCCCTGGATGGCCTGGGCCGTCTGCTGGGCTTGGCGCTCTTGCAACTGGTTGAGGGCCTGCTGCTGGGCCGGCAATTGGCTGAATGGGTTGAGGTACTCCACGATGCGCTGGTAAATGTTGTCGGCCTTCAGGGTGTCGAAGCGGCGCTGCCACTCGGCTTGGGCGTTCTCGGCGTCGGCGTTGAAGTGGGCCAGGCGGGTGGTCATCATGCCCGTGAGCTGGCGGCTGGCCTTGTCGAAGTACTGTTCCGTGTCGGCCCCCATGCGGTCCATGCGCTCCTGGCTTTGGTTGAAGAAGCGGAACTGGCGGTCCACCGTGTCGTTGTGCTGCTGCAGCAGGGCCGGCACCTGGTTGAGGCCGGTTTCGAGGCCGGTGAGGCGGCTCAGTAAGCCTTCGACTTTCCGCACCACTTCGCCCCCAGCGGCCAACGTAGCGTTGAGCTTCTCCTGGTACACCAGAAAATCTTCGAACATATGGGCGCTGCGATCCATACGGTCGAACACGGCCACCGAAGCGTTGGCCATCTCGGTAAATCCAATGCCTTGTAGCCGTTCCAGAAAGCGCCGCTGCACCTCTGTGCTGCTGATAATCTGGTCGATAAGCGGCCGTAGCTGCTCAAATGCTGGCCCAATAGACTGAATATCATTAACAAACTTGACGTTGAAGCTGTCGAGCACCGTTTTGAGCGTGCTCAGGCTGCCGGCCATGTCGGAGTGCAGAATCGGCAGCAGTTCCACCTGCAAAAAAGAATAGTAATCGTTGCGCAGCCGCTCGGCCTGGCGGCGGGCCCCTCTGTACAAAGCATTGCCCCACAGCGTGAGGCCCAGCCCGCACAAGCTGCCCACCATCGCCACCGTAATGCCCCGCAGAAAGCCCGCGATGGCCACGTCGTCGAACTTGCCATCGCCCAGCACCAAGCTCACCAGCCCCAGAATGGCTCCGCCAAACGTGCCCATCAGCCCGATGTAGAGCGGCAGCGAAGTGGTGGCCTGAATCTCGCCGTCGAGGGCCCCCACGCGGCGCTCGGTCAGGTCTTGCAGGATGTTGAAGTCGGCGGTGCCCTTGTTTTTGAGCAGGTACACGTTGGTGCTGGCCAACACGTCGGCAAACTCGGGCGAGGGCGCGGCGCTGGCCACCGTGTCCACTTCGCGGTGGGAAGCCGGGTCGCTGACTTTGGCCAGGAACAGGGCCCCGGCTTGCGGAAACAGCGTTGCCAGCCGCGCCGTCTGGGCACGGGCCCCCAGGAAGGCACGCACCTGCAAGCCCAACAGCAACACAACAACCAGGGTCTCAAGTAGAAGTAGCATAAGATGGCGCTGTCATTCCAACAGCTGTCATTCCGAGCGCAGCAAGGAATCTGGGGCTGACATTAATTCAGATTCCTCGCTGCGCTCGGAATGACAGCTGCTGGACAATCAATTAAGCGAAGTGAATGCGGGCTTTGCGGACGATTTCCCAGTCGTCGCCGTCCACGCGGCGGAGCAGGCCGGGGGCCTCCGTCACGATGCGCGAGGCTGCGCCCTGGGGCGAATTGAACTCGCAGGCCGGCTCCAGCACGTCGGCGTAAGAACTGATGTGGCGCGGGTGCGAGGCCACGTCGGGGTTCACGCGGAAGGTGGCTTGGTCGGGCTGGGCCGGGTCGCGGGTTAGCTCATAAATGCTGTTGTGGGCGGGCTGATCCTGCAAAGCGTTGCGCCGGAACCGCCCGTTCACCGGGGCCGAGCTGACGTACACGCGGCGCGGGCCCGCGGGCTCGGGCGGGGCTGGCTGCGCCGCAGTAGGCGGCTCCAAAAAAGCCTCGAATGCTTCGTTAGCCGCCGTAGCCACCGCAGCCACCGGAGCAGCGGGCACGGGCGGCGCGGCAGGAGGCGCGGCAGGAGCAGATGGCGCAACGGATCGGGCTGCGGGCTTATTCGTCGCTGCCTTGGGCAAACCAAGGGCCGGAGTAGTCGAACCAACCGTCAACTTAGCTTGCTCGGCCAGGGCCCGTTCTATCATTCGATGTACCTGGTCGTGCTGGCCAGGGCTCAACGCATTCGGCAACGCCGCAGTCGTCGAGACAGGACTTCCCGCCGCGCCCGAAGTAGAAGACCGGCGCCGGGCCTTGGGGCGCGTCGCAATTAGAAACCCGACGCCTATCAAGCTCAAAACCGACAAAGCCAGGGCCCATTCGCTCCAATCGCGGCTGGCGGGGGCGGCAGCCACCGGCTGGGCTAGCACGGGCGGCGTCGCGACCCGAGCAGCTGGCACCGGCGCGGTATCAGAAATGCCTTGGCCCAGGGCCCCTTGCGCGCCCGCCAGCAGCGCAGCGCAGGCGGCCACGCGGGCGGCCCGGCCACCAGAATCAAGCAGTTTGCGCAGCATAATAGCGTTCGTAAAGGCGTTGGGTGAGCTTGGGCAGCGCGTCGCGGAAGGCGAAGAAAAACAGCGTTTCGCCCAGCGGCGAGGTTTCCTTGGCGGTGCCGGCGGCGAGCTGGTTAAAGCCCGCGTTGAGGCTGTCGCCCATTTCCTGGCGGAAAAACTCGGTCAAAAAATCAGCGTCGAATTCCACGTTCATCCGGGGCAGCAAATCTTGCACGTCGAGGTCGTTGGCCAGGAAATCGACCAGGCGCTGGGCGTTCACCAGCACCGCGTCGCGGCGCTCGCGGGCCTGAGCCAGCGTGGGCTGAGCGGCCCGGCCGTTGGGCGTGGGGGCCGGCGCAGCGGCTGGAGCCTCTGCGTACGGGGCCACAACATCGCCCAGGGTTTCGGACGCGGGGAAGACGTCGCCGACGATGGCGGTGGCCTTCATGTTCTCCATCAGTTCCTGCAAGGCCAAGTGCTCGCCCTGCTGCGCGGCGAAGAGGCGGGCCCCGCCGTTGGCCGTAGCCTCTTTGGGGTCGGCGGCCACGGTGAGGCGGAAATCGGTGGGTGTAGGCTGGCCGGTGGCAAACTCCAGCACTAGCCGCGCCAATTTGGTGGCCGTGGGCTGACCGGGACGGAAATCAAGCAATTTGATGTACGTGCTGCCCTTGCCGCTGAAGCTGAGGTGGCGCGGCAACGGGCTGAGGCCCTGGGCCTGCGCCGCCTGCCCCACATGGTACACAATGGCCGCGAAGTGCAGCAGCAGCGTTACGCGCAGGTGCTGGGCCAGGATGATTTTCTCGCTGAACCGCAGCTGGTCGTCGAATCCGAACAACAGGCTCACCACGTCGGAGGCGTAGAAATCCGGGTTTTTTACCGCTTTGTCAAACGCATTCCGGGCCTTTTGAAAAGCATCCTTATTTGTTTCATCGGGCACCATCTTACTCACCAGTGACTCTTGGTAGCGCAGGAAACCGTTGAGGCGGCCGCCACGGGTCTGGCGCGAGCCGTCGCTCCACAGCACGTCGCCGGCGAAGCGGAACGAGCTGATGGCCGACGGCTTTTCGCCCCGCACAAACAGCACGTCGGTGGTGCCGCCGCCGATGTCCACGTTCACGGCGTTCACGCCGTCGCGCGGCTCGATGGCCCCCTGCTTTACCAAATCAAGGTACGGGGCCAGCGACTCGCTCAACACCCGCGGCGGAAACTGCTGGCGCGCTCCGAATACCCAGGCGTATTCCTCGGCCCAGGTGTTTTCGAACACGAGTTGGGCGGCGGCGTTCATGCTCAATGGCCGGAACCACACGACCTGGGTTTTGCTCACGTCGCCATTATTCAGGGCCGTCTTGTGCTTGATTAGCAGCAACAACTCGCGCAAAAAAGCCCGCACCCGGCGCTGACCGGCCTCGTTGTCGGTCCCGCTGGTTTCCCACTTCAGGTTGGTGCGGTAGTGGCCCACGGAGCCATTCAACTCGTCGCGGTTGATGTTGAAGCCGATGTTAACGTTGCCGAAAAGCTGGGTAATTTGGCCCGCGAAAATTGGCGTCTCGCAGGTCGCCGTGCGCACCGGGAAGGCGTAATCGGCCCCCGGCGTGCCAATGAACGCGGGCACGAACTCGCGATTTTGCACCGTGCGGGCGTAAGCCAAGCTGCCAAAGCTGTTGCTGTAGCGCTCAGGCAAGGTGTTGGCGCGTTTCACGGGTTGATTTAGGGTTACGACTTGCAACTCCTCCTCAGTAGCGATGCTGAAGGGCTCGGGCGTGGTGTTGGGGCCGCGCATCAGGGCCACGTGGCTGTTGGTGGTGCCAAAATCGACGGCAAATGTGAAGTTGGCCGGGCCGCTCACCACCGGTTTCCAGCGGGGTACCACCACGTTGCGCACCGTGCGAAACGGCGTGCCCGGCGCGTCGGGTAGCGGGCATTCCAACTCCACGAAGTCGAACGGGGCCTGCCGCAACTGGTAGTACAGGCTGGCCGCGCCAAACGGGTTGCGGGCCACGCGCACCTGCTTTTCGGCCATGCGGGGCCCCTGTGCGTCGTGGAAATGCAGGTCGGCCAGCGTCGCGCCGGGGTTGTCGTCCACCAGCATTACCTCGTAGGTGTTGTTGATTTCGGCCCGTTCGTGCTTGTAAAACGGGAACACACCCAGGTTCACCAGCGTCTCCACCAGGAAGCCGTTTTCGGGCCGCTGGCTCACGGCGCTGGGCAGTTTGCGGTAGTAGTGGCGCTCGTAAATCACGGGCTGGCCGTGTTGCACAGGTACGGTCAGCGTCACGGTCACGTAGTTCATCTCGACGGTGAACTGCACCAGCCGGTTCACGTCGTCAGGCGTGAAGTAGGTAAAAAACTGCTTCTTAAGCGGCAGCAAAAACGGGAAC
Organism: uncultured Hymenobacter sp.; assembly: GCA_964242665.1. Taxonomy (GTDB): domain Bacteria; phylum Bacteroidota; class Bacteroidia; order Cytophagales; family Hymenobacteraceae; genus Hymenobacter. The sequence continues at coordinate 12,055 of CAXTBA010000066.1, forward strand.
TGCAAGTCCGCATCGGTATCAAAATCGGTGTACTGATACGCCTTGCGGGCCCCCGGCTTGTAAATAACCGGCTGGCGGCCGGCCGCAAATTTGTCGCGGTTCAAGCCGTAGGGCAGTTCCACGAGGAAGTCTTCCAGCAAGTCGTTCACCGTCAGGTACGGGTAGGTGATGCCCAGCGCGGGCAGTACGCGGGCCGCCAAGTTGGGCTCGGCGTCGGCCCAGCCAATCTGGGCCCCCATGCCGGCCGCGCCCTTGGTACCGCCGTAGTAGTTGCTGCCCGTCAGGTCCAGGTCGGGCTTGAGCACAAGCGGCGCAGGGCCCTCCAGCACGCGGGTGGCGGCGACGAACCAGTCGCTGGTACCCGGCTTCTGCGAAATACGCGCCTGGTAAAGCTCGGCCCCTTTGATGCGCACCGTGCCGCCTTCGTAAGGCAGCGGCTCGTAGTCGGCCAAAAACTCGGTGGCATTAAGATTCTGCCCCGCCACGTCGTTCACGCGCTGCCGGTCTGTGTCCTGCAAGTAGCGGAACAGGCTGTTGGCAAACGTTTTATCTCGCAGATTTTTGTTGACATCGAACCACCCGTACAAAAACTTCTGAAACTCCGGGGCCCGTTGCGCCAACGGCACCACGGCCTGGTCGAAGTAGCGCCCGGTGCCGTTCACCCGCTGGATATCAAGCGCCTGCAAGCCTTGCCGCGCAAACACCAGCGTAAACGGCGAGGTCAGCCCCAGCAACTCGCGCCGCCCGCTGCCGCGCGCCTCCCCAAAAATTAGAAACAACGTTTCCACGTCCACAAACTGCGGGTCGTTCAAGTACAGGCCTAGGGTGCGGCCCATCAGCTTGGTGGCATCGTTGCTTTGCAGAGCCCGCAGCTGGTCGTTTTTGTGCCAGGGCAGCAGCGTAATGCTGTAGTTGGCAAACTGTTGGCGGAAAAAAAGCAGCTCCAGCAAGTCCAGGCAGTGCGTCACCAGATGGTGGTACACGGAGGTGCCGTTGGGCTCGTGGCGCACAAATTCGAACGCCTCGGCCAGCAGGTGCAGCTGCCCAAACGGCGTTGGAATGGAAGTGCTCGTGACGTGCGCCGAGCCACCGTCGGGGTCGGCAATGGTCTTTATTTGGTTGTCGCTCAGGCGGTCGGACTGCTGCCAGCCGCGAAGCAGCGATTTGCCCTGCTGGTGCAGGCGAAGGATGGTGCTCATGGGTTAACTATCTATCGGCTAATGCTCGGTTTATTTCTTCGATTCGGCGGTTTTGGGTCCGGGCGGCCGGCTTTTCCGCCGGCTGCCCGGTAATCGCCGGGCCCCTTGGTAACGCACTGCTAACGGTTCAACGATTACCGGGCAGCCGGCGAAAAGCCGGCCGCCCGGATCGGCCTCAAAATCCTTTGATTTTGCTGTCCACCGTCTCGCGCATCACCCTGCTGAACAGCTCCACGAACTGCCCCGGCCGGGTCGTATGGCTCACTTTGGATGCCCCATCGTCCAGAGCTTTGCGCAACGAGTTAGTCACGATACCCTTGTCAAAAAAGCCGGTTTCAACGCGCTGGCCATAGACCAAGTCGTTATAATCGGCCGAGCCGAGCTGGAACGGCGCGAAGCTCCGGTCGTTGGCCGCCAGTTCTTTGAGCCAGGGCGTAAAGCCGTAGGCGGGGTTGTCGAGCAGTTCGCGCAGGGCCCGGTAAAAGTCGTCGTGCTTCCAATCGGCCGGCAGTTGCAGGGTTTTGGCAAACACCGCGTCCATCGTGCCGGGCAGGCTGTGGGTGAGGAACGTAGCGAACAGCTGGAACCGTGTCAGGGCCCTCCCGAGCAGCTGCAAGCTCTTGTCGGGGTCGAGCGAGCCGAAGCGCACCGGCCGTTCGTCCTTCTCCAGGCCGTATTCGAAAAACAGCTCCTGGCCTTGCAGCTCGGCCCGGCTGTGGGCCATGAAATCGAACACAGCCAGGGCCCCCACCAGCTCGATGAAGTGGGCTCCGTTGGTTTGGTTGGCCCCGCCTTCCTGGTTGTCGTAGCTTTTAGTAACGGGGTCGGCCAGGTAATACAACGAGTTGAGGCCCCGCAGGTTGGTTTCGTAATAGCTGAGGGCCGCCTTGGTTTTGGTGATGAAAAACCGCGAGTCGATGGCGCTTTCCGCGCTCGGGTTCACCTTAAAGTACGGCAGCACGGTGAGGCCGCCCATCGGGGCCTCGCGCAGGGCTTTTTCGTTGGGCAGGCGCTGGCCGCTGCTCAGGTCGGGGTAGCGCAGGTTCTTGAGCAGCAGCGGGAAACCCGCCGCCCCGGTGCCCCCGAAAATCGAGCTGATGAAGAATACCCGGTCGCCGTCCTGCTCGTTGAAGTTGTTGGCAAAGGCCTGGATTTCGGCCGAGCCCATCAGCCCGTTCAGCACCACCGAGCCCACGTTGGGGCTGCCTTTAAACCCCACAGTGAGCGGGCTGGCCAGGTTTTCAGGCGTGAAAAGCAGGTCCACCAAATGGCGGCTTTCCACCGGCATCCGGTCGTAATGCAAGTAATCGCGGAAGCTCTCGTTGATGTTGCCGAAGTCGTACACGAAGGCGTCCTTCACGTCGCCGCTGCCGGTTTGGGCGATGGCCGAAAGCGTCTTGATGTCGGTGTGAAAAAAATCACCCACGGCCGGGGCCGGCTCCAGGCTTTTGCGCAACCGGGCGTAAGTTTTGAGCAGCTCCACGGTGCGGTTCATGTCGCCGTTGCGGGCGTCGGGGTCGATGATGATGGGCACCACCGTGTCGCAATTCTTGATTTCGACGCCCGCCGCGAGTAGCATCGTCAGCGAGCGGATAACGCGCGAGCCCGTGCCGCCGATGCCGAATAAAAACAGTTTAGCCATTGCGGTTAAATAAGAAAGAATAATTGGTGTAGTGCCTGGCTGTCAAACCAAAAGCCGGTTCAGGCGGCCGGCTTTTCGCCGGCTGCCCGGTAATTGCTTAATCGCTGCCGAGGGCCCCAACGATTAGCGGGCAGCCGGCGAAAAGCCGACCGCCCGCCCGCTAGTTCGGCCAGCGCACCGGCGTGGTGCGGGCACTGGTCGAAAAAGACTTCACCACAAACGACCAAAATACGAAAAACAAGGTCCCGAACAGCGCATTCACACTCAAAAAACCCAGCACGTAGCGGTTATAAGCCGACTGCTCAATACCTTCCAGCGCCACGCCGCTGCTGTTGAGGCTTTCCGTCACCACCGTATGGGCCTGCGAATAAGCCAGCGCCGCTGAAACCACCGCCGTAAGCAGCACGAACAACAGCCAGTGCGAAGTCTTAAAAAACGCCGTGGTCATCAACCGGTTCAGCACCACGTAGTAAACGAGGGCCATGCCCAGGGCCACGGCGAAAAATGTGCTCAGCCCCACGCCGGGAAAAATGCTTTTTTGGTAAACAGGAATGAGCGACGACGGGGCCGGCGTGCCCAGCAGGGCCTGGTAGAGCGAAGTAAAAAGCTGTTGAAACATGAAATTGGTGCTTGGTTGATGGTGCTTGGTGCTTGGTTTTAGCCATTGCAAGGAGGAACGAAGAAGCAATGACAGAGGGTACTCTGAAATTATTCCGCCCGCTGTACGCGCACAGGCAAGTCGAAAGCTTGCTGCGCACTGGGCTGGTCGGCAAAGTAGTCGGCCACGCCTTGCAGTACATCGGTGAGGAGGAAGGTTTTGGGGCCCTGCCGGGCGATATTGCTGTCGTTGGCGGTGGAAGTTTGGGCCACCCAGGCGGGCTGTGGGCGGGGCAGCGTGAGGTGCAACAGGGCCCCCGCACTGGGCACCTGAGCCAATTTAATTTTAACCAAATGCGTGTACTGCTGCAAGTTGGCATGGTTAGCGGCGCTGGGCTCCTGGGCCACGGACCAGGTACGCAGCAGCGCGGCATCGGTAGCAGCGGGGTCGAGGCGCAAGCCCTGGGCGGCGGCTTTTTGCCACTCGGCGGGCACGGCTTTCAGGTCGAGGCCGAACACCACTTCGGCGGGCTCCTTGCGCGACACGCTTTTGGTGAAGCTCAGGGCCGGCACGCCGCCCACGGGGTCGGCCTTGAACCACTCGCCCTGGTTCTGGAAGTGGTCGAGGGCGGCATAGGGCGGCGCGAATTTGGTGTTAAAATGGGCCTGGGGCTGGCCGGCCAGTCGTTTCAGCAGGCCGGCATCAATCTGGCCCACCAGCTCAGGGGCCCCGACTATCCAGATGTAGTAGGGCAGCTTTTCGCCGTGCAGAGCCTGCGAGTGGGTGCGGTTGCCGGGGTAAAAATTGCCCCGGTACGCCGACGTGTTGGCGAACACCGACACGGCTAGCTTCGCTGCGTCAGCGGTGCCGAGGGCGTCCTTCACGTCGGTTTTCACGCGCCAGGTTTCACCGGGGTTTTTGGGGCCGTAGATGAAATCGGACACGATGACGCTCACCGTGCCGGGCTTTTTGGCTTGCAGCTTCAGGGCCTCGGCCAGCATCAGGGGCAGCTCGGTGCCCAGGGCGGGCTTCGGAATGCCGGCGCTGACGGCCCCGGTTAGTTCGTTATAAGTCGTGGGCACGAGAATGCGCGGGTCGGACCCGGTGCCCTCCTTCACGAAGTAGTAGGCGGCCGGGGCCCCGTGCTGGCCGTTCACGTCGGAGAGCAGCGCGGCCACCGTTTGCTGGAAGCCGCTGCCGGCTTCGCCCGGCGCGTTGGCGTGCATAAAGCCTTGCATTCCGCCCGAGGCATCAACCAACACGTTGATTTGTTTGACTTTGCTGGCCGTTGCGGTTTGGCCCCCGCCGCCTTTGGCTTGCTCGATTTTGACGGGTCCGCTGCCGGAGCCGCAAGCCATGGCCAGGCCGCCCAAGGGCAGCAGCGCGTATTTTCTGAAGCTGGAAACTGAAATCATGCGCCGGGAAACGGACTGGAAGGAAGGCAACGGGCCAGTGCTACTGGTTTTCTCGGCCACAAGTTAGGCCCCGCCGCGCGGCCCGGGCCCGCCTTGCACATAACAGGCCAAACCGGCGCATCCGGAGCCCAGTAAGCCAACGATTTCGACCTCCGGGTTGTTGTACAAACCGAGGGCCGTTGGCGGCCCCGGCCGGGGGGCCTACCTTTGCGGCCGCTTGTTTCAAGTACTTAGCTCGTTTATGCCCAACGTAATTTCCACCGACATCTGCATCGTCGGGGCCGGCCCGGTCGGCTTGTTTGCCGTGTTTGAAGCCGGTTTGCTCAAGCTCCGCTGCCACGTGGTCGATGCCCTGCCCCAACCCGGTGGCCAGCTCACCGAAATCTACCCCAAAAAGCCGATTTACGACATCCCGGGCTTCCCCGAAATCCTGGCCGGCGACCTGGTAACCAATCTGATGAAGCAGATTGAGCCCTTCCATCCCACCTTCACGCTGGGCGAGCGGGTGGAGCAGTTTGCCAAGCTCGACGACGGCTCGTTTCAGCTCCACACCACCGACGGCACCGAGATTCTTTGCAAAGCGGTGGCCATCGCCGGGGGCCTGGGCTCGTTCGAGCCCCGCAAGCCGGCCGTTGAAAACCTGGAGCGCTTCGAGGGCGGCAAGGGCGTGCATTACATGGTGCGCGACCCCGAGCACTTCCGCGACAAGAAAATCGTGATTGCCGGCGGCGGCGACTCGGCCCTCGACTGG
>CAXTBA010000067.1:0-17575 GCA_964242665.1 uncultured Hymenobacter sp.
GCGTGGCGCTGCGGTGCCGGCGGGCCTGGGCCAGGGCCTCGGCCGGCTCCACGGCGGGCTGCGGCGCGGGGGCCGGCACGGCCAGCGCGGGGGCCCCGGCCAGGCCGGTGTAGGCCTGCAAGTCCACGGTGGCGTTTTGGGCGTCGAGGCGGGCCTGGGTCTGGGCCTGCTGGGCGTCGAGCAAGTTGAGCTCTAGCTGCAACAAGTCGCTCTGCGAGAGCCGGCCCAGCCGGTAGCGCTCCTGGCCGATGCGCAGCAGCTCGGCGGTGGCCTGGGCGTTTTGGCCGGCCACGGCGGCGTTCACCTGTTGCAGCAGCACGTCGAAATACAGCTCTGTGACGCGCTGGGCAATGGTTTCGCGCTGCTCGGCGTACTGGCGCTGGCTTTCCTGGTAGCGCAGCGGCTCGATGCGGCGGTCCCAGCGCAGGGCGTTGAACTGGCCCACCGGCTGCGTAAGGCCCACCGTGAAGGGCTGGTTGTTGTAGCTGCGCAGGTGGCCGTTGAAGTCGTCGAACCGCTGCACCACCGACCCCACGAACACCTGCCCGCCGGTCGGCCCGATGTTCTGGCTCAACGTCAGGGCCGCGTCGGAATTGTTGAGGCGCACCGCCTGGAAGCTCGTCGTGCCGTCGGGTTGCACCACCGGCACCGTGCCCCGGCTGAAGCCCGGCAGCGTGCCCGCCAGGCCCAGCTGCGGGCGGTAGTTGGCCTGGAAGCCGCGCCAGGCCCAGTAGCCGGTTTCGCGGTCGGTGCGCGCCTGCTGGCCCATGGCCGAGCGGTCGAGGGCCAAGGCGATGGCGTCGGCCAGGGCCATGGTCGGGGCCGGCGCTTCTTGGGCCAGGACCGCCCGGCTCAGCAAGGCCATTACCAATAGAAAGAGGCAGATTTTCATCGTCAGGGCCCTTAGTTGGTGAGGGTCAGCTCCGGCGTGTCCAAGTGCTCTTTCATGTCCGACACCACGATTTCCTCGCCCGCCCGCAGGCCCCCGGTGATTTGCACGTAGTCGAAGTTGCTGTCGCCGAAGCGCACGGTGCGGCGCACGGCCCGCCCGTCGGCCGTCAACACAAACACGGGCTGTTCCTTGCCGCCCTGGTAGAACGGCCCGTTTTTCACGCGCAGCACGCCGCGGTGGGCCCGGGTTATCACGAACACGTCGGCCCGCAGGTTGGGCCGCAGCGCCGGGTGGCGGGGGTTGTCGAGCCGGGCGTAAAACGTCACCACGCCCTTGTCCACGGCCGGGCTGACGCTGGCCACCGCGCCCCGCAAATCGGTGCCGTTCACGCGCACCACCACCGGGTCGCCTTGGTGCAGCTGCTCGGCGTAGGCGTCCGAAATCGTGGCCCGCACCCGGAAGCTGCTCAGGTCGGCCACCCGCGCCAGGGCGTCGCCGGCCTGCACCGTCGTGCCCAGGGCGTCGTTCACCCACGTCAGCACGCCGGGCTGCTGGCTGCTGATGTTGGCCTGGCGGAGCTTGCCGGCCAGCTCCGCGATGCTACGCTGTTGCATCGACACGGTGTAGCCCAGCTCGCGCACGTCGGCGGCGTTCGAGCGCTGCTGGGTTTGCGTCTGGCGCGTGAGGCGGTCGGCTTCCAACTGCGCCACGGTCAGGCTCAGCTCGGCCTGGCGCACGTTTTCGGCGGTGCCGCCCCCGATTTTCAGCAGCTGCTGCTCGTCGCGCAGCGCCGATTGCAGGCTGCGCACCTTCACGGCCTGCACCCGGGCCTGGGCCCGCAGGTCGTTGAGGCTGCGCTCCAGGGTGAGCTGGAGCTGCGAGTTCTTGTTCTGGTTGCGCAGCTGCTCGTCGTCGAGCTTGGCCAGGGCCGAGTTCGCCAGGTCTTTGTCCAGCTCCAGAATGGTTTCGCCGGGCCGTACCCGGGCCCCCACCGCCACCGCCACCCGCCGGATGGTGCTGGGCAGGGGGCTGGTGATCACCGCTTCCCGGCCCGGGATGATGAGGCCGGCGGCGGTCAGGGCGGCTTCCACGTCGCCCATTTCCACGGGGGCCGTCAGCACATCCGCGCGGCGGAGGCTGGGTTTTAGCACGGCCCGGAAAGCAAACACGCCGGCCAGCAGCGCCGCCGCTACGGCCGTGCCGAGCAGCCAGCGCCGCCGCCGGCGTTGGGTTTGGATGGAAGCGGCAATGACTCTGTCCATATGCGAGCGGAAATGCGTTGATCTCCCATCTCATAGCCAACGGTTATGCCAATTTTATAAATCCTTGCAAACAAGCATCTTACACCATAAAACCAATCAATTAAATCCTAAAAAGGCGTTCATTAATGAACAGCTGTCCGCTAATGAACAGGGGCTCGAACAAGGCTGCTTGCAATAGTTTTATAAGTGTAAGGCCCTGGCCGTTCCCGCCCGCGTCCAGCTGCTAAAGCCCGCCCAGGTGCCCGCCGTCGCCCGCACCGCCAAAACCAAATTTCCCGTTGTGAAAACCAACACCTGGAAAAAGAAAAGCGACAAATTCGAAGCCGGCTTCAAGACCAACGGCACCACCATATCAATCGTGATTACACCGGCCGGCGAGCTGATAGAAAACAAATCGGAGGTGATTTTTCCCTCTTGGAAACTGTTTGATTTGGAGCGTGTTTGGGCCCCAGGACGGTGTAGAGACGCCTCTTTGCGTCTTCTGTTAGGTTGAAATCGTTCAACGTGCAGACGCGAAGAGGCGTCTCTACACGCGGGAGGCCCTGCCTGAAACTTGACTTAAACAGCTTCTCCAGCGTCCGATGGAAAACGAGCGCTGGAGCTTCTTTCAGTAGGCTGTTGCTTGCTACCGGCTGCCGCGTTGTTCGTTCGGGTGCCCCGCGCCCAGGAACGGCCCAACCAGGCAGTACGCGTCTCGCAAATCAAGTAAAACTACGCGTACCGCGCCGGGGCCGCCCGCCTAATTTTGCGGAGTTACGAACCAGATGAGCGAGCCCTCTCCAGATTACATATTCGGGCACATCCACCGGGTCCGCGTGTCGGCATCGGAAGAACAGAGCATTGCAGAGTTTGTGCCCGCGTACCTGGAATCGCGCGGCTGGCCGGCCACGCCAGACGTTGTGCGGGCGCTGCACACGCACCTGGCGCAGTATCCACACCAAGGCGCAGTGGAGCGCGACGTGCTGGCGGCGTGGCTGGACGCGCGCCTGCGGCGCCAGAGGCCGTGAGGTGGCCCGCGGTTGCGGGCCTGCCCAGCCGTCTTTTGCCTGCGTCGGGCCGTCGAAAGCCAGGAACAGCGCGTAAATCAAAGATGGGTTACAGCGCTGGAAAAAGAGCGGCGGGAACTGGATGTGGATACACGCGACCAGCGCTATCACCACGGCCGGTAGTAATAGAAGTCACAAAAATAAATTTTTAGCTAAAAAAGAAAAAAGTGCTGTTGGGTGCATAAAACAAAGAACGGCCTTTACGCTAGCGTAAAGGCCGTTTTCGTGGGCCCACTTGGAATCGAACCAAGGACCTGCTGATTATGAGTCAGCTGCTCTAACCGATTGAGCTATAGGCCCGGTGCCGCCACCGTAGTAGCAACAGCCGCAAAGCTACGGCGGGCGCGGCGGTTTATGGCTCAATTGACCAGAGCAGCTGACTCATAATCAGCAGGTCCTTGGTTCGATTCCAAGTGGGCCCACGGGCCGAGTCGGGCGCGGGGGCCGAACTTTGCCGGCGCAATTTCCTTTCCGTAGCCTTCCGTGCCATGCTTCCCCACTTGCTTTTTGATTTTGGCGGCGTCCTCATCGACATCGATTACGACCGCACCCCCGCCGCCTTCCGCCGCTTGAGCCGGGCGTGCAGCACCGTTGAATACAGCCAAGCCAGCCAATCGGAGCTGTTCGACCAGCTGGAGACCGGCCAGCTCACGCCGGCCGGGTTTCGGGCCGGGCTCCGCGAAGCCTACGACCTCGACGCCACCGATGACCAGATCGACGACGCCTGGCACGCGCTGCTGCTCGACGTGCCCGCCGAGCGCCTGGCCCTGGTGGCCGAGCTGCGCCGCCGGGGCCACCAGACGGCCTTGCTTTCCAACACCAACGCGCTGCACATCGCGGAAATCAACCGGCGGCTGGCGGCGCAGTACGGCTTTCGGCACGGCATTGCCGATTGCCTCGACCGCGTGTTTTACTCGCAGGAAGTGGGGTTGCGCAAGCCGGGGGAAGCGTTTTTCCGGCACGCGCTGCGCGAAATGAACTGGCGGCCCGAAGACGTGTTGTTCATCGAAGACAGCCCCCAGCACGTGGCCACGGCCCGCCGCCTGGGGCTGCGGGTGCTGCACTTGGCCCCGCCGCTTACCCTTACCACCGCCCTGCCCGAAGCCCTCCGTGCCTTTCCCCGAGAATACGTCGCCGCCTGAATTCGATTCTAATTCCCTGCCCCTACCGGAACTGCTGACGGCTCCACCGGCCGATTTTGGCCCCGACAGCCTGGGCTTTCGGCGCTACGAGCGGCTGCCTGCGCCGCCGGTTCGTGCGTATGTTCGCCACCTGGGCCTGTTTCTGCTCACGCTGCTCACCACCACGCTGGCGGGCGTGCAGCTCACGCGGGGCGACATCGATTTTTTGCCGTTGGGCGTGTGGGGGTTTCCGCCGCTGCCGGGGCCCGGCGAGTGGGCCCGGGGGCTGTGGTACGCGCTGCCGTTTCTGGGGGTGCTCACGGTGCACGAGTTTGGACACTACTTCGTGGCGCGGCGCAACCGGGTGCGCGCCTCGTTGCCGTATTTTATTCCGTTTCCGCTGGGCCTGGGCACGTTCGGGGCCGTGATTCGCATCCGGGACCGGATTTTTTCGCGGCGCGAGTTTTTCGACATCGGCCTGGCCGGGCCCCTGGCGGGCTTTGCGGTGGCCGTGCCGGTGCTGGTTTATGGCTTCACGCACCTGCCGCCGCTCGCTTACTTATTTCAGATTCATCCCGAATACGCCCGGTTTGGGGCCGACTACGCCCGGCACGTATACCCGCCCGGCACCGGCGGCCTCACCCTGGCCCGGCCCCTGCTCTACCGCTTGCTCGAAACCGTTTTTGCCGACCCCGCCCGCCTGCCCCACCCCAACGAGCTGCTGCACTACCCCGTGCTGGTGGCCGGGGCCCTCAGCCTGTTTTTCACGGCCCTGAACCTACTGCCGCTGGGCCAGCTCGACGGCGGCCACATCCTGTACGGGCTGCTGGGGGCGCGGCGCTTCAACCGGCTGGCCGGGGTGCTGTTCGTGGGCTTTATTTTTTACGCCGGGCTGGGGCTGTTTTCGCTGCGCACCGCGCCGGCTACCTGGCTGTACTGGGGGCCCGCCTACGCCCTGTATTTGGGGCTGGTGTGTTGGCGGGCGCGGCCCACACCGCGCCAGGGCCTGCTGCTGGCGGCCAGCATTTGGGCGGCGCAGGTGGCCGTGGCGGCGGCTGTGCCGGGCGTGCTCGGTAACCCTGGCTGGCTGATATTTGGGCTGCTGCTGGGGCGGTTCACGGGTATTTACCACCCGCCCGCGCCCGACGACCGGCCCCTGAGCCGCGGCCGGCAGTGGCTGGGCTGGCTGATGGTGGCTATTTTTGTGGTGTGCTTCACGCCGTCGCCGTTTAAGTAGTAGTTGGTTGTTGGTGCTTGGTTGGTGGTGCTTGGTGCTTGGCCGTGTTCATCTGCTGATTGGTGAGATGTTTTGAAAACCTGACCGTAAATAACCAACCCTCACTTACCAAGCCCGGCCTACCGGGCACCAAGACCACCACCCGAGCACCACCACCCGAGCACCACCAACCCCATGCATTTCCAGCAACGCCAGCTTACCCGCGCCACACTCCTGGCCCTGCGCGAGCACGGCCTGTACGTGTGCCTGCGCGACGGCCGGGGCAAAATCGCGCTGGAAATAGAGATGCCCTACGAAGAAATCCTGCCCGTGCGCGCCGAGCGCCGCCGCCAGGTGCCCCAGCGCCAGCTGATGGGGCTGCTGTTCGGGGCCCTGTGGCTGGCCACCACCACGTTCTCGCCCCGGGCCGGTGGGCCCGGGGGCCTGGCGCAGTACTGGGGCTGGGCCGGCGCGGCCGGGCTCGGCATGGCGGCGCTGTTCTTTTACGGCCTGCACAACTGGTGGAGCCAGCGCGTTTTGCACACGGCCCGCGCCCAGGTGGTGCTGCCCGACACCCCCGCCGAGCGCGCCGCGTTCCAGGAGTTTGCCGTGGCCCTCGACCGCCGCGCCAAAACCTACCTGCGCCGCGAGTACGGCACCGTGAACCCGCTCGGCAGCATCGAGCCCCAGCTGCGCCGCGTGGCCTGGCTGCAAGAGCTGAACGTGTTCAGCCCCGCCGAAGCCCGGGCCCTCACCACGCGCCTCACCGGGCAGGTGCCCAACGCGCCCCTCACCAGCCTGGGCCAGGACCTGGACCTGCCGTTCGTGAATTAGTCCTGTGAAGTAGCCCGTTGCCCGGCCGCGCCGGTGCGGCCGGGGCCCTGCTCGTCCATAACCCGTGGGGGCCGCCTGCGTACTTTCCGGAGCACTTTTCCCCTCCCAGCCATGAGCATCACCCTGAACCAGGCCGCCGTCGCGTTCGCCAAAGGCCTAATCAAAGCCGGCAAAATCAAAAACGACGCGGGCCACTGGGGCCGGCACAACCCCGACTCAGCGCAGGAAAATGCCTTCCTCGAAAAACACGAGATGGCCGAGTACGCCAACTGGCACCTGGGCCTCGACGCCAGCCACCAGGAATCGACCAAGGGGCGCTACAAGTTTCCGTACGGCGACTTCAAAACCGTGCACCGCGACGGCCTGATTGCCGCCAAGGAGCGCGCCGCCCAGCAAGGCTACCACGACATCGAAAAAGCCGCCGACGAGCTGCTTCAGGAGCTAGAAAAAAATGCCTAGCAGCCGCGCCCGCTTCGCCCGGCCCGCCCAAATAGTTCGTCCGTAAGCGGGAAAAGTGCAACAGCATGGCGAAAAATTGCTGTTGCTGAGCCTACTAGAACTGTTTCTGAGCTTACTGGCGCAGTTTCCGGGCCTACGGGTGTAGTTACTGCGGCTACTGGAACTGTTGCGGAAGCTACCAGGGCCGAGGCTGGCCCTACTGGCATTGAGGCTGGGCCTACCAGCGCAGAGGCGCGGGCTACGGCCCTGCTGGGCCATCGGTAAGCCCCGCTTTCGCGCTCGCCGCCAACCGCCAGCGGGCCGCTGCTATTGGCCGGCCACCACCAGGCGGCGCGTAACGGCGCTGCCGTCGCGCAGGCGCAGGCGCACCACGTACACGCCGGCCGCCAGGGGCCCCGGCGCGAGCAGTGGCCGGCCGGCTTCGGCGGCGGGCTGCTCCCACACGGTGCGGCCCAGGGCGTCGAGCACGCTGGCGCGGGCAAAGCCGGGGCCCGCCACGGCGGTGCCGCCGCCCGACGCCGCCGGATTGGGATAGAGCGAGTAAGCGGCGGGGGCCGCAGGCACGGCGGGCGCGGTGGCCGTAACAACCGACTGGTTATTCGTGAGCAGCGGGCGCAGCATGGGGGCCCCGGCGGGGAAGGTTGAAAACGACTGCCACGCCCCTTGCGTGGTGTACCAGAGCGTGTTGGCGGGCGCTGGGTTGTTCAGGTCGAGGCCATAAAGCAGGAATTGGCCGCGCGCAGCCTGCCCGTAGCCCACGTACACGCGGCCTTTCGCGACGGGCACCGAAGTGCCGAACAGCACATCGACAAACGCCTGGCCCGCCGGCAGCGGATTGGGCAAAATGGCCGTTTTGGTGAGCAGGGGCAGATCCGCTGGCTTGCCGCCCGCGTCGGCCCACACGCCGATGGTAATGCTGCGGTTGGCCCCGTTGTCGCCGTTGCCGCTGTTCAGGAACACGGGGTAAAGGCGCAGGCCCTTCACCTGGTCGTTCTGGTTGAGGTCGAGGGCATAGGCCATGTACTGCGCGGGCCCCGTAGCGGCGGCCGGCAACGAGAGCACGGCCTCGGCCGAGCCATCGTCGAAGGCATAGTAGTCGTTCAGAAACACGTCGCGGGTGAGGGTGTCGTTGGGCAGGGTGCGGTCGCCGGCCGCCACGCGGGTGTTCAGGGCCAGGGTGTAGCGCAGCTGCTTGGCGGCAGCCGTGGTGGGCGGCGGCGCGTCGCGGGCGCTGCCCCCGATGGTGGTTTGGCGCGGCTGCGTCGGAATGCTGCGGCTGTCCGTCAGCCACGAGCCCTGAAAACCACTCAGCAGGTCCTGCACCGTGCCCAGCCAGCTAATGGGCGTGGGAATGAACCCGGGGTTGAGGTTGGTGATTTCGGCGTTGAGCTGGGGGTTCAGCTCGTCGGCGGCAGCGGCGGCGTTGTACTGCCACCAGGGCATGGCCGTGAAGCGCCGCAGCGGGTTGCCCAAGCCCTGCGCGGTGGCCAGGTCGGCGTAAGTGGTGTCGGCGGCCGTGCGGTTGGCGTCGAGCACGAAGTAGTCCAGGCTCCAGGCGTCGCGGCTGATGGCCAGGTTGCCGGTGGCTTGAAATTGGAACTGAAACCCGTCATAAAAGAAGCGCGCGTCGCTCACGGCCACGGCCCGCTGCCGGAAAGCGTGCACCGGCTGGCCCCCGGCCAGCTGCCGCCACTGCGACACCCAAACCCCATCTTTATCACGAAAAAACAGCTCCAGCGACACCGGCGTGGCGCTGGAGCTGCGGTTCGCAGGCCCGGCCAGGCTCCCCTCCTGCCAGGCAAAAGAGAGAAAAACGTTGTTGCCGGGCCCGTAGGCGCTCAAGTCGATGGGCTGCGAAGTAAGCGTATCGATGGCCCCGAACGAAGAAGTGCCACCGTAGCCCTGGCCGTTGGCCTTCAGCCCGTCGAGGGTGGCCACGCCCCGCGTGAGCGGGTGCACCGGCAGGCGGTTGTTGACCAGGGCCCCGCCGCCGGGCAGCCAGTTCTGGGGCCGGGGGTTGCCCTCGTGAGGGGTGGTAAAATCGTCGAAAAACGGCAGCCCGAGCGAGCCGGCCGTGCCGCGCCGCGCCGCCGCGGGGGCCAGCGCGGGGGCCGTGCGGCCGGGGTCGTAAGGCAAAGGCAGGGCAGGCAGCACGCCCTGGGCCGGGGCAGCCAAGGCCAGCAGCAGCAGCGCCGGCAAGATGCGGAACAGTCGGGTCATGCGGGGGAGATTAATTAAAAATTACGAATTAAAAATTAAAAATGAAGCCGATGAGCGCCGCTTAATTCAGCCTCATTTTTAATTTTTAATTCGTAATTTTTAATTCTTTCAAAGAACGCCAGGGCCGGCGCTTTAGTGTCTGTTTGAACGGTTGAAACCAGGGCCGGGCCGCCGGCTTTTCGCCGGCGGGCCCGGTAATCGTTGGGGCCCCCTGCTCAACGAAGTGCGACGATTAGCAGCAATGCAACGATTGGCGGGCCGTCGGCGAAAAGCCGGCGGCCCGCCCAGCGGCGGCTACTTCGCCACCCACAGGTCCACGAGCTGGCCGGTGCGGATCACCGCGTCGGGGCCCGGCACGGGGCGCTGGCGCACCACGGTGCCGGGCGTCTGACCCTCTTCGGCGGCTTGCTCGAACACTTCGCCTTTTTGCAGGCCCTGGCCCACCAGCAACGTAATGGCCTCATCCTGCGGCATGTTCACGAGGTTGGGCACCGGAAATTCCTGGTTACCCAGGCCATCGCCCACCTCCAAATCTACGCGTGTGCCCTTGGCCACGGGGTCGCCGGGCTTGATTTCTTTGCCGTTCACGAACTGCTTCAGCACGGCGTTTTGGGCCAGGTTGGGCACCAGCGTAATGCGGCCCACCACCAGGTCGTAGCTCTGCAAAATAAGCTGGGCGTTCTTCACCGAGCCGTCCACCAGCTTGGGCATTTTGATGACCGGCGGGCGCTTCATGGCCACTTGCAGGTAGATTTTGCGCCCTTCCTTCACCTTCTCCCCCGGCGCGGGGTCCTGCGTGAGCACCGTGAACGGCCGCGTGCCGGGGTTGTAGCTCGAATCATCGACGAAGTACGCCAGGTGGCGCGCGTCGAGGTATTTCTCCAGCTCGGTCAGGTTCATGCCCGTCACCTTGGGCACCGTAATGGTTTCGCCGTGGTGCGTCGTCACGGGCAGGTACACGTAGAAAAAGCCCAGCACGAGCAGCGCCGCCGCGCCCGCCACCAGCACCAGGTGCTTCACAACGTCGAGCGGGGTGTTGGCGGATAAGAATTTAGCCATTGGTTAGTTTTTGGTGCTTGGTTAGTAGTGCTTGGTGCGTGGTTTTTAGTGCTTGGTTGGTGGTGCTTGGTGCGTAAGGCCCTTTGTCATTGCGAGCGCAACGAAGTGGAGCGCGGCAATCTTTCCTTCCGTTCGCCCCGTCGTGCAAATGAGGCAAGCCGAAGGAAAGTTTGCTTCGTTCCTCGCAATGACGAAACCAAGCACCGTCAACCAAGCACCAACCGCTCGGCCCGCGCCTTGCCAAATTCCAAAATGCGGTCCACGAACTGGTAAGGCGTGTAGCCGGCCAGGGCCGTCTGGTGAAAGATGCAAGTGGCGGGCGTCATGCCGGGCAAGGAGTTGACTTCGATGATGATAACCTCCACGGCCCCGGACTGCCGCACCCGCACGAAGGCGTCGATCCGGGCGTAACCTTGGATGTCGAGCACCTCGGCCACGCGGCGCAATACCATTTTTACCTCGTCGCTGATGCGCTGGCGCTCGGCCGCGTCGGGGGCGTAGCGGGCGGGCGTGATGTTCTGGCCTTCGCCGGCCAGGAATTTCTCTTCTAAACTCAGCACTTCGCCGTTGGCCAGGGCCTCGCTGGCCTCGAACACTTCAATGGCCAGCCGCCCCTCGGCGTCGTAGCTCGTAAGCAGGCCCCCGGTGACTTCGAGGAAGTGAGCGGCCCCATCGCGGCTGATGAGCGTCTCCACCAGAAAGGCGTCTTTCTGCGGAAATTCTTCCTTAAAACCCAGGTGCAGCACCCCGGCGGGGCCCTCCAATAAGTCGTCCTGGTCGCGGAACATCAGCTCGGCGAAAGCTGCCAGCTCGGCCCGGTTCTTTATCTTTTTCACCGCCGACGAGCAGCCGTCGTCGGCCGGCTTGGCGATGAAGGGGTACGGAAACTGCGTTTCCAGGCTGCGGTAGAAACTTTCGGGGCTGGCCTGCCACTCTAGGCGCGGGGCCATGCGGTGGTCGGCCACGAGCAGGCCGGCGGCGCGCAGGCGGCGGTTGGTCTCGAACTTGTTGATGGTGAGCGCACTGCTGGCTACGCCCGAGCCGTTGTAGGGCAGGCCGTAGCGCTCCAGCTCCTGTTGCAAGGCCCCGTCTTCGCCGGGCCGGCCGTGCAGGGCGATGAACACCTCGTCGGCCAGCCCGGCCAATTCGGCAAACGAGACGCGGCGCGGCTGGGCCAGCCCCTGCCCGGCGTAGGTGCGGGTGAGGGCCGCCGCCTCGGCCTGGATTTTGGCCAGGATGGGGTGGGGCCCTTCGCTGGCCTCGGCGTGCTCGATTTTCTCGCGGATGTCGTCGGCGTTGTCCTTCAGCATCACGTTGATGGGCAGCACGTACAGCCGGTGCTCGCGGGCCGAACCGGTGAGGAACACCGGCACCGGCGCGTACTTGGCCGACGAGCTGAGCTTCTCAAAAATGTTGCGCCCGCTCTCCACCGAAATGTGGCGCTCCGACGAGTAGCCGCCCATAATTACGGCCACGCGGATGCGTCCGTCCGCGCCGGCCTGCTGCCGGTCGGCCACCGCCGCGTCGAGCCGCGCCAGCAGGGCCCCCAGCCGCACCGGCTGCATTCCGGCGCGCCGGCGCGCCGCCAGCGAAGTGCGGATGAGGTAGATCAGAAACTGCGACGGGTTCAGCCCAATTTCAGCTGCCTGGTGGAAGAAAAACGAGGCCGGCAGCATGCCCGACGTGGTGTTCGGGTCGTTGAGAAAGATGGTGCCGTCGGCCTGAATGAAGCCGTCAAGCCGCGCGTATACCTCAAAGCCAAACGTGCGAAACATGGTCTGGCACTGCTGGCGGATGCGCTCAATATCAGCCTCCGGTAGATCGATAGGCGTGATTTTGCGGGCCAGGCCGGGCAGGTATTTCGAGCGGTAGTCGAACACCTCCGCGCCCTTCACGATTTCGGTGGGCGGCAGGGCCAGGGGCCCGCCGTTTTCGTCTTCAACAACGATGCACGAAAACTCGCGGCCGGCCACGAATGCTTCTATTAGCACCTCGGTTTCGCCGTGGGTGCTGGCGAGGCGCACCGCATCGGCCGATTCAAACCACTGGTTCAGAGCCTTCAGCAAGGTTTCAGGGTGGTAAACTGGTTCGTCGGCGGCCGTTGCCTGGCCGGTTGTTTCCTCCAATACCAGCGGCAACCCGATACCCTCGCGGATGTCGGCCAGCTGCTGGGCCCAGGCGCGCTGGCCCGCCGCGTCCAAGGCCCGCCATTCGGCGCGGGTCAGAATTTTGCGGAACAAGCTGCGCTCCACGGCGGCTTCAAAGGCCGGTAAGCTGCTTTCTTTCAGAATGCTAATGCCAATGCTGCTGCCCTGGTGCGGGGCCTTGAATACCAGCGGCAGGCCCAGCGCGGCCACGGTATCGGCCAGCACGGCGGCGTGGTCGGCAGCGTCCCAGGCGGCGGCCGTGAGCACGCGGAAGTCCGGCGTGGGCCGTCCCAGGGCCCTGAGCAGGTTTTTCTGCGCAATTTTATCAATGCCGAACGCGGAGGGCAAGATGCCGGAGCCGGAATACGGCACGCCCACCCATTCGAGCAGGCCCTGGATGGCCCCGTCCTCGCCGCCGGGGCCGTGCAAGGCCAGGAAGGCAAAGTCCATCAGCTGGGGCAGCTCGCGGGCTTCGACGCGGCGGCCGACGTGGCTAATCAACTCATTCAGGGCTGCTTCGCTCAGCTCGCCCAGGCTTTCCACGTACACCGACCACGGGTGGGCCGTGGGCGGCAGGGCCCCCACCGGCGGGTAAAAGTCGCGGATGGTGCCCTTGTACAGGTACTGCCAATCGAGCAAGATGAAGTTGCCCCGGCTATCCACAAAAATGGGCACCGGCTGAAACAGCGCCTTGTCCAGGTTATCGAAAACGGTACGGCCCCCGGCGAACGAAATTTCCCGTTCGCGCGACGGGCCCCCGAAAAAAATGCCAATTCTCATAGTCCCGCAAAGGTAAGGAGGAGAGTAGCGCGGCGGTGTGCGGTCAGCCCGGTTTACAGAATGGGGTAGAGACGCATTTTTGCGTCTGCACCCCGTTTTAGTCCGCTGCCGTGCTCAGGAGCGCCACTAGCTCGGCCACCTGGTCGGCATTCGTCTCGTACCGTGCAGCCTGAAACAGGCCGGCGGCCGGGTCGGGCGGCAGCTGCTGCTTGGCGCTGGTGTGAAACGCCCAGGCCCCGGTGCCAGCCGCCAGCGCCCGGATGTTGGCCGCCGTGATGCCCACGCCCGGCATGACTTCGAGGCGGCCGGCGGCCTGCGCTACCAGCGCGGCCAGCCGCGCCAGCCCGGCCACGGCCGTGGGCTGCCCGCCCGATGTGAGCAGGCGCTGGCAGCCCGCGGCGATGACGTCTTCCAGCGCCTCGGCCTGGTTGAGGCAGTTGTCGAAGGCGCGGTGGAAAGTAACTTCCAACGGGCGGGCCAGCGCCGCCAAGGCCCGGCACTGGGCCACGTTTACGCGGCCGGCGGCGTCGAGCACGCCCAGCACCACGCCCGCGCAGCCCAGCTCGCGGCACGTTTCGATGTCGGCCCGCATGACGGTCAGCTCGTCGGGGCTGTACACAAAGCCGCCAGGCCGGGGCCGAATCAGCACGAATACCGGAATTTGCAGCC
The DNA here is from genome assembly GCA_964242665.1 of uncultured Hymenobacter sp. Lineage (GTDB taxonomy): Bacteria > Bacteroidota > Bacteroidia > Cytophagales > Hymenobacteraceae > Hymenobacter. The sequence continues at coordinate 13,706 of CAXTBA010000067.1, forward strand.
GGGCCCGCACTTCTTTGACCAACCCATAAGACGGCGTGGTGCCGCCCTGCTCCAGGTTTTGGCACAGCTCGATGCGGTGGGCCCCGCCCGCCTGCGCCGCCAGGGCCGACGGCAGCGAGGCCGCGCAGATTTCCAGCCGCCGGCTCACTTCAGCAAATGATCGGCGGCGATGAGTTGGCGCTGGTCGGCGGCCGTGCAGAGGGCGTAACTGAAGCCCGCTTGTAGGGCGTAGGCCCCCACCTGGCCCTGGGCATTGACGGCGATGAACGCCACCTGAATGTCGCGCGCCTTGGGGCCCTTGATGGCGGCGATGCGCGCCACGGCTTCCTGGCAAGCGGCCTGCGGCGAGCGGCCCTGGCGCATCAGCTCCACCACGGTGTGGGCCCCGGCCATGCGAATCACGTCTTCGCCCTGCCCCGTGGCGGCAGCCGCCCCCACGGCGTTGTCCACGAACAAGCCCGCGCCGATGAGGGGCGAATCGCCGACGCGGCCGCGCATCTTGAAGCCCATGCCGCTGGTGGTGCAACTGCCGCTGAGGCGGCCCTGGCCATCGAGTGCCAGCATGGCGATGGTGTCGTGGTTGTTGGGGCCGCCCGCGGGGCCCACCGGGTGGCGGCCGGTGTTTTCGATGTTGACGACGGGCCGGTACTGGCTGGTTTTAAGCCATTCGCGGTACGCTTTTTCTGCGTCGGGGCTTAGCTGCCGGGGTTCGAGCGGGAAGCCCTGGGCCACGGCGAATTGCTGGGCTCCTTCGCCTACCAGCAGCACGTGCGGGGTGCGCTCCATCACGCGCCGGGCTACACTTACGGGGTGCTTGATGCGCTCCAAGGCCGCCACGCCGCCGCAGTTGAACTGGTGGTCCATGATGCAGGCGTCGAGGGTTACCACGCCGTCGCGGTCGGGGTTTCCGCCCAGCCCCACGCAGCAGCTTTGCGACGCTTCGGTGACGCGCACGCCGGCCTCCACGGCGTCGAGCGCGCCGCCGCCGCCGCTCAAGATTTTCCACGCGCCCTGGTTGGCCGCCACGCCGGCGTCCCAGGTGGAGATGACCAGCGGCGCGCCGGCCGCGGGGGCCCCCGGCAGGGCGGCAACGGCCAGCGGCGCGGCGGCCAGGCCGGCCAAGCCAGCAGCGGAGGAATGCAGGAATTTGCGGCGGGACGGCATAAGGCAAGGCAGTTTCGTGGTCAACGGGCGGGCTGTCATCGGGGGCCCTCACCCCCGGCGGGTGGCGGCGAAAGATACTGCCAGCGGCCAGCTCCCGCGTACTTTCGCCACCGTATGTTGCTAACAGATGTTGCGCGGTTGGCGCGGGGCTCTGCCCCGTGCCAGGTACTCGCGGGCCCCTGGCCCGCACCCCGGGCCGATGCCAGCAGCACCGTTCAATGATTGCGGGCCCGAGGCCCGCACGTAAGCGGCACGGGGCCGAGCCCCGCGCCAACCGCGCAACACCAATTACCAGCTGTATGATATTAATTGCCGACGGCGGCTCGACCAAGTGCAGCTGGTGCCTGCTGGGCGACGACTGTTCCCGCACCTATTTCGCCACCGAAGGCTACAACCCGTACTTCGTGGACACGGCTGCCATTGCCGCGTCGCTGGCCCAAGCCTTGCCCGCCGCCGTGCCCCGGGCGCGGGTGCGCGCCGTGCACTACTACGGGGCCGGCGTGCTGTCGGCGGCCAAGGCCGAGGTGGTGGCCGGGGCCCTGCGGCAGGTGTTTCCGGGGGCCCAAGTGCACGTGGCCGAAGACCTGCTGGCAGCGGCCCGGGCCTTGTTGGGGAACGAGGCGGGCTTCGCGGCCATTTTGGGCACAGGCACCAATTCCTGCCTCTACGACGGCCAGCGCATCACCCACGTCGTAGAGTCGCTGGGCTACTCGTTGGGCGACGAGGGTGCGGGCACGTTCATTGGCCGGCTGCTGCTGCGCGACTACCTGCGCGGCCGGCTGCCCGCGGGCCTGGCAGCGGCTATGCAGGCGGCTTACGGCCTGGGCGACGTCAGTGAGGTGCTGGACCGGCTTTACAACCAGCCTTTGCCCAACCGCTTCCTGGCTGGTTTCGCCAGATTTGCGCACGACCACTACCACGAGCCGCGCTGCCGCGCCGCGGTGGTGCAGGCGTTCGAGGCATTTTTTGAACAAATTGTGACGCATTACCCCGGCTACCAGCGCTACGCCTTCAACTGCGTGGGCTCGGTGGGCTACCATTTCCGCGAAGAGCTGGCGGCAGCGGCCGGCCGCCACGGCATGGCGGTGGGCCAGTTCATGCAGGGCCCCATCGACGCGCTGGTGCGCTACCACGAAGGCGCGGCGGGGCCCGACCGGTAACGCGGGCAGCGCGTTGCCACCATCAAAGCGGGTGGGCGGCGGGCTACGCCAAGGCCCCGGCCAACCCTGCGGCTGCTTCGGCGGTAAGCACGAGAAAGTTTGCGCAAAGGCCGCACTTTTGCAGCCTTGATTCCTTACCCCAATCCAACCCCCATGAACACCCTGGACAACACCAATTTCGCCGGGCATCGCGCCGTGGTGCGCGTCGATTTCAACGTGCCGCTCGACGCCGACCTGCACATCACCGACGACACGCGCATCCGGGCGGCCACGCCCACGATCAAGAAAATTCTGGCCGACGGCGGCTCCGTGGTGCTACTCTCGCACCTGGGCCGGCCCAAGGGCGGCTACGAGAAAAAGTTTTCGCTCCGAAGCCTGGTGCTGCGCCTCCAGCAGGAATACGGCCAGGAAGTGCTCTGGGGCGGCGACGTGCTCGGCCCCGAGGCCCTGGCCGCGGCCCAGCAGTTGCAGCCTGGCCAGGTGCTGCTGCTCGATAACCTGCGCTTCCACCCGGAAGAAGAGGCCGGCGACCCCGCCTTTGCCCAGCGCCTGGCCCAGTTCGGCGACGTGTACGTGAACGACGCCTTTGGTACCGCGCACCGCGCCCACGCCTCCACGGCGGTGATGGCGCAGTATTTTGCCCCCGAAAAACGCGTGGGCGGCTACTTGCTGCAAGGCGAGGTGGACAATGCCCGCAAAGTGCTGGAACACGCCGAACGGCCCTTCACGGCCATCATGGGCGGGGCTAAGATTTCGGATAAGATTCTGTTAATCGATAAGTTGCTGGACAAAGTAGACAACCTGCTCATCGGCGGCGGCATGGCCTACACGTTTGCCGTGGCCCAGGGCGGCCACGTGGGCGGCTCGCTGCTGGAAGCCGACAAGGTGGACCTGGCCCGTGACCTCATCGCCCGCGCCAAAGCCAAGGGCGTGAACCTGTTGCTGCCCACTGACAGCCTCATCGCCGACACCTTTGCCAACGACGCCAACGTGGACGTGGCCCCCAACGACAGCATCCCGGCCGGCTGGATGGGCCTCGACCTGGGCCCCGACGCCCGCGAGGACTTCGCCGACGTCATCCGGGCCAGCAAAACCATTCTTTGGAACGGCCCGATGGGCGTGTTCGAAATGAGCAATTTCTCGCTCGGCACCGAGTACGTGGCCCGCGCCGTGGCCGAAGCCACCGAGGCCGGGGCCTACTCGCTCATCGGCGGGGGCGACTCGGCCGCCGCCGTGCAGCAAATGGGTTTTGCCGACCGTGTGAGCTACATCAGCACCGGCGGCGGGGCCCTGCTGGAGTTCATGGAAGGCAAGGATCTGCCCGGCGTGTCGGCCCTGGGGTAATGGCGGGGCTGATGCTACGCGGCTGGCGCGGGGCTCTGCCCCGCGCCGGTTACGCGCGGGCCTCGGGCCCGCAATCGCTGCACGGCTCGCAGCGGTACCGTTCCAGGGTGCGGGCCCGAGGCCCGCGCGTAACCGGCACGGGGCAGAGCCCCGCGCCAATTTTTTACCGACTCTTCACTTACCTGAATCTCATGCCCGACAT
>CAXTBA010000068.1:0-17179 GCA_964242665.1 uncultured Hymenobacter sp.
ACGCCGTATTTCACGGCCTTGGGGCCCCCGCTGCTCTGGCTCAGGTTGCCGCCCAGGAAGCACGAGCCCTTGCTGGCCGGGTCGGGCGGGTAGAACAAGCCGACTTCTTTCACAGCGTTCTGGAAAACCTCCGTCACCACGCCGGGCTCGACGGTGGCTTGCAGGTTGCGCTCGTCGATGTGCAGAATTTTGTCGAAGCGCGCCATGCGCAGCACCACGCCGTGGTACACGGGCAGGGCCCCGCCGCTCAGGCCCGTGCCCGCCCCGCGGACCGTGACGGGCACGCGCGCCGCGTGGCACAGGCGCATAATCTGGCCGATTTCCTCGGCCGTGCCGGGCGTTAGCACGGCGTCGGGGGCGAAGTGCAGGTCTTCGGTATGGTCCTGGCCGTAGGCGGCGTACTCGTCGGCGGGCACCAGCTGGGCCGTGGCCACGTGGGCAGTGCCCACAATGGTTTCAAGCTGGGCCAGCAGCTCGGCGGTAAGGGCGTGGTAGTTGAGCATGGGCAAAGGGGCAAGCGCTTGCAGCTGTTTGTTGATTTTTTAACCTCCAGCACTGGGAAACGTTCGGCCCGCAACCAAATCGTTTTCGACTGAACGGCGAATAAAACTATCTTTGCCGCTAATGCGGAGGGGGACGACGAAGATACTACTGCTGTTTTGGCTTTTGGCCGGGCTCGTGCTGGCCGGCTGCAACCGCAAGCTCAACTACCGCGACGGCCAGTACCGCTCGGCCCGCGACATGGTGCGCCTGAAGCACGGCAGCCGCGGTTCGGCCCGCCCAACCCTCAGAACCAAAGAAAAATACAGCACTGCGGGCGGGGCCACTACCAAAACCGTGTCCAGGCGTCCCGTGCGCACGGGCAGCGCCACCGGCACCCTGGCCGCCGTCATCGACGCGGCCCGCTCTTACCAAGGCACGCCTTACCTGTTTGGGGGCACCACGCGGCTCGGGCTTGATTGCTCGGGGCTGTTGCAGCTGGCATTCGGCGAGGCCGGCGTTAGCATTCCGCGCTCCTCCAACGAGCAGGCCGTGTGGGGGGCCCCCGTTGCCGCCCCCGACCTGCGCCCCGGCGACCTGATATTTTTTGGGCCCTCGCCCGGCAGCCGCACCATTACCCACGTGGGCCTGGTAACAGTGGTTGACGCCGACGGCGTGGACTTCATCCACGCCTCCAGCTCGCTGGGCGTGGTCGAAAACAGCTTGGAGTCTGACTATTACCTGAGCCGCTACATCCGGGCGGTGAGGCCCCGTTTGTGACAACTATCTCCAACCGCTGCTATAATTTTTGGTATGGTCGGAGCATTTATAATTGATAAAGTTCCCTTAATGCGCTAGCCATTTGTTCGTCCTTACCTTTGTGCGCGCATTGCCAAGCTTAATTTTTTCACCAAATCTCTCTTTATGAATTCTTTACGTTTACGCCATCTGCTGTTACTGGCGCTGATGCTCTTAACGGCCCGCTTGGGCTGGAGCCAAGGCACCACTACGGCCGCCATGAACGGGGTAATCTCGGATAAAACCGGGGGAGGCCTGCCCGGTGCCACGGTAATTGCCGTGCATACGCCCACCAATACCCAGTATGTGGTGCCAACGAACGCCGACGGCCGCTTCAACCTGCAGAACATGCGCGTGGGCGGTCCCTACACCGTTAAGGTGAGCTTCGTGGGCTACCGCGACGTGCAGCGCGACGGCGTTTTTCTGAGCCTGGGCCAAAACCTGCGCTTCGACGTGAAACTCGACGACGCCGCCACGGAACTAAACGAAGTAACTGTAAGCGGCCGCCGCGACCCGGTGATGAACTCCGACCACACCGGTGCGCAAACCACCGTGCAACGCGAGACCATCGAGCGCTTGCCCACGCTGAACCGCTCGCTGAACGACTTTACCCGCCTCACGCCCCAGGCCAACGGCCAGAGCTTCGGCGGCCGGAACAGCGGATACAACAACATCACCATCGACGGCGCCATTTTCAACAACGCCTTTGGCTTGTCGTCAACGGTGGGCGGCCAAGCCGGGGCCCAGCCCATCTCGCTCGACGCCATCGACCAGATCCAAGTGAGCATTGCGCCGTTCGACGTGCGTCAGGGCTCATTTACGGGAGCCGGCATCAACGTGGTGACCCGTTCGGGTACCAACAAATTTTCGGCTTCGGTATACGATTTCTACCGCAACCAGGAATTTGTGGGCCGTAAGGTGGGCAACGTAAATTCGAAATACCCCAAGTTTAACCTCAACAATATCGGTTTCCGCATCGGGGGGCCTATTGTGAAGGACAAATTGTTCTTCTTCCTCAACGCCGAGCGCGAGCGCCGCAACGACCCGCCGACGGGTAACTATACCGCCAATCGCGACCCCAACACCACGCCGCCCCTCAGCGGCACGGTGTCGTCGGCTTCGGGCCGCGACTTGGACGCCCTCAGCGGCTTTTTGCAGCAGCAGTACGGCTACGATGCCGGTCCGTACGAGAACTTCGTTCTGCGCTCAAACAGCGACAAAATCACGGCCCGCCTCGACTGGAACATCAACCAGAACAACCGCTTCAACATCAAGTACAACTTTTTGAAGTCGTACGCCGACGTACCACCGAGCACTTCGGGGGCCATCGCCGGTCAACGCTCGCAGTCGTATTTCGGCTTGCCTTTCCTGTCGTCGTACTACACCATCAACAACAACCTGAACTCTATCATTGCCGAACTAAACAGTTCGTTCGGCAGCGGCAAGTTCTCGAACAACTTAACGGGTGGTTACTCAGCGTTCCGGGACACTCGCCAGAGTCTCGGCGGCAACCCGTTCCCACTGGTTGACATCGGCACTGGCACGGGCCTCAGCGCCACGGCTGCTGCCCAAGCCGGCATTACTGCCTCCAACTCGTTGACTTCGTTCGGCTACGAGCCTTTCACGGCGTTCAACCTGCTGAACTCGGACGTGTACCAAATTGGCGACAACTTCACGGCCTACCTGGGTAAGCACAACCTGACGGTGGGTACTTACAACGAGTACTACAAGTTCCGCAACGGCTTTGCGCCTAACTATTACGGCAACTATTCCTTCAACTCGTTGGAAGATTTCTACGCTTCGGCCGGCTTCAATTATAACCGCGCCAACGAGACGTTTACGCCGCTCACCGGCACCCGCCCGGGCCCCCAGCGCTACAACCTACAGTATTCGGCCCTGCCCGGCGGTGAATTTCCCTACGCCGACATCAAGGCAGCCCAGCTTGGCCTGTACCTGCAGGACGAGTGGTCGCCGCGCAACAACTTGCGCGTGACATACGGCGTCCGCGCCGACCTGCCTTTCGTAACGTCGGACCTGCAGCAGAATGCCAACGCCGCCGCCCTCACCTTCCGTGACGGCGTGAAAATCAACACGAGCGAACTGCCTAAGAAGCGGGTGTTGTTTTCGCCCCGCGTGGGTTTCAACTGGGACGTGAACGACGACCGCAAAACGCAGTTGCGCGGCGGTACGGGCATCTTCACTGGCCGCGTGCCTTTTGTGTGGCTTTCCAACCAAGCCAGCAACAACGGGGTACAGTTCGGCTCGTTCAGCACCTCGGGTGCCGTGCCCACTACAAACAATGGCGTGACCAACCAGAACGCCTCCATCTATCCGTTCAACCCCGATCCGAATGCCTATCGTCCGACGAACGCCACGGCCAATACGGCCTACAACCTGGCTGTAACGGACCGCGACTTCAAATTTCCGCAGGTGTGGCGCACCAACTTGGCAGTTGACCAAGACTTGGGCGGTGGTATAATTGCTACGCTGGAGGCCTTCTACACCAAGGACGTCAATTCGGTCTACCACCAGAACGTAAACCTGCCCGGCAGCGAAGCCAACCCGTTTGCTCGTGCGGCCGGGGCTGACAACCGCGAAATATTTCGCACGCTTGGCGCGCCCTTGACCGGTGCGAACGCCGGCTTGGTGGCATCCCCCGCCAACTACCAGATCTACGCCGGCCGCGGGGGCGCTACGGCTGCCAACCCCAACATCAGCGACGCCATCCTGATGAAGAATACCAACAAAGGCTACTCCTACGCCCTCACGGCGCAGTTGCAGAAAACTTTTAACAACGGCGTGTACACCAGCGTAGCCTACACTTACTCCGACGCGCGTTCGGTGAACGACGGCGGCTCGATTGCCCAGTCCATCTGGCGCGACCGTTCGATCTCGGGCGACCCAAACGCCAACGTGCTCAGCTACTCGCAATTTTTGCTGCAGCACCGCGTGATCGGCTCGATGTCGTACCGCCACGAGTACCTCGGCCACTTGGGCACCACGGTTTCGATGTTCTACCAAGGGGCCCCGGCTTCCAACCTGGGCTCGGCCCGCTTCTCCTACGTGTACGCGGGTGATATGAACGGGGACAACCAGACGTCGAACGACCTGATGTACGTCCCGCGCAACGCCAGCGAGATTAACCTGCGCGACATCACACTCACGGCGGCCCAGGGCGGCGGCGTCTACACAGGGGCCCAGCAATACGCCGACCTCGACAATTACATCAACCAGGACAAGTACTTGAGCAAGCGCCGCGGTGAGTACGCCGAGCGCAATGGGGCCACCCTGCCCTGGCAGCACCAGCTCGACGTACGCCTGCTCCAGGACATTTTCACCAACATCGGCACTAGCCGCAACACCCTACAGCTGAGCTTCGACATCTTCAACATCGGTAACCTGATCAACAGCAACTGGGGCACCCTCCAGGTTCCCAACCGCAGCAACCCGCTTACGTTTGACGGCTACAACGCGGCGGGCCAGCCGGTATTCGAGTACCGCTACCTAACTAACCCTTCCGTAAACAGCGACGGCTCGACCACTGCCGGCGTGAAGTTGACGAGCACGTACCGCAACAACACAGGCGCTATCGGCTCGCGCTGGCAGGGCCAGGTTGGCGTGCGCTACCTGTTCAACTAAGCCTTTTGGCCCACGCTGTCCCGAAAAGCGGGCGGAACTCCGGTTCCGCCCGCTTTTTTTGTGGCTGATTAGTTGGGGGTTGTCGTGGTGAAATCAAAAAAAGTACGGTGGGACCTTGCCCGTGTGCGCCGGGGCCTTACTTTTGCAGAACCAAAACGCAAATGGCGCGGCGGTAACCCACAAAAACGGGGGATTAGCTCAGTTGGCTAGAGCGCTTGCATGGCATGCAAGAGGTCATCGGTTCGACTCCGATATTCTCCACCAGCAAAAGGCGATTATGGGCTATCCCGTAGTCGCCTTTTTTGTTTTTAAGGATGACTTATGGGCCGGGCACCGAAAGTCATTGTTGCACGTTTTACTGCCGGCCGCCCGTTGCGGCCCCGCTCCTACCCTTGCCCATGAATACCCTTCGCTTCAAAACCACTATCAATTGCGCCAATTGCGTGCGGGCTATTACCCCAGCCCTCAACGGCGAGCCGGCCATCCAGGCTTGGCAAGTCGACACGGCCAGCCCCGACAAGCTGCTCACCGTGAGCACCGACTTAGGGGCCGCCCAGGTAGAGTCCCTGGTGCAGGAAGCTGGCTTTCAGGCCCAGTCTATTTAACCAAAATTTTTTGCTGCTTGAAGATTACATAAAAAAAGCCCCGCTTCGGCGGGGCTTTTTTGTTGGCGCAGTAGGCTACACAAACAGCCCGTCCACTGACAGGTACCGCTCGCCGGTGTCGTAGCAGAAGGTGAGCACCCGGCTGCCCTGGGGTATGTCGGGCAGCTTTTTGGCAATGGCCGCCAGGCTGCCCCCCGACGAGATGCCGCAGAACAGGCCTTCTTCACGGGCGGCGCGGCGGGTCATTTCGTAGGCCTCGGCCTGACTAATCTGAATCACGCCGTCCAGGACGTTGGTGTGCAGGTTTTCGGGAATAAAGCCTGCGCCGATGCCTTGGATGGGGTGAGGGCCCGGGGCCCCGCCGCTGATGACCGGCGACGCTTCGGGCTCGACGGCAAAGGTTTGCATGTTGGGAAACAGCGGCTTGAGCACCTCCGTGACGCCCGTGATGTGGCCGCCGGTGCCCACGCCCGTGATGTGAAAGTCGAAGCCCTCGGGCGCGTCGCGCAGGATTTCCTGGGCCGTGGTTTCGGCGTGGATGCGTACGTTGGCGGGGTTGCTGAACTGCATAGGCAGCCAGGTCCCGGGCGTGGCGGCCACGATTTCGCGGGCTTTTTCGATGGCCCCTTTCATGCCTTTTTCGCGCGGTGTCAGCTCCAGGGTGGCCCCGTAGGCGGCCATCAGGCGGCGGCGCTCGATGCTCATGCTCTCGGGCATGACGAGAATAATTTTGTAGCCCTTCACGGCGGCCACCAGGGCCAGGCCCACGCCGGTATTGCCCGAAGTGGGCTCCACGATGACGCTGTCCGGCGTGAGGATGCCGTCCTTTTCGGCCTGCTCGATCATGGCCAGCGCGATGCGGTCTTTGATGGAGCCACCAGGGTTGCTGCGCTCCAGCTTCACCCAAACTTCCACGTCGGGGCGCACGGCGGCAAATAATTTATTGAGGCGCAGCAGCGGCGTGTTGCCGATGGTTTCGAGGATGTTATTGGCTTTCATTGGGGGTTAATTGTTAAAGCTTAATTCGGTCAATAGCTTCTGCAAAACTTGCTTTTCACTTGGCAAAACTTTGCGCTAACGCATTTTGCGCAAGGTTTCGCCAAGTGAAAAACAGGTTTTGCAAGGTAAACTAACTACCACTCATTAAATCGAAAACATCACTTCGTTGGCGGGGTCTTCGGTACGGGAGATGTGGATTTGGGCGCGGTGGTAAACGCGCGAGTGCGAGGGTACGCTTTCGGTAAGCCACACGTTGCCGCCGATGATGCTGCGCGTGCCCACCACCGTGCTGCCGCCCAGGATGGTGGCCCCGGCGTAAATCACCACTTGGTCTTCGATGGTGGGGTGGCGCTTGAGGCCTTGCAAGCCCTTCGTGACGCTGAGGGCCCCGAGCGTGACGCCCTGGTAAATCTGCACGTTGGCCCCGATGATAGCCGTTTCGCCGATGACGATGCCCGTGCCGTGGTCGATGCAGAACGCCGGGCCGATGCGGGCCCCGGGGTGGATATCGATGCCCGTGCGCTGGTGGGCGTGCTCGGCCAGCAGGCGCGGCAGGCGCGGCAGGCCGCGCTGGTACAGGGCATGGGCCAGCCGGTGCAGGGCTGTGGCGTAAAAGCCCGGGTAGGTGCTCACCACTTCCACGCGGTCCTTGGCGGCGGGGTCGCTGGCCAGGATGGCGCTGGCGTCGCGCAGCAGGGCCTCGCGCAGCAGCGGCAGCTGGGCCGTGAATTCGGCGGCCAGCGCGGCGGCCGGGGCGGGCAGGCCCGGCACGATTGCGAGCAGGGCCCCCAGCTCGGCCTGGAACTGGTGCAGCCCGGCGGCTACGGCGTCGGCCGTGGGCAGGGGCCGCTCGGCCCGCTCGGGAAAGAGCAGGGCCAGCAGCCCATCGGCCAGGGCGCAGAAGGCCGCGCCGGGCAAGGCGATGGGCACGGAAGCGTGGGCCTGGGCCAGGTGGGCAGCAAAACCGGTGGAAGCAGCGGACACGGCAGCAACAAAAAAGTGAGTGGGCAGGGCCAGTCGACTTAACCCCGTGCACAAAGGAAGGTTTCGCGGCCGGTTCGGCAACTGCTGGCCGGTGCCGGCCGTTAACCCGGCAGCTTGTTAAGGCCAGTTTTTTTCCGCTAAACCTTCCAACTCATGTCCGACACCACCATCACCAAAGTCGATTCGCGCTATTCGCCCAAGGGGCCCGAGGGCGAAAAATTCCTAGCCTCCGGCAAGCACGTTTCCATGCGCCTGTGGGAAAACGAGCAGCCCGGCGAGCCCAAGGCCCCCAGCGCCGCCGCTTACGAAACCGTGGGCTACGTGCTCAGCGGCAAGGCCGAGCTGCACCTGGCCGGCCAGGTCGTCATCCTGGAGCCGGGCAACTCGTGGGTGGTGCCCCAGGAGGCCGAGCACACCTACAAAATCCTGGAGAGCTTTTCGGCTGTGGAAGCCACTTCGCCGCCCTCGCAGATGCACGGCGGGAAGTAAATCCATTTGATTTTCAGTTATTTACGCTTGATAAAGGCGGCTGGCAAAATGCTGGCCGCCTTTTTTGTGAAGGGCCCCTACGGTACGGGCAGCAGTTCTACTTTTAGGATTTTGTCCCCAATTTCGAGGCGATGCACTACGGCCATCCCACTCACTACCTGGGCAAAAATGGTGTAGCGGCCGTCGAGGTGCGGGGTGGGCGTGTGGGTAATGAAGAACTGGCAGCTCTCGGTGTCCTTGCCGGCCGAGGCCAGGCCCACGCTGCCTTCTTGGTAGCGCAGGTCGCCAAATTCGGAGCGCAGCGTATAATCGGTGCTGCCCGAGCCGTCGCCGCGCGGGTCGCCGCCCTGGGCCACAAAATCAGGCACCACGCGGTGAAAATACAAGCCGTCGTAGAAATGCTGGCGCACCAGGGCCACGAAGCTGGCCACCGAGCCGGGCGCGTCGTTTACCCTCATTTGCAGCACGATGTCGCCCTGCGTGGTGCCGATTTTCACTCGCTGCCCGGCCGCAATGCCGCGCACCAGGGCCCAGTCGATCGGGTGCTGGCGGGCCTCGCCCACCGGCGTGGGCGTGGGCCGCGGGGCGTGCGTGAGCTTATCCAAGGCCTGTTGCAGGCCCTGCCAGGCCTCAATGTCGCGGGGTAATTGCAGCTTGGCCTGGGCTTGACGCAACGCGGCCACGTCGGCGGGTTGGGCTTCGGGCGTGAGCGCGGGGTCGGCCAAAGCTTCGGCGGCGGTGCCGAGCTGGGCCACGTCGCCTCCGGCCAGGGCCCGGCGCAGGGCGGCGGCAAAATCAGCTCGGCGGCCGGCCGGGAAATCGGGCCGGCGGCGGGCCGCTACCAGGGCCCCCAGCGCGTAGCCGGCCACCACCGGTGACTGCCCAACGGCAAACGCTTCGCGCTGAAGAAAATTGAAGCTGGCCGCGTTTTCGCCCAGCGCTTGCAGCAAATACCCTTTTTCGTACCCCGACGCGGCGGTGCCGTAGCGCTTCTCAATGGACCCCACGATGCTGGGTTGACTGGCCGGGCTGGCCGTTTTCAGGGCAGCGGCCAGTAGTGTGGCCCGCACCCGCCAAGCGCTGCGCTTGTCGGGTGCGGCGGCCAGGGCGTCGGCGGTTTCGCCTTGGGCGTGGGCCAGCAGCCATTCGGCCGCCGTCAGGGCTACCGGTTCGCGCTTGTCGTCCAGCGCCGCGAACACCGTGGCGCGGCTTTGGCCGTATTCGGCGGGGCCGGCGGGCAGTCCGCGCAGCGCCACCACGCGCACCCGGTAGTCGGCGTCGCGGGCCGCGGCGCGGCGCAGGGCCCCGGCGGCTTCGGGCAGCACCGCGGCGGCGGTTGGAGTGGCCGGGGCCGGGTTGCCCAGTCGGCCCAGGGCCGTAGCCGCGGCTGCCCGCACGGCGTAATAATTATCCTGGGCCACCAGGCGCAGCAGCGTGGGGCCCCCGAGGCGGGCCAGGTCGCCATCGAGGGCGCGGGGCGTGCGGGCCAGGGCAGTAGCCGCCGCCAAGCGGGCGGCATCGCCCAATTTAAACTCATTGATCAGCAATGTGGTGTGCTGAATGGCTTCCGGCGAGCTGAGGTCGTGCAGGGCGGCCCGCGCCAGGCCCCAGGCCTGGGCGGCGGCCCGGGCGGTATCGTTCAGCACGGGCACGCGCCACAGCTCGGGCAGCGAGTGGCGGGTCACGCAGCGGCCCAGGGCCTCGTGGGCGTAGCGGCGCGCCAGCGGGTCGGGCTCGCGCTGCACCTGTGCACGCAGGCTGTCCACGGCCAAGCTATCAGCACTTTGGCCCAGGGCGTAGGCGGCGGCCCGACGCACGCCGGGGTCGGCATCGCGCAGGGCAGGCAGCAGGGCCGGTACGGCGGCACGGGCTTGCACCGAGGCCAGGGCCAGGGCGGCTTCGCGGCGATAATTCGGGTTGGCGCTGGTTAGGAAAGGCAGCAGCGCGGCGGCGTTGCGCTCGTCCTGGGCCGTGCCGATTTCGCGCAGCGTCGCATCGTCGTATTTATTGGTCGCGGCGGCCGGTCCTGCCGGGCCGGCGCTGGGACGCGGGGCCCGGGCGCAGGCCGCCAGCACCAGCAACGTGGGCACGAGCCGCAGGCGGCGCGAAAAAATTGAAAGCATAGGCAAGGCGTTGGGCCCGGCAAGAAACGGATTTTATTCGCTTCGGGGGCCCCCCAGCCCGGTCAGGCAGGCATCCAGGTTGGCGAACAGCACCGCGTTGCCGTCCTGCGAGTAGCCCGCCAGGGCCGCCGAAAAATTCGGCAACCCGTCCACAAACGCCTCGATGTTGGCCGCCGTGATGGCCGCGAAATGCCGCCCGTAGCCCAGCTTTTCCACCTCAGCGGCGTTCAGCCACTGCTCGAACTGCGCCGGGATGGGCACCGCGCAAATGGGCTTGTGCAGAAACACGGCCTCCGAAATCAGCGAAAACCCGCCGTTGGTGATGATGGCGCGGCTGCTGGCCAAATCCGCGATGAACCCGGCTTCGCTGAAGGCCCTGAGCTGCACGTTGCCGTGGCTTTCTTCTTTGTTGAAGCCGTACACGCGGAACTCCTGCCCGGGCATTTGCCGCAGCAGGGCCACCAAATCGGACTGCGTGGTGGCCGACTGGTACACCAGAATGTGGGCCCCCAGCGTGGGCCGGGCCGCCAGGATTTCGGGCCGGATGATGGGCGGCACCAGCGTGGTGCGCGGCTTGCTGACCGGCGGGCTAAAAAACGTGGCCACGAAGTAGTGCTGGCTGCGAGGTACCTTCAGCCGCACAATATTTTTGGCCAGGCGGTAGTTGGCGCGCTCCCCGGCGGGCACGGGCACATCGAGGCGGGCCCGGCTGATAATCTGCATGTTGTCGATGCTGACCACCGGCAGCCCGTGGGCCCTGGCGTAGAAGTAGCTGAACGACTCAAAGTCGGAAACCACTACGTCGGGCCGAAAGCCGTGCAGCAGTTGCAAATACTGCCGAAAGTTGCGCTGCAAGTCCACCGGGGCCGTGCGCAGAATGAGAGCCGACGTGCGCGACTTGCTCACCTTCAACCCTTTGTATGCCAAGTGAAAACCTCGGATTTCGAGCACCCGGCCAGGAAAAGCCGCATCTAACACCTGGAAGGCGCGGCTGCTGCTCACGGCCCGCACCTTGTGGCCCTGGGCCAGCAAGTGGCCGATCACAACTTTGCTGCGGGTGGCGTGGCCCAAGCCTTCGCCGGGCACGCCGTAGAGAATATTCATTGCGGAAAAAATTATGGCAGGGCCACAAAGATGCGCACGTAGCTTCCAGGCGCGTTAATTCCGGCCCGATTTTCGTTTTGCCGGGACCAGACCCGCTTTTTCTGCTTCATGAAAACGAGAACTCTTCTTCCCCACCGCTTGCTTTTCGTGGCGGCCGGCTTGCTTGCTGCCTCTTGCTCGGCCCCGCGCGCCATCGTGGCCACTGGCAAGGTCACGCCCCAGGGCGAGTTTCGGGTAGGCTACAACCAGGGCTTCAACATCGCCTCTGCCCCACTCTCCAAAGCCACTTCGGCCCTGAAAGACGCCGCCAGCCAGGCCGTTAGCAAGGACACCGTGGGCTACGGCGGTGCGGTCAAAAACCTGCAAGCGGCGGCCCTGGCCTACATCCTCGACCCAGTGCAGCCCACCGCCGACCTCAGCGTGCGCTACGGCATCGTGCCGCGCCTCGACGCGGGCTACAAGTACGCCTTCGGCTCGCACGTGTTCGATGTACAGTACCAGTTTCTGGGGCCCGTGGGCACGCCCGAAAACCCCGGCCGGGGGGCCGCCAGCGGCACCACTTACGCCAGCATCGGGTTGCAGTTTGCCACCCAGCGGGCCAAGCTGCCCAGCCTGCCGTTTTTGTCCGACATCAGCTCGGTGCTAAACTTCCGGGCCACGCGCAACGACCTGCTGGTGCCGCTCATTTTCAGCCAGTCGTTTGGGCCGGAGGAGGAAATCGGGGCCATCAGCTACGGCGTGGTGTACGCCCACAGCTGGGTCAGCTACGGCTTCGCGCCGTCCAAAATCTACGCCGGTGCCAACCAGGTTATCAGCGCCTTGCCCACCACGAGCCGCGATTTCTCGTCGTTCGGTGGCTTCGTCAACCTCAAGCTCGGCTACCGCTACTTCTACCTCATCCCGGCCGTGTCGGTGTTCTACCAAAACTACGGCGACTACGCCCTACTCAACGGGGCCAGCACTTCGCTCAGCGGCCTCACGGTGGTGCCCTCGCTGGCCTTCCAGTTCCGCATCCCCACCAGCACGGCCCGGCGCTAAGCCCACCAAATGGCACGATGAACCGGGGCCCGGCGCTTGTCATAGCGCTGGGCCTTCTTATTTTTACCTTTCCGGCCCGCCGCGTTTTATTTCAATTGCTTTTATGGAAGCCCCCAATCCTGAGTTCATGCGCGAAGCCATTCGCCTTTCCATTGAAAAAATGCAGGCCGGTTTTGGCGGGCCGTTCGGGGCTGTGGTGGTGAAGGACGGGCAGATTATAGCCCGCGGCTTTAACCAGGTCACCACCACGCACGACCCGACTTGCCACGCCGAAGTCGACGCCATCCGCAAGGCTTGCCAGGCCCTGGGCACGTTCCAGCTCGACGGCTGCGACCTGTACACCAGTTGCGAGCCGTGCCCGATGTGCCTGGGGGCCATCTACTGGGCCCGACCGGCGCGCGTGTTTTACGGCAACACCAAGGCCGACGCCGCCGCCGTGGGCTTCGACGACCAGTTCATCTACGACGAAATCGGGAAGCCTCTCAGCCAGCGCCGCCTGCCCATGCAGCAGCTGCTGCGCGACGAGGCCCAGGCCGGCTTCCGCGCCTGGGAGCAGCACGAAAGCAAAACCGTGTACTAGCGCTTGGGTACCGGGGCCGGGCGCTCGGTTGTTCGCATTTGAGATTTACCTTTAGTCTAGCGCTAAATCTCAACAGCCAGCCACTGAGCACCGAACACCGACAAATGATAACCTTTTACCTCAACGATGAGCCCGTGCGCACCGCCGAGCCGGCGGCCAGCGCCGTGCTCGATTTCGTGCGCTACCACGAGCACCTGATGGGCACCAAAATCGGCTGCCGCGAGGGCGACTGCGGGGCCTGCACCGTGCTGGTGGGCGAGTTGGGGCCCGATGGTCAACGCATTGCTTACCAGAGCATGACGAGTTGCCTCATGCCCCTGGGTAATGCCCACGGCAAGCACGTTGTGACGGTGGAAGGCATCAACCGGGCCAGCAGGCGGCTCACTCCGGTGCAGCAGGCGATTGTGGACGAGCACGGCGCGCAGTGCGGCTTTTGCACGGTGGGTTTTGTGATGTCGCTGACGGGCCACAGCCTCGGCGAAAAGCCGGTTACGGAGGAAAACACGCTGGCCGCCATCGACGGCAATATTTGCCGCTGCACCGGTTACAAATCGTTGGAGCGGGCCGCTGCTGCTCTGGCCGCCGGGCTGGCCGAGCGCCCCGCCACGAAAAGCTTGAAATGGCTGAGTGAAAAGCAGTTCGTGCCAGCTTATTTCCAGGAAATGCCCGCCCGGCTGGGGGCCCTCCGCGCCGAAACGGCCGTTGCCGAAGCGCCTGACAGCTTGCCTTCTGGCCAGGCCAACGGCCACGCCCAAAGCCAGAACGGCCATTCACCCGATCGCCCATTCACCCATTCACTGCTTGCCGGCGGCACCGACCTGCTGGTGCAGCGCCTCGAGGAGCTGCGCGAGCAACTCGTGCGCCTGCTGGTCGACCAGAGCGGCCGGCGCGGCATCCGGCACATGGCTGGAACAGGCCGCGTGGTGCTGGGGGCCGCCACCACGGCCAGCCAGTTGCTGCAATCAGATCTGTTGCGCGACCTGCTGCCGCGCCTGCCCGACTACCTCAAACTGGTATCCAGTACGCCCATTCGCAACATGGGCACCGTGGCCGGCAACTTGATAAACGCCTCTCCCATCGGCGATTTAACGATACTGTTTCTGGCTTTGGGGGCCGACGTTACGCTGGAAAGCCCGGCCGGGGCCGTTCGCCTTTTGCCCCTGGCCGAACTTTACCTGGGCTACAAAAAGCTGGCGAAAACTGCCGACGAGCAGGTAACCGAAATCAGCTTCCCGGCCCCCCGGGCCGGTGACTTGTTCAACTTTGAGAAAGTCTCCAAGCGCTCCCACCTCGACATTGCCAGCGTGAACACCGCCGCCTGGCTGCGCCTCGAAAACGGCGTGATTGCCGCTGCCCGCGTCTCGGCCGGGGGCGTGGGGCCCGTGCCGCTGCTGCTGGCCCGCACCGGCGCGTACCTGCGGGGCCGCGCGCTGTCGGCTGAAACGGTGGCCGGAGCCAACGCGGTGATGCAGGAGGAAATCAGCCCAATTTCGGACGTGCGCGGCACGGCGGCCTACAAACGCCTGCTGATGAGGCAGTTGTTATTCGCGCATTTCTTGCGTTTCGCGCCGAAGATGACGCTGGCCGAGCTGTTGTAAAACGGAGCGGTGCCCCGTTAATTGTCCGCGCATAGCCGCAGGCTTCAAATCTCATCTGCGCACAAGCACCGGAGTGCCCCTCCGTTCTACCAGCCATGAACCACCTCGACCCCCACCGTCACGTGCGCGGCGAATCGCAGTACCTCGACGACGTGCCCGTGCAGCAGGGTACGCTGTACGCGGCCGTGTACGAGTCGCCGCTGGCCCACGGCGTGCTCAACGATTTGGACCTGAGCGCCGCCCGCCGGGCCCCCGGCGTGGTGCGCATCCTTACCGCCGCCGACATTCCCGGGCGCAACCAGATTGGCGGCATCGTGCCCGACGAGCCGCTGCTGGCCGAGGGCCACGTCCACTTCCGGGGGCAGCCGGTGGCGCTGGTGCTGGCCCGCACCGAGCGCCAGGGCCACGCCGCTTTAAAGCTGATAACAGCCGACATCGCGCCGCTGCCCGTCATCACCGACCCGCGCCGGGCCGCCGCGCTGGGCGAGCTGATTGTGCCGCCGCGCACCCACCGCATCGGCGACGCGGGGGCCGCCTTTGCGGGCTGCGCCTATGTATTTGAGGGCGTGGCCGAAACGGGCGGGCAGGAGCATCTGTACATCGAAACGCAGGGGGCCTATGCCTTCCCGACCGAGCTGGGCGGGATCAAAATTATTTCTTCGACGCAGGGGCCCACGGCCGTGCAGCGCCACGCCGCCGTGGTGCTGGGCGTGGGCATGCACCAGGTAGAAGTGGACGTGACACGCCTCGGCGGCGGTTTCGGCGGCAAGGAAGACCAGGCCACGCCCTGGGGCTGCCTGGCCGCGCTGGGGGCCTTCCTCACCCGCAAGCCGGTGAAGCTGGTGCTCGACCGCATGGCCGACATGCGCATGACCGGCAAGCGCCATCCTTACTCGTCAGATTTCAAAATCGGACTGAATAAAGAACTGAAAATCATTGCCTACGAGGTAACTTATTACCAAAACGCCGGGGCCGCCGCCGACCTTTCGCCGGCCGTGCTGGAGCGTACGCTGTTTCACACCACCAACGCCTACTTTATTCCCAACGTGACGGCCACGGCCTACTCTTGCCGTACCAATTTGCCACCCAACACGGCCTTCCGGGGCTTCGGAGGGCCCCAGGGCATGTTCGTCGTCGAGGCGGCCATTGTGAAAGCCGCCGAAGAGCTGGGCGTGCTTCCCGCAGAAATTCAGCGGCGCAACCTGCTGCGCGAAAACGACTTGTTTCCGTATCGCCAGCCGGCCGAAATGTGCCACGCCGAGCAGGCCTGGGACGCGGCCGCCGGGCTCTATGACCTGGCCGGCCTGCAGGCAGAAGTGGAGGATTTCAACCGTAAAAACCAGCTCTTCAAGCAAGGCCTGGCGGTGATGCCCATCTGCTTCGGCATTTCGTTCACCAAAACGTTCATGAACCAAACCAGGGCCCTGGTCCACATCTACACCGACGGCTCGGTGGGCATCAGCACCGGTGCAGTGGAAATGGGCCAGGGCGTGAACACCAAAATCGCGCAGGTGGCGGCCCGCACGCTGGGCATTTCCATCCACCGCATCAAAATCGAAACCACCAATACCACCCGCGTCGCCAACACCTCGCCCAGCGCGGCCAGCGCCACCGCCGACCTCAACGGCAAAGCCACCGAGCTGGCCTGCCAAGCCCTGCGCGAGCGGCTGCTGCGCCACGCCAGCGCCGAGTTTTCGGTTGATTACGAAGGCATTGAAATAAAGGACGAGCAGGTGCTGGCCGCCGGCATCCCGGCCGAAACCACCTGGGAGAAGCTGGTTTCTAGCGCCTTTGTGCGGCGCGTGGCCCTCACCGAAAACGCCCACTACGCCACGCCCGGCGTACATTTCGACGCCGCCGCCGAGCAAGGGCACCCTTTCGCCTACCACGTGTACGGCACGGCCCTGACCACCGGCACCGTCGATTGCCTGCGCGGCACCTACACGATCGACGCCGTGCGCATCGCCCACGACTTTGGCCAGAGTTTCAGCCCTGACATCGACCGCGGCCAGATCGAAGGCGGGGCCGTGCAGGGCATCGGCTGGATGACGCTGGAGGAAGTGAGCTACAACGAAGAGGGGCGCTTGCTCTCTAACTCACTGAATAGTTATAAGATACCGGACATCTATTCGGCTCCCGCCGTGCTCGACGTGCATTTCCTGGACACGCCGGGCCACCCCAAGGCCATCCTGCGCTCCAAGGCCGTGGGCGAGCCACCGCTGATGTACGGCATCGGGGCCTACTTCGCCCTGCGCGACGCCGTGCGGGCCTTTCGGCCGGCCGGGGCCCTGCCGTTCTCGGCCCCGATGACCCCGGAAAAGGTGCTGATGAGCTTGTACCCGGAGCCGGTGGGGCAGCGAGCAGCCGCCGTGGCCGGACAAGGCTAGCGCCCGCGCCGCCCGGCCAGGATGTGGTAGAACGAGCGGGTTTCAATCTCTTCCTTCGTCAGGCCCGTCGCCACGATTTCTTCCTCCGAGATGGCCCCGCAGTTCAGCGCTTTCAGAAAGAAGTTGAGCAGGCCCTGGCCCGTGGCAGCATCGTCGAAAATGTCGCCCGTCAATGTTGAGATGGCGGCCCGCTCGACGAAGGATTTGAGGCGGTGCACGGCCTCTTCATAGCTGCTAAGGAAGAAATTATAAGTGGCCGCGTAGCGCATGGGTAGCTGCGCGGGGTTCAGGTCCCAGCCTTGGTAAAAGCCGTTGATGAGCGAGTGCGTGGTGTGGTGGTAGGCCTGGCGCCAGG
>CAXTBA010000069.1:0-16980 GCA_964242665.1 uncultured Hymenobacter sp.
GCCGGCGGATGGCGGGCATCTTTTGCAGCACGGCGTCCAGCTCGTCGGGCAGGGCCTGTTCGAGCACGGCGCGCAAGCGCTTGGCCACCGTGGGCGACTGCCCGTTGGTGGACACGGCCACCTTCAGGGCCCCCTTCTGCACCACCGACGAGAGGTAAAAGTCGCACAGCGCCGGCGTGTCGGCCACGTTCACCAGCAGGCGGCGGGCGCGGGCGGCGGCCGTGATGCGGCCGTGCAGGGCCGCATCGTCGGTGGCGGCAAACACGAGGTCGGCCCCGTCGAGAAACGCGTCGTCGTAGGGCCCCTGGTGCAGGCGCACCGCCGGGTGGCGGGCCGCCAGGGCCCGCAGCGCGGGCAAGTACGTGAAGCTGACCACCGTAACGGCCGTTTCGGGGCTGCTGCGCAGGATGGCGGCGAGCTTTTCCAACCCCACGTTGCCGCCGCCCACCAGCAACACCCGCAGCTGCTCAAGCTTCAGGAAAACCGGGAAGAGTGGATTTTTATTCAATGGACGCTGAAATGAGTAGAGTAGAAGAAGTGCGCCGGGGCGCGAGGAACACGCGGTACGCCAGAGGAGCGGCCGAGCGCTTGGGCGACGTGCTCGGGGCCTTCGGGACTTGGCCTTTATGCGGATCGGCTGGCTTACGCCGGGCCCCGGCGTGGCGCTTCGCGTTCGATCTCCGCGCTAAAACCGCGCGATGGCCCGCAGGTTCACCAAGCGCTGCGAAAGGTAGTTGGGCACGGCGTAGGTGAGGCCGTTCACGTCTTGCAAGTAGCTGTAGCCGGCCACGTTGTTGGCCCCCAACACGTTGAGGATTTCCAAGCCCAGCCACAGGCTTTGCAGCGAGTAGCGGTGCGGGGCCGGGCCGGTGCGCAGCGACACTACTTTGGAAAAGCCCAAATCGACCCGGAAGTAGTTGCGCTCCAGCACGTCGAGGCCCCGCAGGTCGGGCAGGTTGGGCGGGCTGAACGGCAGGCCGGTGCCGAACACGGCGTTCACGTAGCCCCGCACCGAGGGGTTGTCGGGCAGGTGGTCCTGAAAAAATACGCCCACCGTCACGCGCTGGTCCTGGGGCCGGCGGATGTAGCCCTTGGCTTCGCGGGTGATGATTGGGGCCCCGTTGGCAGCCGTGCCGGTCACCCGGTTCACCGAGTCGCCGTCCACGTTTTCGCGGGTCGTGAGCACGCCCAGGCTGAACCACGACTCGGCCCCGCGCACGAACTCGCCGCTGAGGCGGGCGTCGAAGCCGGCGGCGTAGGCGCGGGCGTCGTTTTTGGCGAAGTAGCGCAGGCGCACGTTGTCCACGTCGTAGGGCACCACGTCGGTGAGGTACTTGTAGTACGCCTCCGTGGTGAGCTTGAAGGGCCGCCCGCCCCAGTTGTACGTCGCCTCGCGGCCCACCACGAGGTGGTACGATTTCTGGGCCCGCAGCTCGGGGTTGAGCACGCCCTGCTGATTGCGCAGCTCGCGGTAGAACGGCGGCTGGGCGTACGCGCCGAGGCCAAGTTTGAAGGTCCGGTTGGGGTGGCGGCGGCTGGTTTGGGCGTACTGCACCCGCGGGCTCACCACGAGCTGGCCGTTGGTGGACCAGTAATGGGCCCGCACGCCGTAGGTAAGCGTGCGCAGCGAATCGATGGCCCAGGTGTCCTGCGCGTAGGCCTGGGTGCGGGTGCTGCGCAGCGACAAGTCGGTGCGCAGGCGGGTGCGGCGGGCGTCGGGCACGTAGCCGGCCGAGTCGGTAAAGGCGTACTCGTCGAGCGTGTCGTCGATTCGCTCGCGGCCGATTTTGGCCCCGGCGCGCACGGTGTGGCGCCGGCCGGGCGTCCAGCGGGCGCGGGCTTCGGCCGTGTACACCTGGGCCCGAAGGTGGTTGCGGGCGTGCTGAAACTCCGAGCCGATGTCGCGCTGCCGCACGGCTTGGTTGAAGTCGGGCGAGTCCGGGTCGCGGTTCACGTCGGCCAGCCGGTAGGCCGCCTCCACGTCGCGGAACTCGAACTCGCGCGAGACCAGGGCCGAGCCCAGCAGCTCGCCCTGCAGGCTGTTCGTGAAATTGTGCTTTAAGCTGAGCCCGCCCTGGTAGGTGTCGTACTGCATCCGCTCGCGCCCGTCGTAGGCGATGAACACCCGCGTGAACTGGTTGGCGCTGGTTGAGAACGTGGCCACGCCCGTTTCCGGCGTGAAGCGGTAGTCGTTGTGGGCCACCACGCCCAGCAGGCCCAGCGTGGTGCGCTGCATGTCGTCTTTTTTGCCCAGCCCAACGTTCACGTAGGCCTGGCCGTCGAAAAACGTGGGGTTGTAACCGCCCTGCGACTGCTTCAGGGAGCTGAGCACGTACTGGGCGTTTTTGTAGCGCACGCCGGCCAGGTAGCTCACCCGGCCGCTTTTGGAGCGCGCCTCGGCGTGGGCCGCGCCGCCCACCAGGCTGCCGGTGAGCGAGGCCGCGAACTGCTCGGGCTCCTTGTAAGTAACGTCGAGCACCGAGGAGAGCTTGTCGCCGTACTTGGGCTGCCAGCCGCCGGCGCTGAACGCCACGCTGCGCACCAAATCGGGGTTGATGAAGCTCAGGCCCTCCTGCTGCGCCGCCGTGACGAGAAACGGCCGGTACACTTCAAAGCCGTTGACGTACACCAGGTTCTCGTCGTAGTTGCCGCCGCGCACGTTGTAGGTGCTGCTCAGCTCGTTGTTGCTCACCACGCCGGGCAGCGTTTTGAGGATGGCATTGAAATCGCCGAACGGCGAAGGCAGCGTTTTCACGTCCCGCGGGTTGATGGCCGTCACGCTCACCTGGTCGCGGGTATCGGCCGCGTCGCGGCCCGCGCGCACCGTCACGTCGCCCAGGGCCTGCGGGTCGGGGCGCAGCGTGAAGGCCAGCGGGCGGGCCGCGTCGGCGGGCAGCGCCAGGGCCCGGCGCAGCGGCAGGTAGCCCAGGCGGCGCACCACCAGCACCACCGCCCCGCCCCGCCCCGCGGCCCGGACGGCCAGCGCAAATTGCCCCTGGGCCGTGGTCGTGGCCCCACCGGGCTGGCCCAACACGCTCACCGTCACCAGCTCCAGGGGCTGGCCGGCCGCGTCGCGCACCGTGCCGGTGAGCGTCAGCGTGCCCGCTGCGGGGGAGGTCGGCGCCACCTGGGCCCGCGCGGCCATGGGGGGCCCCAGCAGCGTGGCGGCCAGCGCCAGCCCGCCCAGCAGCGGCCACGCACGATTCAAGAAAACTGACAAGTACAGGCGGGGCAAGGCTTATTGAATTAACAGTGAGCAGTTAGCGGGGGGAGGCGGGTTAGCATCCCGAACGAAGCGAAGCACCTGAGCCGCTCGATTATCCAAATTCCTCGCTTCGTTCGGAACGGCAACCGCTCACCCCTCGCCGCTCACCTCGTCGAGTTGGGCGCGCAGGGCCGCCAGCGTGGCCACGGGGCCCGCGGGCGACGAAAACACGAAGTTGCCGGCCACCAGCACGTCGGCCCCGGCCTGCACCAGGGCCCCGGCGTTGCCGGCGTTCACGCCGCCGTCCACCTCAATCAGGGCGTCGGAGCCGGTGTCGAGCAGCAGCTCTTTCAGGGCCGCAATTTTGGCCAGCGTGTGCGGGATGAACGCCTGGCCCCCGAAGCCGGGGTTGACGGACATCACCAGCACCACGTCGAGGTCGGCGGCGATGTCGGCCAGCACCGCCACGGGCGTGGCGGGGTTCAGGGCCACCCCGGCGCGGCAGCCCAACTGCTTGATTTGCTGCACCACGCGGTGCAGGTGCGGGCAGGCCTCGTGGTGCACGGTGAGGCCGGCGGCCCCCGCGTCGCGGAACGCGGCCAGGTAATTCTGCGGGTCCTCGATCATCAGGTGCACGTCGATGGGCTGCTGGGCGTAGCGGGCCACGGCTTGCAGCACGGGCAGCCCGAAGGAAATGTTGGGCACGAAGCGGCCGTCCATCACGTCGAAGTGCAGCCAGTCGGCGGCGCTGCCGGCCAGTCGCTCGGTTTCGGCTTGCAGGTTGGCCAAATCGGCGGCCAAAAACGAAGGGGCCAGCAACGGGGCCCGGCGCGGGTGGGTCATGGCGGCAAAGGTAGCAGCCCGGCGCGGGCCCGGCGCGCGGCGGATCTGGCCGGCCGGGCCCGGTCTTCCGTACTTTGCGGGCGGCGGGGCCCGGGGCCCTGCCGCTATTTTTTCTTTCCCGCAACTTTTTGCTTCGCATGAAAACCCTCGTTTTAGGAGCCACCGACAACCCCGCCCGCTACGCCTACCGCGCCGTGCATTCGCTCAAAAACCACGGCCACGAAGTGGTGCCCGTCGGCATCCGCCGGGGCGAGGTGGCCGGCATCCCCATCCACACCGACCGGCCCCAGGAGGCCGGCATCGACACCGTGACCCTCTACGTGGGGCCCCAGAACCAGCCCGGCTGGTACGAGTATATTCTGGGGTTGAAGCCCCGGCGAATTTTATTCAACCCCGGCACCGAAAACCCGGAGCTGGAAGCGCTGGCCCAAAAACAGGGCATCCGGACGGAGGAAGCCTGCACGCTGGTGCTGCTCTCGATTGGGCAGTATTAATATGTCACTTGTTTGGAAATGCGGCAAGCTGGCCGGCGCAATGGTGACTTACACGCTGCTTGGCAGCTGCGAGAGCAAACCCGCGCCGGCCGCTGTGCAGAACAGTAGCAACGCACCGTCTTCCGCGCAGTCACCGGTTCAGGCCGATACCGCTACCATCGTTCAGGAATCACCGCTGGCCGCGGCGACGAATGACACGCCCAAAAATCCTTCGGAAGACGTGCCGGCGCTGCACAAACCCTTCGAAAAAATTAAGACGGTGGCACCCGGGCTGTTGGTAACTATCAGGTCTGTTCCCGTTGCGGCCACAGACATTATCCGTGACTCGAGCGAATTAAGATTAATTTTTACCATCGAGCGTGACCACAAAGTCATTTTCCGTGATACAGCTGACGATGGCTTTATGTACAGTTACTATGCTATGCCCGAAACCGAAAGGCTTTACCCCATCTGGGTGCCAATGGGGCCTGGGGCCGGCGAACTGTTAGTTGCATTCAATAATCGGCCTTCTAAGGAATTGGCCCGGCGTTTTTACATAAAAAATAACCAGGTTATTAAAATTGATACGCTGCTGACATTCAACGGACCCGCGAAGGATGTTGACAACGATGGAAAGTTGGAGTTCGCCGGATTCGGTGGTTTTGGAGAGGAATGGGATGACGACCAAGGCAGGCACCGGCAAACGTACAACCCAGTGCTGTACTACGAATTAAGGCCGACCGGCTTGGTACTGGACTCGGTCCTAACCAGGCGCAAAATCTTGGCGCAGTACGGGGTATTCCAAGGATTTGATGCTTCTGATAGTCCGGGTATTTTGATGGAGAAACCCCGTACTGAGTGAGGATATTTTTATCAAAAAAGCCCCGGCCGCCCGCCGGGGCTTTTTCGCGCCCAAAAAATAAATCTTCCGCCCCGGGCAACCCCGCCCCCACTGCCCGCATCTACCGCCCCAAACCGCCCTGCCGCTGCCCTTCTCTACCTTTAAAACGTGACTTCCGAAGCCGACCTCATCGCCGCCTGCCAGCGGGGCGAGCCCCGCGCCCAGCGCCAGCTCTACGAGCGCCTGGCCGGGCTCATGCTCACGGTGTGCCGCCGCTACCTGCGCCGTCGCGAAGACGCCGAAGAAGCGCTGTTGCTGGGCTTTGCCCAGATGTTCCGGGCCCTGCCAACTTACCGGGGCGAGGGCAGCTTCGAGGGCTGGGTGCGCCGCATCATGGTGAACCAGGCCCTGATGGAGCTGCGCCGCCGCGAGCCGCTCACCCTTTCGTTCGACGACTTCGCGCAGCCCGAAAACCTGGCCGTTGCCCCCGCCACCGCCGACGCCCAACTCCAGGCCGACGACCTATTGGCGCTCCTCGCCGAACTGCCCCCCGGCTACCGCACCGTGTTCAACCTCTACGCCCTGGAAGGCTACGGCCACCAGGAAATCGCCGCCCTGCTGGGCATCAGCGAGGGCACCAGCAAGTCGCAGCTCAGCAAGGCCAGGGCCCTGTTGCAGCGGAGGGTTAACCACCAATTAATGATGAGCAATTGACAACGAGCACTTACCGCTCACCACCAGTTGCTCATTAGTTCATCAACAAAAATTATGCTTCCCGAAGATATCGACGACTTATTCCGCGACGGCCTTGACGGACACGCCACGCCGCCTGGCCCGGCCCTGTGGGGCCACCTGGCGGACACCGCCGGGGCCGAGCGCCTCGACGAGCTGTTCCGCGCCCGGCTCGGGCAGCACGCCACGCCGCCCGCCCGCGAACTGTGGGAGCGGCTGGAAGACGCGCACCTGCGCCCGCGCAAGCGGCGCAGCACGGCGTGGTGGCCGATGGCCCTGGCCGCCGCAGTGGCCTTGCTGCTCGTAGCCAGCGGCGCGGGGCTGCTGTGGCGCGGCGCGCGGGGCCCGCGCCCGGGTGCGGGCCTGGCCACCCAAGGCCGCACAGCAGCTCCCGCTTCCGGGGCCGTGCAATCGGCAGCAATGCAATTGGTGGCCGAAGAAGCAGCCGCAAGCCGTGCGGCGGCTCGATTGGCCGTTGTGGCTGCGACGGAAGCAGCCGCAGCAAAGGCGACGGCGGCTGCGGCTGCGGCTGCGGCAAGGCGCGAAATACCGACGGTGGGGCCCATAGAAAATATTTTTTCGCGCGGGGCAACCGCTGCCAGCCGCTTCGCATCTAACGGGGCATCGGCGGCCAAGCGGGCCGCGGCGGCTTCCGCAGCCGGGGGCCGGCGGGCGACGGAAACGCTCGTGGCCACGGGCCGGCCGGCCCCGCAAGCAACCCCTGCTGCCGGGCCCGACCGGCCGATTACGCTCCCGGACGCGGGGGCCCGGGCCGCTGCCCCAACTGCTGTTGCTGCCGCTTCGGCCGATGTGGCGCAGGTGATTGTGGTGGAAGTCCGGCCCGGGGGCGGCACGCCTTCCCCGGCCGTGGTGGCGGTGGCCGCCCCGGCCCCGGCGGCCGGCCGGCAAGCCCCCCGCCGCTTGCTGGGGGGCCTGCTGCGCCAGGCCGGCCACCTGGCGCGGGGCGAGCGGGTGAGCCTGGCCGAGGCCACCGGCCTGCCCGAAACCCTCACGCTGCAAGCCAACCTGGGCGGGCGCACGCTCACCCGCACCATCCAACTATAACCTTGCTTTTGATCCTCAACACCATGAAACGCTCCTTTTTTACGCTGATTACCCTGGCCGTTGCTTGCGCAGGGGCCCCCGCTCCTGCCCGCGCCGCCCGGCCGCCCGGCCGCCCGGCCCCCGCGGACACCATCGTGGTGCGCCTGCCCAACCAAGCCACCCTCACGCTGCTGGTGCGCGACGCGGCCCAGCTGCGCGAACTGCCTCAGTACCACCTCGACTCGCTCACGACCCGCTTGGCGGGCTATATTAACCAGGCCGAGGCGGCGGCGAAAGTTAGCAAGTCGGAACAGATGACGATGGAATTTTACCCCGCCAAAGACCATCCCGGCCAGCGCATGCCCGAGCAAATCCGCGTCACCACCCACCGGCCCGGCGCGGGCGGCTTCGGCCCCAGCAACAAGGTGGAGGTGCTGCTGGAGAAGAAGTTCGGCCTCGTGCTGAACCTCGACAAGAAGACCAACCTTACGCCGCGGGCCCCTAACCTCCGCGCCGACCGCCAAGCCAACCGCGACTCGCTGCGGGCCAAGCACCTCGACGAGCACAGCCACTCCACGGACCTGGTCTTCGACCTGGGCCTGAACGCGCTGGTGAACCAGAAGCCCGGGGCCGGCCAGGGGGCCGTGGACTTGCGCAACGGCGGCTCGCGCTACGTCAACCTTGGCCTTGCCTACACCCAGCGCCTGGGCGGGCGGCGCAGCCCGGTGAGCCTGTTGGTGGGCCCCGAGTTTGCCTTCAACAACTACATGCTGAACGGCAACGACAAGTGGGTGAACCAGAACGGCGTGACCAGCGTGGTGAGCGAAACCAACCCGGCCCTGCAATACGACAAAACCAAGCTGGCCACGGCCAGCGTGAACCTGCCGCTCATGCTCCAGCTCAAGCTGCACGACGCGCACTACCGGCCCCGGTTTTCGGTGGCGGCCGGGGGCTTCGTGGGCTACCGCCTCGGCTCCTGGACGAAGCTCAAGTACACCTACGAGGGCGTGACGTACAAGGACAAGGACCACGGCAGCTACAACCTGGAGGACCTTCAGTACGGCCTGCAAGGCACCATCGGCTTCGGCGACCTTAACTTTTTCGCCAAGTACAACCTGAACCAGCTCTTCCGCGACGGTGGCCGGGGCCCCGACACGCAGGTGCTGAGCTTCGGGGTGCGCATTTTTGGCAACTAGAGAAGCGGTGCGGTTCCGAATACTGTGCTTCCCTCTGCCAAAACGACCACGAGGAATTTTTCTCCAATGCCTGCCTAACAAAACAGTTACGTGAGCGCTCGCACCATTGAAGCTTCGCCGCTGATTTATGCCCGCCTTGGCGGCGCGCTCTACCTAGTCATCATCCTGTTCGGGGCTTTTGCCGAGGGGTTCGTGACCAGCAAGCTGATTGTTTCGGGCGACGCGGCCGCCACGGCGCGCAACATTCTGGCCGCGCCGGGGCTCTGGCAGGCCGGCGTGGCGGCCAATTTACTCGTCGTGCTGTGCGCCGTGCCCCTGTTGTGGATTGAATACGGGTTGCTGCGGCCCGTCAGCAAAAGCCTGGTGCTCCTGTCCTTGTTGTTGAATGTGGTATCGCTCGCGGTGGAGGCCGTCAGCAAGGTGTTTCTGCTGTTGGTGATGCCCACGTTGGCCAATGCCGGGTACCGCCACGCCTTTGGGCCCCAGCAGCTGCCGGTGCTGGCCAACCTGGCCTTGCGCTCGCACGACATTGCCTTCAACATTGCGCTCATCTTTTTCGGCGGCACGTGCCTGGTGAACGGGTACCTGATTTTCAAGTCGGGTTATTTTCCCAAATTTTTGGGCGTATTGCTGCAAGTGGCGGGCGGGTGTTACCTGGTGGCCTGCTTTGCTGCCCTTTTCGCCCCGGCCCTGGCCGATGTGCTCCTGCCCGCGGTGCTGCTGCCGCCCCTTGTCGGCGAATCGGCGTTGTGCTTGTGGCTGCTGCTGAAGGGCGTAAACGGCGAGAAGTGGCAAGCGCGAGCAGCCCAGAACCAGGAGAATCAGGGAAGACGGGCCGTGGCCGCCGCATAATCCCAGACGCAGCTTCTGGGTCAGGCTTTTAACCAACTTCCAGAATTCAACCCATCCACTCACATTCCAACCCTTACAACCCCACGCCTCAAATTCCCCGGGGAAAATTATCCAGCAAAATGGCGGCCGACACGGCCACGTTCAGGCTTTCGGCCCCGCCGCCGGGGCCCCGCGGGATGTGCAGGCGCTGGGTGAGCCGGGCCGCGACGGCCGGCGTGAGGCCGTGCGACTCGGAGCCCATGACGAGCACCCCGGCCGAGGCCCCGACACCCAGGCGCTGAGCTTCGGGGTGCGCCTGTTCGGAAATTAGACGCGAAAAGCCAGGCCGGGCCGTAGATTGGCCCCGGAGACTGCATGCGGACGTGCCGGCCGCGTTGTTTTTGTCCCCATCTTTTGCCATGCCCCAACTCATCAGCCCCTTCGTGGCCCAGGCGCCCCAGGCCGTGCTCGACGACCTGCGGGGCCGCCTCCGGCAAACGCGCTGGCCGGCGGCTCCGGCCGCAACCGGGTGGGACGCCGGCACCAGCGGCGCGTTTTTGCAGGAGCTGGCCGCGTACTGGGCCGACGGCTTCGACTGGCGCGCAGTGGAGGCGGCAACCAATGCCCACCCGAATTTCACGACCGAAATCGACGGCCACCGCATCCATTTCCTGCACGTGCGGGGGCGGGGCCCGCGGCCCGTGCCGCTGCTCCTCACCCACGGCTGGCCCGGTTCTTTTTTGGAGATGCTCAAAATCATTCCGCTGCTCACGGCCGCGGGCCCGGTGTCTTTCGACGTGGTCATTCCCTCGCTGCCGGGCTTCGGCTATTCCGCCCAGGGGTCCGCGCCGGGGTGCGACTCGCTGGCGGTGGCCCACTTGTGGCACCGGCTGATGCAGCGCCTGGGCTACGCACGCTACGGGGCGCAGGGCGGCGACATCGGGGCCGGCGTCGGCACCTGGCTCGCGCTCACGTACCCGGCTCACCTCATCGGGCTGCACCTCAACTACATCCCCGGGTCCTACGCGCCCTACCGCCCGCCGGGCGAGCCGCTGCCGGCGGCAACCGTGGCCTACCAGCAAACCAAGCAGGACTGGACGGCCCGGGAAGGAGCCTACGCCGCCTTGCACGGCACCAAGCCCCTGACGGCAGCCTACGGGCTGAACGACTCGCCCGCGGGGCTGTGCGCCTGGATAGTGGAAAAGTTTTACGGCTGGAGCGACCAGGGGCCCGCCCGGCGCCTGCCCTTTACCCGCGACGAGCTGCTGGCCAACGTGACCCTGTATTGGGTGACGCAAACCATTTATTCGTCGATGGCCATGTACAAAGAAAACGCCCGCCGGCCGCTCGCTTTCGGCCCCGGCGACTACGTGCGGGTGCCGGTGGCCTTCGCCCAATTTCCGCAGGAGCTGCCCACGCCCCCCCGCGCCGACGTCCAGCTGGGCTACAACCTTCGGCGCTGGACGCCGATGGCCGCCGGCGGCCATTTCGCGGCGGCGGAGCAGCCCGCCCTGCTGGCCGCCGACATCCAGGCTTTTTTCAAATCCCTGGAATAGCGCCTCGCTGCCCACCGTTCCTCACTGGCCCCGGAAGAAGTTGTCCAGCAAAATGGCGGCCGACACGGCCACGTTCAGGCTTTCGGCCCCGCCGCCGGGGCCCCGCGGGATGTGCAGGCGCTGGGTGAGCCGGGCCGCGACGGCCGGCGTGAGGCCGTGCGACTCGGAGCCCATGACGAGCACCCCGGCCGGGGCCAGGGCGGCGCGGTGCACGTTGGCCCCGTGCAGGTCGGCCCCGTAAATGCCGGTGCCGGCGGGCAGCGCGGCGAGCCAGGTGGGCAGGTCGCGGGGCCACACCCGCACCCGGGCGAAGCTGCCCATGCTGGCGGCCACGGTTTTGGGGGCCCACGGGTCGGCGCAGGTGTCGCTGAGCACCACGCCGGGCAGCCCGTACCAGTCGGCCAGGCGCAGGAGCGTGCCCAGGTTGCCGGGGTCGCGCACTTCGTCGAGGGCCAGCAGCAGGCCCCCCTGCGCCAGGCCGGCGGGCAGCGGGGTTTCGGGCGGGCGGCGGGCCACGGCCAGGGCGGTGGTGTTGGTGGCCAGGGTGCTGAGCGGGGCCAGCGCGGCTTCGCTCACGAGCACCGGGGGCGGGCCGGCGGCCAGTTTGGCCCGGTTTTGGGCAGCGAATTCGGGGGTGCAAAACACGGTTTCGGTTTCTACCGCAGAACTTAGCAGCTCGATTACGCTCTTGCCGCCTTCGACGAGAAACGCGGCGTGGCGCTGGCGGTACTTTTTCTGGTGCAGCGACTGCACGTATTTGGCTTGGGCTTTTGAAATCATTGTTCTTCGTAACGAAAATCGGCCCCTGGCGGCCCTGGGCGGCCCTGCTGCTGGCCGGCGCGGCGGCCCTGGCGGCTTGCTCGCCGCTGAAGCTGCTGCGCCCCGGCCAGCGCCTGCTCAGCAAAATGGAAGTGGTGGGGGCCCAGCGGGCCAACCAGGACCGCCTCCTGGCCCTGGCCCAGCAAAAGCCCAACGCCCGCTTTCCGCTGCCCAAGTTAGCCATCTACCAGCTGGGGAACCGCTTTTACGACTCGGTGCGCACCAAAAAGCAGCTGGGGGCCATCCGCCAGGACTTTGAGCGCCGCCGCGCCACCGCGGGCACCGACTCGGCCAAGCTGGGCCGGCTGCTGGCCCGCCGCGAGCGCCGCCTCAACCGCAAGCAGCTGGTGCTCGACAAGGGCAACGCCATCATGCGCCTGGGCGAAGCGCCCGCGATCTACGACACGGCCAGCACCCGGCGCTCGGTGGAGCAGATGACGACGTACCTGCGCAGCCAGGGCTATTTCCGGGCCCGCGTGGTGGCCGCCGACACCGCCCGCTACCGCCACGACGTGCTGCTGCGGGCCCTGGCCGGCCGCCACGCCGCCGACTCGGCCGACCGCGCCAAGCTGTACCGCCGCGTGACGGTGGTGTACCGGGTGCGCGAAGGGGCCCCGTTCGTGCTGAGCCAGCTCACCCAAAGCATCCCCGACTCGGGGGTGGCGGCGGCGGTGCGGCAGGGCCAGGGGGCCAGCTTGCTGCACGTGGGCGACCGCTACAACGAAGACCTCATCGGCCAGGAGCGGGCCCGGCTGGAAGCCCTGCTCAAGGGCGTGGGCTACTACGATTTCCGCCAGGCGTACGTCACGCTGGAGGCCGACACCAGCTACCAGGCCTTCACCGTGCGCCTGCGCACGCTCATTGCCAACCCGGGGCCCGGCCTCGGGCACCGGGTGTACCGCCTGCGCCAGGTCACGGCCGTCACCGACGCCGGGGCGGGCCGCTCGCTGCGCGTGGCCGTGGCCGACACCGCGCGCCGGGCCCGGGGCCCGCGCCCGGCGGCAGGGCCGTTGGCCCGCCCCCGCCAGGGCCCCCGCACCGACACGGCGGTGGTCGATTCGGTGCACTTCAGCGCGTTTCGCCAACTCTACAGCACCCGGCTGCTGGCCGGCAAGGTGGCCGTGCGGCCGGGGCAACTCTACAGCCTGCCGCGCACCCAGCTCACGCAGCGCCAGTTTGCCGACCTCGACATGTTCCGCTTCAACCCCGTGACTTACCGCAAGGTGGAAAGCGGCAGCCCGGCCGATAGCACCGCCGCCACCGGCCTGCTCGACGCGGTGGTGACGGCGTCGCCGGCCCCAAAATTTCAGGAAACCACCGAGTTTGGGGGCACCTACGTGGCCGACCTCGTGGGGCCCTTCGTGAACGTGCGCCTCAAAACCCGCAACCCCTTTGGCCGGGCCGAGGTGCTGGAGCTGGGCGTGCGCATGGGCTTCGAGGGCCAGTACAACCGCGCCACCTTCGCCAACGAGTACACGACGCTGTTTGGGGCCACGGCGGCGCTGGTGCTGCCCAAGTTCCTGGTGCCGTTCCCGACCAGCCGCGCCCTCGCGCGCTACAACCCCAGAACGCGCTTTTCGCTCTCCGA
Organism: uncultured Hymenobacter sp.; assembly: GCA_964242665.1. GTDB lineage: Bacteria > Bacteroidota > Bacteroidia > Cytophagales > Hymenobacteraceae > Hymenobacter. Next base: position 13,129 of record CAXTBA010000069.1, read on the forward strand.
CACCTACGTGAGCCGCCCCGAGTACACGCGCACCAACGTGGAGTTCACCTACGACTACATCTGGCAGCGCTCGCCGTTTCACCAGTACGTGATTTCGCCGGTGGTGCAGAACGTGGTGAACACGGCGGCCATCAGCGCCGATTTTCAGAAAAGGCTCGACTCGCTGCGGACTTACTACGGCTCGCCGCTGTTCCGCTCGTTTGTGCAGCTCTACGAGCCGAGCATGAGCGCCACTTCGCTCTACAACTCCAACGACTTCAACGAAACCCGCGAGGCGCACTACCTGCGCTTGTTCTTGGAGGTGGGCGGCCTCACCCGCGACCTGTACCGCCACGCCCGCTGGTACAACGAAAACGTGGCGGTGTACAACTTCGCCAAGCTCACGGCTGATTACCGCCGCTACCACAAGCTCTCGCCCGCCACCTTCCTGGTGTACCGCTTCAACGCGGGCGTGGTGCACGCCCTCACGCCCACCGACGGGGCCTACACCGTGGCCTACGACAAGTACCTCTTCGCCGGCGGCAGCAACAGCGTGCGGGCCTGGCGGCCTCGCCGCTTGGGCGTGGGCGGCTTTTCGCCCACCGCGGTGCAGCCCGACGGCACCACCGTGCGCGACTACAACTCGGAGCAGCCCGGCGAGCTGTTGCTCGAAGGCAGCGTGGAGTACCGCTTCCCGGTGTACTCGTTCGTCAAGGGGGCCCTGTTCACCGACTACGGCAACGTGTGGAACATCACCGCCGACCCGCTGCGGCCGGGGTCGCAGTTCGCCTTCAACTCCTTCCTCCGGCAGTTTGCCGTGGGCTCGGGCGTGGGCGTGCGCTTCGACTTCACCTTCCTCATCCTGCGCCTCGACGTGGCCGCCAAGGTGTACGACCCCGCCGCCCCGGCCGACCAGCGCTGGGCCATCAAGCGCTTCTACAAAGACAGCGAGCACGAGCCGGCCTTCAACCTGGGCATCGGCTACCCGTTTTAATCGGTTAGCAGGTAACCGCTTAGAACGCCAGCAGCTCGGCCAGGGCCGTGGCTACCTTGGCGGCGCTGGGCAGCATCATCTTTTCCAGCTCGGCGTTGAGCGGGACGGCCGGCAGGTTGGCGGCCCCGAGGGTAAACACCGGCGCGTCGAGCTGGGCAAAGCAGTGGCGCTGGATGCGGCCGGCCAGGCTTTCGGCAAAAGAATTCATGAGCGGCTCTTCGGTGAGGACGAGCACCTTGCCGTGGCGGCGCACGGCGGCTTGCACGGCCGCGAAGTCGAGCGGGTTGAGCGTGCGCAGGTCCAGGATTTCGATGCGGCCGGGGAAGTCGCGGCTGGCGGCTTTGGCCCAGTGCACGCCCATGCCGTAGGCCACGACCAGGGCCGTGGTGCCCTGGCGCAGCGGTTCGGGGTCGGCGGCCTGGGCCACGGCGGCTTTGCCCAAAGGGATGACGTAGCCGGCGGCAGGCTCCACGGTTTTGGCGTCTTCGGTGCCGGGCACCTTGCTCCAGTACAAGCCCTTGTGTTCGAGCATGACGACCGGGTTGGGGTCGAGGAACGCCGCCCGCATCAACCCCTTCATATCGGCCGCGTTGCTTGGGTACACCACCTTGATGCCCCGGATGGTGAGCAGCGTGCTCTCAATCGAGCCCGAATGGTAAGGCCCGCCCCCGCCGTAGGCCCCCACCGGCACCCGAATGAGCGCCGGCACCGGGAACTTGCCCAGGCTCAGGTAGCAGCTTTTGCTCAGTTCTTCCACCAGTTGGTTCAGGGCCGGCCAGATGTAGTCGGCAAACTGGATTTCGACGATGGGCCGGGCCCCCACCGCCGCCATGCCGGCCGTGCTGCCCACGATGTACGCCTCCTGAATGGGCGTGTTGAACACGCGCTGCTCGCCGTACTTTTTGGCCAGCAGGGCCGCTTCGCGGAACACGCCGCCCAACTCGCCGCCCACGTCCTGCCCGTAAAACAAGGCCTCCGGGAACTCGGCCAGAATATCGTCCACGGCGTGCAGGGCGGCGTCCACCATCAGCACTTTCTCGGCCCCGGCGGGGGCCCGCTCACCAGCCTCTTCGGTCACGGCGGGCGGGGCAAACTCGTGGTCGGCGAAGGTGGCCGGGTCGGGGCCGGGCGCGGCCAGGGCCAGGGCCCAGTCGGCGGCCACGGTGGCCCGCGCCTGGGCCGCGATGGCGACCAGCTCCGTTTCGGGGGCCCCGGCGGCCAGCAGGCGGCGGTGCAGGCGGGGCAGCGGGTCGCGGGCCTGGTGGGCGGCCAGGTCGTCGCCGCGGTACCACTCGCGGCGCACGCCGCTGGTGTGGTGGCCCAGCAGCGGGCACTTGGCGTGCACCAGCACGGGCCCGCGCCGCTGGCGCACGTAGGCAAAGGCCTCGGCCAGGCCCTTGTACGAAGAAATCAAATCGGCCCCGTCCACCCGCAGCCGGTGCAGGCCGGGGAAGCCGGCGGCAAACTCGTAGGCGTCCATGGCCCGCATCTCGCGGCCGGTGGCCGAGATGCCCCAGTCGTTGTCTTGCACCAGGTACACGATGGGCAGCTGGTGCAGCACGGCCATTTGCAGGGCCTCGCTCACCTCGCCCTCGGTCATGGCCCCGTCGCCGATGGAGCAGAGCACCAGCGGCGGCAGCGGCTCGGGGGCCTCGGCGGGGTCGGCGCGGGTGCCCAGCAGCGGGCGCAGGGCCTCTTGCAGCCAGGCGCTGCCGGGGGCCGCGCCGGTCAGCACCGGGGCCGGGCGCAGGCCCTGCCCTTCGAGGTAGGCCAGGGCGTGGGCCATGCCGGTGGCCGGGATGGCCTGCATGCCGGTGGCCGAGCTCTGGTGCGGAATGATGGGCGCCCCCGGCCGCCGCAGCGACGGGTGCGCGTAGTACGTGCGCCCCCCGCTGAACGGGTCGTCGCCCTTGGCCAGCAGCTGTAGCATCAGCTCGTAAGGCCGCAGGCCCAGGCCCAGCAGCAGGGCGTCGTCGCGGTAGTACGGGGCGGCGTAGTCGGTGTCGGCCAGCAGGAAGGCGGCGGCCAGCTGCACGGCTTCGTGGCCCCGCGCCGTGGCGTGCACGTAGCGGGCAGCGGTGGCTTTTTGGTCTTCGTACAGGGCCGCCATCGCGGCCGCGGTGTGCATTAAGGCGTAGGCGCGGCGCAGCATCGCAGGAGATAAATCTTCGGCAGTGGCAGCGGCCGTCGGGGTCGGGTGGGGAAGCATACGGGGCAGGAAGGTGGCCCCCCAAAGGTACGGTTGGCGGGGCAGGCGCGGATGTAGCCGTACTTTTGAAACTTCACTTGCCCGGCCGCCCGGCCGGCTTTGCCCGTGCCCACCTCCCCCACCGCCCGCCCCGAAATCGAAGCCTGGCTGGCCGATTTTCAGCTCCGCCTCTGCGCCCGCCTCGAAGCCGCCGACGGCGGGCCCGCCCGCTTCGGCACCGACGCCTGGCAGCGCCCCGGCGGCGGCGGCGGGCGCACCAAAGTGCTCGAGCACGGGGCCGTGCTGGAAAAAGCCGGCGTGGGCTTCTCGGCCGTGTGGGGGGCCATGGGCGAGGCCGCCGCCCGCCAGCTCCACATGCCCGACCCCGGGTTTTACGCCACCGGCGTGAGCGTAGTGCTGCACCCGCGCAGCCCGCGCGTGCCCATCATCCACATGAACGTGCGCTACTTCGAGGCCGGCAACGGCGAGGCTTGGTTCGGCGGCGGCATCGACCTGACGCCGATTTACGTGGACGAGGGCCAGGCCCGGCGCTTCCACCAGCGCCTCCAGGCGGCGTGCGACGCCCACCACCCGGCCTACTACCCGCGCTTCACGCGCTGGGCCGACGACTACTTTTACCTGCCCCACCGCCAGGAAACCCGCGGCGTGGGCGGCATTTTTTTCGACCGCC
>CAXTBA010000070.1:0-16739 GCA_964242665.1 uncultured Hymenobacter sp.
GCGGGCCGCGCTACGCCGGCTGGGCCGCCACGTCGGGCGTCATTTGTTGCAGGATGTCGTGGCCCATTTTGTCGCGCTTGGTGGCGAGGTACGTGGCGTTGTGGGGGTTGGCGGCGATTTCGATGGGCACGGTTTCGACCACCTCCAGGCCGTAGGCGGCCAGGCCGGTGCGTTTCTTGGGGTTGTTGGTGAGCAGGCGCATCTGGCGGATGCCGAGGTCGCGCAGCATGGCGGCCCCCACGCCGTAGTCGCGCTCGTCGCCGCGGAAGCCCAGGTCTTCGTTGGCCTGCACCGTGTCGCGGCCCTGCTCTTGCAGCTTGTAGGCCTTGAGCTTGTTGATGAGGCCGATGCCGCGGCCTTCCTGGTTCATGTAGATGACCACGCCGCGGCCCTCGCGCTCAATCTGCTGCATGGCCTGGTGTAACTGGGGGCCGCAGTCGCAGCGGCACGAGCCAAAAATGTCGCCCGTGATGCACGAGCTGTGCACCCGCACGAGCATGGGCGCGGGGTCGGCCAGGTCGCCCTTCACCAGGGCCAGGTGCTGGGCCCCGGTGCTGCGCTGGGTGTAGGCGTAGAGGTCGAAGTCGCCCCAGGCGGTGGGCAGCTGCACCGAAATCTCGCGCTGGATCAGGCTCTCCTGGGCCAGGCGGTACTTGATGAGGTCCTGCACCGAAATCAGTTTCAGGCTCCACTGTTGCGCCACTTTTTCCAGGTCGGGCAGGCGGGCCATCTCGCCGTCTTCCTTTAGGATTTCGACCAGCACGCCGGCCGGCGCGAAGCCCGCCAAGCGGGCCAGGTCCACGGCCGCTTCGGTGTGGCCGGCGCGGCGCAGCACGCCTTCTTTGCGGGCCTTGAGGGGAAAGATGTGGCCGGGCTTGCCCAGGTCTTCGGGCCGGGTGGCGGGGTCCACCAGCGCCTGGATGGTCTTGCTGCGGTCAGAAGCCGAGATGCCGGTGGTCACGCCGTTGGTCAGCAGGTCCACCGACACGGTGAAGGGCGTGGCGTGCAGGGCCGTGTTGCGGCCCACCATCAGTTCCAGGCCCAGCTCCTCGCAGCGGGCCTCGGTGAGGGGCGCGCACACCAGGCCGCGCCCGTGGGTGGCCATGAAGTTGATGATTTCGGGCGTGGCCGCTTCGGCAGCGCAAATGAAGTCGCCCTCGTTTTCGCGGTCCTCGTCGTCCACAACGATGACGACCTTGCCCGCGCGCAGGTCCTGGATGGCGGATTCAATGGAGTCAAGCATGGTATAAGTAATGAATGATGAATTGGCGCGGGGCTTGGCCCCGTGCCGGGTAGTACGCGGGCCTCGGGCCCGCAATTGTTGAACGATTGGCTAACGAGTCGTTCTGGGGTGCGGGCCCGAGGCCCGCCCGTAGCCGGCACGGGGCAGAGCCCCGCGCCAGCCGCGCACTTCCCTCAACCGCCTAAGCCGCCGCGAAGTTACCACTGCCCTTGCGGGGCCGACGGGTCCAGCAGCTGCTCCAGATCGGCCGTGGCGGCGGCCCAGGTGTAGTGCTGGCGCACGAAGGCGTGGCCCCGGTCGGCCAGGGCCCCGGCCTCGGCCGGGCTGGCCAGCAGCTGGTTCACGGCCCCGGCCAGGGCCGGCGCATCGGCCGCCACCAGCAGGTGCTGGCCGGGGGTGCCGCGCAGGGCGTTGTTGGCCAGGGGCGTCGTCACGCAGGGCAGGCGCATGGCCAGGGCCTCCAGCAGCTTGTTCTGCAAGCCTGTGCCCACCCGCATGGGGGCCACGAACACCCGGGCCCGGGCGTAGGCGGTGCGGATGTCGGGCAGCCAGCCGCTCACCGTCACGCCGGGGCGGCGGGCCAGGGCCAGCACCCGGGCGGCGGGCGTGGTGCCGGCCACCAACAAGCGGGCCCCGGGGTGGTGGCCCTGCACCAGCGGCAGGATTTCCTCGGCCAGAAAGCAGGCCGCGTCCACGTTGGGGTGGTAGCCCATGTTGCCGCAAAACACCAGCTCGTGGGTTTTCGGGGCCAGCGGCTGGGGCCGGAAGAAGTCGAACGCAATGCCGTTGGGCACCACGCGCACCTGCCCGCGCTGGGCCGGCGGCAGCCCCTGCCGGTCTTGCCCGCTGATGACGGTGTGGTGCCCGAACCAGGCGAAGGCTTCGGCCTCGTAGGCGGCGAGGCGGCGGGTTTCGAGGGCCAGCACCGGGCGCTGCCAGGCCGGGGCCATGGCCGCCCGCCGCGCCATGCCGGCCGAGAAAACGTCCATGTAGTCGAGCGTCATCGGCCGGCGGCCGGCGTGGGCCCGCAGGTACTCGGCCATGCGGATGAGCTGGCAGTACACGTGGTCGGGCCGGAAGTCGGCCAGCAGCGCATCGACCAGCCGCTGGGCCCGGGCGTCGTAGAAGTAGCCCACCTGCAACGGCCGGCCGGCCGTGGCCAGGGCCCGCGCCAGCCCCCGGCCCCGCGCCGCCCGGCCCAGCCGGTGCACGTGCAGGCCGCCCTGGCAGAGCGGGCGCACGGCCGCCAGGGCCTCGTCGCTCACCGGCTCGTCGCTCAGGGCCAGCAGGCAGATGTGGTGGCCCCGGCCGGCCAGGTAGCGCAGCTGGTAGTAGGCCCGCAGCTTGTCGCCCTTGTCGAGCGGGTACGGAAAGCGTGACAAGAGCACCAGGAGTTTCATGCGTGGCGCAAAGGTAGCGCCTCCGCTTGCCAGCGCTGGGGCAAGCGGCCAGGGCCCCATAAACTGAAGAGAGTTAAAAGTTAAAAGCGAAGAGTTAAAAGCTGACCGCCTTTTAACTCTTCACTTTTAACTGACCACGCCACGTTGGCCTACAAAACCGCTTTTAAAGCTGCGGCCCGGCCGTGACCAGCCGGGCGTACAGGGCCTCAAAGCGCTTGGTCACGCGGTCGTTGTCGTAGACCTCGGCGGCGGTTTGGGCCGCGGCGGCCCCCAGGGCCCCCACCGGCAGGCGGCCGTGGTAGTAGTCGCGCAGGGCGGCCACCCAGGCGGCGGCTCCGTCGCGCAGCGCGATGTCGTGGCCGTCGCGCACGGCAATGCCTTCGGCCCCGAGGCCGGTGCTGAGGACGGCCTTGCCCAGGGCCATGCCTTCGATGATTTTGACGCGCATGCCGCCGCCGCTCAGCAGCGGCACCAGCATCAGGTCGTAGGTGCGCATGAAGGCGGCGGCCGAGTCCACGAAGCCGTGGAAAAATACGTTGTCGGCGCGCGGGGCCAGCAGGTGCGGCGGCGTGCCGGTGCCGGCCACGTGCAGCTCCAGCGCGGGCAGCTCGGCGTGCACGGCGGGCCACACCTCGCGCAGCAGCCATTCCAAGCCCTCTTGGTTGGGCAGCCAGTTCAGCGAGCCGATCATAAAGACCGAACGCGGCTTGGGCTGGATGGCCGAGTCGGGCCGGAACTGCGCCAAATCGACCCCGGCCGGGATGCACACCACCGGCTCGGGGCAGCCCAGGGCCCGCAGGCGGTCGGCGTCTTCGGCCGTGATGGCGGCCACGGCATCGAAACGCGTAAGGTAGCCGTGCTCAAACCGACGCAGACGCGCGGCCAACTTCTCCAGATACCACTTTTTCACGGGGTTGCGCGCCCGGCCGGCCAGCATCTCCCAAATAGTGTATTCCACGTTGTGGGCCCGCAACACCGCCGGCGGCCGGGCAACTCCGGGGCCGGCGGGTAAAGCATCCGCCGATTCCAAATAGAACGCAATGAAAGTGCCTTCAAACTGCATGACGTCAACCGGCTCTTCCCGGAGCAGCTCGGCCAGCTTACCAGCAAATGCCCGGCTGATAAACCGCTCCACGTTGTAAGGCAAGTCGCTGAAGATCAAATTTCGCAGCGCCTTCCCCGGCGACAAGTCCGTGTTCACGTCCACCGTCACCAGGCGCACGCGGGGCCCCAGGTGGGCGAGGGCGTCAGCGGGCTGGCGGTGCTTGGGCGTATTGGCGGCGAGCACCGTCACGCGGTGGCCGGCGGCGGCCAGGCCCGCCGTCACGCCGTACATGGCAATGGCCCCGCCGTCGTGGGGCGGGTACGGAACGCGGGGGCAAAGCTGGAGCACGTGCATGGGGCCCAAAAATACGCCCCTACAGGCCCAGCTGGCGGAAATTCGCTTCCAGGCTTTCAATCTGCTGCTCCGAGCCCAGCAGGAGCAGCACGTCGCCGGGGGCCGGGCGGGAATCGGCCGACGGGCTCACCACGAAGCTGCCGTCGGCTTGGCGCAGGCCGATGACGGTGGCCCCCGTGCGCGAGCGCACGCCCAGCTCGCGGATGCTCATGCCGCGCAGTTCGTGGCGCAACTGCTCGTAGCCCAGCTCTTCCAGGCGCAGCTTGTCGGCGGTGAGGCCCGAAATCAGGTCCAGGAAGCGGATGACTTCGGGGCGCACCACCAGCTTGGCCATGTGCGAGCCGCCGATTTCGTCGGGCATCACCACGGCGTCGGCCCCGGCCGAGAGCAGCTTGCTTTCGGAGGTTTTGAGCTTGGCGCGGGCGATGATTTTGAGGCGTGGGTTGAGGGCCCGGGCCGAGAGGGCCACGAACACATTGTCGGCGTCTTTGGCCAGGGCCGTAATCAGGGACGAGGCGCGGGCCACGCCGGCCTGCTCCAGCACCACGTCGGTGGTGGCGTCGCCAATCACGGCGACGATGTCGCCGCCCGGCAGGCCGTCGCCGTTGTAGTCCTCGCCGGTTTTGCCGTCGGTGATGCGCTTCATCAGCTGCTCGTCCTGCTCGATGACCACCACGCGCACGCCGTTGGCGCGCAGCTCCTGGTAGGCGCGGCGGCCGTTGGCCCCGAAGCCGCACAAGATGAGGTGTCCGCTAAAGCGCTTGATTTCCTGATCGGTCCGGTACATTTTGAACAAATTGCGCAACTCCCCTTCAAACAAAAACGTGGTGAGCACCGACACCAGGTAGGCCACCACCAAGAGGTTGTAGAGGATAAAAAACGCCACAAAAATGCGGCCCGCTTCTGAGAACGGATGCACTTCGCCGTAGCCCACGGTTGAGAACGTGGTCACCGTCATGTAAAACGCGTCGGCCCAGCTCAGGTGCTCGATGGCCCGGAACCCGACCATTCCCACGGCAAAGCTGACGAGCGTGAGCCCCAAGGCCAGCAGCAGGCGGTTCAGGTTGAGGCGCTTGAGCATTGATTGGAAAGCGGGGCGGCGAAAACAAAGCCAAAGCTACGCCCGCCCGGGCCCAGGGCCGGCCTACAAGTCCCACACGGTGCTGCGCTGCTGCCGCCAGGCCCGTCGCACGTTCATCCAAAACACGCCGGCGAAGTAGAGCACGATGGGCGAGCCAAACGTAAAAAACGAGGCGTACACGAACGAGAGCCGTACGCTACGGGTGCTGAAGCCCCACCGCTGGCCCAGGGCCGAACACAGGCCAAACGACTGCGCTTCAAGGTAATCGGTGAGGTTTTTCATAGCAAAGAAACCAGGTTGGAAAGGACGCCCGGCTGGGCTAAGATACAGAACAAACGGGACCGGCTCACGCGCACGGACTAGCTTTGCGCGGCCCGGCCCTACCTTTTGCGAACCTTTGTACGTTTAGGGGCCTCGCTAAAGCCACATTCTGTTGCGTATTATTCCAAAAACAAACTCCCCGCGCCGCGCTGCCGGCCTATTCTTAGCTGCGTCGGCCTTGCTGCCGGCCTGCTCGCCCCTTCCCAAAATGCTGCGCGCCGCCGAAGCCGGCCGCCAGGTAGCGGCGGCCCCTGCCCCGCTCACGGCCGTCGGCGAAACGGTACCCTTCGAAGTGACGGCCCGCGTGCTCGCCGCCCACTTGCGCAAGGGCGCGGCCTACGAACTGCGCTTGCGTTACCGCTACGAGCACGGCCTGCGCGAGGACACGCTGGGCCGGATTTCGTTCGTGTCGGGCGACTACGTGTACGACGACGAGCACAAAGACATGCTGGTGGCCCACAAGACGTTTACGCTGCCCAACACGCCCGGCCGCAGCCCCGGCGAGCTGCTGGCGCGCCCCCAGGTGCGCGAGCTGAAGCCCGGCGGCCGGGTGCTGCGGGGCCCCGCCGACGTGCGCCTGGCGCGCGGCATCGCCGACCCCGCCCGCCGCGTGGTGCGCGAAGACACGGCCCTGGCCCTGGTGCCCGAAGCAGCTTCCAACCAAGTGGGCGGCACGCGCATCCTGCCGTTTTATTTCGACGACGGGGCTTGGTTCATCCGCTCGTTTCTGGGCACCAACGTGGCGGCGCTGGAAGACCTTATCGATGCCAACCAGCACACCCAGCGCGTGCTCATCACCGCCGGCCACTCGCCCGACTCGCTCGACGCCCACAACCCGGCCCTGGCCAGCAAGCGCGTCAAAATGCTGCTGTACTACTACAAGAAGCGGGTCGAAGGCTTCGCCTACCGCAACACGGTGGCGGACATCAAATTCGACACCTTGGCTTACCGCCGCCGTTGGGACTTGTTTCTGAACAAGGTCACGCAGTCGGCCCTGAAACCGGCCGACCAGGACTCGATTATCGCCGTCATCAACGACACGCGCGGCGGCTACGTGGCCAAGGAAAAGGCCCTGCACCGCTTGCAGTCCTTTGATTACGTGGAGCAATACATTTACCCCGTGCTGCGCCTGGGCCTGGTGGCCGTTACGTTCACGGCTCCCCCGCGCTACGATTCGGAGGTGTATTTACTCTCAAAAAAGATTGTGGAGAAGCAGGCCGAAATCGACGCCCTCACGCCCGAAGAGCTGCGCTACTCGGCCACCCTCACGCCGCTGCTGGCCGAAAAGCAGCGCATCTACGAAGTGGCGAGCGCGGCGTCGCAAAGCTGGGAGGCGTTCCACAACCTGGGCGTGGTGCTGCTGCTGCGCGCCGAGAAGGAAGTGAACCCCAAGGTGGCGCGCGCCTACCAGCGCCGGGCGGCCACCAATTTCACCTTGGCCGCGCACCGCAACCCCACGGCCGAAATGTTTTACCACGCCGCCACGGCCTACCACCGCGCCAACGACCGCCTCGAAGCCCTCCAGAACTACGACTACGCCATCAAGCTGGGCGGCGACCGGGCCCTGCTGCGCAAAATCATCTCCGACAAAGCAGCCCTCGAAATTGAAGTCGGCCAGCCCGACGAGGCCTTGCGCACACTGCGCTTCGCCGGGCCCTCCTACCAAAACGACCTCAACGCGGCCCTGATTTACGTATTAAAGGGCGGCTACGACCTCGCCGAAGCGCAGTACCAGCAGGCCCTGGCCCGCCGCCCCGCCGACCCCGCCGCCCTCTACGGCCTGGCCGTGGTGGCCGCCCGCCGCCGCGACGAAACCCAGCTCGCCAGCCGGCTCCGCCAGGCCGTGGCCGCCGACCACCGCCTGGCCAACCAAGCGGTGGAAGATTTGGAGTTTCAGGACTACGCCCAGGGCCCCGCGTTTCGGGAGGCGCTGAAGTAAGACAATCCCAAAAAGCCGTCGTGCTGCGCTCGGTACGACGGCCCTGGCGTATGGAAAGCGCAACCTTGTCCAAACGCTTGCCGCCAAAATTTGTAGCTTTGCGCACCGGCCGGGTGCCGGGCATTTATTCCCTTAAATACATGCGTCAGATACAATTTCGGGAGGCCCTGCGCGAGGCCATGAACGAGGAAATGCGCCGCGACCCCCGCATTTTTCTCATGGGCGAAGAAGTGGCCGAATACAATGGCGCGTACAAAGTGAGCCAAGGCATGCTCGACGAGTTCGGCCCCGGGCGGGTGATCGATACGCCGATTGCCGAGCTGGGCTTTGCCGGCATCGGCGTGGGTGCGGCCATGAACGGGCTGCTCCCCATCATCGAGTTCATGACCTTCAACTTCTCGCTGGTGGCCATCGACCAGGTAATTAATTCGGCCGCCAAGCTGCACTCCATGTCAGGCGGGCAGTATTCGTGCCCCATCGTGTTTCGGGGCCCCACCGGCAACGCCGGGATGCTTTCAAGCCAGCACTCGCAGAACTTTGAGAATTGGTACGCCAACTGCCCCGGCCTGAAAGTGGTGGTGCCCAGCACGCCTTACGACGCCAAGGGCCTGCTCAAAGCGTCCATCCGCGACCCCGACCCGGTGATTTTCATGGAGTCGGAGCTGATGTACGGCGACAAGGGCGACGTGCCGGAGGAGGAGTACATCCTCGAAATCGGCAAGGCCAACGTGACCCGCCCGGGCACGGACGTGACGCTGGTGAGCTTCGGCAAGATGATGAAAGTGGCCCACGCGGCGGCCGACGAACTGGCCAAAGACGGCGTGCAGGCCGAAGTCATCGACCTGCGCTCGGTGCGGCCCATCGACTACGACACCGTCATCGCCTCCGTCAAAAAAACCAACCGCTTGGTGGTCATCGAGGAAGCTTGGCCCCTGGCCAGCCTCTCGGGCGAAATCGCCTACGTGGTGCAGCGCCGCGCTTTTGACCACCTCGACGCGCCGGTCATCCGCATTACCTGCGCCGACGTGCCCCTGCCCTACGCCCCCACCCTCATCGAAGCCTCGCTGCCCAACGTGGCCCGCGTGGTGAAAGCTGTGAAGGAAGTGACCTACGCCAAGGTGTAGGGCCCCGGCCGCCACTGCAAGCAAAATAAAAGCGGCCCCGCCGGCATCTGCCAGCGGGGCCGCTTTTGTGGCCGGGGGCCCGGTCAGGGTTGCAGCAGCACTTTCTGGGTGGTGGTCGTGCTGCCCTGCTGCACCCGGAGCAGGTACAGGCCGGCGGGCAGGCCGCGCACGTCCAGGGGCAGCGCCTGCGGGCCGGCCGGGGCCGCCAGCGTGCGCTGGCGCACCACCTGGCCCAGGGCGTTGGCCAAGCCGAGCGTCACCGGGCCGGCCTGGACCAGCGTGGCGTTCACCGTCAGGCGGTCGGTGGCCGGGTTGGGGTACACGGCCAGCGCATCGCTAGCCGAGGGCGTGGCCAGGCCCCCCCGGGCAGCGGCCGACGCACCCGTAGTCGGGAAGAGTTGGCGTTGCGGGATGGCCTGCGTAGCCTGGCCCGGGTAGCTCCATTGCAAGCGGCAGACGGCCCCGAGCTGGTTTTCGTAAAACTCCAGCCGAACGTCGTATTTCTGCCCGGCCACCAGGGCCACGGCTGCGCTGCTGTTGGCAGTAGGCGCGTGGACGGTCCAGTTGTTAATGACCGGCTGGCCGTTCACCCACAGGCGCACGCCGTCGTCGGACACGGTCGTGAAAGTGTAGCTGCCGCTGACCGGGGCCTGCACCTGCCCGGTCCAGCGGGCCGAGAAGTGGTCGGTGTTCACCGTTCCGGCCGCTGGCGAGCCGGTGCCCCAGTCGTTGTCCACGGCGGCCTCTACCCGGTTCAGCACAGCAGAACCGCTCAAGTCCTGGCTATTGAAGTAGCTGGCCGCTAAGCCACTGCCAGAGGCCCCCGCACTCGGCACTGACGAAAGCGCGCTGGCCGGAACCGGCTGCTTGCTTAGGCCCGGCCCCTGGTAGCTGACGCCCAGCGTCTGGCCGCCGTTGTACTCGAAAAAGTCCACGGTGAGGGCGTGCCGGCCGGCCTTCAAGCGGATGGTGCCGCTGCGCTCCTGCGCGCCGTGCAGCCCGTCGTTGTCCACCACCACCTGGTTGCCGATGGAGAGTCGGGAGCCGTCGTCAGAAGTGGTGTAAAACGTGTAGAGGCCGTCGGCCGGCACGCTCACGTAGCCGCTGTAGCGAAAGCCGAAGTAGTCGTCCTGCGTGCGCGGCCCCAGGTCGAAGCCTGCCGCGCTGCCCGTTTTGGCCGGCGCGAGGGCCCCGAAGTTCGGCAAGGCCGTCCACTGCCCCTGGTAGTACTGGTAATTCAGGCCCGCGGCGGTACCGGTGGGATTTTCGGGGGTGCGCAGGTACGAGAGCTTGTAAATCGTGCCGCTGTAGTCGTCGGAGATGAACAGGTCGCCCTGCGGGTCCACGGCCGCGTCCACGGGCCGCCCCAGCACCGCCTGCGTGGCGTCGTTGAGGAAGCCCGTCACCAAATCCACCTGTCCGGTGGGGGCCTGGGTGGCGCTGTTCCAAGGGAAGTACACCACCTTATAACCAGTTTTGGCTGCCCGATTCCACGAGCCGTGCAGCGCCGCCACGGCCCCGCTGCGGTAGGGGTTGGCGAAGTTGGTGCCCGGCATGAACGTGAGGCCCAGCGGGGCCGAATGCGCCTGAATACCCCGGCTGATACGGGTCATCCCGTTGCAGTCGACCTGCCCGCTCGCGTTGAACTGGTAGTCCCGGTCGAAGGGCATGTTGTCGAGCGTCTGGTCGGGGTCGGGGTTGCAAAACGGCCAACCGTAGTTGCCCCCGTCCTGCACGTACGTAAATTCTTCCGGCGGGTGGTTGTCCACGTAGGGCGTCAGCACCTTGCCTAAGTCGCTGGTGCCGTCGCCGTCAAAGTCTTGGTTGAACGGGTAGGCAATGTTGTCGCGGTTGTTGACGATGGCCCACAGCCGGGTGGTGCCGGGCACGAAGGCCAGCCCTTCGGCGTTGCGCAGGCCCCGGGCAAAGAGCCGGCGGCCGGTGCCGTCGGCGTTGTATTGGTAGATGGCCCCGCGCACCGGGTCGCTCTGCGTGTCCTCCAGGCAGGCGTTGCAGCTAGAGGCAACGCTTACGTAGAGCTTGTGGTTGCTGTCGAGGGCGATGTTTTTGAGGGTGTGGGCGTAGTTGCCGTGCAGCTCGGGCGTGCTGGCGTCGGGCAGGCCGGTAATGATAATTTCCCGGTTCTGGGCCGTCAGGTTGCCGGCGGTGTAGGTGTAGCGGTTTATCTGGTTGCTTTCGGTGATGTAAACGTAAGTGGTCGCGCCAATGGTGTGAAACACAATGTCGTGGGGGTTGCGCAGCCCGGTGGCAAAGTCCGACACGGCCGGGTCGGCGCTGCCGTTGGGGCGCACCAGCAGCACCTTGCCGGTGCTGGGCTGCGAAACGAGCAGGTCGCCGTTGGGGGCCAGGGCCATGAAGCGCGGGGCCCCGACGCGGGCGTACACGGCCACGGAGAAGTCGGGCGGCACGTTCAGGTAGCGGTCCACGTCGAACGGGGCCGTGCGCATACTGGCGGGTACCTGCACTTTACTGGCCACCGAAGCGGCTGGGGGAGAGCCTTGCGCATAGCCGCGGGCCGCGGGCCAAAGCAAGAGCAGCGCGCCGCACGTGCGGGCCACGGCGGGAAATCGATACCATGTTTTCATGAGCAGCAAGAAAAGAGGGTGGGAAAAGCCAGGAACCCCCGAAGCGCGGACGGCTCCGCTCCGGCGTTAGCCTCCCTGTGCTACGTGTGCGGCCAGCCATCTGTTTGCCTTTTTACCCTCCCATCTATTCAAACAAGATATTGTAAATCAATGATATGTATTTTGTTAATGCTTTTCCTCGTTGTCTGCAGAGCTGGTCAGTACACTGGCACGTCGCCCGCTTGCAGCTGCCCGGCCGTGGCCGCCGACAGCTGCCAGCCGCCCCAGAGCACCGCGGCCAGCAGCAGCAAGGCTGCCGCTTGCCGCCGCCACGGCAACGCCCGCCACTGCCGCGGCCGGAACCCGTCGGCCGCCGCCGTGAGCAGCAACAGGTGCAGCGGCAGCACGTACCGGCACTCGATGAGCGTGGGCAGGGCCGCGACCACCGGCAGTCCCAGGGCCAGCAAGGCCCAGCCCGCCCCGGTCGACGGCCGGCCTCGCCCCCGGCGCCAGCGGTCCAGCAGCACCAGCAACCCGAGCGTCAGCACGGCATAGTTGAGCAGGCACCCGGCACCGGGGCCCAGGGGCCGCAGCCGATCCGGATAGGGCGTGGGGTACCACACATCGAGCCCGTTGAACAGGTGGCGGGCCCAGCGGGCCCCCAGCGCCAGCGGGTGCTGGGCAGCAAGCGCGGCAAACTGCCCGTAGCTGCGCGCAAAGCCGCCCGGCACGGTCCGCAGCAGGCGCGCCCCGGCCGGATCGGCAAATACCGCGCTGCCGAAGTGCGCCGGGTCGAGGCTGGATTCGTAGCGCTGGTAGGCCGTGCCCCAGTTTAATTTTTTGAGGTAGAGCGGCAGGCGGCCGCCGTCGGTGGCGAGCACAAGCGGCGTGGCGCGCCCGAAGTGGCGGTAGTTGATGGCCGCCTGGGGCAGCAGCACCAGCGCGGCACCGGCCGCCGCGGCCGCCCAGGACCGGGCCGCGGGGCCCCGCCCCGCCCCGCGCAGGTGCCACCCCAGCCACCCCGCCGCGCCCGGCAGACAAGCCAGGTAGATGGGCCGCAGGTTGCAGGCGGCGGCCAGCAGCAGGCCGCCCAGCGTCGCCCAGCGGCTGCCGGGCCGGGCCAGGGCCGCCAGTGCCAGCAACAGCAAGGCCAGGGAGGGCACGTCTTGCAGTGGGTAGCTGAAGTAGCCGCGCCAGTACGCAAACCCCAGTGCCACCGCCAGCAGCCAGGCCCCGCCGCGCAGGGCCCTACCGGTGGCAGCGGCCCACGCGGCGGGCCCCGACACCCCAAATAGCAGCACGGCCCACCCCGCCCCCAGCACTTGCGCCCCGGCCAGTGCCGGCCAGCCCGTGGCGTAGCACAGCACCCGCCCCGGCACCAGCAGCAGCGGCCCCAGGTAGCCACGCAGCGGATCGGCGTAGTTCAGCAGGGAGAAGTGCAGGCCCGGCTTGAAAAATGTGGCCGCCAGCCCCCAGTACTCGCCCGCATCGAAAGGCAGGCGGTCGTAGCCGCTCAGCGGCAGGTAGGCGGCGTACAGGGCCAGTACCAGCCCACAGCGCCAACGCCACGGCCACGGCCGCTCCAGCCCCCGGCCGGCGGCCCCCAAGGCGCGAATAAACACGGGCGTCACAGCGGCCAAAGCTACGGGTTGCGGCCCAAAAATTGCGGACCTTTGGCCGGGTCGCCCTCCCAGAGGCAGCCTGCCCGCCCCATGAACCACCGCCTGAACCTCAAATTCGAGCAGCTTGAGCTGGCCACCCAGCGCCTGCTGGCCGCCGTCGATGCCCTGGGCCCCGACGCCACCCGCGCGCCCGGCCCTGGCCAGTGGGCCGCCACCCAGGTGGTGCATCACCTGTTGGTCATCGAAAGCAACATCATCGGCTACGTGCAGAAAAAATTACTGGCCACCGAGCAGTTGCCCAAAGCCGGGCTGCTCGTGCAGGCCCGGGCGCTGCTGGTGCGCCTGCTGCTACGGCTGCCGGGCGTCCGGTTCCGGGCCCCGCGCAAGGTGGCCGAGCTAACCAACGCGGCCCCCGCGCCCGCGCTGCCGGCCCTCAAAAGCGAGTGGGCAGCCACGCGCCGCCGCATCGAGCAAACGCTGGACGAGTACCCGGGCTCGCTGCTCGACCGCGCCATTTACCCGCACCCCCGCTCGGGCCGGATCACAATTTACCAAGTGCTGGATTTCCTGCTCGACCACCTGCTGCACCACCAGCAGCAGGTGAACCGCATTACCAGGGCCTTGCGGCCGGCGGCTGTAGGGGCCCGGCGCTAGCGCGGGGCGGGCTCGTAGGGCGGCATGGCGGCGAAGGCGGCAGCCAGGTCGGGCGGCGGCACGGTCAGTTTGCGGCGGTCGAGGTCGAGCCAGGCCCCGTCCACCGTCACGGTGGCGGCCACGCGGCCGTCGGCTTTATAAAGGGTGTGGACAATGGTCCAGCGCGAGCCGTCGGCGTTTACCGACACCAGCCGGCCGTCGACCCGAATTTCCTCGCCGATGCCGACTTCTTTCAAAAACCAGGTTTCCTCGCGGAAAAGAATGGGCCCCAGGCGCAGCTGCGCGAAGCGGGCCACGCCGTAGCCCCACCGGGCCAGCAGCGCCACGCGCTGGTCGGCGGCGTAGTCGGCGTAGGCCGAGTGGCGCATGTGGCCGTTGGGGTCCATGTCGGCCCAGCGGGTACGGTACGTGATGGATTGATCCACAGTTGATTAAAAAATTAAATAGCTTGGTTAGCCGGTTCGGCCAGTCCCACGGGCGTCAGCCGCACCAGGTACTGCCCCTCGGTATCTTCGTCCAAGAAGTCGGCCTGGTAGCCGGCCGTAGCGGCCGCGTCGGTGAGCAAGGCCGCGTCGATGAACAGCCACGGAAACGGCTCGCCGGTCCGCTTTTGGTACGAGAGCGTGTACTCGATTTCGCCGTAATAAGGCCCGTTCAGGTCCAGCACCAGGGCCCCGTCTTCGTCTTCGTAGAGGTAGCTCACGTCGGACGACGTGGCCAGGATTTGGCCGTCCGGGGCCAATAGCGTGCGGGCGTGGGCCAAAAACCGGTCGAGCCCGGCCAGGGTGCCCGCCAGCCCCAGGCCGTTCATGAGCAGCAAAACGGTGTCGTAGGGCCGCTCGGTGGCCGGCAGCGGCGCGAACAGGTCGTGCCGGGCCACGGCCTGCACGCCCCGGGCCCCCATCACCTGCACGGCCCCGGCGGAGATGTCCACGGCCTTCACCTCAAACTGGCGGCTTTGCAGCTCCAGGGCGTGGCAGCCGGCCCCGGCCCCCAGGTCGAGCACCCGGCCCCGGCATTCGTCGAGGGCGCGGCGCTCCAGTTCGGGCATTTGCAGCAGGGTGCGAAAGAAATACGCGGCGGGCAGCGGCTCGTCGTCGGCCGCGTTGCAGTGCACCGTGAGCGTGGCCGTGGTCCGGCCGCGGTGGTAGTCGAGCAGGGCCTGGCCCAGCAGGTCGGGGGCGGTTAGGGTCGTCATCAGGCCCGAAAAGTAGCCAAAACTTTGGGGCACTGCCCGGGCCGCGCCGCCCCACGCGGCCGCTGCGCGGCCCGGGCGCGCCCGCAAAGGCCAGCTACCCATGCACATCCGCGCTGCCCACAGCCGCCTGCTGAAAAGTCATAAAAAGACGCGACGGCCCGATTAAAACCGGGTTCAGGCGCAAAACCTGGCCGCTACGGGCCGCCGCATCTCCTCGGCAATCAGCACCACCCCGTTTGCTCAGCCAGCGGGGCTGGCCGCTGCTCGTCCGTGCGTCAACAACCCGGAAAGGGTTTCGATCCGGTACTGCAACTCGCCTTTCACCACTTGGGCCCCTTGCACGACCACTGATTCTTCTAGGAAGTCGAAACGGGTGTTGCGGAGCCACGCAAACGCAGATTCCAGGTCGTCGAACATCGCTACCATCGGCGCATTCGGCGCGCGCGAAATGGCGGCATCGGTGTAGCTCTTGACGCGCAGCACGGGCGAGTACACCCACGCAACGTATTCAACCCCAGCCAGGCGTAGGTGCGGCAAGAATTCTTTGGCCAGCCAGCCCGGCACGTCGGGGGCTATGCTGCTCACGCCGGTATTATTGTTGAGAACGCGCGTGCAGGGGCCCTCTAAGAAGCGTTGCGCAATCGATAAACAGCTGGCCTGCACCAAAGGCAAGGTTAGGTCGCCGTGCCAGTCCACAAACAGCCATTGGTTTGTGCAATCGTAAAAGATAGAAGCGTTGGACGTTTCCTGGAGTAGTTCTAGCTTCATACAAGCACCGGTAGAAGAAAATAGGAAAATGATTCCGCAGGGCAGACACGGAATTTATTGACTCGGCGGCAAAGCTTGCAGCCTATGCACCACCAAATGCGCAATATTTCGCGCTTGGATTTTTAAACAGATACCGATCAAAATGAAAGATTAAAATTGCTTGACTTAACAAAAAATGTTTTTACCAAACCAATATTTAATACTAAAACTTGACGGATCTGTGTTCAAAAAGTAGAAAAATATCTGAGCAAGTTAATAGTTTATATGGTAAATGAATTTATGTAAAATAGATCGATTTGCACATCCAACATCAGCGAAGCAGAGCGTATTTTTTGCTGACCGAGTAATGCGTGTACGGTTGCGGAAAAAAATTTCTTCCTGCGGTGAAGCCAGGAGTGCAGACCAGGCAACTTATGCCCGAAGAAAATTAAAAGTTAACTGACAAGTATTTTCAAACAATAGATTCTTGAATAAATAACAAACTAAAAAATGTGTTATATTATGGTTTTAAAATGTTATTGCATTGTTCCGTTACGCAAAAGTATAATTGTTAGTCAATCAAAAAAATAATGCGTTGCTTACAACGCTAAATTTCGGCCAAAGTACGATAAGAGAAGGATGAAACCACGTTATATCACGGCGAAATATTTATTGCATTTTATTCATTAAATTTATTACTCAGCAACCAATCCTAAATTTTCTAACTATAGAGCTATCTTATAAACCGTACCTTTATTTTGCTCAATTCAACAGCCGCGATTAAAGACGAGCGCAGCCGGCAGTCCTGGCCGCACCAGCGCGCTGAGCAACGGCCCGCCGGCGGCCGCGAAACGTTGAGCCCGCCGCCCCCGTTACCCAAAAGCTGCGCCCTTGCGTCGCTTTCCGCCCTCTCCTGTTTTATGGCTTCCAACCTCGACTACCTTGCCCCCGCCCTCGAACCGCTCGAAGAAAAAGTGAAGGCTTACCTGCGGGCCGAAGAGGCCCTGCGCAAGGCCCACCAGACCGCCGGCAAGCCGCGGCTCGCCCTCCAAGCGCTGCACGACGAGCTAGGCCGCCTGCGCCAGGAAGTACTGGAGCTGCTGCCCGTCCGCAACGCCTGGGTGAAAGTCAACCTTGGCTACGGGCCCAGCCGCGTGGGGGCCTGGGAGGTGCCCGGCCCACCGGCCCACCACGAGCTGCGCGTAGTGCATTAGCCCGCCCCGGGCAACAAAAAAAGTCCGACCCCAAAGAGGCCGGACTTTTTAAACCAAAACACCTTAAAAAACTATTCTTTCACGGAGGGGATAACGCAAAGGCCGGGAAAAAATTCCCGGCCTTTGCTTTTTTATTTGGAAACAGTCTACTGTTGGGCTAGAGAGTGTGGACAGTCAGCGAGTAACTTTGGTTGATGCGACGACACGAACTC
>CAXTBA010000071.1:0-16319 GCA_964242665.1 uncultured Hymenobacter sp.
AAAAAAAGCGCTGGCCTACCGGCCGGCGCTTTTTGGAGTTTTGGGTAAGGACAAGCCAGTGTCTGGCGGGGCTTTTTTTGTGGCGCAGGCTGCGGCGCTGCTTGCCTCAACTGGCCAGGATATCGGCGTATTCGGCACGGTGGCGGCCGACGAATGCCTGCATGAACTCGCACGAAGTACGCACTTTCAGGTGCTGCTGGCGGGCGTAGTCCAGGGCGGCGCGGGCCAGCTCGTCGGCCGCGCCGTGGCCGCGCAGGGCCTCGTCAACAAACGTGTGGTCGAAATCGATGACGCCGGGAGCCGGCAGCTCGTAGGCCAGCTCGCCGGTGTGGCCGTCGTGCTGGACAGTGAATCGGTGGGCGGAGGAATCGTGGTGTACGGACATAGTTGTGGGCTGAGGGTTTGGCGGTTAGGTGAAAACAAGCTGGCGTGGGGGCCCCGCGGTTGAACGGACGCGGCAGATTTGCGTAAGTACTGCAACGGGCCCGCGCACCGGGCCGCTGTTTCAGCTTCATTCCTTTTTGCTTTATGGATACGCAAAATTCCACCGATTCGTCGGACTACGACTCCCGCCCCGCCGACCAGCAGGCCCGTGCGGCGCAGGCCCACCTCAACCCCAACGAGCCGGCCACCGAAGCCGTTGCCGGCACCCCCGACTACGGCACCTTTGGCAAGCCCGCCGGCGCCAGCGCACCCGACGGTCGCAGCGGCTCGAACGACAACCCCGACGAATTCAGCGAAATCCGCGACGAGAACAAGGCCCAGGCCCATCCCAACAGCTTGTCGGAGCAGCCCGGCCACATCGTGCAAAACCAGGACACTCCAGGTGTGCGCGCGGCCGAAGCCGCCGGCGACGACAACGACGAATTGCGTGCGGCCTGGGCCAAAGACGACCCGCGCTACGCCGGCGGCGGCACCCACAACGAGCAAGCCGGCACCACCCCCGACGACACCGCCGCCCAGGCCGCAGCCGTCGATAAATAGGCTCCGCCCGACCTGGCACCATTGCCTTTAATTATTCAACTTCCCAATAATATGTCCCCGAATACCCCCGACGCCAACAAGCAGGAGCAACCCGAAGAAAACGGGCTCTCCACTCCCATGCTCGACGCCGCCACCTACGGCCAGCAGCTCGACAACAACAACTCATCGGGCCAGGAAATGGCCGACGAGATGGACGATTCGCTGCGCAACGACGAGCAGGAAATGGCCCAGAGCAACCGCGTCAACGGCCGCACCGCTTTGGCCGACCCCGACGAGCTTCCCAAGGAACTGACCAACCCCAGCGACCGCGCCTTCACTTTACCGGAGGAGCAGGGCCCCAATTAGGGTTTGGGTCAAGTGTAAAAAAGCCCCATCATCCTGCACGCTGCGCAGGATGATGGGGCTTTTTTTACACAAGAACAACAGCACTTATTCGGCACCAAAAATCACCAGGCCCAGCCCACTTGCCCGCCGCCGTAGTAGCTGCGGCCGGGCGCGGGCTGAAAGTAGCGGTTTCCGAAGGCGTTCAAGTCGTTGCCAAGGCTGTAGCGGCGGTCGAAAGCGTTGTCGACGCCGGCAAAAAGGTTGACTTCCAGGTGGCCCGCCAAGGTGTGCCGCCAGCCGCCCCGGGCCCCGTAAACCCAGTAGCCCACGGCGGCGTCGGTGTTGGCATCGTTGAGGAAAATGCGGGCCTGATGGCCAAGGTTGGGGCTGAAATAAAGGCCGGTGCGCTCGCTGAAATCGAGGCCCGCGCTGAGGGTTTGGGGGGCCGTGCCGGGCAAGCGGTTGCCGCTGGCGTCGCCGCCCGCGCCCACGTAAGCGCTGCCGAAACGGAAATTGTTGTAGGCAAAACTGGCCCAGGCGCGCAGGCCACTCGCCAGGAATTGCGGTGTTTTTTGGGATCCGTCGCCGTACAAAGTGCTCGTAGAACGTCGCTGTTGCCAGAGCCAGCCGCTGAGGCCGGCCTCCAGGCCGCGCTGGTGGGTGGCCCCGGCGTTGTTGAACACTACAATGCCCTGGGCCGTGGTGCTGGAGGTAATGGTTTCGCGCAGCTCAAAGTCAAACACCGCCACCTCGTAGCGCAGGCGGTCGGCGAAGAAACCGCCCCGGGCCCCCACCTCATAGCTCACGCCGCGCTCGGCCTGCAAGCCGGCGTTGAGGCTGCCGTCGGACGGACGGATTTCGTCGACGGTGGGCGGCGAGAAGCCGGCGCTCACGCTGGCGTAGGCCGCCAAGCCGGGCCCAAACTCGCGCAGCAGCGCCACGCGGGGCGACACTTCGGGCCGAAAATCGCGCCGGAAGCGGTAAGCGGCAGGCTTGGCGAGGGCGTCACTCACCCGCTCGATGTTGTAGCGCAGGCGGTTGTAGCTGCCGGCCACGGTGAGGAGCAGGCCGGCGGGCAACTCGTAATCGGCTTGGGCGAAGGCAAAACCGGTGCTGGTCGTAATTTCGTCGTCGTAGCGCAGGGCCCCGGGCGTGCCGCGCAGGTTGTCGTAGCTGCGGCCGTCCACAAAGCCATACTGGTACTCGCCGCCGGCCTGCAAGCGCAACACCCGTCCGGCCAAGGTGGTGCGGTAGCGCAGCGCCGTGCGCCCGCCCAACCCCACCCCGGTGTTGCGCTCGTAATCAACCAAATAGGGCGTGCGAATAGCCGTGCCGCTGCCATAAAGCGTGGTTTCCAGCCCCAAATCGTTCGAAAACTGGTAGCTGTGCGTGAGCCCCAACAGGGCCGTGCGCGAGGCATAAAACGCTTGCTGGGCCACCGTGCCGGGCACGGTAGCCGTGCCCGGCCGGGCCTGGCGCGGGTCGGCCGCGTACTGGGCCCGGGTGAGGCCCCCGGGCAGCTGGTAATCGATGTCAGTGTAGAGCAGGTGAGCCGCCAGGGTAGTTTTCTCGCCAGCAATGGTGCGGGCGTCGAGGGCCAGCACGTCGCGGCGCAGGGCACTTTGCTGGCGGTAGCCGTCGAGCTGCTGGTGAGCATATTGAGCGCGCACCGCGCTGGTGGGCCCCGCGGCTTCGGCGGTGGCTCCGTAGCGCAGCAGGCCGTAGCTGCCCACGGTGGCCCCGGCGCTGGTGCGGGCGGTGCCGGCCGCCACGGCGGGCGTTTCGAACAAGGCCACGCCGCCCGTGCCGGCCCCGTACACGCTGCCGCCGGGGCCCTTCACCACTTCCAGCCGACCGATGATGGCGGGGTCGAGCAGGTTGAGCGGCGTGCTGCCGTTGGCTTCGGTGAAGGGGATGCCGTTGTAGTAGGTTTTCACGTTGCGCACCCCGTAGGGCGAGCGTAGCGTGCTGCCCCGGATGCTGAGGCGGTAGCTGGCCGTGGCGCGCTCCTCCAGCCGCACGCCGGGCAGCGTGTTCACGGCCTGGGTGAGGGCGGCGGGGTTGAAGCGGTCGAGCGTCCGGGCGTCAATTACGCCGACGGCGGCGGCCGTGCGGCGCAGCGGCAGCCGCTGGCCGTATCCGGTCACGATGGCATCGGGCAAGCGCACAACGCGGGCGGTGTCGGGCGGGGCAGTTTGGGCCAGGGCCCCGAGCGGGGCCAAAGGCAGCAGCAACAGTGAGTAGCGAAAAACCATAAGCATCAGGAGGTGCGGTACCGGCACAACTGCCGCTACAACAATGATAATCCCAAAAGCTCCGTTAATCGCACAATTTCACCGCCTGCTCCCAATTTTATCCGCCCGCCATGCACTTCTACTTACCTCGCCGCTGCCGCCGCCACTTGCTGTTTCCGCCGGGCCTGCTGGCCCTGGCGGGGCTGCTGTGGCTGGGCTGCGTGGCGCTGGGGCCCTGGCGGAATGGGTTGAAATTGAGAAGCGTGATGCAGCTAACGATGCCTGTGCTTGCATCTTCGCCTGCCGAAGCAAAGACTTGCCTTTTTTGCGCACCTTCTGTATCTAAGATTCGCAGTATGGGCCCTTGGCGTAACACGTATTTAACTGGAATTTTTAGCAGTAATACCTGCGAACAGGCGCAAATAACAAATAACGTACGCGCTATGATGGCTGATTCCGAGCACCGTGGCAGGGTGAGCGTCCAATTTGCGCCTACCACTCATTATAAAGATCTCATTTTCGTTCTTGACTTGGTGAGTAAGGAAGGCGTCAGCAGGTACTGGCTTGATATTTATAACAAACCTGTCACATTCTATGCATTCACCGAAATCCACGAGCGACGTCGACCAGCAAATTTTAATTCAAATAGCGTCACGTGGTATTTTGATGGGCAAATGCATCACGGCAGTAGGATGGGGTGCATCGTTACAGAGGATGTTATTCCGTCCATGCCGCATTCAATTCCCTTCTGGTACTTCGCATGGCTACAACTACTTTTGCAACCCGAGTGGCGTGCATCGGTGTGGCTCCTAGCCGCAATTGTCGCACTGAGCGGTTGGCAAATAATGGGGGCCCAGCGCGTTACCAAAACGCTATAACCCGCGTTATTTGGAGGAATATAGTAGCATAATTACCCGAATGCCTGCCCTCCCGCCCGACCTGCGCCGCGCCCTGCTCCAACTGCCGCAAAAAGAAAAAGACCAGCTCCTCGCCCGCCTCGTGGCGCAAGACGCGGTGCTGACCGAGCAACTCGCCTACCGCCTGCTGGAGGGCCCCGACGCGCTGGCCACCCGCCGCGCCGCCTTGCGCGCCCTGGTCGACGACCCGGTGCGGGGCTTTCACCAAACGCCGAACGACTTGCTCGTTATCCTGCGGCAGGTGCAGGCGCGGCTGGCTTACCACGCTAAGATTACCGACGACGCGTTTGGCGAGGCCGAACTGGACTGGCGGCTGCTGGCCAATGTGTTTCGGCACCAGGCGGCCGCCGTGGCCCGGCTGCACGGGCCCACGCAGCCGCTGCTGCAACACTTGGCCCGCCGCACCCATGAGGCCCTCAAACTTACCCACCGGCTGCACGAAGACTACCACCTCGAACTGGCCGCCACCGCCGGCGAGGTGCTGGGGGCCCTGTGGCAATCGGGGGCCGCGCCGCTGGCCCGCGAGCTGGGCCTGCCGCGCACCTGGGGCCCAGCTTAGTGGTTGAGGCGGAAGATGATGGGCAGCGTGCGCGCCACCCGCACGGGCTGGCCGGCCTGGCGGCCGGGCGTCCACCAGGGCATGAGGCGCACCAGGCGCAGGGCCTCCTCGTCGAAGCCGTTGCCGCAGCCTTTGGCCACTTCGGCGTCGCGGACGCGGCCCTGCTCGTCCACTACGAAGCGCACGTACACAGTGCCCGACAAGTTGCGCCGCTTGGCTTCGGCGGGGTACTCAATTTTTTGGGCCAGGTACTGGTGAAACGCCGCGTCGCCGCCGGGAAAAACCGGCATCTCGTCGGCGTAGGTAAGCACCTCGGGCACCGCCGCCGGGGCCGGCGCGGCAGCCGAAAGAACCGGGGCTGTCGTTTGGGAACCGCTTCCGCCGCTCACGACGGCCAGGGTTCGGCTGGTGGTTTGGGCGCGGCCAGCATGGGCCAGTCCAAGTCCACTGCTTAGGACGATAGCAAGAATAAATTTATTAATCATTGATTTACAGCTGTTTGTTGTCAGACGCTGCAAAAGTATTGGGCCGGGCTAACGGGCAGGGGCCCGCAGGATTATGCTATTGTTACGCTTGTACTTGGCAGGCGCTGGTCGCGCGGCTAATATCTTTTCCGAGGCGAAATCAGTAGAGAGAATTTTCGCGTTTCCCTGCCCCTGCCATGCCCGAACCCCACCACTCTCCTACCCCGCACCTTTCCGCCGCCGACTTGCGCCGGGCCCTCGACGAGCTGGACGCGAAAATTAACACCCTGCGCCAGCGCGCCCACGCCACGGCCGCCGGCTCGCCCGCCACCTACCAGGCCCACGCCAATGCCCTCGAAGCCAAGCGCGCCCGCCTCGCCGCCCAGCTGGCCGACGGCCCCGACGAGCAAGCCGGGCAAGGGGCCTGGGCCAGCATCTGGCGCGGCATTGAGGGCCTGCGCGAAGACTTGCGTAACATTCTGTAAACCGCCTTGCTGACCGGCCGTATGGGCAGTGTTTTTGCTGTAGCTTCTGACGAAAAACTGGCAGTTTTTCCTGACCCAGGCAGCGCATGCTGGCCGGGCTAGCGCTCGGCTTAGCACATAGCCAGAAAATCCCGTATTTTTCCGGTAATCATGGCGTTTTCTCCCGCCTGCCACTCGCCTGATATGGGTAGAACGCTACTTGCCTGCTGCTTGCTGTTGCTTTTGTTGGGTAAACTCGCCGCGGCCGGCCCGCCCACCCTGCCCGGCCAGCTGGTGCTGAAGCTGCGGCCCGGGGCCACGCCCGCCGCGCTGGCCGGGGCTCTGAAGCAGCTGGGGGCCACCGGCTGGCATCAGAAGTTTCCGCACGCCCGGGTGCTCGACCTGGAGAAGCCCGGAGCCGTCGATTTGCGGGCGGTGTACCAGCTGGCCGTGCCGCCGGAGCTGGCCCTGGCCCGGGCCCGCGCGGTGCTGCTGGGCACGGGCGCGGTGGAGTACGTGGAGCCGCTGTACGTGCGCTTCCCGCAGTATGAGCCCAACGACCCGCTGGCCGACTCTACCCTCACCAACCTGAGCCGGAGCCAGTATTACCTGAAGCAAATCCGGGCCTACCGGGCCTGGGACGTGGTGCGCGGCGACAGCACGCTGGTCATCGGCATCACCGACGGCGGGGTGCGCCTCACCCACGAAGATTTGCGCAACCGCGTGAAGCACAACTACGCCGACCCCATCAACGGCCTCGACGACGACCGCGATGGCTACGTGGACAACTTCACAGGCTGGGACCTGGCCGACAACGACAACGACGCGGGCTTCGACCCTGCCATCGACCACGGCACGCTGGTGGCGGGCGTAGCGGCGGCCCAGCCCGACAACGGCCACGGCATCGCGGGCGCGGGCTTCAACTGCCGGTTCCTGCCCCTGAACATCTACCCCAACACCACCGGCGGCGCGTTTGCCGGCTTTGAGGCCATCGAGTACGCCGCCGACCACGGCTGCAAGGTCATCAACATGTCGTGGGGCGGCACGGGGGGCTTTTCCCGCTTCGAGCAAGATGTTTGCACCTACGCGGCCGTGAACTGCGACGCCTTGCTGGTGGCCTCCGCCGGCAACACCAACGCCGATTTGCTCTTCTACCCGGCGTCGTACGACCACGTCCTCTCGGTGTCGGGCGTCGACAACACCGACAAGAAAAGCCCTAACGCCACCTACTCTCAACGGGTTGACTTGGTGGCCCCGGGCCTGAGCGTGCTCACCACCTACGGCCAACAGGTGGCGACGGACTCGGGGCCGCCCGACGCCGACTACATCGCCGTGGGCGGCACCTCGTTCGCGGCCCCGCTGGTGGCGGCGGCGGCGGCGCTGGTGCGGCAGCGGTTTCCGGCCTTCACCGCCGCCCAGGTGGCCGCCCAGCTGCGCCGCACCACCGATGCTGTGGACGGCGTGGCCGGCAACGCCGGCTTTGCCGGCCGCCTGGGCACCGGCCGCCTCAACATGTACCGCGCCGTGGCCGCCGAAGCCCGCGAAGTCCGCGTGACGGCCAGCGCCTTCGACCCCGTGCGGCAGGCCTACGCGCCGGGCACGGCCTTGCGCCTGGCCGTTACCGTGCAAAACCTGCTGACGCCCGTGGACGGCCTCACCGTGACGCTCACTTCGCTCTCGCCCTACGTGGCCGTGACGCAGGGCACTTTTGCCGTGGGCAGCCTGGCCACGCTGGCCACCGCCACCAACGCCGCCGTGCCCTTTGCCCTGGCCGTGGCCACCACCGGCGTGCCGCCCAACACCACGGCCCGCCTGCGCTACCGACTGGCGGCCCCCGGCTACCAAACCGACCAGTTCGTGGCCGTGCTGCTGAATCCCGATTACATCACCCTCGACGCCGGCGACCTGCGCCTGAGCGTGACCAGCCGCGGCAAGCTGGGCTACGACGACCTGGCCGCTACCCTCGGCGACGGGGCCACTTACCAGGACGACGTGCCCCTGCTGAGCGAAGGCGGGCTGCTGCTGGCCACCTCGCCCACCCGGGTGGCGGACCGCCTGCGCACCGGCGACGGCAACATCCGGCAGTCGTTTTTCAGCCTGGCGCAAATCGGGGCCCGTCCCCCCGGCCCCCGCGCCGACCAGCTGGCCCAGGGCGTGTTCCAGGACTCGGTGCCGGCCGGCGGCCCGGCGGCGCGCTCGGTGGGCGTGCGGGTGCGGCAGCGCGCCTACGCCTGGGCCACCGCGCCCCGCAAAGACTTCGTGGTGCTCGAATACACGCTGCGCAACCTCACCGCCGACACCCTGAAACCCCTTTGCGCGGGCTTGTTTATGGACTGGGACCTGCCCGACGCGCCCGCCCGCAACGTGGCCGCCTGGGACACCGCCCGGGCCCTGGGCTACTGCTACGACCCCGTGGCCTCCCGCGTGTACGCCGGTGTGGAGCTGTTGCGCGGCGGGGCCCCGGCCGTGTATTCGTTCGACAATAACGCCCCTGCCGGCAGCCCCGTGCGCCTGGCCGACGGCTTCTCACCGGCCGAAAAATTCCGCACCGTGAGCAGCGGCACGGCCCGCGCCCAGCGCACCGCCGGGGGCCCCAACGGGGCCGACGTTTCGCAGGTAGTGGGCACCCGCCTGGCCAAGCTGGCCCCCGGCGATTCGGTGGTGGTGGCCTTCGCCGTGCTGGCCGCCCGCTCCTTGCCCGCGCTGCAAGCCGCCGCCGACGCGGCCCGCTTCGCCTACGCCGTGGTGCTGCCCACGCGGGCCGCCACGGCCGCGCCGGGCTTCGCGGCATACCCCAACCCCACCGCCGGGGCCCTGCGCGTGGAGCTGCCGGTCGGGTTCGGGCCGGCGGAAGTGTGCGTACTGAACGCGCTGGGCCAAGTAGTGCTGCGCCGCGCCGCGCCCGGTGGGGCCCTGGACCTGAGCTTGGCTAGCCTGGCTCCCGGCGTGTACTTGCTGCGGGCCAGCGGCGCGGGCGGAGTGTTAATGCAGCGGCTGCTGCGGCACTGACGGCGGCGAGAAACACCATCCGGCTGTTCAGGAAACCAGATGCTGGAAATGCCGTTTGAAGAAGCTCAACCCTTTCACTAACAACCTACACCGATGAAAAAAGCTGCCTTCCCCGCCCTGTTGCTTGCCGGCATGTTTTTCGGCTACGGCTGCTCGCCTAAAAACGACAGCACCGCCACCGCCAAAGACGTGAACGACCAAAAAGTAGAAAACGGCACCGTGGCCACCGCCGCCGCCTCGCAAACCGACACCAAGGACGTGACGGACTACATGGTGGACCTAGCCAACACGGGCCGCACCGAGTACGAGTTGAGCAAAATTGCCGCCGTCCGCGCCACCAGCGCGGCCGTGAAAACCTACGCCCAGCAAACCACCACCACGCACGCCAAGGACGAAGCCGAGCTGAAAGCGGAAGCCGCCAAGCGCAACATTACCCTGCCCACCACGCTTTCGGCCGATAGTCAGGACTTGACGGTCAAGCTGCAAGCCGAAAAAGCCGGGGCCGACTTCGACAAGAAATACTTGGACGATATGGCCGACGTAAACGATAAGGCCCTCAGCAAAGGCAAGGACCTGCTCAAAAACTCGCAGGACCCAGCTCTGAAAACGTACGTCCAGAAGATTATTGACGACGACCAAAAACACCTGGACGAAGCCAAGCAATTGAAAACCGCCCTGAAATAAGCAGCGCTCACTACCGCTGAAAAAAGCCCTGCCAGCTGCGCCAGTTGCCGCCAGCGGGGCTTTTCTGATGATTTGCGACGTGTTTAGTATCGCTCGAATCGTGTTTCAGGGCCGCCAAATCGGGTTTTGGCCCGCATAAGAGCCGTTTTGGGTTGGCCGAACCAGGTTTTTGAGCCAACGATTCGTGTTTGGGCAGGGCCAAGCCCTATTTTGAGACCAACGAATGTCATTTACGGAGCGCAAAGACCCGTTTTAAGCGAGCCGCATCCTGTTTTGGAAGGGTCAAACGGCGTTTCGGGTCAGCCAAATGGTATTTTGGGTTGCCGAATGGTATTTCGCCGCGTCGAATGGTGTTTCGGGAAAGCCAACTGGTGTTTGAGAACATTCAAACCCCGGTCCGGCTACGGCCGAGCTATGCTTTACCCATACCTTGCGGGTTCCAGCAGAATGATTCCGCCGGTCAAATACCCCAAGTACAATGAATCAGTTTAAATAAGACCAATTAGTGATGTGCGGCCGGGTAACGGCCCATTTAACCGAAAATGAGACCGTCCTGGCCGCCGGCGAAATAGCCGCCGCGCAAGCCGCCGCCGTCACGGCGCTGTACGAAACCGTAGCGGCAGCCAGAGCCGGCAGCGCCAGTGGGCTGGAGCGCCGGATGGCGTTGCCGCTCATGCCGTAAAACAGCAAGGCAATGACGCTGCCCACCCAAACGTCGCCGGCGTCGTTCACGTCGCCCGTTGCGTGGTGGAAGTAGGCAGTGGAGCCCAGGTACACGAGCAGCGCGCCGAAGCCCAGGCCCAGACGGCTCAGCCAGCCGAGCGCCGGGCCAATGGGCTGGCCCGCGTGCTGGCGCCGGTACCGGAGAATAAGGCGCAGCACCGCGCCCGGGTACAGCAGCAGGTAAGTGCCCAGCACCAAGTAAAACACGGGGTAGAATTGGCGGTAGATAGCAAACCACCAGACATTATGCATCGCCACCGGGGCCCCTGGGTGCGGCTGGTGAAACGATTCGGCCACGGTTCGCAGCTTCCAGCCCCCGCTTTGGGCGAAGAAGGGCACCATGTAAATGGCGGGCGCTACGGCGGGCGGCAGCAGCCACAAGTAGCGCGGGCGCCAGCGGAAGGCGGGCGTGGCCAGGCTGCGGGTGTAGAGGTAGTGCAGCGGCGACACTACGAAGTTCAGCGGCTCGGTGAGGCCCACAAAAAATGGTACGAACCGGACGTAGCCCGAGTAGCAGAGCAGAATCTTTAGGGTGAGCAGGGCTAAGCCGAGCACCAACAACCCCAGCAGGCGGTTGCTGACGCGCGCGCCTTGGGTGGAGAAAAAGAACGTTCCGCTCAAAAACAGTCCTTACGCCGCGCCCAGCAAGATTAACACCGACCACAAATCGAGAGAAGGCAGCATGTGCGGGCAGACAAAGGCAGCGGGTGGGCTAAAAAAACAAGCCAGCCCAACGTATGGCCCCGAGATGAACCAGGCCAGCT
Organism: uncultured Hymenobacter sp.; assembly: GCA_964242665.1. GTDB lineage: Bacteria > Bacteroidota > Bacteroidia > Cytophagales > Hymenobacteraceae > Hymenobacter. The sequence goes on from CAXTBA010000071.1 coordinate 11,127, forward strand.
TTAAGTAAGTACAGGACAGTTCCGCGCCACCGGACGCCACCAAATTCTTACCACGGCTGCCCTTGCTGCTCGGCAACGTGTGCTTTCAGGCTGCCGCAAACGCTGCGTTGCGATTCAGCCGCGAGGAGGCAGCGCTAATGGGAGCGCAAATTCTGCCAGGGCTGGACATGAAGCTGCCCGCTTTCAGGGGAAGCCGGCAATTTTAAGTCGATGAATGGCAGGCGCAGGACACCGACCGTCTGGAGGCCGCAGGTGCATTTGTTGGCCCGTTGCACTGAGCGGGTTCATCGTCTACTAGACCAATTCCCATGCATTTTGCGACGGGGACGAGCGCTCATCTTTTGAATGCAATCACTACAGAAGCCCTTTTCTGTCTCATTAACTCTGGTTATAGAAAATAATTTGATGCAAAAAATACGTGTATTTGTGGTATATTCAATATGTATTATAAAATATAAGCCAGTGCGGTTGCCGCGAAGAAGTGGGATTTCTGTTGCCAACCCGCTCTTTTCACCTTTCCCAAACAGATGCGCCATGAGACCTCCCCGCTCCTCACTCACCCTCCGCCGTTGGGGGTTAGCTTTCGTGCTAAGCTCTTTGCTGACGATGAATGCCTTCGCCCAAACGGTCATTTTTCAGGACAATTTTGACGGGGCCAGTCCCACGATGGGGCCCCAGTGGGGACTGCAGCAGGGCTGGCGCGTCAACGGCGGGCGCGCCGTGACCGACGACAGCTACAGCCTGAGCACGGCCCAATTTTTTCCGCAAACGGATTACGCAATCGAGACGGTGCCCTTCAACCTGGCGCGCGGCTACCAACGCGCTTACCGCCTGCATTTTGGTCAGACCGACCTTGCGGTGGACAACTATTACACCGTGGAGTACAACACCGACGGGGGCATTCACTTTAAATTGGGCCGTTCGGAGGGAAACCCCAACTTCCCAGAGGTACTCGCCCAAATAGACCTCCCGACAGAGCTCGTCGAGTACACGGATTACCGCATCAGGGTAGAGCGGCGCGCCTCCGGTGAAATCCGGGTGTTCCTGGCCAAGGAAACGGAAGCCTATCCCAGCGCTCCCACCCTGGTGGCCACCGATACCACTTACCCCACGCTCGGCAGTTTCGGCTGGCAGGCAGTCACGCAGGGGCCGCCCCAACGCTTCTACTTGGAGTCCATCCAGGCCACCACCTTGCCGTTGCTGACCGCCGTGCAGGCCAGCAACGGCAAGACGTACGGCGTGGCAGCGGCCCAGGTCGGCACCCCGTACTACATCGACCGGTCGTACACGTTTACTGCGCTGCCGCCTTATTTGAAGGGCGCCGACGTGCTGCGCACGGCCAACGACGACAAGCCGCTCGCCAGCCCGGCCACCGGGTTCTTGCAGTTTCGTGTCGAAAAGCCGGCCTTGGTTTACGTGGCCTACGACCCCCGCAGCACCCGGCTGCCCGGTTGGCTCAGTGATTTTTCGCCGGTGCCCGATGTGGTGGGAACCACGGACCCCGGCTCCAGCACCATGAAGCTGTTTGCTCGTTTTTACGCGGCCGGCACCAAAGCAACGCTGGGAGCCAACTTGGCAGCGCCGGCGGCGGGGTCGAACCTGATGTACGTGGTATTCGCAGTTCCGGCGCCACCCGAAGCAAATTACCAAGCGGAACTAGCCACCGCCCAGGGCCCTGTTCTGGCGGCTGCCTACCCCGGCTACCAAGGCAGTGGGTACTTGGATTATCAAGCTGCTAGCCAGGAATACATTGAGTGGACGGTCAACGTACCCGCGGCGGGGCCCTATTACCTGGGCTTGCGGTACGCCTTAAACGGCGGTACGCGCTGCTTGCGCCTCCAGGTCAACGGAGCCACGGTTTCTGCGGCGTTGGCGTTCCCCGCCACCGGTAGCTGGAGCACGTGGCAGTACAATGCCCAGAAAGCGGTGCTGAAAGCAGGGGCCAATACCATCCGGCTCACTTCCATTGGCAGCAGCGGGCCGAACGTAGATTTGCTGCGCCTCTTCAACTCCCAACCGGCGGGCAGCAGCGGCTTGCTGGCGGGCCCTGCGCCGCAGGCCGGGGCGAGCAGCGGGGCCGAAAACCTCGGCGCGCTAGCGCTACAAGTCGGCAACCCCGTCGCAGAAGCCGCTTCTTTTCGGTACCAACTGCCGGCGGCTGCGCAGGTGCGCCTCCGCATCTTCGACTGGCGCGGCCGGCCGGTCGGCACACTGGTGGACGGCTGGCAGGCAAGCGGAACGCAGCAAGTGCAGTGGCCAGCCACCAACTGGCAGCCAAGCATCTACCTCTACCGGTTAGAAGTCGGAAAAGAAGTACGTTCGGGCCGTTTGCAGAAAGACTAGCGGGGCCCTGCTCGCCGCGATTAGGACCCAACTTGGCGAAGGCATCACGCAAAGGTGTTCAAGCTGCTACCCTGGCCGCTGTACGCCGGCTATGTGCAGAAACACAAGATTATTGATTCTGGCGGCGGAATTAACACCGCGCAGGCGAAACCGGTCGTGACGCTGAAGAATTGAGTTTTTTGAGGGTTGAAAATAGCACCGCCCGCTTCCGGTTGGGGAACGGGCGGGTTTTTAGAATGAAGCTATTTCGCGGATTTTAGTTCTGCTTTATATTCCGCAATTCTATGCTCAGCTTTATTTATATCAACGGAAATATTATTGATGTCCAGCTTTCCTGCTCCTAATTCTCGAATAAAAAATAGATTGCTGAGGTCAATAAAACGCCAGACATTTGCACGCTTTGAGTCAAAGTGAGTGATTTCATCATCATTCAACCAATCAAACGAAAGGCGCCTTCTGGTTGCGTCTTCATGAGGGGCCATTACTTCAAGTACTTTATTCAGTATGTGCCGGGATAAGTCTATTTGTCCCGACTCTCTCAATATCCGGCTTTCTAATATCAATAACTGCTCAATCGGTGACCAGATATTAAAATTATTTTTGAAAATCTGATCATTGACAAGCTGACAGACTCTCAAAGCAGAATCAGTGTGGTCGTATATGTAGAGCCACTCGGCTAATTCAAAAAGACTGGATAAATCATTTACTGCCTTAAATGAGAACTTCTTTAAGCATCTCTTTAAAGGCGACACAATTTTATTTTGGGACAAATTCTGGGAGTCGATTTCTTATAAAACCTCAATCAGCGTTTTCATATAGTCTTGCAAGGTGTTGGCTTGTGCGTGTATATGTGTGTAAGAAAACAGGACTTTGAAAATTACTCAGTTCGTGTCTTCGGTACGCTCGGCCGGGGCCCCATCGCAAATACCAGCACCCCGCCCTTTATCACTTCCTGCTGCGCCAGAAACGGCTGCGTCAGCTTTTGCCCGTTCAGCGAAACTGACTGCACGTAGACGTTTTTGGCGCTTTGGTTTTTGACCTGGATGGTGAACTGCTGGCCGTTTTCGAGGTGCAGGACGGCCCCGTGCACGAGGGGGCTGCCGAGGGCGTATTGGCCCGAGGCCGGGGCGACGGGGTAGAAGCCCAGGGCGCTGAAAATGTACCAGGCGCTCATCTGGCCGCAGTCGTCGTTGCCGCCGAGGCCGTCGGGCGTGGGGTGGTACTGGCGGGCGAGGATGTTGCGGACCTGGGCCTGGGTTTTCCAGGGCTGGTCGGTCCAGTTGTAGAGGTAGGCGGCGTGGTGGGCGGGCTCGTTGCCGTGCACGTAGCCGCCGATGATGCCCTCGCGGGTGATATCCTCGGTTTCGGCGAAAAACGAGTCGGGCAGGTTCATGGTGAAGAGCGAGTCGAGGTGGGGCACGAAGCGGCGGTTGCCGCCCATTTTGGCGACTAGGGCCCCCGGGTCCTGGGGCACTGCCAGGCTGTAGTTCCAGGCGTTGCCCTCGATGAAGCCCTGGTTATTAGTACTGAGTACGTCGAACTGCGGGCGGAAGGTGCCGTCGGCCAGGCGGGGCCGCATGTAGTTGATGCGGGCATCGAACACATTTTGCCAATTGGTGGCGCGTTTGCTGAACTCCTGGTAGAGGCCGGCGTGGCCCAGCTTCTGGGCCAGCTGGGCGATGCACCAGTCGTCGAAAGCAAACTCCAGGGTGGTGGAGACGGAGGTGCCGCTGCGGCCGTCGGGCACGTAGCCGTGGTCAATGTAGTCAGCCAAGCCGTCGTACCAACGGTGGCGGGCAGTGGCCACGCAGGCGGCCAGGGCCCGCTCGGCCTGGGCCGGCGGCACGGTGCCGCTGAGCACGGCGTCGGCCACCACGGAAACGCTGTGGTAGCCGCTCATGCACCAGTTTTCGTTGGCGTGGTGGCTCCAGACGGGCAGCATGTGCTCGGCGCTCTGGTCGTAGTGCGCCAGCATGGACTGCACCATGTCGGCGTTGCGGCTGGGCTGGATGAGGTTGAAGAGCGGGTGCAGGGCCCGAAACGTGTCCCAGAGGGAGAACGTGGTGTAGTTGGTGAAGCCCTGGGCCTGGTGGTTGTTCTGGTCGAGGCCGCGGTACTGGCCGTCCACGTCCTGGTAGATGGTGGGGCTGAGGCAGGCGTGGTACATCGCCGTGTAGAAGTTGTCTTTGTCGGTTTTCGAGCCCTGGATTTCCACCTTGCCCAGCTCCTGTTGCCACTGGGCCTGGCCCTGGCGGCGGATGGCGTCGAAGTCCCAGCCGGGGGCCTCGGCGCGCAGGTTGCGCAGGGCCCCGGCGGTGCTCGTCGGCGAGAGGGCCATCTTCAACAGCACCTGCTCGCCGGCTTTGGTGGCGAAGTCGAAGTGCAGGCGCAGCTGCCGCCCGGCCAGGTCGGGCCAGTCGTGCGCCTGGTCGAAACGGCCCCAGAAGCCCCGGTACGGCTCTCTCGGCCCGTAGTCGCGGCTGCCGTAGTGGGCGAAGGGCTTGGAAAACGCCAGCGCGAAGTACTCGGTGCGGGTGCGGCCCCAGCCGCTGGTTTGGCGGTAGCCGGTCACGAGCGAGTCGTTCTCCACGCGCACGAACGTCCACACGTTTTTATCCGGGTAGTTGTATATCCCGGCCATCAAATCCAGAATAATGTGCGCTTCGCTGGCTTGCGGGAACGTGTAGCGGTGCACGCCCACCCGGGCGGTGGCCGTCAGCTCGGCCGTCACGCCGGGGCCGTCGAGGCGCACGCGGTAGTAGGCCGGCTCGGATACCTCCGTTTGGTGCGAGTAGCGCGAGCGGTAGCCGCTGCCGGGCCGGGCTGCGGTGCCGGGGTTGAGGCGCAGGG
>CAXTBA010000072.1:0-15805 GCA_964242665.1 uncultured Hymenobacter sp.
GCATCGGCATCACCGACGCGGCGGCCGTGACCGACCAGGGCCTGCACCTGCTGAGCATGCAGATGTGGGGCATGCTGCTGGGCGGCATTTTGTGGGGCGTATTGGGCGATAAGCGGGGCCGGCTCTCGGTGCTATTTGGCTCCATTTTGCTGTATTCGCTGGCCAATATCGCCAACGGCTTCGTGCAAAACATCGAACAGTACGGCTGGCTGCGGCTGGTGGCCGGCGTGGGCCTGGCCGGCGAGCTGGGGGCCGGCATCACGCTGGTGAGCGAAAGCCTGCCCAAAGAAAAGCGTGGCTACGGCACGATGATCGTGGCGTCGGTGGGCGTGTCGGGGGCCATGGTGGCCTACTTTGTGGGGCAGCAGTTTGGCTGGCGCAACGCCTACTTCATCGGGGGGGCGCTGGGCCTGGGGCTGCTGGCGTTGCGGGCGGGCGTGTTCGAGTCGGGCATGTTCGAGCAGGTGAAAAACTCGGCGGTGAGCCGCGGCAACTTTCTAAGCTTATTTAGCAGTGGGCCCCGGTTCTCTAAGTACCTGCGCTGCCTGCTGCTGGGCACACCGTTCTGGTTTCTGGTCGGCATCCTCATCACGCTGGCCCCCGAGTTTGGCAAGCACTTCGGCTTGCAGGGGCCCGTTACGGGCGGGCTGAGCATCTTCTGGTGCTACTTTGGCCTCACGCTGGGCGACTTCACGAGCGGCGGGCTGAGCCAGCTGTTCCACAGCCGCAACCGCACGCTGCAAGTGTTCATCCTCGCCACGGCCGCAATGGTGGCCGTGTATTTGTTCGGCTTGCACGGGGCCAGCACCGCGGCTTTTTACACCGTGTGCTTTTTTGTGGGCTACGCCGGCGGGTTCTGGGCCTTATTCGTGACGGTAGCGGCTGAGCAGTTCGGCACCAACCTGCGCTCGACGGTGGCCACCACGGCCCCCAACTTTGCGCGCGGGGCCACGGTCATCATCCTGCCCACGTTTCAGTACCTCAAAGCCGTTCCGGCGCTGGGCATTGTGGGCAGCGCCGGCCTCATCGGGGCCGTGCTGCTGGCGCTGGCGTTCTTCAGCGCCAGGACTTTACCCGAAACCTACGCCAAAGACCTTGACTACGTGGAGGAATAAAAAGCTTGTCTGTCAACTATAAGCCAAGCGGCGGCTTCCCTGTGGGAGGCCGCCGCTTGGCATTTTGAAAGGGGAAAACGATAGAAAAGCGTGATTTTTAGCCAGTTTATCGCTAAACAATTATCGTTTTGCTAAATAAATATCTTTTTTTTAGTAATAAGAGGCATTTATTGTTTTTCGTTGCGCCGAAGTGCTTGAAATACAGTTTCTGGGCTCTGAAGAGAAGGTTAAACCGATGGCCTGGGCCTTCTGAACACACGAGCTGCGACTGGGTAACGCAAGCGTACACGGTGCTTGTTAACGCAAAAATGCTTTATTATCAAATAAATAACATTCGCTGGGCTTGTGGCAAACTACCTATTGCCGGTTAGCAAAACGATGGCGTGGCCGCATCAGAACTCCGGCTAGTGGTGCTACTTAGCCGGGTAAAGTCCGAACGGCCAGCGCTGGGTTGGCGGACAGGGTTTCGTTTTCTTCATCCTTCTTTTTTCTCTATGCACAATCGTCGCTACGCTTTGGCTCTCAGCAGCTTGTTGCTGGCCGGAACAGGAGCAGCTTTCGGGCAGGTTTTGCCGCCCGCTCCCGGTACGCCGCCCCCGCCCGCTGCGCCGGCCTCCCCGCCCGCCGCGCCAGAACCCGTCAAGGCGGTGCCCTACGGCCAGGGTATGAAAGTGAACCTCTCGCCCGACGGTTCCAAGTACCTGCGCTTCATCGGCTGGGTACAGGTTTGGGCCCAGTATACGCGCAACAATTCCAACACCGTTCGCAACGGTTCGCCCACCGACGACCAGCTCACCTTTAACCTGCGCCGGACGCGCTTCATTACGCTGGCGCAGCTCAATCCCCGGTTTTTGATGATCATCGACTTGGGCATGGACAACCAGAACTCGGTGAGCGGGGAGGCCCCGCTCGATGCCACCGGGCCCGGCAAACGGCCCCAGATCTACGCCCACGAGGCCCTGGGCGAATACCGGGTTAATAAATACCTCAACCTTGGGGCGGGGCTGAACTACCAGAACGGCGTTTCGCGGATGACGTCGGCCAGCACCGCCAACCTGCTCACCTACGACACGCCCGTGGTGAACTTCCCGACCCTGGACCAGACCGACCAGTTCGGCTATTTCCTGGGGGTGTACGGCAAGGGGCGCATCGGCAGCTTCGACTACCGCGTGTCGGTGTCCGATGCTTTCTTGACCAACCAGGCCAGCACACCCGCCGCGCTGCGCACCAACGTGGCGCAGTTCAACCCGCACAACGCCAACAAAATCTACCAGGGCTACTTCAGCTACTCGTTCCTGGAGAAGGAGGCAAACATTCTGCCTTTCTTTACCGGCACGTACCTGGGCACCAAAAAGGTGTTCAACCTCGGGGCGGGCTTCCACTTCAACCCGAAGGGCACGTACTCGCGCGACGCGGCTTACCCCACGCCGGCCCCGGTGGATCCGTTCACCACCACCACGGCCCACAACATCAAGCTGTTTGGGGCGGATGTGTTCTACGACGCGCCGCTTGACACCACGACGCGCACGGCCGTTACCTTCTACGGGGTGTACTACAACTACGATTTCGGTCCTAACTACGTCCGCAACGCGGGCGTGCTGAACCCGGGCACCGCGGTTAGCTCCGGCGTGGCCGGCCTTACCGGCAACGCTTTGCCGCTCATCGGCACGGGCCACACTTACTACGCGCAGCTCGGCCTGCTGCTGCCCAAAAACCTGCTGGGCCCCAAGGCCAAGCTCCAGCCCTACGTGGACTACCTGCGCAACAGCCTTCAGGGCCTGCACGATGCCAGCGGCGACCGGAAAGCGGTGAACGTGTACGACGCCGGCCTGAACCTGCTGCTCGACGGCCACAACGCCAAAATTACGCTCAACTACCGCGCCCGTCCCGATTTCACCGACCAAGTGTTTTTGCCCGCCAACAACGGCGCGGCCACCGTGAACAGCGTGAAGTACCGCCCCGAGATTACCCTGCAAACGCAGGTGTACTTGTAGCGCTTAGTGCCTGGTCGGTGGCGTTCGGCCTGATGGCCTGAAAACCAAGCACTGGGTACCGACAATCAGCAACCAAGCGCCAGCAACCAACCTCAACCCACATTCCCACCCCGTCATGGAACAAAGCCTGAAACCTTCTGCCTACGCGGCGGGCCTGGATGCGCCGGCGGCGCACGACAACAACAGCGTCGATACGAAGACCATCTGGCAGGTCATCACGGCCTCGTCGGTGGGGACGGTGATTGAGTGGTACGACTTCTACATTTTTGGCTCGCTGGCGGCCATCATCGGGCCGGTGCTGTTCGGGCAATCGGGCGATTTTACCAAGTCGCTGCTGGGGGCCCTCGCCATTTTCGGGGTGGGCTTCGTGGTGCGGCCGTTCGGGGCTTTGTTTTTCGGGCGCATCGGCGACATGATTGGGCGCAAGTACACGTTTTTGGTGACGCTGCTCATCATGGGCGGGGCCACGTTCGTGACGGGCCTGGTGCCGGGCTACGACAAAATTGGCTGGCTGGCCCCGGCCATCGTGCTGGTGCTGCGCATCTTCCAGGGCCTGGCGCTGGGCGGCGAATACGGCGGGGCCGCCACCTACGTGGCCGAGTACGCCCCCGACACCAAGCGCGGCTACTACACCAGCTTCATCCAGATTACGGCCACCGGGGGCCTCATCCTCAGCATTCTGGTGATTGTCGTCACCCGCAAAACCCTGGGCGAAGCCGCGTTCAAAGAGTGGGGCTGGCGCATCCCGTTCCTGCTCTCGGGCATCCTGGTGATTGCCTCGTACTACATCCGCCGCAAGCTGCACGAGTCGCCGCTGTTTGCCCAGGCCAAGGCCAAGGGCGTCACCAGCAAGAACCCGCTGCGCGACTCCTTCGTGAACCCCATCAACCGCCGGCTGGTGCTCATCGCGCTCTTCGGCGTCACGATGGGCCAGGGCGTAATTTTTTACACCAGTCAGTTCCAGGCCTACTCGTTCATGAACACCGTGCTCAAGCTCGACATCGTGGACTCGAGCACCGTGCTGGTGGTGGCCATGGTGCTGGCCACGCCGCTGTTTATCTATTTCGGCTCGCTTTCCGACCGCATCGGCCGCAAGCGGATTATCATGACGGGCATGATTTGCGGGGCCCTGTTCACGATTCCGCTCTTTTACGGCATCAAGGCCTACGCCGGGCCCCTCACCGAAATCACCCCCGCCACGGTGGACGCCGCCGGCAAGGCCGTGCCCGCCATGATGAAGGCCCTGGCCCCCAACGTGTTCATGATGACGGTATTGACCTTCTGCCTCGTCGTGTTCGTGACGATGGTGTACGGCCCCATCGCCGCCTACCTCGTCGAGCTGTTCCCGACCAGCGTGCGCTACACCTCGCTTTCGGTGCCCTACCACATCGGCAACGGCGTGTTCGGGGGCTTCGTGCCGCTCATCGCCACCTGGATCGGGGTGTGGGCCGCCACGCAGCCGGCCGGCACCTTCGCCAAGGACCACAGCAGCCTGCTGGGCCTGGTGTACCCGGTCACCATTGCCCTTGTCTGCTTCCTGGTGGGCATGGCCCTGATGAAGGACACGCGCAACGTGAAGCTGATGAACAGCTAGTTCCAACCTGCCGGGCCAGAGACGTTAAAAGTCCGCCGGGCCCGTGCCTGGCGGATTTTTTAGCTAACAGCTAAAAGCCATCGGCTATCAGCCACCATGAAAGCGCCCCACGTCCTCATCGTCGACGACGATCCGAACACCGTCATGCCGATCGAATTTTTGATGCGTAAGAACGGCTACCGCGTCGGCATCGCCCGCAACGGCACCGAGGCCCTGGCCGCCATCGCCGAAACGCGCTACGATTTGATGTTGCTCGACGTGCTGATGCCCGGCGTGGACGGCCGCCAGTTGTGCCAGCAGCTGCGCCACCACCCCGCGCAAGCGCAAGCCAAAGTCATTTGCTTCTCGGCTAAAAGCCACGATGCCGACGTGCAAAAAGGCTACGACGTGGGGGCCGACCTCTACGTGGCCAGGCCCTTCAGCACCCGCCAGTTGATGGAGCAGGTGCGGGAACTGTTGGGCAGTGCGCGCTGAGCTGGCATCTCAGCGATACCGGCGCACTGTTCACTGCGCACTGTTCACTGACAACCGTTGACTCCCCCATGAAACCCGCCCGCTCCTACGCCGTGATGCACGCCACCCGCCTGGCCGGTCCCGCCGGGTTTTGGTCGGCCCAGGGCGGCCGCCTGCACTGGGATAAAAAGCCCACCCAGGCCCTCCGCCAGGACGCCAACGGCGCGCACCGCTGGTTTCGCGGCGGCGAGCTGAACACTTCGTTTCTGTGCCTCTACCACCACGTGCAGCACGGCCGGGGCGCGCCAAAGGCGTTGATTTTTGATTCACCCGTGACCCAAACCCTGCGCACCTACACCTACGCCGAGCTACTGAACCCGACGGCCTGCTTTGCCGTGGGCCTGCGCCGGCTCGGGGCGGAAATGGACGACCGGGTGATTATCTGCCTGCCCAACCTGCCCGAGGCCGTCGTGGCCATGCTGGCCTGCGCCCGCCTCGGGGCCGTGCACCCGGCGGTGTTCGGGGCCTTCGCGCCCCACGAACTGGTCGTGCGGATTGACGACGCCCAGCCGAAAGTCACCGTCTGCGCCTCGGGTGGGATGGAGTTCGACCGCATCATTCCTTACAAGCCGCTGGTGGGCGAAGCCATTGCAAAAGCGAAACGCAAGCCCGCCCACATGGTGGTACACCAGCGCGAATTTGTAACGGCCGCGACGTGGACTACCAGGAGCTGCTGCGAGCAGAGCAAAACACTTGTTGAATAAGGCAAAACACCCTTCGAGCAATACGAAACGCTATGCGAGTAAGGCAAAACACCATCCGGGCAAGGCAGAACACCCCTTGGGAAACATTAAACACTCCTCCCGAACCCCTTAATTCGGCCCTTCGCTCCCTCGTTTCTTCACCGATTCACTTCCTGACCATGCATTCCCGCATCCGCACCCTAGCCGAGTACCACGCCGACTACAAGCAATCCGTCGAAGAACCCGACGCCTTCTGGGCCGCCGCGGCAGAGCCTTTTACTTGGCGCAAAAAGTGGGACACCGTGCGCGGGGGCGAGTTTTCGCCGGCCGGCACCAGCACCTGGTACGCCGGGGCCCTGCTCAACATCACCGAGAACTGCCTCGACCGCCACCTGGCCCTGCGCGGCAACAAGCTGGCCCTCATCTACGAGCCCAACGACCCGCAGACCCGCCACCTGCGCCTCACGTACCGCGAGCTGCACCAGCAGGTGTGCCAGTTTGCCAACGTGCTGAAGAATAACGGCGTGCAGAAGGGCGACCGGGTGCTGCTCTACCTGCCCATGATGCCCGCATTGGCCGTGGCCATGCTGGCCTGCGCCCGCCTCGGGGCCATCCACTCGGTGGTGTTCGCCGGGTTTTCGGCCACGGCCATCGCCGACCGCATCCAGGACGCGGGGGCCACCGTGGTGCTCACCGCCGACGGCCTCAACCGGGGCGCGAAGCAGATTCCGGTGAAAAGCGTGGTTGACGAGGCCCTGCTCAACTGCCCCGGCGTGCGCCGCGTCATCGTCGTCAACCACCTGGACTGGCCCACGCCCATGCGCGCGGGCCGCGACGTGTGGTACCACGAGGAGGCCGAAGGCGTGGAGAAAACATGCCCCGCCGAGGTCCTGGCCGCCGAAGACCCGCTTTTCATCCTCTACACCAGCGGCAGCACCGGCAAGCCCAAGGGCGTGGTGCACACCCAGGCCGGCTACATGGTGTGGGCCGACTACACGTTCCGCAACGTGTTCCAAATCGAAGAGAACGACGTGCACTGGTGCACCGCCGACCTTGGCTGGGTCACGGGCCACACCTATTGCCTCTACGGGCCCCTGCTGGCCGGGGCCACGTCGGTGCTATTCGAGGGCGTGCCAACGTACCCCGACGCCGGGCGCTTCTGGGAAGTAATTGACAAGCACCAAGTCACGACGTTTTACACGGCCCCCACGGCCATCCGCTCGCTCATGGCCGCGCCCCTTGACCACGTGCTGAGCTACTCGCTTAGTAGCTTGCGGGTGCTGGGCTCGGTGGGCGAGCCCATTAATGAAGAAGCCTGGCATTGGTACGACCAGCACATCGGCAAGGGCCGCTGTCCCATCGTGGACACGTGGTGGCAAACCGAAACCGGCGGCATCATGCTTTCGGCCCTGGCCGACATCACGCCCAGCGTGCCCGCCCGCGCCGGCCTGCCGCTGCCCGGCGTGCAGCCCGTGCTGCTGAACCAGGACGGCACCGAAATCGAAGGCAACGACCAGGAAGGCTACCTGGCGATAAAAGGCAGTTGGCCGGGCGTGATTCGCACCACTTGGGGCGACCACGAGCGCGCGCGCCAAACCTACTTTGCGCCCTACCCGGGCTACTACTTCACCGGCGACGGGGCCCGGCGCGACGAGCAGGGCCTTTACCGCATCATTGGCCGCGTCGACGACGTAATCAACGTGAGCGGGCACCGCTTCGGCACCGCCGAAATCGAAAACGCCCTCAACCAGAACGAGCACGTGGTGGAGTCGGCCGTGGTCGGATACCCGCACGACGTGAAGGGCCAGGGCATCTACGCCTACATTATCTGCCGCAACGGCGTGCCCAAAACCGAAGCCGAGCAGAAGATTTTCGAGGCCAGCATCATCGAAACCGTGGTGGCCGAGATCGGTAAAATTGCCAAGCCCGACAAGATTCAGCTCGTGAGCGGCCTGCCCAAAACCCGCTCCGGCAAAATTATGCGCCGCATCCTGCGCAAAATAGCCGAAGGCGAAACCACCAACTTGGGCGACGTTACCACATTGCTCGACCCGGCCGTGGTAGACGAGATTCTGGCGGGTAAGAAGTAGGGTGGGCAAGACGCGGCCCAAGCAGGCAGCCCTAAATCAGGCCATTGTGCAGAGCGTAGCTAAGCACTATGGCCTGATTTAGGGCTGGTCTGCCAGCCCCCTTGTTGAACAAAGAGGCCCGCGCGGGAGCCACTGGCCGGCACGCGCAGCGGCTGGGCTTTGCCCAAAGTCAGCGAGCGCCACGCCCACTCAACGGGCCCGTAGCTGAATCGCTTCAGCCAAAACGCGCTGAACCAGACCTGTAGTAGGAAGATGGGCACACTCAGCAGGCACGCGGCCCATAGCTGGCTGGTGCCTTGCAGCCCCAGGCCGTAGCCAAAAAACAGCAGCGAGCCCACCAGCGTTTGCAGCAGGTAATTGGTGAGCGCCATCCGGCCCACCAGGGCCAGGGGCCCCGCCACCCAGCGCCCGGGCCGCGACTGGAAAAGCAGCGTCAGGCCGGCGATGTAAAGCAGGGTGGTGGCAAACTTGCGCAGGTCGGCAACCACCTTGAACCCCACTTTGATTAGCTCGGGGGCCTGCACATCACTGCCGTACGCGCGGGTGAGCTGCAGCGCCGCCAGCTTCGTGGCAACCAAAGCCACCGCCGCGTACAAAATAAGTTTCCAGAAGAGCATCTGCTTGTCTTCCAGCTGCTGAAAAAGCTGCCGCCGGCCGGCGTACAACCCCAACAAAAAGAACCCCAGGGTTTGGAAAATCCGGCCGCTGCTAAACTGAAACACTAGCATCTCGCCGAACGACCCCAGGTTGGCCAGAACGGTGTCGGCGTAGCTGCCGTGCGTGAGCGTGTGGTAGTTGGCCACGGCCTTATGGGCCGCCTCGGCAGCGTCCTGCCGAAGCGCGAACTGGGCGGGCGGGGCTTCCCAGTTGACGTAGGCCCGTGTCAGGTTGACGGGCAGGTTCAGGGCCAGCACGAAAGCCGATAGCAGCACCACTCGGTTGGACGCCCGGTTGAACAGCAGCAACAGCAAACCCAGCGCGGCGTAAATAATCAGGATATCGCCCCGCCAGTGCAAATAATGGAGCAGCCCGATGGCCCCCAGGATGGCAAGGCGGCGCAGGAAACGCCGGTAAAAAACGGCCGGGGCTTCCCGCGAGCGGCTGATCATCAAGGCGAAGCTCAGGCCGAACAGAAACGAGAAAAGCGTGTAAAACTTGTCGACGAACAGCAACTCGATTTTGCCGATGAATAAGCTGTTGAGCGGGCCCGCCGCGTGGACCTGAAACAAGCGCTCGGGCAGCGCGTCGGACGTGAACCAGCGGCTGCAATGAACCACCAGAATGCCCAGCAACGCCCCGCCCCGCAGGGCATCGACTACCTGGAGACGAGCTGCTTTGAGCCGTTCAGCTGGTTGAGTTTGGAGCATAAACGGGCAAGTGAGTGCCAATCAATCAACGAGGAGAATAACCCCGAGCAATGGCTTATACTTAAGCTCCCGGATAAGTGTTGGCGGTTGTGGTAAAAGTGCCATATAGGCTTTGCCTATAAACCGGATATTTTCCTGTAGCTACGTGCTTTGGAGTGGGTTTCAGCCGATGCACGCAACTGCTGTACGGGAGCGATTCCGCACGGCTGGCCTGGCACGCTGACTCGAAAACTGCTTCATTGGATTGGCATAATATTACAGAAACGCAATAATAATCTGTCAAACACAGTGCAATTTTTTATTTGCAAACTGGTAGTTTATGTCAGAACAATTTTGTTCAAAACAGATTAACCTGCGCCAGTTTGGAGAGTTAATTTTTTGATAATATGGGCAGTTTGGCGGCAGCGACGGTTTTGTGCCAGCAAAGCCGCTGCCGCCCACTTCAGCGACGGCCCCGGCGTGACCAACGTGCTGCTGAATCAGCCGTTTCCGCACGGCCTGTTCGTGGCCATGCCCGCAACAAAACCTTCCGCTACTACCGCTGGGGCCCAACGTAAAGGCGGTGCAGTAAACCGCGAGTGGCCGGGCGGCTAGTGGCGCTTTTTTACTCCGCCTGCGGCGGGGCGGGGGTGCCGCTGTCATTTCGTCTTTAGGGCCCTTGGCCCAGGTTTTTTCGTTGGCGTTTTGCGCGGTTTGCTCGGTCGTTTGGGCCGGCGCTGCCGGATGGCGGCCACCCGGTCGCGCTCGGCTTTGCGCTCGGCGCGGGCCAGCAGGCGCTGGGGCAGGCGTGCCATCAGCCGCTCGCGCACGTACTGGGCCAGGCGGGCCAGCGGGACGCGGTTGTTGGTGCGCAGCAAATGGGCGATGTCGCGGCCCCGCAGCGTGCTCACGCCGCTCATGCCCAGCGCCAGCAGGAACTGCTTCACTTCTTCGAGCAGCAGCAAGGCCCCCAGCGGGGCCCGCTCCACGGTGGCGTTGTAGGCGGCGGCCCGGTGCGGGCGCAGGCCGTCGGGCGCGGCCACCAGCACACCCACCCACGCGGGCAGCAGCGGCAGCAGCTTGGGCAAATGCTTCTCCGTCACTACGAACGTGACGAAATCGTAGGCCCCGGCGTAGCAGCGCAGCTGGTTGGGCACACGTTGCAGGGTGTCGCGGTCGCCCTTCACTTCGTAGCCGTGCATGAAGTGCTCGGTGATGTGCACCACGTCGGCGCGGGTGGTGCCGGTGGGCAGCTCGTCCACGTACACGCCGTCCGTCAGCAGCGGGTACAGCAGGGCCCTGATGGCCGGGTCGTTCACGCGAACACCTTCACCTTCTCGCCCTTGTGCTTGGTGCGCAGGTACTGCCGGATGATCTGCTGCGTGTCCTTGTTGTCGGCGTACAGTTGCAGCACGTCGCGGAAGTCGCCAATCTTCCTGGCCGAGAAGGTCTCGTCCACGTAGGCAAAGCCCAAGTACCGGCCGTGCTCCACCAGCACGATGGTTTTTTCCAGCTCGGTGCGGCCCGCACCGATGACGACAAACGACTGGTGCTCGTAGGTGATGCTGTCGACGGCCTCGTCCACGCGGGCGTTGTAAGTTTCCGGCGCTTCCTCGCCCACGCAGGCCCCCAGGCAGCGGTGCACCTGGTAATCGAAGCAGGCCCCCTGCGTTTTATACAGCCCGCACAGCTTCTGGCACAGGTTGAACTTGGCCACTTTGTGGTAGAGAAACCCTTGGGCCTTGTACTGGTTGCCCAGCGCGATGATGGGAATTTCGGCGTTGCGCGCGTCGGCCTTGCCATAAAGCAGGCGCTTGTAGCCTTGCTCATCAACGCGCAAATAAATGCCGGCCGGGAACACCGAGCGCCGCTGGGCCCGGTTGTAGGCCGGTTTCAATTGCTTGATTAAATGCGATTCGTACAACAGGGCCACCAACTCCGAGCCGGTCAGCTCCCAGGTAATGTCGGCGATGGAATTCTTAAAATCCAGGCTCTTGCGCGACTTCACGTCCACGGCAAAGTGCTGCTGGATGCGCTTGTAGATGTTGATGCTCTTGCCCACGTAAATTACCTCGCCGGCCTCGTTGTGGAAGTAGTACACGCCCGTGGCCTGGGGCAGGTCCGCCACCTGCTGGGGCGTGATGAGCGGCGGCAGCAGGGCCGTGCGGATGGCTTCCTGCACGGCGGCCACGCGCTTGGGGGCGGGCGCTTTGGCGCCGTCGGGCCAGCGGCCGGCGGGGGCCAGGGCATCTACTCGCGCCAAAGTGTCGGCGTCCGGGGCCCCGGGCTGCCCGGCGTCGCTGTCCTGCGTGATTTTGAGGAGCTGGCCGAAGAGCAGGGCCGTGGCGTGGGCATCGCCGGCGGCGCGGTGCCGGCCGTTGAGCGGAATGCCGATGTTCTGGCACAGCTTGCCGAGGCTGTAGCTGGGCTGGCCCGGAATCAGGCTGCGCGAGAGCCGCACGGTGCACAGCGTTTTGCGCGAGTAGTTGTAGCCCAAGTCGGCAAACTCCTTCTTCAAAAACGAGTAGTCGAAGCGCACGTTGTGGGCCACAAACACGCAGCCTTCGGTGATTTCCACCACTTTGCGCGCCACCTCGTGGAACTTGGGCGCGTCGCGCACCATGTCGTTGGTGATGCCCGTGAGCTGGGTGATGAACGGCGGAATGCTGCGCCCGGGGTTGAGCAGCGTGGCGTACTCGTCCACAATCTTTTCGCCGTCGTGGATGTAGACCGCAATTTCCGTGATGCGGTCCTGGGCCGGCTGGCCGCCGGTGGTTTCTAAATCGACAATGGCGTACAAGGGCAGCGAAAGAATAGCAGGGGAGGGATACGGGCTAACAAATTTAGCCGGCCGGAAGGTTGCAGCCTACGCCGAGCCAACACCAAACAAAAAGGGCGGCCCATCGGGCCGCCCTTTTCAATGATTTCGATAGCTCAAAAAGCGCGCGGAATACTACTTGGCCTGGCCTTTCCACAGGGTCACCTGGTTTTTGGCGGTCAGGATTTCGTCGTGCTGTTTTTGCAGCACCGTTTTCGCCGTCGCGGGCAGGTCGTTGCTTTGCAGCGCGGTTTCGTAGGCTTTGAGGGCCGTGGCGTCGCCGGTTTCGCACTCGCCCAGAATGGCCGAATCGCTTTGGCCGGTGATGGCCGACTTCAGATTGATCCAGCCCCGGTGCACGGCAGCAGCGGCATCGGTGAGGGCCCCTTCAACCGTGGTGTGGTCGGCGGTGCTTATCCCGTACTGTTGGGCATACTGGCTCAGGTCGGAAGCGAACTGGGCGCGCTGCTGCGAAAAGTTAGCCAGCTGCGATCTCAACTCGGGGCTGGTCACGCCTTCGGCAGCTTCCTGGTAGCCTTTGGTGGCGGTTTCGTTGATGGTTACCAGGTCGTTATAGGCCCGGGCGGTGTTTTCGGCAATAGTAGCCATGGCGGAGAAATTAAGTAAGGATGAGGGAAGAAAGGAAGTCGGTAAACTTACCGGGATGTACGGCTGGCGCGGTCCGAGGTTACGCGGGCGGGCCCCCGGTCGGCTTCAGGCGCTGCCAGAGCCGCTTGAAAAAGCCCGCCTTCACCGGCACCTTGGCCGACCGCAGCTCCGCGCCGCTGCTGATGTCGCCCAGCAGGAAGCCCCAGGGCTCCGTGCTCTTGTTGGCGTCGAACACCACCTTGAGCACCGCCACCAGCGGAATGCTCAGGATCATGCCCGGCGTGCCCCACAGCTCGCCGCCCAGGATGAGGGCGATGATGGCCGCCATGGGGTTGATGCTCACCTTGGAGCCGGTGATCATCGGGGTGATGAAGTTTCCTTCCAGGAACTGCACCAGCATGAACACCCCGACCACGCCCAGGGCCTTGCTCGGTGAGCCGGTATCGACCAGCGTGACGAGCGCCGGAATGGCCGAGCCCACTAGGATGCCGATGTAGGGGATGACGGCCAGCACCGAAGCGAAAATGGCGAAAAACACGGCGAACTTCACCCCCAGTATCAGCAAGCCAATGGCGTTGAGCACCGACACGATGACAATCACCGTGAGTAGGCCCTGGATGTACGCCTGCACCACCACCTGAATGCTGTCCATGGTGTGGAGCACGCTCGTGCGCTTGTTGGGGCTCACGAAGCGGAACAAAAACTGCCGCATGTGGTCGCGGTAGTACAGGAAGCAGAAAATATAGATCGGCACCAGCGTGGTCACGCTCAGCACGCCGGCCGTAGTGCTGAGCGTAGAGCCCAGGTAGCCGCCGGCCGACGACTTAAAGGAAGCCATCGACGAGTCAATCAGCTGTTCTTTGCTCATGGGCTGGTAGCCAAACTTATGGCTGGCCCACTGCTGCGCCTGGTCGAAGTACAGCACGCCCCGCGCTTCGAGCTTGGGCAGCTCGTCGCGCAGGCTGGCAATCTGCGACCCGAACCCATAAAACAGTCCCGCCAGCGCCGCGATGACGATGAGCAGGGTGAAGATGATGGCCAGCACGCGCGGTATTTTCCGGCGTTCGAGGCGGGCGGCCAGCGGCAGCAGCAGCACCGAGAGCAGCGCCGCGAATAGTACCGGCAGCAAAATGCTGTCGAGCGTGTGCAACACGTACACCAGCAGCGTAAGGCCGATGAGCACGAACGTGTAATGCACCACCGGCGACTGCTTGATTTCGGCCGGGGCCTGGTGCTGCAAGGGCGAGGGCAGGTTGCGCGGCGCGTTGAGGTTGTTGGGCGGCGGCATCACCCGCGGCGGGGCAGTGGGGGTAGGGGAAGGCTGCATGGCCACGAAATAAGAGGTGTAAAGACTGGAAGCCGCGGCGAACCAAGGACCACCGGCGGAGGTTGTAACCTGGCTAAATAAGTTGGCGAAGATAGCTAAGCTGCCTGGCAGACCAGTTGGCGGTTTGCCGCTGTTTTGTGCGTTATTTTACCCTGCAATTGCCCCATACGGATTTTTTATCATGAGCGACGAACTTACTCCGACGGCCCCCGCCCACGGCTACACCGAAGACAGCATCCGGTCCTTGGACTGGCGCGAGCACATCCGCCTGCGGCCCGGCATGTACATCGGCAAGCTCGGCGACGGCTCGGCCTACGACGACGGAATCTACGTGCTGGTGAAGGAAGTGGTCGACAACTGCATCGACGAGCATGTGATGGGCCACGGCCGCACCATCGACATCAAAATCTCGGACCAGCGGGTGCAGGTGCGCGACTACGGCCGCGGCATTCCGCTGGGTAAGGTGGTGGATGTGGTGAGCAAAATCAACACCGGCGGCAAGTACGATTCCAAGGTGTTCCAAAAGTCGGTGGGCCTCAACGGCGTGGGCACCAAGGCCGTGAATGCCCTGAGCGGCTACTTTCTGGTGCAGAGCGTGCGCGAAGGCCTGATGAAGTCGGCCGAGTTTGCCCAGGGCCGCCTCGTGCAGGACCCCAAGCCTCAGAAAACCCCGCAGCGCAACGGCACGCTGGTGACTTTTCAGCCCGACGAGACAATTTTCAAGAACTACCGCTTCATCCCGGAGTACCTCGAAAACCAAATCTGGAACTACGTCTACCTCAACGCGGGCCTGATCATCAACTTTAATGGCCAGAAGTACTACTCCGAAAACGGCCTGCGCGACTTGCTCGGCCGCAAGGCCGACGTAGAACACCTGCGCTACCCCATCATCCACCTCAAGGGCCCCGACATCGAGCTGGCCCTGAGCCACGGCAACGACTACGGCGAGGAATACTACTCGTTCGTGAACGGGCAGTACACCACGCAGGGCGGCACCCATTTGGCCGCTTTCCGTGAGGCGGTGGTGAAAACGGTGCAGGAGTTTTACGCCAAAACGAACAAGAATAAAAAATACGACGCATCCGACATCCGGGCCTCCATCATTGCGGCCATCTCGGTGCGGGTGCAGGAGCCCGTGTTTGAGAGCCAGACCAAGACCAAGTTGGGTAGCCTCAACATGGGCGAAGACGGGCCCACGGTGCGCGGCTTTGTGCTTGATTTTGTGAAGGAGCAGCTGGATAATTACCTGCACAGGAACCCTGCCGCCGCCGAGGCGCTCAAAAAGCGCATCGAGCAAAGCGAACGGGAGCGCACGGACATGGCCGGCGTGAAAAAGCTCGCCAACCAGCGCGCCAAAAAGGCGAACCTGCACAACCGCAAGCTGCGCGACTGCCGCTTTCACCTGGGCGAAAACGCCAAGGACGGGGCCGAAAAAGAGCTGCTCACGACCTTGTTCATCACGGAGGGCGACTCGGCCAGCGGCAGCATCACCAAGAGCCGCAATGTGGAGCTGGAGGCTGTGTTCAGCCTGCGCGGCAAGCCGCTGAACTGCTACGGGCTAAAGAAGAAAATCGTGTACGAAAACGAGGAGTTCAACCTCTTGCAGCACGCCCTCAACATCGAGGAAGGGCTAGAGGGCCTGCGCTACAACCGCGTGGTGGTGGCCACCGACGCCGACGTGGACGGCATGCACATCCGGCTGCTGCTGCTCACGTT
>CAXTBA010000073.1:0-15642 GCA_964242665.1 uncultured Hymenobacter sp.
ACATCGGCATCGTGCCGCAGGAAACGCTGCTCTTCGGCGGCACCATCCGCGAGAACATTGCTTATGGCAAGACGGGCGCTACCGACGACGAAATTATTGCTGCCGCCCGCCAAGCCAACGCTTGGCAATTCATCAGTTCCTTCCCCGAGGGCCTCGATGCAGTGGTCGGCGACCGCGGCATTAAGCTATCGGGCGGGCAGCGCCAGCGCGTGGCCATCGCCCGCGCCATCCTAAAAAACCCCGCCATCCTCATCCTCGACGAAGCCACCTCCTCGCTCGACAGCGAGAGCGAAAAACTGGTGCAGAGCGCGATGGACGAGCTGATGCAGCACCGTACCAGCATCATCATCGCCCACCGCCTCAGCACCATCCGCAAAGTCGATAAAATCCTGGTCATCGACGGCGGCCGCATCGTAGAATCCGGCTCGCACGACGAGTTGAGTGAAAGAGAAGGCGGGCTCTATGCGAATTTGCTGCGGTTGCAGTTTGAGTTGACGTAATACCTAGAGCCATTGGCTACACTCATGCAGCCCATAGTTATTACCGCTTCTCCGCTGGCTTATGCCGATTATAAGAAAATAATTTTCTCTGATTTGCGTACCCGGCACCCCTTTTTGTGCATAGGTCTGCCAATTATAGCATTCATCCCGCTAATCTTCATTGCAGTAATAGCAGCAGACGGAGGTTTTGCGGTAATAGAATGGAAAAACATACAGACTTTGGCATTGATATCAGGAGCATCAATAATAGTTTGGATTGCTACTTGGTACAGCTTGCGACGGAACTACAATAAGACCGACGCTTTGAGGAACGGGACGGTTTACTGTTTGGATGAGCAAGGAATAACGCGGGAAAGTACTACTCAAGAATTAATACTGTGGTCTGATATAGCGAGAACAGGCAAACAGTCTGGCCAATGGATTTTATTGCGGCAGGCTGCGCCCACCTCAAGCGAAATTTATTTTTTGAACACAGCTGGTGTCATGCTACCCGCCAGTCGCGCTGAACTATTGGCTCTTTTAAGACGCAAGCGCATCAAGCCTATATAAACTTTGCGTGTGGCTATTATTGCACTCGTTAAACAAGTGAGCAAAAGTTAAAAACTACAAAACCCGCGCCCCTAGCGCGGGTTTTGTAGTTTTGGGGCCTCAACCCAACCCATTTCCAAGTTCGATGAAGTTTCAACTGCTGACTTTCTCCGCCGTGGCCGCTACGGCCGTAACGCTGCTGGGGGCCCCCGCGGCTCAGGCTCAAATCAATACCCCGCAGCCCAGCCCCAAAAGCACTGTGATGCAGCGCGTGGGCCTCACCGACGTGACCGTTGTGTACTCGCGGCCGGGCGTAAAAGGCCGCACCGTTTTTGGCACCGTGGTGCCGTATGGCAAGCGCTGGCGCACGGGCGCCAATGCCACCACGAGCATCAAGTTTTCGGACGATGTGACCATTGAGGGAAAGAAAATTCCGGCCGGCGAGTACGGCATCTACACCATCCCCACCGCGGCGGAGTGGACAGTGGTGCTGAATAAAAGCCTCAAGCAGGGGGCCGACGTGGACGGCTTCAAGGACGACCAGGACGTGGCCCGCTTCACCATCAAGCCCTATAAGCTGCCAGCGAAGGTGGAAACGTTTACCATCGACTTCGCCGACCTCACCCCGGCCACGGCCAGCGTGGAGATGAGCTGGGCCACAACGGGCGCGAAATTCAAAATCACGGCCGACGTGGACAGCAAAATCGCGGCCCAGATTGACGAGAAAATCACCAAAGCCGCCAACCCCGCCCCCGATGACCTCGCCTCGGCCGCCGTGTACTACAACGACAACAACAAGGACCTCAAGCAGGCCCTGGCCTGGATGCAGAAAGCCAACGCCGCCGAGCCCACCAAGTTTTGGAACCTGAACACGGAAGCCAAAATCCGCCTGAAGATGAAGGACTACAAAGGAGCCATCACGGCCGCTGAGGCTTCGAAGAAAGCCGCTTTGGCCGCCACGCCGCCCAACGGCGAATACGTGAAAATGGACGAAGAGCTGCTGGCCGAAGCCAAGAAAATGGGCAAGTAAGCGCTTCCCGGGCCGGGCGGCTTTTTCGCCGGCCGCCCGGTAATCGTTGGTACCTGTTGGACGTTGGCAGCTAGGGTTTGGCAACGACGCAACGATTAGCGGGCGGCCGGCGAAAAAGCCGGCCGCCCGCAGCCAAAACCCGTTCTTCTTTTAAAACCTGTCATTTCGTCAGCCATGAACCCGTCCGCCGAAATTCCCCGCCCCGCTGGGGCCCTCACGCTGGAGCAGGAAAAGCAGGTAGCCGCCGCCGCCGCGCTGCGATGGGTGCGCGACGGCATGCTGCTGGGCCTGGGCACGGGCAGCACGTCGGCGCAGTTCATTATTCAGTTAGGGGCAGCGGTAAAGCAAGGCTTGCGGGTGCAGGGCACGGCCACGTCGGTGGCCAGCGAGGCCCTGGCGCGCCAAGTGGGCATTCCGCTGGTGGAGCCCCGCCGGGGCCTGCGCTTTGACTTGGCCGTGGATGGGGCCGACGAGCTGGACGCGCACTTGCGGCTCATAAAAGGCGGCGGCGGGGCCCTGCTGCGCGAAAAAGTACTGGAAACGGCGTCTGACTATTTGCTCGTGGTTGCCGATTCGTCCAAGCTGGTGCCGGTCCTGGGCCGCTTCCCGCTGCCGCTGGAAGTAGTGCCGTTTGCCCTGCCTTGGGTGCTGGATGCCGTGACGGCCCTGGGCGGGGGCCCGGTGGTGCGCATGGCCAAGGACGACCCGGCGGCCTACTATTATTCCGACCAGAAAAACCTGATTCTCGACTGTCACTTCGGCCAGATAGCCGACGCGGAGCGGCTGGCCACGCAGCTCAAAAATATTCCGGGCATCGTGGAGCACGGCTTGTTTCTGGGGCTGGCCAAAGCAGCCGTCATTGTAAAAGACGGAGCCGCTTTGGTGGTACGGCCCGGGGAAGCGGCGCGGCCGGCGACGGATTTTTCCGAGCTGCCGTAGGGCCCCGAAATCCTCCGAAAGCAAAAAGGAGCCTGGCCAATATGGCCAGGCTCCTTTTTGCTTTCGAGCGGCGGCTTACTTCAAATCAGCAGCCGCTGCTTCGTCCAAAAACCAATGCACGTTGCCGCCATCCGGTTCAATCAATTGAGCTGGGTAGCGGTCTGCGTCGCGGGGGCCCTCCAATATCTGCTGCACGGCGGCGGCCTTGCTGGGGCCGTACACGAGGAAGGCCGTGGCCCGCGCCTGGTTGAGCAGCGGGGCCGTGAAGGTGATGCGGAACACGTTCAGCTCGGACACAAAAACCTCCTTCACGCCCACGGCTTTGGCGCGCAATACATCGGTGTGCGGGAAGAGCGAGGCCGTATGGGCGTTGTCGCCCAAGCCCAACAGCACGAGGTCGAACCGGGCTTCCTGCTCGCCAAAAAACTCCGCGATGGCCACGCCGTACTGCGCGGCCGCCTCGGCCGGGGCCAGGGCGGTATCAACGGCAAACACCTGCGCCGGGCGGATGCCCAGCGGGTCGAACAGGGCCGTCTTGGCCATCAGGTAGTTGCTCTCGGTCGAAGTTTGGGGCACGTTGCGCTCGTCGCCGAAAAAGAAGCACACCTTTTCCCAAACCACTTGGTCCCGGTAGGCGGGCGAGGCCAGCAGCTCGTACAGCTTTTTGGGCGAGCTGCCGCCCGACAGCGCCACGGCGAAGCGCCCGCGGGCAGCCACGGCGCGGCCGGCTTCGGCCACAAAAAAATCGGCCAGGGCCCCCAGCACCGCGTCGGCGGCCGGGAACACGTGCAGCTGCGGCGCGGGGCTAATGCTTGCCATTGAGCGGGAGCGTGAACCAATGGAAACCGTCTTTGGCCACGAGGGCTTCGGCCGATTCGGGCCCCCACGAGTCGGCCGAATAGTTCGGAAAGTTCTGGCTGATGCGGTTCTGCCAGTACGTCAGCAGGGGCATCACCAAGTCCCACGCTTCCTCCACTTGGTCGCCGCGCATGAACAGCGTTTGGTCGCCGAGCATCACATCGAGCAACAGTGTTTCGTAGGCTTCGGGGGCCTGGGCCACATAGGTACCTTTGTAGTCAAACACCATGTCTACAGAGTTGAGCATCATCTCCACGCCGGGGCGCTTGGCCTGCACTTGCAGGCGGATGCTCATCTCGGGCTGAATGCTGATGATCAGCCGGTTCTGCTTCATCGTGTCCGCCGTTTCGGGTGAGAAGATGAAGTGCGGCACATCCTTGAACTGGATGGTGATGACCGACGCCGAACGGTGCAGGCGCTTACCGGTGCGCAGGTAAAACGGCACTCCTTGCCAGCGCCAGTTGTCGACGAAAAACTTCACCGCGGCGAAGGTTTCGGTGTTCGACTGGGGGTTGGCACCGGGCTCCTCGCGGTAGCCGGGCACCTGCGTGCCCTCCAGCCAGCCGGCCCCGTACTGGCCGCGCACGGCCGCGTCGCGCACACTCTCGGGCGTGAAGCGGCGCATGGCCCGCAGCACGTCCACCTTGCGGTTGCGCACTTCCTCGGCCGAAAAGCTCACCGGCGGCTCCATCGCCACAATGCACAGCAGTTGCAGCAAGTGGTTCTGAATCATGTCGCGCAGGGCGCCCGAGCCTTCGTAGTAGCCGGTGCGCTCGCCCACGCCCAGGCTTTCCGTCACCGAAATCTGCACGTGCTCGATGTAGTTGCGGTTCCAGAGCGGCTCCATGATGGCGTTGGCGAAGCGGAAAGCCATGATGTTCTGCACCGTCTCCTTGCCCAGGTAGTGGTCGATGCGGTAAATCTGGTTCTCCTGAAAAATCTCGCTCAGCAGTTGGTTAAGCTTTTTCGCCGATTCCAAGTCGTGCCCAAACGGCTTCTCAATCACGATGCGCGTGCGCTGGGCATCGGCCGTCAGCCCGGCTTCGGCCAGGTTTTGGGCGATGACGGGGAAAAAGTTGGGGGCCACTGCCAAGTAGTAAATGACGTTGGCCGGGGCCTGCCACTCCCCTTCCAGGGCCTTGATGCGGCTGCCGAACTCCTTGTAGGTTTCGGCGTTTTGCACGTCGGCCGCCTGGTAGTGCACGTGTGGACTAAAAGCTTGCCACTGCTCGTCCGTCGTTTTGCCGCTGCGCGAAAACTGGTCCACGTCCTTGCGCAGCCGGCCGCAAAAATCGTCGTCGGAGAGCGGCGTGCGGCCCGTGCCGATCAGGGCAAAATGGTCGGGCAGCCAGCCTTCAAGAAACAAATTGTAGAGGGCCGGGGCCAGCTTGCGGGCGTTCAGGTCGCCGGTGCCGCCGAAGATGACGAACACGGTCGGCTGCGATTTCAGAAGAGCATTCATTTACAGGTGCGGATTAGTGGGCTCCTCGTTCGATTGCTTGGTGTTGGGCACGGGGGGCGTGGCGGGCTCCAGGTTGACCTGTGGGCCAGCGGGGGCCTCTGGTTTGTGGCGCAGCCCCGTCCACTGGGTGTGGAAGACGCCGTCTTTGCCGATCAGCTCGTAGGTGTGGGCCCCGAAATAGTCACGCTGGGCCTGAATGAGGTTCGAGGGCAGCCGGGCCGTGCGGAAGGCATCAAAGTAGCCCAGGGCACTCGTGTAGGCAGGGGCGGCGAAGCCAGCCGTAGTGGCCGCTGCCACCACGGTGCGCATGCCGGGCGCGGCTTCCTGCACCAGTTTTTGCACCGCTCCGTCGAGCAGCAGGTGTGCCAGGCCCTTGTTATTTTTGAAAGCGTTGAAGATGTCGTTCAAGAACGCGGAACGGATGATGCAGCCGCCGCGCCAGATTTTGGCGATGGTGGCCAGCTCCAGCCCGTACTTGTACTCCTCGGACGCCTTGGCCAGCATGTGCATGCCCTGGGCGTACGCCATGATCGTGCTGAAATAAAACGCCTGCTCCAAGCTGGCCAGGAAAGCCTCGTGGTCCACGGCCAGCGGCGCGTCGGGCGCGGGGTAAAGGACGGCCAACTGCTCGCGCAATTCTTTGTACTTGGACAGGTCGCGCATCGACACGGCCGCGTCGACGGTCGGGATGGGGGCCTGCAAATCCATGGCTACCTGCGAAGTCCACTTGCCGGTGCCCTTGGCGCGGGCCTCGTCCTTGATGTCGTCGAGCAGCAAATGGTCGGTGTCGGGCGCGTCGAAGGCAAAAATATCTTTCGTAATGTCGAGCAGGAAGGACTGCAAGCGGCCCTCGTTCCACTTGGTGAACACCTCGCCGATGGCCGCGTTGTCCAGCTGCAAGCCGTTCTTGAGCAGGCCGTAGGTTTCGGCAATCAGCTCCATCAGGCCGTACTCGATGCCGTTGTGCACCATTTTCACGAAGTGGCCGGCCGCGCCGGGGCCCATGTAGGCCACGCAGGGCGCGCCGTCCACCTGCGCCGCGATGGCCTCGAACACCGGCTGCATCGTTTTGTAGGCTTCGCGGTCGCCGCCGGGCATCATGCTGGGGCCGAAGCGGGCCCCTTCCTCACCGCCCGACACGCCCATACCGAAGAAGTGAAGGCCCACCGCTTCCAATTCCTTGGCGCGGCGCTCGGTGTCGAGAAAGTACGAGTTGCCGCCGTCGATGAGGATGTCGCCGGGGCTGAGCAAGGGCTGCATTTCAGCAATCACGCTGTCCACGATGGCCCCGGCGGGCACCAGCATCATGATGGCGCGGGGCGTTTGGATGCTTTGCACGAAGGCCTCGGGGTCGGTGAAACCCTGCACGGGCTTGCCCTGGCCTTCCTGGCCGAGCAGTTCTATCTGCTTGTTGTTTTTGTCGTAGCCGGCCACGGCAAAGCCGTGGTCGGCCATGTTCAGCAGCAGGTTGCGGCCCATCGTGCCGAGGCCAATCATGCCAAAAGCGTACTGCGTGGGGTTGGGACTCATTGATGTTGCGGGTTTAGGGAGAAAGTTGAGGGCCCGGGCGACCGGGCCGCGAAGAAAGCAAAGAAGCGCACGGCTATACGCAAGCCGCCGGAGTTGGGCTGCCAACAAACGGCCCGCCGGCCCCACAAAAAAGCCCCGCAACGGGTTGCGGGGCTTATTAAAAAATCGTTACGGCAGCACTTTCAACACTAGTTGCGAGGCCTGTCCCGGCGCGTGGTAGAGCCGGTGCGTAGCGGTTTGGAAGTCGCTGGCGTCGGCCTGGTAGATGTTGGGCACGTACTTCTGCGGGTTGCGATCCACGAGCGGGAACCACGTGCTTTGCACCTGCACCATCAGCCGATGGCCTTTGCGGAAGGTGTGCATCAGGTCCTGCACGGTAAAGGGCACCGCCGTTACCTGCCCGGCCACGAACGGCTCGGGCTTGGAAAAGCTGTTGCGAAAACGGCCGCGCATCACCTCCGAGCGCACCATTTGCTGGTAGCCGCCGAGGTGCACGCCGGGCGCGGTGCGCGGGTTATCGGGCGTGTCGTCGGGGTACACGTCGATGATTTTCACCACCCAATCGGCGTCGGTGCCCGTGGTGGCCACTTGCAGCAGGGCCTGCACGGGCCCCGCCAGCGTTAGGTCTTCGGCCAGCGCGTCGGTTTGGTAGGTGAGCACGTCGGGGCGGCGGCTGGCAAAGCGCTGGTCGTCGGTCATGTACTCGCGGGTCATGCCCTCCGCCGTGGCTTCGGTGAACGGCACCGGGTGGGCCGGGTCGCTCACAAACTGGTCGAACTCGAAGTTGACGTCGGCGCGGCGGCGCTCGTTGGTGCCGTCGGTGGGCGGGCTGAAGCTCAGGCCCCCGGCTTGCCGGAAGTACAGCGTTTTGTTCTGCGCCTGTTTGGGCGGCCAGGCGTCGAAGGTGCGCCAGCGGTTGATGCCGCCCTCAAACACGGTGGCTTCGGGCAGGCTGGCGATGGCTGCGCCGGGTTTGTCGTCTTTCAAATACGACTTGAAAAAAGGGGCTTCGATGTACTGCTGGTACCAGAGCGAGGGCGAGGGCCCGTAGGCCACGTTGCCCACCATCTCGCCAGTCGTGCCGGCCCAACCGCCGTGCACCCAGGGCCCCCAAACGAAGCGGTTGCTGAGGCCGGGATTCTGCTTTTCGATGGTCTGGTAGGTATTGAGGGTGCCAAACAGGTCTTCGGCGTCGTTGAACCCACCGACTACCAGCACCGCCGCTTTGAGGTCGTGCAGGTGCGGGCGCGGGTTGCGGGCCTGCCAGAAAGCGTCGTAGTCGGGGTGCTGGGTCAGGTCGGTCCAGTGCTTGTACTGCCCGTGGAAGTAGTTCGCGTCCACGTTTTTCAGCGGGCCCAGGTTCTGGTAAAAAGCGTAGCCGTCGGGCGTGCCCATCTGGGGGCCGTCGGGGTAGTGGGCCTGTGGCTGCGGGCGGGGCTGGCCAAAACTGGCCCAAAAGCTCATCACGCCCGTGAGGAAAAACGCGCCGTTGTGGTGGTCGTCGTCCCAGAACCAGTCCGTGACCGGGGCCTGCGGGCTCGACGCCTTCAGGGCCGGGTGGCGGCTCAGCAGGCCCACGGTGGTGTAGAAGCCGGGGTACGAAATGCCCCACTGGCCCACGCGGCCGTTGTTTTTGGGGCCCTTTTTCGTCAAGTACTCGATGGTGTCAAAAGTATCGGTGCTTTCGTCCACATCGTTTTTGCCGGCGTGCTTGTCGGTTTCCGGCCGCACGTCGTCAAACGTACCTTCCGACAGGTAGCGCCCGCGCACATCCTGGAGAACGAAGATGTAGCCTTCGTGCAGCATTACGCTGTTTTGGGAAATGCGCAGGCGGTACTTGCCCGGCCCGTACGGCCCCGCCGAGTAGGGCGTGCGGGTCAGCATGATGGGGTAGCGCACCCGGTCCGCGTCCTTGGGCGCGTACACAACCGTGTAGAGTTTAGTCCCGTCGCGCATCAGTATTTGAAATTCCGTCTTGGCGTAGCGCTCGCGGGCGTACAGCGTATCGGCAAAAAAACGGGCCCGGAACTGCGCATCGCTCACGCGCTGGGTATCGAGCGGCAGCTGGAACGACTGGGCGCGGGCCCCGCCAATGGCCCCCAGGGGCAGCAGCGCGGCAAAGGCCGCGCGGTAAAGGTGTTTTCTCATGAATGATTGGTTGGGCCTGGCGGCCGTACTTATCCGTCCGCCAGGCTCTTGTTCAAGGCAATAATAGCGGTTTTGTAATCTTCGCGGGCGATGATGAACTGCACGTTCACCTTGCGCAGCGCAAAGCCGGCGCTCTTGATGTTGATGCCTTCGTGGGCCAGGGCCCCGGCGGCCTGGGCCAGCAGGCCGGGCCGGTCGATGTTGGAGCCGATGAGGCACACCATGGCGGCGTTCTCGACGGTTATCTTTTCGTATTTCGCTTCCAGTATCGGCACGAGCTGGGGCGCGAGGTCTTTCTGCCAAATGAGCAGCGAGATGCTGTTGGCGCTCGTAGCCTTGAAGATGTAGCTGACGCCGAGGTCGTAGAAGACCTGCATGAGCTGCAAGTCGAAGCCAGCGGCACCGACCATCAGCGGGTCGTAAATGTCAATCATCACCACTTTGTCGGTGCCGGTGATGACCTCCACCCGCGCTTCGGCCGACACGTAGCCCCTGGTAATCAGTGTGCCGGCGTGCCCGGGCTCGAACGTGTTTTTGATGCGCAGGTCGATGCCGTTGATTTCGAGCGGCTTCGAAGCCTTGGGGTGAATGGCCTCCATGCCCACGTCGGCGAGCTGGTCGGCCACGTCGTAGTTGGTGCGGCCCACCGGGCGGCAGTGGTCGAGGCCCACCAGCACGGGGTCGGCCGAGCACAAGTGGTATTCTTTGTGAATGATGGCTTCCCGGGGCCGCACTGCCACGGCTATCTTGCTGAACGTCACTTCTGAATACCCGCGGTCGAACTCCCGCATGATGCCCTCCGTGCCCTTGGCGTAGCCGGTGGCGATGCAGACGGTTTCGTCGAACCTGATGCCCTTGAACGCGTGGCCGATGCGCTGGTCGATGGTGTAGGGTTTGTTGTCGTGGAAGCCGCTCAAATCCACCAGCGTGGCGTGCACGCCCCGGTTTTGCAGGATGTTCACGGAGTTGAACGCCGAGTGCGCTTCGCCGATGGAAGCCAAAATTTCGCGGGCCGCTTGCAGGATGTTTTCGCTGCTCACGTAGCCCGAGGCCAGCACGTTGGTGAGGCTATCGAGGTAAGTTTTGGCCTGGTTGAGGCGCTGCTCGATGAAGGCGTCGGCCACCGCCACGTCCAGGCCCAGGGGGGCGTAGTGCTGGTTCAGGGCCTTGAGCTTGCCGGCCACCTCGCGCAGCGCCTCGTGAAACTTCCGGTGCTCGCTGATGCGGTGGTACACGCCGGGCTCGCCGGTTTTCTTGTTCTCCAGCAGCCAGTTCGTCACGCCCGCGTAGGCCGACACCACGAAGATGCGGTTGTACAATTCGGGGCCCTGGCGGTTGTAAAAGATGATGTTGGCGAGCACGTCGCCAAAGGCGCTCATCGACGTGCCGCCGATTTTTTCTACTGTCAGCACTGGGGTCTTCAAAGTAAATGAGCGGCAAACTTAGGGAATGGGGGCCGGGTGAGCGGCGCGGGCGGCCGGCTTTTCGCCGGCCGCCCGCTAATCGTTGCGCCGGGGAGAACAGCGATTGAAGCCCCCAAAAAGCCCGTTCGGCTTGCCGCAGCGATTACCGGGCAGCCGGCGAAAAAGCCGCCCGGACCGGCCCCTGCCCTACTTCCCCAGCGACACCATGTTCGTCAACAGCCGGTAGGCCCCGGGTACGCCGGCCGGCAGCTCACGGAACAGCGAGAGGCCGGTGTAGATGTAGTGCCCCTTGCCATAATCGGCCACCAGGACGGCGCTTTGCTTCGGTGTTTCGCCGGGGTCGCTGCTGACGATGACGGGCGTGTAGCGCGCATCCCAGGCCGAGGGGTAGTACAGGCCCTGCTCCTGCACCCAGCCCTGGAAATCGGCGGCGGTGATTTTGTTGGGCACGTTCAGCAGTGGATGATTGGGTTGCAGGAACGTCACCGGGGCCCCTTCCACCGTCACCCGGTCGGCAGAAAGGGTGAGCGGGTAAGGTCCGATTTGGGGCAGCACGGTGCCGCGGTTCACCACGTATTGCACCACCAAGTTACCGCCGTTCTCGACGTATTTTAGCAGCTCGGGCTGTTGGGTTTTGAGCTTGTCCACGGTGTTGTAGGCCCGCACGCCGAGCACCACGGCGTCGTAGCGGCGCAGGCGCTCGGCGGTGAGGTCGGTGTTAGCGTCGAGCAGCGCCACGGTGTAGCCGAGCTGCCGCAGGGCCTCGGGCACTTCGTCGCCGGCCCCCATCAGGTAGCCGATTTGCTGGCCCCGGCGTTGCACGTTCAGCTTTACCAGCGGGGCCACGGCCTCGGGGAACAGCGTTTGAGTGGGGATGTGCGGGTAGATGATTTGCTGGATGCCGCGGCTGTAGGCCTGGCCGTCGACGGTGGCCACGGCGCGCAGCTCGGCCTTGCCCTCGGGGGCCCCCGGGCCCGGGCGCAGGGTGAAGTTCACGGTCTGCTCGTCGTCTTTGTTCTTGAGGTCAAACGGTACCGTAGCCGGCTCGGCTTGCCAGCCGGCGGGCACGAGCAAGGCCAGGGCCCCGCGCACCCCGGCCCGGCCGGCGCGCAGCGTCACGGGCACTTGCTTGGGCTGCTGGTCGGCAAACACGTAGGCGCGGGCGGCGGGGATGTTCACCATCACGGCCGGCACCACGGCCAGCGGCTGGTACAGCTCGCCCAGTACGGGGTCGGTGTGCTTGTATTGGACGGGGACGGAAACTGTGCAATAATTACTCCCCCATCCACCCAGGTTTTTCTCAAAACCTACTTCAAAAAGCAATTGGAAAACAGGTGGGTTTTCAGGTATACCAATTATTTGCTGACGGGTTGTAGGCTTCTTTTGCTCAGGTGCAATTGTATCAGCAACTATATACATCCCTATCGTACCTTTTTTTTGCAACCAATAGGGCTGTGACACTGGTGTATTCAAAGGCACAGGGATGGCAACTGTTTTGCTGTAAGCTTTATTATAATTTAGTTTAACGTCTGATTCGCCACCTTTCCGAGATAATTTTTCTACTTCTAGTTGCGCATCTACTTGCGAAATATTGGAGCTTATACCAACAAAATAAAGAGGTTGCTCTGAGCTGTTAACTACTTCAAAAGATATATCAATTGTACCCCCAGGTGTAATTGTTGGGGCTTTAGCTACTGCTTCAATTCTAAGTCCTAAACATGCTTGCAGAAGGTTGTCAATTTCTCTTTTCTTTTCCAGAACCCAAAAATAAGTAGGCTTGAATTTCTGATTTCCTAGATAGTTTACGCTAAGCACCTTCTGCACCTCCATTAATCCCGCCACACTAGCGCTCGGATTTCCCGCGTTGTACTTCCGAATTACCTCGTCAATCATCTTTCCAACCGCTGCGCCGCCCGGTACGCGGTTCCAGGTCAAATCCACGCCGTCGAACAAGTCTTTCGTCACCAGGGCCCCCTTCACCAACTGGAAATATTCCAGCGCCTCGCCGCGCTGGGCCGACGCGCCGAAGCCCTGGCTGCGGTGCTGCGAGCGGGAATGAGCCGCGATTTCGCCGTAGCTCTGGCCCAGCAAAGCGTTGTAGCCGCCGGCGTCGAGGGTGAGGTAGCCGCTCATGTTTTCGCCGGGCTTCACGAAGAAGCTGCCCGTGTTCCAGAGCAGGCGCTTGGGCTGCCAGGCTTGCACATACTTCAGCTGCTCGGGGAAGCGCTTGGGGTCACCGGCGGCGTCGAAGGCTTCGGCGGCGAGGATGGCGCTGGCCTGGTGGTGGCCGTGGCCGGCGCGCGCATCGGGCGGGAAGCGGGTGATGAGCACGTCGGGCCGCCGCTGGCGGATGACCCACACCATGTCGGAGAGCACCTGCTCGTGGTCCCAAATGCGCAGGGTTTCCTCCGGCGTTTTGCTGAAGCCGAAGTCGTTGGCACGGGTGAAAAACTGCCGGGCCCCGTCGATGCGCCGCGCCGCCAGCAGCTCCTGCGTGCGGATGACGCCGAGCTGTTCGCGCAGCTCGGGGCCGATAAGGTCCTGGCCGCCGTCGCCGCGGGTGCAGCTCAGGTAGCCGGTTTCGACGAGGCGGCCGTTGGCGAGGTAGGCCAGCAGGCGGGTGTTTTCGTCGTCGGGGTGGGCGGCGATGTAGAGTACCGAGCCCAGCACGTTCAGCTTTTTCAGGCCCAATAATATTTCCGACGAAGAGTAGGTTTTGGGGGCCTGGGCGGCCAGGGAAAGGGGCAACAGGAGCAGCAGGGCAAGCAGGCGACGCATAATTTCGGGGAAGCGGTTGGAAGCGTGAAGGTACGCGGACGGGACCGCGGGGCCCCGCGGCGGGGCTTGGAACGACCGGGACTAGGATATATCCGGGCGAAACTTGGATTCGGAAAGCCGCGGCGGGGCTTGGGATGATCGTGGCGAAGGGTCGGAAGACCGTGGCGAAGGGTCGGAAGGCTGCGGCGAAGGGTCGGAAGACCGTGGCGAAGGATCGGAAGACCGTGGCAGGGCTTGGAACGACCGTGGCGGGGCCTAGGATAATCGTGGCGGGGCTTGGGCAGTCAGCGCAAAGGCTGGAGGCCGTTCACGCCGGGCGGCCGGCTTTTCGCCGGCTGCCCGGTAATCGTTGAATCGCCAGGGCAGCGGCGCAACGGTTTACCAGCGATGCAGCGATTAGCGGGCGGTCGGCGAAAAGCCGGCCGCCCGCACCGTTCAATAGAGGCGCTGGCGGATGCGGTCGGGGTCGAGGAGCTGCGTGGATTCTTTCAGGAAAAGCGCCCCATCCGATGGCAAATCCAGCAGCTCCCGACCCAGGCGCTGGTCGCACAAAGTGCCCTGGCGCAACCCGGCATAATCCGGAAACGAGGCGTAGGGCCACGCCGCCGGCTCTTGCGCCAGGCCGGCCCGCACCGGGTTTTGGTGGATGTAGTGGAAACACGTGGCGGGGTAATCGCCGGCCCCGACCAGCTTGGCCTTGGTGCGGCGCTGAAACCACGAGCCCGTGCGGTGGAGCTGCTGGTTCATACCCTGTGAAAAGGAGCTCAGCATTGTACCCATCGCCGAAGCCAGCGGCGGCCGGCGCACGCCGCCCACGCCCACCGTCGGCAGCACCGCCGCCGGCCCCGAGCACAAGAGCAAATGGAAGTGGTTCGGCATCAGGCAATACGCCAGGATGGGGCAAACGGGCCGTACGTGCAGCCGGAGCTTGGCCAAAAAGTAATGGTAGTGCGCAGGCGTAAAAAACAGTTGCTGCCCATTATTGCCCCGGTTGTAAACGTGGTAAAGCTCGTTGGCCTGGTACTCCATGCGGCAAGCTACCGCTCTTCGCGCGGCTCCGTGCCGGGCGGCCGGCTTTTCGCCGGCCGCCCGGTAATCGCTGCTACCGCTGGGCAGCTACCTTCACCGTGCTGGCGGCTGCAACGATTAGCGGGCGGCCGGCGAAAAAGCCGGCCGCCCGCGGCAACAACTCAGGCACCTCTTTGGCCGATGCGCGGTTTCTTTGCAACGTGCCGCGCCGATGCGGTGCCTTTCGCTGCGTATGACTTTATCCGCCTCCCTCCCACGGCCGCTGCTGGCGGCCTGCACCGCCGCACTCGCCCTGAGCGCCTGCACCCGCGGCACCGTGCCCACCACGGCCCAGAACACTGCTGGCTCGTCCGTGTCCGCTGCTGCGGCCGTCGCGGCGGTGCCGCCGGCCGCAGTTGCCGCCGCGGTGCCCCCCGAAACGCCGGCCCCCAGCGCCAAGCCCGCGGGGCCGACCGTGGCCGAAGCCACCGCCGCGCAGTGGTACCTCAAAGACCCGCAGCTGGACAAAGTGGCCGGCATCGGCGCGACCCGGGCCTACGCCGAGCTGCTGAAAAACCGCACGCCGACGCCCGTGGTGGTGGCCGTGATTGACTCGGGTGTGGACACGGCGCACGTCGATTTGAAGCCTATTTTCTGGACCAATACCAAGGAGATTCCCGGCAATGGCATCGACGACGACCACAACGGGTACGTGGACGACGTGCACGGCTGGAACTTCCTGGGCGGGGCCGACGGCCGCAACATCGACGACGAGACCCTGGAGGCCACGCGCTTGGTGGCCAAGTACTGGCCGCGCTTCAAGGGAAAGGTGCGCACGGCCGTTCCGGTGGCCCAGCGCGCCGAGTTTGACATGTACACCAAGGCGGAAAAGGCCTTTGTGGCCCGCACCAAGCAGGAAACCGAGCGCGCCGCGCAGGTCGACGACATGGCCGGGCCGCTGCGCATGATGGTGGGGGCCCTCAAGAAAGACCTCAACGTGGAGCGCCTCGACACGGCCACCCTGCGCCGCGCCACCCCCACCAACGCCAACCTGCGCAGCCTCAGCCGGGCCCTCGACCAGAACCTGCGCCAGATGGGCCTGGGCGACACCGACGCCCTGGAGAAAGAGCTGGTGAGCGGCTCCAAGGAAGAGCACAGCCTGCTCGACAACTCGCTGAACCTGAAATTTAATCCCCGGGCCGACATCGTAAAAGACAACCCCGACGACGTGAGCCAGCGCAGCTACGGCAATAACGACCTGCACGGGCCGGATCCGCTGCACGGCACCCACGTGTCGGGCATCATCGCCGCCGTGCGCGACAACGCCCTCGGCGTGCAGGGCGTGGCGGGGCCCCTGGTGCGCATCATGACGGTGCGCACCGTGCCCAACGGCGACGAGCGCGACAAGGACGTGGCCAACGCCATCCGCTACGCCGT
>CAXTBA010000074.1:0-15439 GCA_964242665.1 uncultured Hymenobacter sp.
GAAACGAGAAGACGCTTTCGTCGCTCTGGAAGAGGCCCTTCAGCAAATGGCCCGTTTCGACGGCCTGCTGCTGGTTGCCCCCGGCAATTTCGGTGGCCTTCTGCACGGCCTCCTGTGCCTTGATGGTGAAGTTTTGAAAGTCCATGATGCGTAGTCTTTAGATGGGTACTTCGGGTTAGGAAGTCGGTACGAAGGAACTAGCAAAGGGGGTGCAGAAGGGGCTTTTCGGACTTTTTGGCTGGAATACAATCTTAGAATTGACTTATTTAAGCCAGTCTGTCTCTGCTTTCAGTTTCCAGTTTTTCTTGTATTACGTCTTCAACTCTCTTATCCACCATATCTGGCTGTGCCAAGCAGTATTTTAAAACGCCTGTTTTAATAATCAAGGCCGTAACCGGCAACGCAACAGCAATTGGCACATTGTATTTCGCAGTTAAAGCTGATACAATTCCAGTAATCAAGTTTCTAATATCCCCTGTAATAAGCTCGTTAACCCACCCTCTGGGTTCATGTTTTTCAGCAACGCAAATCATATCATACAATTCACTTTTAAACAAATGCCACAGTTGTTTGCCTTGCTCTAAATAATTTGTTGAATACGAAATACCGGGAGGTACGCCCAGATATACAATCCCAACTCCAAGCTCAAATTCAAAGTATTCAATTGATACATTATCAAGGTAATTAAGAATCTTAAAATCTTCTTCGGCTAATTCTTTTCTGGTTCTATTCGATTCAGTTTTTATTTAATTTTGTTTTTTGTCGAAATATTAATCTTATTAGGTGAGAATTGCATAGCACGCGCCGTATTTAGCAACATAGTTTGAATGGTCTTAAGATTTTGCCCTTTGAATTGTGCTGAGCCGAGTCCAATTATAAAATCATCCTGCACAAAGTTTAAAAACACCTGCTGTTGCACTTCATCCCTCATGCCATCGGGTAGGGCATAACTCCACAATTTGCCCGGCTGACTGGGTTTAAGCTGCACTGAGATAACCAAAGGCTTAATTTGAGCAGACATCGACTGGCTGGTGTACTCAACTTCCGAGGATATGTAGCTAGA
The DNA here is from genome assembly GCA_964242665.1 of uncultured Hymenobacter sp. Classification (GTDB taxonomy): domain Bacteria; phylum Bacteroidota; class Bacteroidia; order Cytophagales; family Hymenobacteraceae; genus Hymenobacter. The sequence continues at coordinate 1,064 of CAXTBA010000074.1, forward strand.
CAAGGTTGCTTCGGCCGTTGCTTTCTTATGCGGAGCCGCTTTCACGACAATTATCTGCAACGGCAAACCATTCACATCGAATAACGTGGGCCGCTCAGTAGCAGTCGCTTTTTCTTTGCCAAAATTGAGCTGAAAATTCAACCCCATGCCCTTATAATTATTGAATACAGCCGCATTACCCGTAGCAGTTTTGATAATACCGCTGTTTATTTCATATGCTGTACTCAGGCCTTGAGCCGAACACCATACAGTTTGTAAAACCAGAAAGGCGAAAAACAGAAAGCGCATTAGCAGGAAGCAGAAAGGTGTTTGTGGGGCAAGCTACACAGAAGCTTCAGTTTCTTCTGCAGCGGGCGCAGCGGGCGGGGCTACTCCGTTTTGAGCACATACCAGATGTTGTACCGGTCGTGGCTGAGGTCGTAGTTGGGCAGGCTCAGGTGCTGGCGGTAGAAAGCAAACCGCTGCGGTACCGAAAACGGCTGCTTGATGAGGTGCTGCACAATATCGGGCTCGAATGTGGCCAGATAGTAGCGTTTCACCCGGAAAATGGCTTGCCACAACGCAGCCTTTGCCTCTTGCGGGTAGCGGCTGAAATCGGCCGGAATGCTGCTGCCAAGCGGGAATAGCTGAAAGTCGCTGTGGTAGATAAACCGCCCGTCGTCGGTCATCGAGCGGATTTCATAGGTTTGAGTTAGGACGTCATAATCGGGGTGGAGGTGCCGGATGCTGTATTCGATTTAGCCACCGTGCCGGTCACACTCGCACCGCAAGTAATGCGGGTCATCAAGCACCCTTGCCAGCTTGCAGTTTTGTGAATTCCGCGTTGGATTTGAGGCTCGTTGCTTTTTCGTGTGCTTCGTAGCGTTGACGTAGCGCTTTCAAAGCAGCCCGTTTGCGCGCTTCGCTGAGCACTACATCGGAGGCCGAAGCATCATCTGGCAGGGGTTGAGCAGTCGTTTTCATTCTTACTAAGATACGCTTCGCATTGGGAATCCGTTCAGGACTTAGCTACACAGAAGCTTTCGTTTGTTTCAGCGATGCCCGCAGCGGGCGGGGAGGGCCCCCGAGGAGGGCGGGATGGAGTGCAGTGGGGCTCAAAACGGTTCTGTCGGCAGCGCCCCTTTGTCGAACAAGCCCCAACGAAAGAGCCCCGGCATTTACCGGGGCTCTTTCGTTGGGGCTCAAGGCAACCGGCTAGCGGTTGGGCTGCCTAATTTGGTTTGGGCGGGTGCTACTTCAACTGGACGCTTGGGCCTGCATTTGTTTTTCCGCCGCGGCTTGGTTGGCCGCGAATTGGGCGTGCTGCTCGGGCGTGCGCTGGGTACCCAGGCTGGCCAGGTGCTGCTGTAACTCGGCGGCGGGCATATCGGCCCCGTACGATGGGGTGCCCGGCTGCTGCCGCCACGACTCGTGCAGGCTGCCGTTGTCCACGGCGTCGAAGCCCAGCTCATCGACTAGGGCCATTACCTTTTGCTTGGCGGCGGCATCGTCGCCGGCCACGGGCAGCGAGATGCGGCCGGGCGTGCCGGCGGGCTGTCCGGATTTTTCGAGGTGGTCGGCGTAGATGTTGTTGAACACCTTCACCACCGGCCGGCCCAGGTGCTGCTGCACCCATTCGCTCTCGGTCAGGTCGCCGCTTTCCAATTCGGGCAATTGGCCATCGCGCAGCAGGGGGTAGTAGTTGCTGGTGTCAATCACCGGCACGTCGGCGGGCACGCCCTCGAACAAGTCCTTGGGCAGGTCGGGAATGTTTTTCAGCGGAATGGTCACCACAATGATTTCGCCGTGGCGGGCGGCTTCCTGAGCCGTGACGGGGGTGGCGCCCGTCTTTTGGGCCACGTCCGTCAGCGTTTCAGGGCCCCGGGAGTTGGCAATGTATACCGAGTGGCCGAGGCTGGTGAGCCGCACGGCCAGGGCGCTGCCGATGTGGCCGGCCCCGATGATTCCAATGTTCATAAGCAGTAAGATGAGCGAATGGTAGGTGCGCCGCTACTTAATAAAACGACGTGTTGTAAGACCACCTGCCCGACAAGATTGTTTTGTTTGCGCATTCCATCGGCAGCAGGCAGGCGGCGTACGGAATAGCCGCTCAGCAGTGAGGTGGCCTACGCCAGACGCCCATTGGGATACGCTGCACTAAACTCTGCTGAGTGAGAAAATATACTCGTGAGCAAGCAGTAGCTTTAATAAGCCTTGGTTTTCATTGTACCCTCGGGATTGGTCTTCACCTTACCCATTTTTCGCAGCTTTTTCTGGTCGCGGCGGTCCATATTGGGTACTTTCTCCGTGCGAGCGTGGGCACGAGGGCTGCCGGCGTTGGACATATCGGGAGTATTGACCGGTTGGGCACCCGGCACCGTACCGGGCGGAATTACTGTTTGAGCTAGGGCATCGCTGGCGGTGAGCAATAGGGCCCCCGCCAGAATCAGGAGGGATTTCATAGAATGAGGAATTAGCAAACAGAAAAGAGAGATAGCCGCACGACTGCTAAGCCAGATTATATACGCTCACATCGAACGCTTGCACAGTAGCGGGCGGGTATTTATTAACACAACGAATAGGGCCCCGCCGGTAACTGGCAGGGCCCTATTTAATGACCCAAAATAAGAATATTGAGAAGACTGGCTACCCAACGGTTCCTACATCTTGGATTTTGACTTCATCGTGCCGTCGGCGTTGGTTTATCTGCCTAAGCTGCCGCCGCGCAAGTGGTTTGCTATTACTGCTCGCAGTTTAACACCTTGGGATTGAATACCACCTTTTACCGGATGCCGACCCTGGAGGCCTTCGACACCTGGCACGACCAAAGCCCGGCCGACTACCGGTTTGCCGTGAAGGCACCGCGCCTGGTGATGCACCACAAAAAATTCAACGCCGACGCGCAACCTATTCTGACCAATTTTTAGGGCACCGTGCGCGAAGGGCTGCGCGCAAAGCTGGGGCCCCGTGCTGTTTCAATTGCCGCCCAAGGCCGGGTACGGCGACGAGCTGGCCCAGCGCCTGGTCGATGGCCTCGACCCGGCCTTCACCGACGTGGTCGAGTTTCGCCACCCGAGCTGGTGGGAGGCCGGGCCGTAGCGTTTGCTTACGCGGCACGGCATTGCCTTTGTGGGGCAAAGCTACCCGCCGCCCCTGGAGTTGCCCGACGCGGTGGTGGCCACCGCGCCGGCACTGTGCTACCGTTTTCATGGTGTGCCGCACCTTTACGCGTCGTCCTACGCCGAAGATTTTCTGCGGTGCGTGGCCACCGGGGTGGCCGCCGAGCTGGGCGTGGCGCCGGCCTACCTGTACTTTCAACAACGACATCGGCGGTTCGGCCATTGACGATGCCCGGTAACTGCGGGGCTTGGTGGCGGGGGCCCCAGGCCGATGCTTCGGCCGGAAACGGGGCCGCAAAGAATGAATGAGGTGACGGAGAAGTTGCCGTTAAACGCAGGCATCTTGCGGGTGTCTTAGCCGAAGCATTACCATTTCCCTACCATGCCAACGAAATTAAAATTAGTAGCCTGCCTGTTGTTGCTCATGTTGAGCGGCCCCTTCACGGCCCCAACCCGTGCCCAGGGGCCACCTGATGCGGTTAGCTACCAGACATTTTACGACGCCCTGAGCCCTTATGGAATTTGGGTCGATGACCCCGATTATGGCTATGCCTGGGTGCCCAGCGCGGGCCCCGATTTCCAGCCCTACCGCACCAACGGGCACTGGGTGTACACGGATTACGGCTGGACCTGGGTGTCGGATTACCAATGGGGCTGGGCCCCGTTTCACTACGGGCGCTGGCGCTACTCCGATGAATTCGGCTGGCTGTGGGTACCGGGCTACACCTGGGGGCCCGCCTGGGTGGCGTGGCGCCAGAGCGAAGGCTACTACGGCTGGGCCCCGCTGGGGCCGCCGCCCGTGCGCAGAGGCGTGCGCGAAAGCATTGGGTTCTCTTTTTCGTTCGGCGACGCGCCGGTAACAGCGGCGCGGTGGTGCTTCGTGCCAGCAGCCTACGTGGCCAGCCCGGTAATTGCTACCTACTACGTGCCGCCCGCGCGCACTACAGTTATTTACAACAACACGACCATTATCCACAATACTTATGTGAATAACAACGTGGTGAATAACAATGGCACGACTACTAATAACACGGCGGTTGTGAACAATGCTAATCGCACGGAGGTGAACAATGTCGGCCAAGGCCACCCTACCTCCGCCCACGATGGCGGCGGGCAGCCGGCCTACCCGGCCGGGCCGGGCCGGGCCGAAGTAGAAAAAGCCACCGGCCAAACCATTAAGCCCTTGGTTGTGGGCAACCGTTCTACGCCGGGCGCGGGCTTGCAGGGGCAGTCGCTGGCCTTGTACCGGCCCGAGGTAGCGGCCCCGTCGCGCCCCGGCCGGGGCCCCAGCGCTGGCCTTGCCCCCGCGCCTGCGCCGCAGAAGACAGTGCCCTTGCCCAAAGCTGCTGCCTTGGCCCGTAGCGCCGGCAACACCAACCGGGGCCTCATGCCTGACAACGCCGTCCATCACCTGAGCAGCACCGACCCCGACCCCATCCGGGAGGCCCGGGCCCGGCAGGCAACTGCCCGGCAAGCCCAGGCCTCCACGCCCGGGGTCCCGAATCCGGTTCCAAGTGTTGAGGCCCCGGGCAAGGGCAAGGGTCCTGACCAGACAACCGCTCACGACCACGCCCAACCCGCCAGCGCCAACTCATCGAGCCCCGGCCCAGTAGTTCCGCCCGTTCGTTCGGCGCGGCCAGACGGCTCAAACGCGGCTGGCAGTGCCATCGCCCCGGCTGCGCCGGCAGTTAAGCAATCACAGCCCACGTCCGCAGGCCCGTACCCCGCCACCCCAACGGATAGAACCGCTGATAAAGCAGCTAAGGCAGCTAAAATAGATAAAGTGGCTGGCCAACCGAAGCGGGCCGGTGGCCTGCCCGACACCGCCCCCATGCCTGCCAAGGCACCGCCAGCCAACAAGCCCCAAGCCCAGCCGCAACGCCAGGCTGCGGCACAGCCCGCGCCTGCCGTCCGGCCGATGAGCCAACTTCAACCTGCTCCGCACCCTCATCCTGCCGGCCGCCCGGCTAGTCAGCCACATCCTTCAGCCGGTCCGCGCCCGCACCCGGCTACTGTGCGGGCCGCCCCGCACTCGGACGGCAAAGGCCCTGACCGTCATTAGGCATCGTGCACACGTCGGTCCCGGCCCTGGTCCCAGGGCCAGGGCTCAGTTTTTTAAGTCTTAGCCCTGTTTTTGGGCCGAAACAATGGCTGCGACGCGCCACAAGGTATTGCCGGCATCGTCGGCTACCAGCAGCGAGCCGTCGGGCAAGGTGGCCACGCCCACGGGGCGGCCGTAGGCCTGGTCGGAGTTGCCACCGACCAGGAAGCCGGTCAGGAAATCTTGGGGCTTGCCAGCGGGCCTGCCACCTTTAAAAGGCACAAACACCACCTTGTAGCCCGAGTAAGCCGAACGGTTCCAGGAGCCGTGCTGGCCGATAAAGGCCCCGGCGCGGTACTTGGCGGGAAAGGCCGTTTTGTCATAAAATGCCAGCCCCAGCGAAGCGGTGTGGGGCCCCAGCGGCACGTCGGGCACGATGGCCGTCTTCACTAACTCGGGGTGTTGGCCCCTGAGGCGCGGGTCTTGGTTTTGGCCGTAGTACGAGTAGGGCCAGCCGTAGAAGCCGCCCTCTTTCACGCTGGTGAGGTAGTCGGGCACCAACTCATCGCCCAGCTCGTCGCGCTCGTTCACGGCCGCCCACAGTGTGTGCGTGCCCGGGGCCCAGGCCAGGCCCACGGGGTTGCGCAGGCCCGCAGCGTAAATTTTCTCGTCCGAGCCGTCGGGGTTGATTTGCAGAATGTTGGCGCGGCGCACCTCGTTGGCCGCACCGTTCTCAAAAGCGTTGCTGCCCGAGCCCACGGTCACGTATATTTTCGAGCCGTCGGGGCTCGCCAGCAGGTTGCGGGTCCAGTGGTTGTTGTAGCCGCCTTCGGGCAGGCGCATGATTTTCTGGCCCGGGCCGGCGATTTTCGTGGCCCCTGCCTGGTACGGAAAGCGCCACACGGCGTCGGTGTTGGCCACGTAAAACGAGTTGCCCAACACCAGCATTCCGAACGGCTGCTTCAAACCGCTCAAAAACACAGTGCGCACGTCGGGCATTCCGTCGTGGTTGGTATCGCGAAAAAGCGTGATGCGGTTGGCACTCGTGGCTTGCAACGAACGCGACTTGTCGAGGCGCAGGGCCGCCGCGATTTCTTTTTTTGTGCCCTTGGGCAAGGTCGTGGCTTCGGCCACCAGTACGTCGCCGTTGGGGGCCACGTACACCCAGCGCGGGCTTTCGAGGCCTCCGGCAAACTTCGTCACCGCGAAGCCGGCCGGGGCGGTGGGCATTTTGCCGGCCGGCCAGTCGATGATTTCCACCCGCTTGGTGACGGATTTGGTGGTGTAAGGCGCGGGCAGGTGCACGGCTTCGGCGGCGGGCGTGGCCAAGGTTCGGGCCGGCGTGGCCGCGGCTGCTTCCTGCTTCTCTTGCTTGCTGGGGCCGCCGCTGCACGCCGTCGTCAGGCCAAAACCGGCCAGTAACAACGCATTTTTGAAATCCATAGATTCGTCGGAATGCACGAAAGAATAGACACCCAACAGTCCACCGAAGTGTGATTAGGGCCCTGCATTCTACTTTATTTGTTTGGTATTGGTTGTCGCTTGCCCTTTGTGCGGACATAAGCTGCCTGGGATGCCACCAATAAAAACGGCCCGCTTTGCAGCGGGCCGTTTTTATTGGTGGCATCCCAGAAACCTGACGCCTACTTCCGGCTAGTTGGGGCCTTTTTGGCGGAAGGCTTTTTAGCGGGGACCTTTCTGCGGGGCGGGGCAGCTCCGGCCGGGGCCGTCTTGCCTTCTGCTTGTAGCTGGGCAATGGTCGGGGCCGGGCCGTAATTAGTTTCGGCCGGGTTGGGGTCACCGTTCAGGTAAGGGTCGAAGTCCACACGGCGGTTCAGGGCCTGACCCGCCTTGGTCTTGTTGGACGCAACGGGCTTGAGCTTACCGTAGCCACGAGCCTCAATGCGATTGGCAGGCAAGCCTTTGCTGAGCAGATAATTGCGGGCGGCGGCGGCGCGGTCGTAAGAGAGGCGCAGGTTGTACGCCTCAGTGCTCACGGCATCGGTGTGGCCCGAAAGGCTCAGGTTATAGTCCGGATACTCGTTGAGGAGTTGCACGATCTGGTCCAGCCGGGCATTCGACACCGGCAGCAAGCGGGCCTTGTTGAACTCGAACTGAATACGCTTGGTAGCTTTCTGCTCGGGAGTCATCTCGGGGCAGCCTTTGTTTGAGGCGGGGCCCGCACGGTCCGGGCACTTGTCTTGGTCGTCGGGCACGCCGTCGCCGTCGCGGTCCGTCACGCAGCCGGTAGCGTCTACTTTGGCACCGGCGGGCGTGTTGGGGCACTTGTCGAGGTAGTCGGGCACGCCGTCGGCGTCCGTGTCGAGGGGGCAGCCGGTGGCGTCCACTTTCACGCCGGCCGGCGTGTTGGGACACTTGTCGTCGGCATCGGCCACACCGTCGCCGTCGGCATCGGGGCAGCCTTGCAGCGCGGCCAGGCCCTTCACGTCGGGGCACTTGTCCTGGTAGTCGGGCACGCCGTCGCCGTCTTTATCGAGCGGGCAGCCGGTGGGGTCCACGGCCACGCCGGCGGGCGTGTCGGGACATTTGTCCTTGCGGTCGGACACGCCGTCGCCGTCCGTATCCTTGGCTTTGCCCAGGGCTAGCGTCAGGCCCACCGAATGCACCAAAAAGTCGTCGTAGCGGTTGTCGCTCGCGCTGTAAACGTTATCGGTGCGCTCGGTCAGTGGGTAGTGGTAGGTCGATTGCACGTCGAGAAACAGCGCCGGCGAGAGGCGAAAGCGCAGCAGCGCGCCCCCCATAAAGTCGGGCCGGCCAATGCCGTTGTCGAAGGCCCCCGCGCCGTTGTTGCCCATGCTATGGGCAAGGTAAAAGCCACCGCCTGCCAGCAAGGCCGGCTGAATGAAAGCATCTTCTTTAAGGATGTGGCCGTTGTTGAGCTTGAGCTTCAGGGCCAGGTCCGCGAACCCCGACTTCACCGCAAACCCGCGATTCTGCGCGGTGGGGGTGCTATTGTCGGGGAAGTGATAGGTTTGATAGTTGGCCATCAAGGCCAGATCGAGCGAAGGCGACAGGTAACGCGTAATGGCGGCCCCGAATCCGAAACGCAAGTCTTGGCGGCCCAGGTTCCACCAGTCGTTGCCCAGCTCGCCGCGGTACTGCAACACGCTCACGTTGCCGCCGATGGCCGTTTTGTGATCCGCCGTTTGCGCCTGTGCGCCCAAGGATGACCCTAGAGCTGCTAATAATACGGCACCGGGCACCAAGGCCCCGAATGAGAAGCAGTTTGATTTCATACGAAAGATAAAAAGTGTGGCTTGCTTCCGAATAGGAATAGGGGCCTATACTTTTATCCTTTGCAAAAAGTTGTCAATATTATTATACTAAAACGATTGCCGAAAATGCTGCGCTACAGGTTTTTATGCTAAACTAACTTCTCGCCCTATCCTAAAGTCGGCCGTAGTTCAACCCCAAAATCAGCACGATGCCGATAACCATTAAAATAAGGTAAGTCTCGACGGCTCCGGTTTGAACGTAGCGCAGTAAAAATCCCCCGCCCTGCACCGCCCGCCCAAACCCGTTGGTAATGGGGTTGATAACACCGTTTTCGACGTACTTGTAGAGGCCACGCGACAGGGCCATGGTGGGCCGCACGAACAAGGTGTCGTACAGCTCGTCGATGTAGTATTTGTGGTACACCAGGTTCTCAGGGGCTGGACGCGGAGCGCTGTCGGCCACGGGGCGCTCGGCCCGGGCCACGTACAGTACGTAGGCCAGTACGATGCCCAGCACAGCAGCGGCCACCGATAAGCCGATGAGCATCAGCTCGGTACTGTGGTCGGGCTCCAAGGCAAAGGCCGCTGGGTTGAGGCGGCGCGAGTAAATAAAGAGCGGAGCCAGGTAGTCGGCCAAGTAGTGCTTGCCCAGCAACATAGGGGCCCCCATAAAGCCGCCCACGGCAGATAGAAAGGCGAGCACGACGAGTGGCAGCGTCATGCTCGCCGGCGACTCGTGCAGGTGGTGCTTCTGCTGCTCCGTGCCACGAAACTCACCAAAGAAAGCCAGGAATAGCAAGCGAAACATGTAAAACGCCGTCAGGAATGAGGTGAACAGGCCGACGGCCCACATCAGTTTGTTATGCTCGTACACGTGGCTCAGAATCTCGTCCTTCGAGAAAAAGCCGGCAAACGGCGGAATGCCCGAAATGGCCAGGCAACCGATAAGGAAAGTTAAAAACGTGATTGGCAGTGCCTTGCGCAGGCCGCCCATGCGGCGCAGGTCCTGTTCGTCGCTCATGGCGTGAATCACCGAGCCGGCCCCAAGGAACATCAGGGCCTTAAAAAAGGCGTGGGTGAGCACGTGGAATAACGCCGACGAGTAGCCCATCACGCCCAGCGCCAAGAACATATAGCCGAGCTGCGACACCGTGGAGTAGGCCAGCACTTTCTTGATGTCGTTCTGGGCCAGGCCAATGGTAGCCGCGAAAAACGCCGTAGCCAAACCGATGACGCCCACTACTTCGAGCGTTTGCGGAGATAAAGTAAAGAGCACGTTGGCCCGCAACACCATGTACACGCCGGCCGTGACCATGGTGGCGGCGTGGATGAGGGCCGACACCGGCGTGGGGCCCGCCATGGCGTCGGGCAGCCAGGTGTAAAGCGGTATTTGGGCCGACTTGCCCATGGCCCCCACAAACAGCAGCAACGTAATGGCCGTGCAAATGCCCACCGTGTAGGGCCCAAATTGTCCCAGCGAGGCTTTCTGGAACACTTCACCAAACTGGACCGAATTGAAGGTCAGGTAAATCAGGAAGATGCCGAGCAGAAAGCCCAGGTCGCCGATGCGGTTGATGATGAAGGCTTTCTTGGCGGCGTTGTTGTAACTGGTATTGGTGTTCCAGAAGCCAATGAGCAGGTAAGAGCACAGGCCCACGCCTTCCCAACCGATGAAGAGAATGACGAAATTAGAGCCCAGCACCAGTACCAACATGCTGAACACGAACAGGTTGAGGAAGCTAAAAAACTTACCCACGTTTTCGTCGTGCGCCATGTAACCGATGCTGTACACGTGGATGAGGAAGCCTACACCGGTCACGAGCAGCAACATTACCAGGCTGAGCTGGTCGATTTGGTAGCTGAATGGAATTTGCAGCGAACCGACCGTAATCCAATCGAATAGCTCGACGGTATATTGGTACTTAAAGTTGAAAAACAGCACCAGCGAGATGATGAACGAACCCAGCACCGCGGCGCTGCCAATGAGCCCGGCCAGAGTAGCTGGCAAGCGCTTGTTCAGCAACCCGTTCAGCAAAAAGCCCAGAAAGGGCAATCCGGGGATGAGAACGTACAAAAAGGTGGGGAAAGGCGCGTTGGTGCCAGGAAGAACGATTTCCATCAGTAGAGAAGCAAATGAGTGCAGGAGTGGACGAGAAGAGACGAGCAAGCAAAAAAGCGAGGGCCCATCGCCCATCCGCTCATTTGCCCACTTACCACTTGAGCCGGCTCAGCAGGTTGACGTCGGTGGTTTGGAAATTGCGGTAAATCATGACGATGATGCCCAGGCCCACGGCCACTTCGGCCGCCGCCACGGCCATGATGAAGAACACGAATATTTGCCCGTTGGGATCGGACCGGTAGGCCGAAAAGGCCGTTAGCAGCACGTTCACCGCGTTCAGCATCAGCTCGATGCACATGAAAATGATGATGGCGTTGCGCCGCGTGAGCACGCCGATGACGCCGATGGCAAACAGAGCCGTGGCGAAAAAAACGTAGTACTGCAACGGGACGGTGCGGATAACTTCGGGAATGGTATGGTCCATGCGAGGCGGGGCGGGCAGATAATCGGGCCGGATTTGGGCCGTATTTTGGGCAGGCAAAGGTATCCTGAAAAAGCAAACCCCCGCCGGTTAAAGTATCGCGGGCGCGGTTGCGTCTGCTTGCACAACATGGAAAACCTGGCCCTTTCGCTCGCTTCTCCCCTCCTCCCGATGACGGCTTCGCAACAGGACCGGCAAATTGCCGACGCCGTGCGCCAGCAGCGGCCCCGGCTGTTGCAGTTCATCCGCCGCCGCATCCCCGACGAGGCGGAGGCCGAAGATTTACTGCAAGACGTGTTTGCCGAGCTGGTGGAAAGCTACCGCCTGCTCAAGCCCGTGGAGCAGGCCGCCGCCTGGCTCTTCCGGGTGGCCCGCAACCGCATCATCGACCTCTACCGCCGGCAGCGGCCGGTGTCGCTCGAAGCCGCGTTCGGGGCCGCCGAGGCCGACCCCGACGGCGAAGGCCTGCTGCTGGCCGACCTGCTGCCGGCCCCCGACGACTCGCCCGAGAACCGCCTGCTGCGCGAGACGCTGATGGACGCTTTAGCCGACGCGCTGGCCGAGTTGCCGGCCGCCCAGCGCCAAGTGTTCGTGTGGCACGAGCTGGAAGACAAGAGCTTCAAGGAGATGGAGGCCGAAACCGGCGTGCCGCTCAAAACCCTGATTTCGCGCAAGCACTACGCCGTGCTGCACCTACGCAAACGGCTGCAAAAGCTGTACAACGAGTTGTTTACGGATTGAATTTTGGCAGTTGGATTGTTGATTGGCTGCCGGCTAAATGGTTGATTGCGGGTTAGACAATCGATGATTTGACCGGCGACAATCCAGCAATTTAATAATCCAATAATTCAACAATTTGATCACCAACAATTAAATCATTCAACATATCATGAAACGCAAATTCTGGCTGCTGCGCGGGCTCCGCTTTTTGATTTTCGCGGCCTTATTCATTACGGTCGTCGGCTTTTTCACCCAATCGCTGTGGAACTGGCTAGTGCCGTCGCTCTTCCACGGCCCGCTAATCACGCTGGGGCAAACCTTTGGGCTGCTGCTGCTAAGCCGCTTGCTGTTTGGTAGCTGGGGCGGACGGGGCGGCGGCTGGGCCCAGAAACGCCGCGCCTGGCAGCAGCGCATGGCCGGCCGCATGGAGCACCTCAGCCCCGAAGCCCGCGAGAAGTTTCGTCAGCAAATGCAGGCCAAGTGCGGCATGGGCTGGATGCGCCGCCCCGAACCGGCAGCGGTAGACCAAGAGCCGGCATAAATCGCCAACATTATTTCACTAAAACACAAAAAAGCGCGGCCCAGGATTGGGCCGCGCTTTTTTTATTCTTTATTGTATTGAAAGGCGTTTGGCCAGCGTGGGGGCCCTGTAACTTTCCACCCTTGGTGACCGCGCAGTACTCTGCACCGAACCGAACACTGCCACGGCCCCGAAGGCCGCGCTAGTTGCCGCCTTGCTTGCTGCCGCCGCCTTTCACGTCGTCGTTCTGCACTGCTTTGCGCTGGCGGCCCTGCTGCTCCTTCCCAAACCGGTAGGTGAAACTGAGCCGGAAAGAGCGCTGGTAGGCGCGGTACTCGGAGTGCTCGTCGAAATAGGCCGTGGTCGTGACGGAGCGATAAGGCCAGTAGTTGTTGAAAGGGCTGCCAAAGTTGAGCACCAGGTCGGCCTTTTCCTTGAACAGCGTTTTTTTGGCTCCCATTTGATAGTACAGGTTGGCCGGGCCCCGGCCCTGGATTTCGGGGGTGGCCAGCGAGGCGTACACAAATCCCTGCACCGTGAAGCCTTTGTTCAGCTTGTACGACGTATTCATGTTCACGCCCCCCGTGAAGCCCCGGCGCTCGGCGTTGAGGGCCGGGCTGCGGCGCACGATGTACTGCACGTCAGGGCTGGCGCTCAGGTCCCACTTCGGTACGGGCTTGGCCGAGAGGTAAACATTGAATTGATAAAAAGTATTGGCAGCCACGTTGGCGAAGGTTTGGGCCGTCACGCTGGGGTCAGCGGGTACGTCGGCAGGCAGGGACGCGCTGGGATTGACGGTCGAAAAGCGCACCTGCTCGATGGCGTTGCCAGTGTGCCGCACCGACAGCGACGCGTTAATCGTCGTGGTTTTGACGGTGGTATTGTAGCTCAGCTCATAAGAGTCCGTCAGTTCGGGGTTGAGGTTGGGATTGCCGTAAGAAATATTCTTAGCGTCGGAGCGGTCCACGAAGGGATTGAGGTAATCGATAAAAGGCCGGGTGATGCGCCGGCTGTAAGCGAAGCGCAGGCTGGTGGCGTCGGCGAAAGCATAGCGCGCGCTGCCGTTGGGCAGCAGCGTGAGGTAGCTGCGGTCGAAGGGCGCGGTGTTAGTGGCCCGAAAATCGGCGGCCAGCGCGGTGCGCTCCAGGCGGCTGCCGAGGCTGCTGGTCAGCTTCTTACCCAGGCCGAAAGAATACGTAGCGTAGGCGGCCTGCACATCCTGGGCGTAACTAAAATCGGTGGCGCGGCGCGGGGCCCGCACAAAATCGAGGTTTTGATCTGCCTGCAAAGTATCTACGTTGGCCACCGAGCCGGTGCGGCGGAAAATGGCTTTCAGGCCTGTTTCCAGGGTTTTCTTATCGCCGAAAGGCTGGGTAAAGTCCGTTTGAAACGTGTACTCGTGGCCGGGCGTGCGGCCCCGGCTGCGTTCGCGGTAGTTGGCCCGGCCTTGGTCCAGTACCACATCCGAATTATTAAACTGGTCGAAATTGTAGCCAAAGGTGCCGTTGTTAAGAGCGTACTGGGCCAGCACGCTCCACTCGCGGCGGGCCTGCGCAAAGGTGCGGGTGTAGGTACCGGTGCCCTCCACGTTGAGGCCGCTAAAGATATTTTTGGTGTCGCGGGCATAAAGTGGGTTCGGAATTGCGAAGGGAGCCGCATCCCGGCTGGTCAAGTCTTGCCGGGTATTGCCCTTGTAGCCGTTCACCGAGCCGGCCAGCGAAAGCGTGTGGTGCTCGGCCGGGTCGTAGTCGAGGCCCACCGTGCCGTAGTACCAGTTGCCGTTGTTGTGTACGCTGCTCGCCTGGCGCAGCGTGTCGGTGCCGCGGTCCGAATACCCGAGCCGGGTGAGGCTTGCCTGGCCGGGGTTGTACCAGGCCCCCGTGCTAGCCGAAGAAGTGAAGCCGACTTTGCCTTTTTTAAAATTCAGAGCCGAGTTGAAGTTGCTGTTCCGGCTGCCACCGCTGCCGCCGACGCGGCCGTTCAGGCCCTGGTCTATCCCTTTTTTGAGGATGATGTTGATGATGCCGGCCGTGCCCTCGCCGTCGTACTTGGCCGGCGGCGTGGTGATGACTTCCACGCTCTGGATCTGGTCGGCCGGAATGCTTTTCAGGGCCTCGGCCAGGTTGCTGGCCAGCGTGGGCGACGGCTTATTATTCACCAGCACCTTGAAATTGCTGGAGCCCCGCATTTTCACGTTGCCGTCGCCGTCCACGGCCAGCAG
>CAXTBA010000075.1:0-14899 GCA_964242665.1 uncultured Hymenobacter sp.
GTGTACGGCCAGGGCAAGGCCCTGGGCGACGCCCAGTTCTGGCACTCGGTGCTGCGCCAATGCCTGCTCAACGGCTTCATGGAGAAGGACATCGATAGTATTGGCCTGGTGCGGATGACGGACCGGGGCATGGACTTCATCGAAAACCCGCAGTCCATCACCCTCACCAAGGACCACAACTTCGAGGCCGAGCAGAAAGCCGACGAGGACAAGGAAGAAGTGCAGCAGGCCGCCGGCCACGACGAGGCCCTGTTCATCCAACTCAAGGAGTTGCGTAAGCAAGTCGCCAAGCAGAAAAACCTGCCGCCCTACGTGCTCTTCCAGGACCCCAGCCTGAAGGAAATGGCCACCACCTACCCCACCAGCCTCGCCGACCTGACGCACGTGGCCGGCGTGGGCCAGGGCAAGGCCCAGAAGTTCGGGGCCCCCTTTGTGGCGGCCATCAAGAAGTACGTGGAAGACAACGACATCGAAACGGCCGACGACGTGGTGATCAAGTCGGCGGTGAACCGCTCGAAGATTAAGATCTACGTCATCCAGCAAATCGACAAAAAGACGATGCTCGAAGACATTGCCGCTTCCAAAGGCATCGGCATGGCCGAGCTGATGGAGGAAATCGAGCACATCTGCTACGCCGGCACCCGCCTCAACCTCGACTACTACCTGCCGGAAATGATGGACGAGGACAAGCAGGACGAGATCTACGACTATTTTATGTCGGCCAGTACCGACAATATCGCCGTGGCCCTAAAAGAACTGGGCACCGACGACTTTACGGAGGAAGAAGTGCGGCTCGTGCGGATCAAGTTTTTGAGCGAAGTAGCTAATTAACTTAACATTAATGACCCGGGTTTCGGCGCGTCGTCGGCCGATTTTCAAAACCAATAAAAAAGCCGCTCCTTTTTCAGGAGCGGCTTTTTTATTGGTTTTGAGACGAGCAAGCGCGGGCCCACTTTGCGCCGCGCCGGAGGGCCCCGGCAAAAAAAAGCGGCACCGTATAGTTTCAGAAAATATTAGTTATATATCTTTGGTATTATAGTATGATTTAATTTACAACAAGTTGCACTTATGGTTCGGCAGCTGTGGCTGAAGTATTTGTGCGCCTAGGCTTAGTTTTCACCTCATTCTTTTTCTTATGGTAAACGACCGACTCACTTTCGACCGGCGGCATTCATACCCCAAGTTTTTGATGAAATGGCTGCTGCTTTGCGCGCCTTTCTTCGCTTTCAGCGCGGCGGCGCAGCGCGTTTCCGTGGTGATGCAGCACGGCGATTTGCAACGAACTGGCTGGAACAGCAAAGAGACTACCCTGAACGTGAACAACGTCAGGCCCAGCACCTTTGGCAAGGCCTACAGCGTAGCCGTGGACGACCAGATTTATGCGCAGCCGTTGGTGCTGAGCCGCGTCACCATCGGCGGGGGCGTCCACAACGTCGTGTACGTGGCCACCGCGAACAACACGGTGTACGCCATCGACGCCGACAAAGCTTTGGTGTACTGGACCCAAAACTACACTGCCGCCGGGCAGCGCCCGCCCAAAAACATCGACATGACCGGGGCCTGCGGGGGAGGCTACCAGGACCTGAACGGCAACATTGGCATCATCGGCACCCCGGTCATCGATTCGGTGAGCCAGACCATTTATTTTGTGACCCGCTCCACTACCGGCGCGTTCTACTCCCAGCACTTGCACGCGGTCGACATCAGCACGGGGGCCGAGCGCGCCGGCAGCCCGCAGCGGATTAACGCTTCCCAGGCGGGCACCGGGGACGGCAGCAACAACGGCTCTATCTCTTTCGACGCGCAGAGAAACAACCAACGCCCCGGCCTGCTTCTGCTCAACGGCATCGTGTACATCGGCTATTCGTCGCACTGCGACTGGGCCCCGTACCACGGCTGGCTGCTGGGCTACGACGCCAAGACGCTGGCCCAAAAAATAGTGTACAGTACTACCCCCGACGGATACGCGGGGGGCATCTGGATGTCCGGAGCGGCCCCGGCCGTCGATGAGTTGGGCAACATTTACGTGGCCGTGGGCAACGGCAGCATCGGAGCGAACGGCGACCGCAGCAACGTGCGCAACCGTTCGGAGAGTGCCGTTAAGCTCGTCCCCAACGGCTCCACGCTGGCCGTAAGTACTTTTTTTACTCCAAACAACTACGAGCAGCTGGAAGAAGCAGACCTTGATTTTGGCACCAGCCAGATGCTGCTGCTGCCCAACACCAAGCTAGCGGTGACGGGCTGCAAAGACGGGAACATCTACCTGATGAACCGCGACAACATGGGCGGCTACAACACCGGGGCCAACCAGGTAGTGCAGACCATTCCCCTGGGGTCGGGCAAGGGCCTGCGCTCTTCGTTTGCCTACTACCAGGGCGGCGGTAAGGAATTTTTTTATACTTGGTCGGAAAATGCCGCGCTGAAGGCGTTTCCCTTCAACCGCAGCACCGGCACGTTCGACGTCGCCTCCGTGGTGATCGGCAGCGCCCAGGGGCCCACCGGCAGCAGCGGTACGCTGATGGCGGTGTCGTCTAAGGGCACTACGGCGGGAACGGGCATTCTGTGGGCGTCACACGCGGCTTCCGGCGACGCCAACCATACGACGCGGCCGGGCATTTTGCGGGCCTTCGACGCGAGCGACGTGACCAAGGAGCTTTGGAACTCGAACCAAAACACGCGGGACAACATCGGCGGCTTCGCCAAATTCGTGTGCCCCACCGTGGCCAACGGCAAAGTGTACATGGCTACGTTCTCCAAGCAGCTGATTGTGTACGGCGTCATTAGCGCCGAATCGCCGTCTTGCGCTGCCACCACCAACGTGGCCCTGAACAAGCCGGCCTTTGCTTCGGCTGTTGAAGACGCGGCCCTCACCCCGGCATCGGCCGCTTTCGATAACAGCGCCACCACGCGGTGGGCCAGCGCAAAGGGCGTCGACCCGCAGTGGATTTACGTGGACTTGCAGGGGCGGTACGACCTCTGCCGGGCCGTGCTGACGTGGGAAACCGCGCTGGGCAAGAACTTCGAGCTTCAGGTGTCCGACGACGCCCAGACCTGGACGCCCGTCACGCCGGTTACCGGCAACACTGCCCTGGTCAACAACTTACCACTGCAAGCCACCGGCCGCTACGTGCGCATGTACGGCACGGCCCGCGGCACCAGCTTTGGCTATTCGCTGTATGATTTTCAGGTGTTTGGCACTCCCGCCAGCGGCTGCGCCACGCCGGCGGGCCTGGCGGCATCCAATCTGTCGCGCAGCGGGGCCCTGCTCACCTGGAGCGCCGTGCCCGGCGTGGGCAGCTACAACGTGGCATACAAAGCCGTGGCCGACCTGGACTACACCCTCGCCACGGCCAACACAAACAGCTTTGTGCTGGACAACAAGCTCGGCTGCGGCACAGATTACTTGTTTAAGATTCAGGCGGTGTGCAGCGCCACCGGAACCGGCGCGTTTTCAGGCGACAGGGCTTTCAGCACGTTGACGTGCGACCCCAACTGCGGCCCGCTGCCCACGCGGTGGTCTTCGCAGGACGTGGGGCTGGTGGGCGTTCCCGGCCAGTCCTGCTACAACAACTCGGCGTTCCACCTCAAGGCCTCGGGCGACGACATTTGGGACACCGCCGACGGCTTCCGCTACGCTTTTAAAACCTTCAGCGGCGACGGCCAAATAACGGCCCGCGTCGACAGCCTCAAAGGCTACGAAGGGTGGAACAAGGCGGGCGTTATGTTCCGCGAAACCCTCGAAAGCAACTCCCGCCACGCGCTCATGGCGCTCACCGGCAGCAATGGCGCAGCGTTTCAGTACCGCCAGGAAACGAACGGTTACACTGCCAACACAAGTCTGTTGGGCATCCAGCCCCCGTACTACGTCAAGCTCATCAAGCGCGGCACGCAGTACACGGGCTACGTATCGCAGGATAGCCTGACGTGGAAGCGCGTCGGTGCGCCCGTGGACCTGGGCTTTGGCAGCGGGGCCATCGAGGCGGGCATCGTGCTCACCAGCCACGCCAACGACCAGCTCGCCACGGCCGTGTTCAGCCACGTGCCCCTCGTATTCAGCGCCGACACCACGCTGAGCAGCCCGGCGGGCAACTGCCCCCCGGACAACTTGACCCTGAACCGGCCCGCTGCCAGCTCGTCTACCCTCAACCAGGACCATGCTTTTTATGAGTTCCAGGCGTTCGACGGCGACGCGGCCACCCGCTGGGCCAGCGCCGCGGGCTCCGGCCCGCAGTGGCTTTACGTGGACCTGGGCCAGCGCTACGCCGTGTGCCAGGTGCGCGTAAAATGGGACGCCGCACTGGCCCAGAATTTTGAAGTCCAAACCTCGGACGACGCGCAGACCTGGACGTCTTTGGCGAAAATTGTGGGCAACCAGGGCCGCCTCAGCACGGTGCCGGTACGGGGCTCGGGCCGGTTCATCCGCGTGTACGCCACGGTGCCGGCCACTTCGGGCGGCTATTCCATCAACGAGCTGGAGGTTTCGGGCACGCCCGAGCCCAACCAGCCCGTCAACCTGGCCCTTGGCAAGACGGCCACCGCTTCTTCCATCGAAATCGATCCGTACGGCCCCCAGCAAGCCGTCGACCACCTGGGAACCACCCGGTGGGCCAGTGCCCAGGGCCTGGAATCCGAGTGGATGCAGGTGGACCTGGGCAAGTCGTACAAGCTCAGCCAAGTGGTGCTGGACTGGGAAACGGCGCTGGGCCAGGACTTTCTGATCCAGCTGTCTACCAACGGCACGACGTGGACAACCGCCAAAACGGTAACCGGCAATACGTCGTATTCTAACGTGTTGCCGGTGGTTGGCACCGCTCGCTACGTGCGAATGCAAGGCGTCAAAAGGGGTTTCCCGGCCGGCTATTCGCTTTACGAATTCGAAGTGTACGGCACGGAAGTGCCCGCCACCACCAGCGTCTACGAAGCCGAGGACGCGGTTTTGTCGGGCGTGCAGGTTGCCAATCAGTGGCCCGGCTACTCCGGGACGGGGTTCGGCGACTACATCAACCCAACCAACGACTTCGTGGAGTGGACGGTGAACGTGCCCGCGGCCGGTACCTACCAGCTCGGCTTCCGCTACGCCTTGGGCGACAACGACCGGCCGCTGCAAATCAAGGTCAACGGCGCGGTAGCCAGCAGCTCCCTGTCGTTTCCCGGCACCGGGGCCTGGGGCAATTGGCAAACCGTGGGCCTCAGCGCTAGCCTGAACGCGGGCTCCAATAAGGTGCGCGCCACGGCCATCAACCGCAGCGGGGCCAACGTGGACCGCCTCGAAGTGAGCGCCGGGGCCCAGCCAGCGGTGAAAGCCGTCGCGTTGAAAACCAGCTCGCTGGCAATGGGCCAGGAAATGACGCTGTACCCCAACCCGGCCACGCGCGCGGTCACGGTGACGCTACCGCAGAACGAAGCCGAAGAGCTGGCCGTGTACGACGTTAGCGGGCGGCTGGTGCGGCACCTCGACAAGGTAAGCGGCCAGTCGCAGGTGGTGATTCCGCTCGGCAACCTGCCCGCAGGTATTTACACGGTGCGCATCCGCGACAGCAACCAGGTGTACGTGAAGCGGTTGGTGAAGCTTCAGGAATAAGCTCCCGGCCCCGCACAAAACGGCCCCGGCTTCGAATGGAGTCCGGGGCCATTTTGTGCGGGGCCCTAACCGTGGCCCGGCCGCTGCGTATTGGCAGGCGTAGTTTAGGACCGGGTATGTGGATAGTATTTGCGTTGATGGCGGCCCTGGCGTCCGCCGCGGTGGTCACGCTCTCGAAGGCGGGCATCAAAAGCGTGCCGCCCAGCCTGGCCTTCGCGGTGGAAGCGGTGCTCATCATCGCGGTGGCCTGGGGCACGGTGCTGTGGCAGGGCCTGCTGCCCGACGTGGGCCGCATCGAACGCAAAAGCTGGATTTTTCTGGTGGCGGCGGGGGTACTAACGGCCGCCTCGTCGCTGCTTTCGTTCCGGGCGCTCTCGCTTGGCGACGCCTCGCGGGTGTCGCCGCTGACCAATGTGGCCCTGGTATTTTCGGTGGCGCTGGCGGCGTTGTTCCTCAAAGAAAAGCTGACATGGCAGGTCATCTCCGGAGCGGTGCTCATGGCCAGCGGGGCCCTGATGATTGCCACGGCCAAGCCCGCCGCAAAGAACGGACCGGACAATAAAAATGGCCGCCCCGAAACCGGAGCGACCATTTTCAATGCCAAATTAAAAGCCTAGCAATACTCTTCGAACGCGCCTTGCAGGTTGTTGACGATCCGCATCAGGTCGTTGCCTTCGATGTGGTAGCGTTCGATCATGTGGACCAGCTCGCCGTCTTTGAATAGGCCGATGCAGGGCGACGAAGGCGGGTAGGGCAGCAAGTGCTCGCGCATTTTGGCTACGGCGTCGGTTTCCATGCCGGCGAACACCGTCACGAGCTTGCCGGGCTTTTTATCGGCGCTGGCCAGGGCCATTTTCAGGGCGGGGCGGGCCTTGGAGGCGGCGCAGCCGCACACCGAGTTCACGGCCACCAGCACGGTGCCTTCGGCAGCGGCCAGGCTGGCGTCGACTTCGGCGGGGGTGAAGAGCTGCTCAAAGCCCACGTCCGTCAGGTCTTGGCGGATGGGGGCCACCATGTATTCGGGGTAAACTGCCATAATTGTAACGCGTAGGAAACAGGAGAATAACGATTGAAAAGCCGGCCTTGACCGGCTGCGCAAAGGTAGGCACGGCGGGCCGGGTACTTAAGCCGCCCGCCCGGCAAAAGGTTCGGCGCGGGGCTGGTCGATTAAAAGGCGGTGCTCGTCGGCACAAACTTGTGGCCGCTGGCGTTGCCCGGTACTTTGCTTGTGAGTAGCAGCCAGGGCCCTGCCCGGCCGGATCTATACCCAAAAGCCCACCCTTCCTTCGCCTAATTCTATGCGAATCAGACTTATCAGCCATGCTGGGTGCAACGTATTGGCGGGCGTGCTGGTGTGGACGGCCGGGACCCTGGCCGCCCGCGCCCAAACCGCGCCGGCCGGCCCGCCAGCCCCGGACGCCCGGCCCCGGCCCACGGCGGCGCACGCCATTTCCAGGGCCCCGGCGTGGGCCCCTTACCAGCGCACCGACCCCGACTCGCGCATCGGCCCCGAGTTGCAGCGCGTGTACCGGGAAGCCACGGCCAGCAGCCGCGGCGGCACGCCAGTTGATTTGCAAGCCGCCCACCCGCAACTGCGCCTGAGCAAAGACGCCACGGCCGTGCTGGTCCGCATCACGGCCCGCGACGTAGCGGCGCTGCTGCCCGCGCTACAGGCGCGGGGCTTCGCAGTGGTGGCCAGCCGGCCCGACCTGCACTTCGTGGAAGGGATGCTGCCGGTGGCCCAGCTGGCGGCGGGCAGCGGCCTCGAAGCCCTGGCGGCCCAGGGCCTGCTGGGCGTGCTGCCGGTGTGGCGGCCCGTGGCCAACAGCGGCCGCGTGACCACCCAGGCCGACTATGTGTTGGAAGCGGCTCGTACCCGCGCCACCCGGCCCCGCGGCCTCAACGGCACGGGCGTGCGGGTGGGCGTGCTCAGCGACTCTTTCAACTCGCTGAAGGGCCTGGCCAACGACGTGGCCTCGGGCGACTTGCCCGCCGCCGGGGTGCAGGTACTGAGCGATTTGGGCGACGGCGCGGCCACCGACGAAGGCCGGGCCATGTGCCAAATCGTGTACGACCTGGCCCCGGGGGCCCCCCTGGCCTTCAGCACGGCGTACAACTCGGAGGCCGACTTTGCCCAGCAAATCCTCGACCTGGCCGACCCGGCCAAGGGCAACTGCAAGGTCATCGTCGACGACATTGCCTACTTCGACGAGCCTTATTTCCAGGACGGCGTGGTGGCCCAGGCCGTGACGCAAGTCGTGGCCCAGCGCGGGGTAACGTACTTTTCGTCGGCGGGCAACAACGCCGACCAGAGCTACGAAAACACGGCCCCGGCGTTCGTGGTGGGGGCCGGCAACCTGGCCCGCCTCAACTTCAACAACACCGGCGGTACCGACGTGGCCCAGCGCTTTGCAGTGGCCAACAAGGCCGAAATGCAGATAGCCTTGCAGTGGAGCGACCCGTTCTACACCGCCAGCGGCGTGAAAACCGACCTCGACGCCTACATCGTTTCGGCGCGCGGCGACACGGTGGCCGGGGCGAACGCCAACAGCATCAAATCCGGGGTGCCTTTTGAGTACGCGGATTTTACCAATGACACGTCCCAAACCCACACCACGCTGTTTGATTTGGTGATTGTGCGCCGCGCCGGCACCGCCACCCCCGCCCGCCTCAAGTACATTGCCCTGAACGACGGCCAGCCCACCGAGTGGCTCACGCACAGCGGCACCGTGGTGGGGCACGCGGCGGCGGCCGAAGCGGCAGCCGTGGCGGCCGTGGCTTATTTCGATCCCCAAACCCCCGATTATTACTCCTCGAAGGGCAGCCCCACCATTTTGTTCAACCCCAACGGTACGGCCTTGGCCGCGCCCGCCACGAGGCCCAAGCCCGACTTTGCGGCGGTGGACGGCGGCGACACCTCGTTTTTTGGCAGTGACTTCGAGGGCAATGGCTTTCCCAATTTTTTTGGCACCTCGGCGGCGGCCCCGGCGGCGGCGGCAGTGGCCGCGCTGCTGCTGCAATCGGAGCCGGCCCTGACCCAGGCCCAGGTGCGTACCCGCCTGAGCGCTACGGCCCGGCCGGTGGGCGCGGCCGGCTTCAACACCCTTACCGGGGCCGGGCTGATTGACGCCTTCACGGCCGTGTACGGCCCGCCCGTGGCCGTGACGCCCCCGGCCGTGGAAGACCTGGAGCAGCGCGCCCTGCCCGTGAGCTGGACCGTGAGCAGCACCCGCGCCGGCCGGGTGCAGGTGGTAGCCGGTACGGGCGCGGCCTCGGGCAAAGCCTATTTGGTGATGGACGCCGTTTTTGCCTTTCGTACCGCCCCCCAAAGCCTGAACGAAGCGGTGTGGTACGCAAAAAACACGCCCGGCCAGGACCTGCTGCTCACCTTCCGCCAGCGTCGGTTTCCGGCCGAAACCGACGATGACCTGCCGGCCCAGTTCACAGGCTCTGCCAACGGCGACGGCGTAAGCCTGAGCGTGGACGGCGGCACCACGTGGTACCGGCTGCTGAGCCTGACGGGCGAGAATTCAACCGTTACTTACAAAACCCAATCCGTCAACCTGACCCAGTTTGCCCAGGCCAATAACCTGGCCCTGGGTACCGATGTACGGGTGAAGTTCCAGCAGTACGGCCAGGGCCCGGCCGACGCGGCCACGGCCGGCAACGGCCGCGGCATGGCTTTCGACGACATTGCGCTTAGCGCTGCGCCGCCCGCGCCGGTGCCCCTGTACACCTCGACGCAGCCCACCACGGGCTGCCCAGGGCTGGTGGTGGCGTTCCGCGACTCGTCGCTGTTCAGGCCCACCCGCTACGCCTGGACGTTTGCCGGCGGCACCCCGGCCACTTCCGCCGACCCCAACCCCACGGTGACTTACAACACGCCTGGCCGCTTCGCCGTGGCGCTGCAAGTGGCCAATGCCAACGGCTCGGCCACCCGCCTCGACACGGGTTATGTGGTGGTTTACGGCCGCGCCCCGCAGGCGACGGCCCTGGCCAGCCGCACCCGCATCTGCCCCGGCGGGCAGGTGAATTTTACCAGCCAAAGCGCGTATTGCCCTGGCACTTACATCTGGTCTTTTCCTGGAGGCTCACCGGCCACGGCCACCACGGCCAGCGCCACCGTGGCTTATCCTACGGCTGGCATATACACGGCCACCCTCACCGTGGCTAACGCTTACGGCACCACCAGCTCCACGGTCAGCATTGAGGTGACGAGCGGACGCGGCTTGCCCTTTGCGGAAACGTTTGATGCCTCGACCAGCCTACCGGCGGGCTGGACCGTTGAGAACCCCGACGGCTTGTTTACCTGGGCACTGGTGGACGGCCTGATCGGACGCGCGGGCACCAGCACCCGGGCTGCCCAGGCCCCCTTGCACGCCGACCCAGCCCTGGGCCAGCACGACGTGCTCCAAACGCCGCCCCTTCTGCTAAACGCCCAGCCCGCCCTGCTGTTCGACTTGGCCTACGCGCCCGTAGGCAACGGCACGGCCAGCCGCGATTCGCTGCTGGTGCAGGTAATGGACGCCTGCACCCTCGCCGTGCTGGGCCAGCCCTACGCCAAAGGCTCGGCCGGTGGCCTGCCCACCCGGGGCCCCTTGTCGCTTGACCGGAACGGCCAGCTACCCGCCTTTGTGCCCGCCGTCGGCACCGACTGGCGGCAGGAGCGGGTCGATTTGACGGCCTATGCTGGCAAAAGCGTGCTGCTGCGCTTCGTGAGTCGCACCGGCAAGGGGGGAAACAACCTTTACATCGACAACGTGCAGGTAGGCAACCAGCTGCTGGCCACTGCCAGCGCCGCAGCGGCCGCCGGCCTGGAGGTGTGGCCCAATCCTACGGCCGCTGGCACGGCCCTGCACGTGCGCCTGCCCGCCCAAAGCGGTGGCGGCCGGCTGCGCTTGATCGATGCCTTGGGCCGCACCGTGTGGCAGGCGCAAGTAACGGCCATCGCCGCCACGGCCGAGCAACTGCTGACGGCCGTCGTGGCCCCGGGCATCTACAGCGTGGTTTTTAGCCCCGCCAACGGAGTGCCCGCCGCCCGCCGCGTGCTGGTGCAGTGAGCCCGGACGGGTTTTAAAACGCCTGAGGGCCCCGTTCTTCAGGGTCAAAACCAAGCCTTCAGAAGCGAAGCCGTGGTGCTTGGCCAGTGCGCGCTTGGTGCAGGCGCATGGCATCATCAATCAGCTCCGTTTTGAAGGACGAGGCGAGGGTGCCGCCTGTTTTGGTTGCGGCTCGCCCGGCAGGGGCTGGCCGGCCCGCAGCTCGTGCAGGGCCAGCTGCCACAGGGTTTCGTAAGGAATAATCTCCACTTCCGCGAACGCCTCGCCGGGCGGCGGGGCCTCTTCCAGGCGCTTGAGCAGCGGGCGTGCTTGCAGGGCGAGGTGCTCGGGGTCGAATTCCTGCTCTACGATCAGCAACAAAAGCCGCAGAAAAAGGCGGGTGCGCAGGTTGGCGGGCTCGCGCAGGTGGCGCTGCTGGTACTTGCGCAAACGGTCGGCGCGCAGCATTACGGCATCCAGGTCGCGCTGGCGCAGGAAGTACAGCACCTGCATCACCAGGATGGCCACGTTATGGCCCCGCTTGTCGCGGCTGAATTCGGGCATGGCCAGGGCCCACTGCGCCATTTGCCGCCGCCGCACTTGCGTGGGCCGGGCCGGCGGCAGCACGAAATCGACGTAGGTCCGAAACAGCTCCCAGCGCTGCTTCGCCGTTTCGCGCTGCTTGCCAAAGCTGGCGCTGGTGGTGGCGGTTTGCAGCACTTGGCGCGCCTGCGGGTAGTCGCCGGCGTGCAGGGCCAGCAGCAGGTAGTGTTCCTGAAAGTAGAACCAGTTGCCCGACGACGGGTGAAAATCCTTGTCGTACACCGCGGCCAGCTTCAGGCCTTTTTCCGCCTGCCGGCTGACCAAATGCGCGTACACGCTCATGAAATGATTGAAGCGCAGGTCGAACCGGCGCGGGTTCAATTTGCCGGCTTTGAGCTGCCGCGCCGCCTCCGCCGTGATCTTGATTATTTCCGTGTAATTACCGGTCAACTCCTGCTGCACCAACCGCATTTGGTAGAGGTAATTGCCCGTGTTGAACGTTTTGGCTTGGCGGTGCAGTGCTTCTAGTCGGCTTAAGTACGCGGACATTTGGGGCAATAGTCCCCGCCGGGCCTTCACCGTGCTGGCCATCGCCAGGCGCGCGTCGCTGTAAATGTCCTCGGCTTCTTCTTCCCAGGCGCGCACTTGCTGCACCCGCGCCAGGGTTTTGATTATGACGCGGTAGCTCTTGCGCTGCCGCTGCTCGGCGTAGAGCGTCCGCAGCAACCGCGCCGCTTGCACGGCATACGTGGTAAAATCGTCGGTCCGTGCAATCCGCAAACAACGCAGCAGCAGGCGCACCGTCAGCGGATATTCCCCTTCCGCGTAAAGAATAGTGGCCTTGTGGAGCAAGCCCAGGCAGTCCAGTTCATGGCGGCGCGAAACAATGAGCCGGCTATCCGAATGATCCAGAAAGTACAGGTTATTGAGCATTTTATTCATCACCCGGGAGTACAGCTTGCGAAAAGAAGCCTCGTTCCCGGCCGTTACCTGGCTGTACAAGGTTTTCACGAGTTGCGCACGGGTGTACTCGTCACCGTCGACCAACGTCGTGACCAGCCTGTTCTCCTTCATTTTATCTCCGGCCTCAAAATCAAGTAAAGGCGGAGAAGACAGCCTGCGCGATGTCACAATTCGCGCTAAATTTTTCAATTCTTTCATCAAGAAAATCCCGTTACGGGCCCAGCAAGAACATTATCCAATTATCACCCAGGTTATCACCAAGTCACAAAAACAAGCAAAGTGTCCTTTGCCAAGTGCCAAGGGGCGCAGACCTTTGCATTGGAGATTTACTGCCCGTTTAACACCGTATGATGTCACAATTATAAGGTTTTTTGCAGCGGCCGGCTAACAGCAAGGAGATTGGGTTAAGAGAATGGCTAAGAAAGCACCCAGCCTTCTTAGCTTTATTATATTTAATATAATAAGCTTTATAGTCACATTCGCATCGCAAGTGTCCTTTTTTGTAGCCATGGGTTGGGTGACCTTTGTACTATACAAACTCCCTCAACCACAATCAACACCCTCTGCCATGTTTGAGCTTATCACCATCGCCCTCTTCCAAATTTTCTCACTAACTGGTAACTCTACTCCCGTCACGAACGGCGGCAGCGGCGGCTGGGGCCACGACATCACCGCGCCCGTCCCCGTCACGAACGGCGGCAGCGGCGGCTGGGGCCACGACATCACCGCGGCCCCCGTCACGAACGGCGGCAGCGGCGGCTGGGGCCACGACATCACCGCGCCCGCCCCCGTTACGAACGGCGGCAGCGGCGGCTGGGGCCACGACTAGTCACGTCAAACTGCTCTCGTAACCTCGCAAGGGTATATATTGCCAGGCGGCTTAACTGCGCCGCTTGGCCATGAGAGAGATTTTATTCGCGAGTCTACTGGCGGCACTGCTTGCTTCGTGTTCGGAGCGCAGTGCCACCCCGGGCCAGGCCATTCACATTCTGTGGACCCGCGACCCTGAAACTCTAGACCCGTTGGTGCTCCCCAACCAGAGCGCTATTGATGCCAATAACCTGCTGCATATTAGTTTGCTCCAGGTAGATTTTTCGACCCAGCGCTACGCTCCCGCGCTGGCCGATTCGCTGCCCAGGGCCCAGTTGGTGGGCGATTCGCTTACCTTGCTAACCTACCGCCTGCGCTCGGCGGCAACCTGGGACAACGGCCAGCCGGTGCTAGCCCGCGACGTAGCTTTCACGCTAAAGCTGATGCAGGCCCCGGGTTTGCCAAACGAAAACACGAGAGACAAATTTCGTTTTATCCGGGAGTTTCGCCCCGACGCTTCCGACCCTCGGCGGTTTACTTTGGTGTGCCGGGGGCAGGGACTCGAATTTTTGCAAGCATCCGGCGAATTTTTTGTGTTACCTGAAGCGGCCCTTGATCCGCAAGGCAGCTTGCGTACTTACCCGTTGGCGGTCCTCATCGACCGCTCCTCCGCAGCCCCGCCCACCCCGGTGCTCGCGGCGCTGGCCCAACGCTACAACCGACTGGCCCTGGGCCGGTACCCCGGGCGCATTCCCGGCAGCGGCCCGTACCAGCTGGTTGCTTGGGACAAAGACCACCGCCTCCGCTTCCGGCGAAAACCGGGCTGGTGGGCCGACGCGCTACGGCCGGCCCCGTTTGTGTTGCAGGCCCGGCCACCCGAGCTGGATTTCGTGATTATTCCCGACGAGGCCAGCGCAGCCCTGGCCCTGCGCCGGGGCACGGTTGAAGTGTACCCGCAGGTACCCGTCCGCGAATTTCGCCGCTTGGAGGCTTCGGCCGCGGCCCGGCAGCAGCTGGTTTTTCATACCGATCTTTCGTATGACGTAGTGACGGCGGGCTTCAATACCCTCCGGCCGGCGCTGGCCGACCGCCGCACCCGGCAGGCGCTGAGCTTACTTTTCGACGCCTCAGCCTTATTGCGCGCCACCCAATTAGGTTTGGGGCAATGCACTGTGGGCCTGGTGCGCCCCACCGACGCTCGCTATTACGCCGACAGCCTGCCCTTGCTCACCTATAACCCGACCCGGGCAGCGGCCCTGCTACGTGCCGCGGGCTGGCACCAGAACGCGGCCGCGCCGGAAGCTGGATGGACACGCCCCGGCCCGGGCGATACCCAGCAACGGCTGGCGTTGCAGGTGCGCTACCGGGCTGGCGAAACCGCATACGAAACCATTGGGCTGCAATTCAGGGCCGCGGCCGCGCGCCTAAACATTGCTGTAGAACTGCGTCCTACAGAAGCCGGAGTTTTTAATTCCACCCTTCACGCGGGCGATTTTGATTTGTATATCCGCGCGCTCAAGGGCAATCCTTTTATTTTCAATTTTGCCCCCATTCTGCACTCGCGGGCCGTGGGCGAAGGCAATTTCACTGGCTTCGGCACGTCGGCCAGCGACCGCCTCATCGAAGCCATTCCGGCGGCGCGCTCTTTTGCCCTCAAGGCCAAGCTACTGCGCCAATTTCAGGTGATGCTGCGCCAAGAAATGCCGCTGGTGCCGCTGTTTTTCCTGCCCAACTGCCTCGCCGCCGACCGCCGGCTGGTGCACTTGTACCCCGGCGGCCTCAAGCCCGGCTATGCGGCAGCGGCCATCATGTGGGCCGCCCCGGCAGCGGTGGCCACCCCGTAAGCGTGGAGCAGCCGCTTTTTCGCCGCGCCGGCCAGGCGCTGCTGGCCGTATGGGCCCTGGCTTCGCTGGTGTTTTTGCTGAGCCGCTGGGCCCCGGCGTCCGACGAAGGCCTGGGCCTG
>CAXTBA010000076.1:0-14459 GCA_964242665.1 uncultured Hymenobacter sp.
GTACTTCACGCCCCAGGTCAGGTCGTCCTGCATTTTCTGGCCCCACTCGTTGTTGCCCGCGTTCAGGAATTTCTTGCCGTAGCCGGTGCTGGCCCGGAAGTTGGGCGAGAGCACGGCGTAGCCCCGGTTGGCCAAAAATTGGTGGTAAGCGTTGAACCCGTACGCGGTGCGCGACCAGGGCCCCCCGTGCGGAAAGATGATGAGCGGCAGGTTCTTGGCCGGCCCGCCCTTGGGCAGGGTAAGGTAGGCCGGCACCTCCAGGCCATCCGACGACTTGTAGCGCACCACCGTCATGGGGGCCAGGTTGGCCACCGGCAGCTTGGGCCGGGTCTGGTACTGCTCGGTGAGCTGCTTGGTTTGGCGGTCGAACAGGTACGCCGCGCTGGGGTGGGTAGCGTCGGCGGCTTCCAGCAGCCACAGGCGCTCGTCGGTGGTGTTCGACACGGGGCGCACGTCGAGGCCCGGCAGCTGGGCGGCCACCGTTTTAAAATCCTTCTCGAAGCCTTTGTCCAGCCACGTCCGCCGCAGCCGGTCGTCGGCGTAGTCTACGTAAATCGGCTCGTGCGTTCGCTCCGACAGCACCAGCTCGCCGGCGTCCACATGGTGCAGCGGGTCGGCGGCAAACGGCGCTTCCTGGCCGGTGGCGGGGTCGAGCAGCACGATTTCTGAGAGGTCGCGGGCCTCGCCCTTATTGGTGGTCAGGTAGATGTGCTGGTTGTCTTTGGCGAAGCCCACCACATTGCTTTCCTCGTTGAGGGTGGTGCGGTAGCAGGGCGTCAGCTGGTCGGCGGCCACGCGCAGCCACTCGGTACTGCCGTCGGGGTTGGCCCGCGAAGCCAGCCGCGGCTGGTCGTTCCAGTCGAACACCCAGCCGGTGAGACGGTCGTTGTTTTGGCGCACCAGCGTTTTTTGGCCCGTTTTCAGGTCCAGCTTGTACAAGTCGTGCCAGGCCTTATCGCGGTCGTTCAGGCCGATGTAGAGCGCGTTGGGGTCGGTGAGCGGTACGTTGTAGATGATAACGCGCACACCCTTCAGCCCCGTCAGGTCGCGGGCGGTGGGCACGGCCTGGCCGGCGGCCAGGGCCCCCGCCGGGTCCACGGCGTAGATGTTGAAATTCTCGTCGCCCCCTTTGTCCTGCGCGTACAGCAGGTACTTGCCGTCGCGGCTCCAAAAGTAGTCGCGCACTGGGCGGGCCTGGTCGTTGGTCAGGGGGCGGGCGCTGGCAAATGGTTCTTTCAGCCCTTTCACCCAAATATTCCGGGTGCCGTTATAAGGCTTGATGAACGACAGAAACTTGCCGTCGGGCGAGAGCTGGCCGCTGGAAATTTCCGGGTCGCCAAACAGCAGCTCCCGGTCGATGAGCGGCGGCGCGTTTTGGGCGGCGGCTGGCCGGCCCGGGCCGGCCAGCCCCATGGCTAGCACCAGCAAGAGAATTTTTTTCATGACGACGAACAGAAAGAAGGGTTGATTTCGCCGCTAATTAATAAATTATATACAAATAAAAATATTCGATTTGCTGTTGTGCTGTTTGGCTTTGAGTAAGCGCCGAAAAAATATTTTAACAGGACGTTTTGGCTGCTGTCTTCGCGTGTTTCACGTGTTCGGTGCAACGCGGGCGTGGGCTGGCCTGCTAGCTTTGCCCGCTGCCGCCGGACGGAGCCCTGGAGGTGAGTATCTCAGGGGCCGTTTAAGTTGTTACCAAAGTGCCGGGTCCTTGCCCGGCCCACCCACGCATGAAAAACACTTTGCTCTTGAACGGCCTGCTGGTCCTGCTGGCCACCGGCTGCCAATCGTCATCCACGCCCGATGGGTCCGCCGAATCGGACGCAACAGCCGGCCAAAACATGATGCAGAATAACACCGGCATGATGGCGCAAAACGAGCAAATGGCCCAGATGCACGACACTGCGAGGGTCGCCGCGTCCGCAGGTGTTGGCCCCCGTGCCCAAGCCATGCGCCTGCACGACGCCGCCATGGCCCGCATGGAGGCCCTCAGTACCGAACGCCAGCGCTTGGCTGCGGCCCTGGTCAAGCTCAATGGCGCTACGCCCGCCGGCCAACGGCAGGCCACCCGCCTGCGCCGCGCCGTGGGGGCCCTGCAACTGGCCGACGACCAGATGATGGACTGGATGCACAAAGCCCAGGAGCCCGAATCAACCAAGCAGAGCCGTGCCCAGCTCAATGCTTACTGGCAACAGCAGCTACCTATTTTGCAGCGCATCAACCAACGCACCACGGCGGCCCTGGACTCGGCCAAAGCTTTGCACTGAAAAAGCTTACGTGTCTAAGTACAGGGCACAAGCAGAGAAGCTGCACTAGAACAGCCAACTCGGTTGGTTGGGCCGACCAGCCCCGCCGGCTTGGTCGTGCTCCTGGTCGTCGTCATCGCCATCTCCTTCCTCTTCGTTTTCGTCCTCTTCCTCTGTTGCATCTTCTTCAACAGGTTCGCCTTCTTCCTCGTCATCCAACGTGTCGAACACGCGGTCGAGAGAGGCTTCGGCATTACGTAGCTTGTGGCGGCAGAGGCGGATCAGCTCAGCCGAGCGTTCCACGCGGGCGGTGAGGTCGTCCACGTCCACGGCGTCGGTTTCGAGGGCGCGAAGGATGGTTTCCAGCTCGGCGAGGGCTTGGGCGTAGGTAATAGGGGAGGGCATAAGGAATTGTATTATGGATTGGCGGCGGGCGGCCGTTGGGGTTGAAGCGAAGGGCGCACTTGAGCCGCCAGCAGCTGTACTTCGGCCCGGTGCAGGTGGCGGGTGGTGGCCAGCTCCAGCTGGTAGCGCAGGCGCAGCAAGTGCTCGCGCCGCCGCCGGTGGTGGCGCGCAAACCGCTGCTGCAACGCCCGGGCCCGCAGGCGCAGGCGGCGCTGCTCCTGGGCCAGGGCCCGGCGGGCGGCGCGGGGCAGCTGCTGGCGGTAGCGGGCCAGGCGCTGGGCCAGTTGCCGCAGCTGCTCGCGCGGGGCCTGGGCAGCTTGGCGGGTGCGCTGGTGCAGGGCGGTGCGGGCGGCGGCCAGGTGGCGGCGGCCGGCGTTCCGGCCCCGGTCGGCGAGGCGGTTGAGGTGGGCTTGGCGCTGGCGCAAGTGGTGGCTAGCAATGGCTTGCACTTCGGTAGCAAAGCGGTGCAGCAGGCCATCGACCCGCGCCAGGCGCTCGACCAGGAAGGCGGCGACGGCGGTGGGTGTTTTCAGGGCGCGGTGGGCGGTGAGGTCGGCCAGGGCTTCGTCGCGCTCGTGGCCGATGCCCGTGAGCACCGGCAGCGGGAAGGCCCCCACGGCGGCGGCCAGGCCGTAATCGTCAAACGCCAGCAAATCGGTTTTGCTGCCCCCGCCCCGGATAATCACCACGGCCTCAAACGCCTGGCGTTGGCGGCGCACCGCATCCAGCGCCGCCCGAAGACTGGCCGGGGCCTCGTCGCCCTGCATCTGGGCCGGAAACAAGGTGAGGGCGAAGTCATAAGGCGCTTCTTCCAGTTGCCGCACAAAATCCTGAAAGCCCGCCGCGGTGGGCGACGAAATAACGGCCAGCCGCTGCGGGGCCAGTGGCAGGGCCAGCCGCTTCTGCATTTCCAGCAAACCCTTGGCTTCTAGCTTTTGCAGGGCCCCCAGGCGCTGGCGAGCCAGCTCGCCCACGGTGTAGCTGGGGTCGAGGGCCAACACGTCGAGGCTCAGGCCGTACTGCTCGTGGAAGCGCACCTGCACCCGCAGCAACAGCTTGAGGCCCGGGCGCAGCACTTGGCCAGTGTGGGCCTCAAAAGCCGGCACTACCTGCTGGTAGCGCTGGCTCCAGAGCGTGGCACGGGCCTGGGCCTTGGCAGGCACGCCGCGCTCGTCCACGGTTTGCTCGGCCAGCGTAAAGTAGCAGTGGCCCCCGGCAAAGCGCGGCCGCGTGAGGTCGGCCACCTCGGCCACTACCCAATAAGAATCGGCAAACTGGCGGTGCAGGGCCAGGCGCACCCGGCCAAGCAGCTCGGCCAGGCCCAGCGGAGCCGGCGGCGCGGCAACAGGCGCTTCGGAACGGCGGTTGTAGAGTGGCATCGGCGCAAGATACAGGCGGTAGGGCCCCCAGGTTTGGACCCGCCGGGGCCCGTGCAACGGTAGCGCGTGGCTTATGTCCTTTAAGCCTTTACTTTGCGCTGCCCTGGCTCTGCGCCAGGGCCGGCTGCTTGGCCGCTTTCATTCCCTACTTTTTGTTTTTTTCGATGAAAAACACTTCCCACCTGCCCTTGGCAGCCGTGGCAGCCGCTGCGCTGGCCCTGGCCGGTTGCGCCGGCAGCAAGCCCGCGGCCACGGCCGCCGCGCCGGCCGCTCCTTCGCCGCCCGTTGCCGCGGCCCCCGCGCCTGACCCCGTTGTGAAAGGCGTGGGCCTCGACGTGGCCGGCATGGACCCGACGGTGAACCCCTGCGACGACTTCTACCACTACAGCTCGGGCAACTGGATGAAAAACACGCCCATCCCGGCGGCGGAAAGCGGTTGGGGCTCGTTCAACATCCTCGCCGACCACAACAACGCCACGCTGCGCGCCATCCTGGACGACGCGGCCCGGCAGGCCCCCACGGCCGCCAAGGGCTCGAACCTCCAGAAAGTGGGCGACTTCTACGCCGCCGCCATGGACTCGGCCGCCATCAACGCCGCCGGCCTGCGCTACCTTCAGCCCCGCCTGGCCCGCATCGACGCGGTGAAGAACCTGGCCGAAATGCAGCGCCTGCTCGCCGACCCCAACATCTCGCTCGGCGGGGCCTGGTTCGACTCGGGCGTGTCGCCCGACGATAAAATCAGCTCCCAGTACGCGGTGCAGTTCGGGCAAGGCGGCCTTACGCTGCCCAACCGCGACTATTACCTCGACGACGACGCCCGCTCAAAATCTATCCGCGCGGCCTACCAGACGTACCTGGTGAACACCTTCAAGCTGCTCGGCGAATTCGAGGCCGCCGCCAAGGCCCACGCCGCCGCCGTGCTGCGCATGGAAACGCGCCTCGCCAAAGCCAGCAAAAAGCCGGTCGACCTGCGCGACCCCTACGCCAACTACCACAAGCTGACGGTGGCCCAGGCCAATAAAGATTACCCGAACATCAACATCCCGCTGCTGCTGAAAACCGAGGGCCTGGGCACGGCCAAGGAAATCATCGTGGGCCAGCCGGTGTTCTTTAAAGAAGTGAGCGCCATGCTCAAAGCCGAGCCGCTGCTCGACCAGAAAACCTACCTGCGCTGGCACCTCACCAGCAGCCTGATGGGGGCCCTGCCGCAGGCCTTCGGCGACGAGCAATTCCGCTTCGCGCAAACCCTGAGCGGAGCCAAAAAGCAGCAGCCCCGCTGGAAGCGCATGCTGCGCAGCACCGACGGGGCCCTGGGCGAAGCCTTTGGCCAGATTTACGTCGAGAAAGCCTTTTCGCCCGAAGCCAAGGCCCGCGCCAAGGAAATGATTGAGAACCTGCGCACGGCCTACGCCGAGCGCATCAACGCCACCGAGTGGATGAGCCCGGCCACCAAAGTGGAGGCCATCAAGAAGCTGAACGCCTTCGCGGTGAAAATCGGCTACCCCGACAAGTGGAAAGACTATTCGGCCCTGACCATCACCCGCGCCAGCTACCTCAACGACGTGCTGGCCGCCCGCGCCTGGGCCGCCCACGACAACCTCAAGCACTTCGGCAAGCCGATTGACCGCACCGAGTGGGGCATGACGCCGCCCACGGTGAACGCCTACTACAACCCCGGCATGAACGAGATTGTGTTCCCGGCCGGCATCTTGCAGCCGCCGTTCTACGACCCCAAGGCCGACGACGCGGTGAACTACGGCGGCATCGGGGCCGTGATTGGCCACGAGATGACCCACGGCTTCGACGACCAGGGCCGCCAGTACGACGCCCAGGGCAACCTGAAAGACTGGTGGACCAAGGAGGACGCGGAGAAATTTACGGCCCGCGCCGCCGTGGTGGGCAAGCAGTTCGATGCTTACTCGCCGCTCGACTCGGTGCACGTGAACGGCAAGTTGACGATGGGCGAAAACCTGGCCGACCTTGGGGGCCTCACCATCGCCTACCAGGCGTTTGAGAAAACGCCCCAGGCCAAGGACCAGGCCAAGCTCGACGGCTTCACGCCCGAGCAGCGCTTCTTCCTGAGCTGGGCCCAGGTGTGGCGCAGCAACATGCGCCCCGAAGCCACGCGCATGCGCATCCTCACCGACCCGCACGCCCCCAACCAGTTCCGCACCATCGGGCCCCTGCAAAACATGCCCGAGTTCTACAAAGCATTCGGCTGCCAGGACAACGCCAAGATGGTACGCGCCCAGGCCGACCGCGCCAAAATCTGGTAAAACGGTGGCCTGAAATTAGCAAAAAGCCCCCGCTGCCCCCGCAGCGGGGGCTTTTTGCTGCCTTCGTCGGCAAGTGCCAACAACTGCGGGTGAGTAATACTGGCCCGACCGGGTTTTGCCGGTCTTTTAAACACAGGGGCGGTAATGAAACGGCACACTACCGCTGACAACTCAAAAAACCAACGATTTACTGGCACCCTGTTAACATAAAATATAACAGTAATTCAGTTAATCAGGTAATGTCATTGCCATTGCTAACTAAAGAATCCTTTTCCTGCCAGTATGAGGCTTTTTTGGGCGCTGGTACCCGTTGTAGCTGGATTTGTGCTTTTCGATATCGGCTCATAAATTTGGCGACTCTGCTTACAGATTTGATGCCCATTCCGCCCACTGATAGTCACTATGCACCACCTGGTTTATACAAGTACCGCCAATTTTCCGCTTACCGAAAATGATTTGAGTCAGCTGTTGGGCCGTTGGCGTGCGCACAACAACCGCTTGGGCATTACAGGCGTGCTGCTTTACAGCGAGGGCAATATCCTGCAAGTGCTGGAAGGCAAGGCCGAGGTATTGCACACCATGTTCACCACGATTGCCGCCGATGTGCGGCACCGGAGCGTTATCAAGCTGGCCGACGGCCCCGCGCGGGGCCGCGTTTTTGGCGATTGGTCGATGCAGTTTCGGGCCGTGGACACCACCGATTTTGTCCGCTTCGTGCAACAGATGAACCTGGCCGCCGACCATGCCAGCCGGCTAGCACCGTTGCTGGAAAACTTTATGGTCGAAGAAAAGCCCTGAAGCCGGGGCCCCAAAGTGGTCTTATTTCACGACTTCCACTTTGAGCAGGATGTCTTGCACCGGCCATTTGTCTGACTCCACGGGCACCTGCGCAATCTTATTCACCACGTCCTGGCCCTCTATTACCTCGCCAAACACCGTGTACTGGCCGTCGAGCGAGGGCACGCCGCCCACGGTGGCGTAAGCGCGCAGCTGAGCCGGCGTGAGGCGGCGGGGCGTCATGGCCTGTGCCTGGTTGGGGGCCAGCTTTTCGCCCACCACAAAGTAGAAATCGGTGTTCGAAGAAAGCCGGCCGGGGTTTTGTTCGTCGTCGTAGCGGGCCATGCCCAGGGCCCCCTGGTGGTGAAAATGCTCGGCCCGGAACTCGGGGGGCAAGCGGTAGCGGTGCAGCCGGATGGTGCGGGGCCCCGTGGTCTGGCCCCCCTGCACGGCAAAGTTCTTCACCACCCGGTTGAACATCGTCTCGTCGAACACGCCTTTGCGGGTGAGCAGCAAGAAGTTGGCTTTGTGGATGGGCGTATCGTCGTACAGCCGCACCCGGATTTTGCCCAGCCGCGTGGTGATGAGCACCTCCGAGCCGGGGTACTGCCGGCCGTAAGCCAGCAGCGCGGCCGGGGCCGTGGCGTCGGTGAGGGCGGCAATGTCGGGGCCGGGCACCGCGGGGTGGCTCGCAACCGGTGCAGTGGCGAGGGGCGGCGTTTGGTTGCAGGCGGCCAGCAAGCCCAGCGCCAGCAAGCGGGGCCAACGACGGAAGGAAGAGGACATGATAGCAGAGCCGCTGAACCGGAAAACGCTGGCAAGTTACTACGACGGCCCAGGCCCGCGCGGGCAAGTCAAATGCACAATAAAAAAGCTCGTGCCAATCGGCACGAGCTTTTTTATGAGGAAAAAACGTGCTATTTCTGGTAAGCACGCAATTCTTTTTCCAAGCCAAGCTTCTTGGCAATGTCGGCAAACATTTCAGGGTCGAAGTCGTCCTCGCCGGGCGAGTTGAGCTGGGGCTCCTCTTCGAGCACGGGGTAGGGCACGCCTTTTTTCGCGCCTGGCAGCACCACTAGCTCCGAGCCGTCTTCCGGGTGCTTGCCGTTCCAGATCAGGCCGGCTTCCATGTAGGCGTTGGGCGAGAACGTGTACAATTCGCGGTGCAGGCCGTGCTTCATGAACTCGCGGGCCTCGGGAAAGGCCGCGTTGCTGAGGTTGGGCACGGGCATGATTTTCTTCACGTCCACGCCGGTGAGCTTTTCCAGGGCCAGGGCGTAGGCGTACACGTGCAGGCCGCCGCGCACCAGCAAGTAACCCACCATGGTGCGGGCACAAGGGTCGGTCACCATTTCGTACACCCGCATCTTGTTGGCGCGGGCCCCGCATTCCAGGAAAAAATTGTGCAGCAGATCGAGCCGCAGGTTGCCGGAGCTGAACACGTTCTGGCCCGTCCAGGGGTTGCCCATCGAGTCGAAAGGCAACGAAGCCTGGCCGCTCGAAATGTAGTGGTACGTGTTGCGGGCGTCGACGGCCCCGGCCAGCGGGCCGGGCACGGGGTCGGTGCCGCGCTTGGTTACGCCGGTCAGCAGCAAGTTGATGGCGTAGCTCACGGCTTCGATGTGCGAATATTCTTCGGCTGCGATGGCCGCCGTGAGGGAGTAGAACGGCCGGAGCCGGTCGCGCCCCCGGAAGTTGAACGACTGGAACGTGTAGTTCATCAGCGTGCTCATCTCCCCAAACTTGCCGCCCAGCAGCTCCTGCACGGCGGCGGCATCGTTGGCAGACGGGTTTTTGGGCTTTGGGAGCTCCAGGGACAGCTCGTCGAGGCGCAGTATCATAAGCATCGGTGGGAAAAGGTGGAAGAAGGAAAAGCTGGCCCTGCCCGGGGCAGAACCAGCTTTTCCTACGCGGGCAGGGCCCCCACGGATACAACTTAATCCGTTAACTACAAACCATTAACGTAAAAATATTAGTCAATTCTCACGGGTGTTGGCCACTACCATCCGTCGCTCTTCTGCTTAATTTTTTCGTTGCCGGCCGGGCCCTTGCTCTTCACCTTGATTTTAACGGGCGCGGGCGCGGTCGCCGGGGCTACGGGCTGAGCGGGCGCGTCTTCGGCCGGCCCGGGGGGCGCGTCTTTGGCGGCTTGTATTTCGTCGGGCGTTTCCACGCGCTTTTCCTTTTGCTGGGCCAGCAGCAGGTGGTCCTGGGCCAGCGTGTTCTTTTTGGCGGCCGTCAACTCGGTTTCCAGCTTGGCTTTTTCGTCCTTGCTCAACTTGTTGGGCCTCATGAGCTGGTTGAGGTCGGGCTTGCCGGCGTCTTGCCAGGCCGTGAGCCAGAGCGACGCCACCAGGGTAGGGGCCAGCTTGAGGCGGTTGGCCACCATGCCGCCCACTTCCTTCTCGTAGCCGGCCGCGAAGGCGTCGGAATAACGGCGCTGGGTTTTGCCGTAACGGTGCGCAAAGGTGTACCGCTCGGGGCCCGGCATGGTCTTCTCAACCTTACCGGCCCGGTCAAACGTCTCGGTCAGAAAGCCATAGCTGCGCTGCACCGTGGTCCAAGCCTCGGCCAGCGGGTCTTTCACGTAGGCCGCCGGCTGGTACGTGATGTTGTAGTCGGCGATGTACGTTTCGGGCAGGGCGCTTTCCCAAAGGCTGTGCAAGCCGGTTTGGTTGGTGAGCTGCCCGTCGTAGTTGATGGTGGTGTGCAGCGGCACGAAGGCATCGCCCACGTAGTGCCCCAGCTCGGCCGAAAGCTTGACGATGGCCACCGTGTCGCGCTGCCGGAAAGCCTCCGTGAGCTGGGTAGTGGTTTCAGCGATGACCCACGGCACGGTGCCGTACTTTTTCAGCGTATCGGCCGTAAATTTTTCCACCGCCGCGCTGTATTCCTGCGGCACCTTGCCGAAGGGATTGTCCTCGGAGTAGTGGTCCATGTCGATGAAATGCTTGCCGGCCTCGTCGGGGTCGGTGGCGCGGCGCTCGTCGGGGGCCGTGCTCTGGCGTACCAGCTCGGTCAGGTGGCGGTAGTAAAACGGCTGCATGCTGCCCGGCAGTCGGTACACGGCCACCTGCGTAATAAGGCGGTGGCCAAAAAAGCCCCAAGCCCCGGC
Organism: uncultured Hymenobacter sp.; assembly: GCA_964242665.1. Lineage (GTDB taxonomy): Bacteria > Bacteroidota > Bacteroidia > Cytophagales > Hymenobacteraceae > Hymenobacter. The sequence goes on from CAXTBA010000076.1 coordinate 10,202, forward strand.
CGTGCTCACGGCCAGCAGCGCCAGCACTAGCAGTGGAATAATTTTCTTCATAACGGAGGAAGTGTCGATAATACCGGCCCTGACCGGCCCGCGAAGGTCGGCAGAAGCCGGCACTTGTCCGGTGCAGTGCCCCAGATACCAACAAACCTAAGCCAGGCCAGCATTACCACCCGGTTTTTGTATGAAATACGCATCAAATCATTGAAAATGAATACTATAATATGAATAAAGACGATGTTGAAAAATAAATATTATTCAGCTTATAAATTTTTTGTAACGTCAGCGCAATGGATTGCGTAAAAGCTGTATATTTGCCTAAGAACTCATCTTTCCCACCCAGCATTCGCTGTCCCCGCAGCCAGCAAAACGCCCGGCTTCCATCAAGGGAGTCGGGCGTTTCAGCGTCGGTCTCTCGTGTTTCTGACTAGTGATTTATTGAGAAACAGCTAGTTGGCCACGTACACCACGCCGGCTTTCATCACGAAACGGGGGCGCATCAGGGCCGTAATATCCTGGAGCGGGTCGCCGTCGAGGGCCACCACGTCGGCCAGCTTGCCGGCCTCCAGGGCCCCCAGGTTGGCCGACTCGTCGAGCAGCGCGGCTGCGTTGAGCGTGGCGCTGCGGACGGCTTCGAGCGCGGGCATGCCAGCCTCGGTCATGTAGCCAAACTCGCGGGCGTTCTGGCCGTGGCGGAACACGCCGGCATCGGTGCCAAATGCCACCCGTACCCCGGCTTTGTAGGCCCGCGCGAAAGTGCCCTGCATCTGGTTGCCGATGCTCACGGCCTTAGCCGCCACCACCGGCGGGAAATAGCCGGGCTTGCGGGCCGAGTCGGCCACCGACTTGCCCGCGATGAGCGTGGGCACGTACCAGGCCGTGCTTTTCTTAAACAGCGCTATGCCTTCGTCGTCCATCAGCGAGCCGTGGTCGATGCTGCTCACGCCCGCGCGCAGGGCCCGCTTGATGCCCTCGGGGCCGTGCGCGTGGCAGGCCACGCGCATGCCCAGGTCGCGGGCGGTTTCCACCACGGCCCGGATTTCTTCCTCCGTGTACTGGGGCCCGCTGCCGTTCTTGCTCAGGTCGAGCACGCCGCCGGTGCTGGCGATTTTGATGAGGTCGGCCCCGCGCTTGAACTGCTCGCGCACGGCCTGGCGGCACTGGTCGGGGCCGTTGGCCACGCCTTCGGCCAGGCCGGGGGCTAAGCGCTCAATCATGAAGTCGCTGAGGCCGTCGGTGTTGTCCATGTGGCCGCCGGTGGCCGACAGCGCCACCCCCGCCGAGTAAATGCGGGGCCCCGGCACCAGGCCCTGGGCCACGGCCTTGCGCAGGGCCGTGTTCACGCCCGAGCCGCCGCAGTCGCGCACAGTGGTGAAGCCGGCGCGCAGCGTCGTCAGGGCGTAGCCTTGGGCGCGGTAGGCGATGTCGGCGGGGTTGAGCAGAAACTGCTCGGTGAAGGCGCTTTTGCTGAACTGCGACTCCAAATGCACGTGGCAGTCGATGAGGCCGGGCAGCACGGTGCGGTTTTCGAGGTCGATGACTTTGTCCTGGGGGCCCCCGGCAGCGTAGCCGGCCTGCACGGCCACGATGCGGTCTTTTTCGACCACCACGGTTTGCCGGGCCAACAGCCGGCCGCTGCGCACGTCGAGCAGGTGGCCGCAGTGCAGATAGATTTTTGGGCAAAAGCAGTGGGGGCCGCTAGCAGCAGCGCCGCAAGGACAAGAATAGATTTGCGCGCCATAGGTTTGCCGAAGGTGAGGCGGGAAGGTACAAGAAGTGAATGGTTGAATGAGTCAGTACTCGACCAATTAATTGATTCGTGCCGCTTTCTTGCCGCCTCAGTTTATTGCTTACCGTTCTGGTCGGCACTTTTCTGCGCTCGATCAAAAATGTCTAAAAAAGCTGCCAACCCATAACCTACAACCAAAAAATGACCACCCAGGAAGAATTCGAAGCCGCCAGCCAACGGGCCCAGCAATTGCCCAGCAAACCATCCAACACGTTGCTCCTCCAACTCTACGCCCTTTACAAGCAAGCCACCGACGGCGACGCCACCGGCCCACGCCCCGGCGGCTTCGACTTCAAAGCCATCGCCAAGCACGACGCCTGGAACGGTCTGCACGGCCTCAGCAAAGACGCTGCCCGCCAGCAATACGTGGAGCTGGTGAGCGAGCTGGCCGGGTAGTATTCAAATGCGAGAGAAGTGAGAATGAAGAAGATGCGAAGATGAAGGCCAACGAATAAAAGAATCGATTACCCCATCTTTAAATTCTTCGCATTTAAATCTGTGCACATCTCCCGTAAAAAGCCCGCGTACCCCATCACGTCCGCGCTGCGGCAGTATCTGCGCGACTACGACCGCGAGGCCCCGCTGCCGGTGAGCTACGCCGATTTGCGGAGCTACAGCAGCTCGTTTCCGCTGCACGACCGCGCCGGGCGCGATACGCTGTGGCAAACTGTGTATTACGAGCCCCAAGCCACGGTGGAGCTGAGCCAGGGCCTGGCCCAGGTGTACGCGCTGCTGAAAACGGCCGGCGATTTGTCCTTCACCGAGCACTTGGTGGCCGACCGGATAGACTTCTGCCACTTCGGCAACTCGCAGCCGTTCCGGGTGCGCATCCTCAACCAGCTCAACGACAACTACGACTTCTTTTATGTGAAGCAGGCCGACGCCTCGCGCCTCTACGGCCTGGAGCTGGAGCACCTGCTGTCGCCCAACTCGATGAACTTCCTCACCAGCGGCAACACCCTGATCGAGGAGCACATCGCCGGCATTCCGGGCGACGATTTCATTCGCCTGCGCCTCAGCCAGCCGCACCTCAACCAAGTGCGCATCGCCAAGGAATTCGTGAAGTTCAACGAGCGCTGCTTTGCGCGGCTGCTGGGCGACATGCGCGCCTACAACTACGTGGTGGACGTGACGCCCGACTTCGAGGACGAGCAGTACCGGGTGCGGGCCATCGACTTCGACCAGCAGAGCTACGAGGGCAACCGGCGCATGTACCAGCCCCGGTTTTTGCCGACAACGCCGCCGTGGTGGACCTCTGCGCCCGCCTGCTCAAGCCCGAAACCGTGCGCCAGTACCAAACCGAGGAACGGGCCCTGATGGCGCGCCGCGCCCGCGCCGAGCGCCACCGCCTCCGCGCCCTGCTGGAGGTGATGCGCGAGCACGCGCTGGCCCCCGCCGAAAAAGTGGACGAGCTAAAAATAGCCCTGGGCCGCTACCACAAAACCGCGGCTTTCAACGACTGCGACGCGATGGGCGACGTGGTGCGCCTGCACCTGTGGCTGATGCTGGGCCCCGGGGCCCGGCCGCCGGGCTAAAGCGGTTTTCCTTCCAGGTTTTGGTCCGTGCCGCTGTCCATCTCCGAGTGGGCCTTGCCCGACCAGTCCGTTAGCACCCACATCAGTAGCATCACCGCGCCGTAGGCAATAAAAAATGTGCGGGCCGTCGAGTTTTTGGTGGAAAACCCAAAGAGAAACGGCGAAGCAACGAACACCGCGCCGCTTATCAGTTCCATCCAGCCGTGTGCCCGGTAAGGCAGCATCCGCACGGCCCCCATCGGAAAATCAGTAAAAAGCACGACCAGCAAGTACGCCGCTGCCAGCAAGTAGCAAGCCGTGGCATAGGCCCCTACGAACCCAGCCGCGGTGGGGGCCATGCCGAGCACAGCAACCAGCAAGTAGTCGAGGACGCCGTGCGCCGGAGGAGACAGAACTTTCATTGGCAGACCGATAAATAAGGGACATCAGGTGCCCGTCAGACTTTGCGGGCTGAGCTTGGCGGGTCGAACGCCAATTATTTAACGACATGCCTTTCAATAGGTTCGATAATGGAAGCACCGGGAACCTTAGCCAAGCCAGCCGCCGGCCCAGGTTTTCAGTCGAGCGTTGCGAATGCACCGTTCAGCGGAAAACCTGGGCCGGCGGCTGGCTTGGCTGCTTTATAATTGGCACATAGGCCGGTTCGGCGATACCTAAGCTTTGGGCGCGGGCAAATCGAACGCCACGGCGGCGTGCTCGAAGTGGCCTTTGTGCGAGCCGTCGCAAAACGGCTTTTGGTTGGAGAGGCCGCAACGGCAGATGCTGACGCGCTGGCGGCCGCCGAGGCCGTAGGGCTGGCCCTGGGCATCCACAATTTCGAAATCTTCGCCCTCAACGCGGAGGGAGCCGTTGGAAAGGACGGTTAATTTAGTAGCCATGTTGTATGAATTATGAATTATGAATTATGAATTATGAATTATGAATTATGAATTATGAA
>CAXTBA010000077.1:0-13929 GCA_964242665.1 uncultured Hymenobacter sp.
CCGCCTGCGCGTGCCCTACGTGCTGATGCACCTGCGCGGCACGCCCCAAACCATGGCCCAGCACACCGACTACGCCGAGGACTTGGTGCTGGAGCTGCTGCGCTACTTCCGCGACGGCCTGGCCGCCCTGCGCGCCGCCGGGGCCGTCGACGTGGTGCTGGACCCGGGCTTTGGCTTCGCCAAAACCGTGGCCCAGAGCCACGCGCTGCTGCGCCGCCTGCCCGAGCTGGGGGCCCTGGGCCGGCCCCTGCTGGCCGGCCTCTCGCGCAAGCGCCTCGTGTACGGCCCCCTGGGCCTCGCGCCCGAAACGGCCCTCAACGGCACGACTGCCCTGCACATGCTGGCCCTGCAAGGCGGCGCGCGGCTGCTGCGGGCCCACGACGCGGCCGAGGCCGAGCAGGTAATTCAACTTTTTTTGCATATATTTCCTAACGTAAATGATTATATCGAGTGAGCCGTAAAACGCTCTGGGTTCGAGATAGGACGCGCCGGCCCCGCCGGTGCCAGGAAGGGAAGCCACGGGCCGGAACAAATCGGCAAATTGATTCTCTACTTACTGGCAACGTTAGACTGCGTTTTAGAGTCTTTGGGGCGAAAACCGTTTGGCGTGCCCACCGTTCAGGAGCCGCTCGGGGGGCCCTTGGCTCCCGACATCAGCCCCGTTCCAGCCGCTAGCTTAGCCGTTCTCTTCTACGCCACCCTCTACCGTCCCACCCCGTGTCCGGCCCGTTCCCCATCGATTTCTTGCGCTTCGGCTGGACGGACGCGGCCGACGTGCTGCTGGTGGCGGTGCTGCTCTACCAGCTTTACAAGCTGCTGCGCGGCTCGGTAGCCCTGAACGTGGCCGTCGGCTGGGCCTCGCTCTACCTGCTGTACCTCGTGGTGAAGGCCCTGGGCCTGGAGCTGCTCACCACCATCCTGGGCGAGTTCATGAGCGTGGGCGTGCTGGCCACCATCATCCTGTTTCAACAGGAAATCCGGCGGTTTTTGCTGACGGTGGGGCAGGCCACGGCCTTCGAGCGGGTGCGCCGCTGGCGCTGGGGCCGCCCGGCGGCCGAGCCGCTGGCCGTTGAGCCGTTCGTGGAAGCCGCCAAAAGCCTGGCCGGCAAGTACACCGGGGCCCTCATCTGCTTCAGCCTGGGCTCCGACCTGAGCAGCTACGCCGAATCGGGCGACTGCCTCGACGCGCAAATCAGCAAGCGCCTGCTGCTGACCATTTTCAACAAAACCAGCCCTCTGCACGACGGGGCCGTGATCGTGGCCAACGGCCGCCTGCAAGCCGCCCGCTGCATCCTGCCCGTGAGCGACAGCCCCGACGTGCCCGCCGCCCTGGGCCTGCGCCACCGCGCCGCCATCGGCCTCACCGAAATCACCGACGCCGTGGTGCTGGTGGTGAGCGAAGAAACCGGCCAGATGAGCCTGGTGCGCCACGGCGTGGTCGAGCGCGGCCTCGACGCGGCTACCCTGGCCGCGCGCCTCAGCGCGTGGCTGGGCGTGGGCAACCAAGCCACCGGCCAGCCGGTGGCCGTGGCGGCGTCCACGTGAACGTATGTAGTCAGTAAGCGTCTGGAAGGCAGGCTACACCTGCTCGGCGTCGAGCAGCGAAGCAGCGATGACCAAGCCCGTCGGCACCTCCACCGCGGCGGGGCCCCCGAGCGAGTCCGGCGGGTGGCACAGCACCAGGCAGCCGCCGCGCTCGCGCAGGCGGTCGGCCATTTGTTGCAGCAGCCCGAGCGCGGCCGCGCTCAGGCTGGACACGCTGCTGCAATCCACCCACACGCGGCGGTGGTGGTGGCGCAGGGCCTTGCGCAAGGCTTTGGCCAGGGGCGCAAAACCCGCCCAGCCGTCGCCGTCGGTGACGATGAGCAAGCAGCTGTGGGGCAATACTTCTTGGTACACGCGCATGGCGGGGCGGGCTAACGGGTGGAATGATCCGAAACGGCCCCGGGCGGCATTTCATAAAGCAAAAACCGGGGGCCCCCAAACTCGGCCATGGAGGCCAGCCGCAGGGCAGCCGCCCGGCCCGTGGCCACCAGCTGGCCGAGCACCCGGGCCGACACGCCGCACCAGTACAGGCAGGTGCCCGCGGCGCGGGCCTGGCCGTCGGCCTGGAGCAGGGCCCCGGGGCCGTCGCCGGCCAGCGGGCCCAGGCCCTGGCAATCGACCCACGCCGTGGGGTCGTGGCTGGCGAGCAGTTGCCGCACGGCCCGGTGCAGGCGGTCGGCGTCGGCCGGGGTGGCGCAGTGGCCGCGCAGGCTCAGGCCCATGCGGCCGCGGTGGCCCCCCAAGTGAATGGTCAGTTTTGCTTGCATGCGCGAAGTAGCAGTTAGGGTAGACAGCAGCACGTACTTCCTGGCATCCACTGCTCGGCAGCGTAAGCGCAGGGAGCGGTTACAAATCTACCCGATTGCGTAGCGGAATGAAAGGGCAAAACGCTGATTTACAGCTGCGGAATATACGCGATTAAGTCATCCGTACATTTCCCGCTTGCAGTGGTGGTGCCGGGCTGAATTCGGCCAGCGGTGGCCGCTGGCCGAGCCGGGGCCGCGGCGCGCAACCGGGCTTTCCCGCGCGCGAATTCTGCGGCGCGCCTAGTCCAGCAGCCCTTCGGTAACGGCCAGGCGGATGAGGGAGGCCGTGTTTTTGGTCTGGGTTTTCTCCAGAATGTTCTGGCGGTGGGTTTCGACGGTGCGCTTGCTGGTGAAGAGCTTGGCGGCGATTTCGTTGGTGGTGAGGCCCTCGGCCATCAGGTGCAGCACCTCCGACTCGCGGGCGGTGAGGCGGCCGGTTTTCTTGACGTGCTCGTTGGGGCCCGCGTTCTGCTCCTGTATTTTGCGGAGCATGGCCAGCCCCAGCTCGGAGCACAGGTACTGCTTGCCCGACATCACGGCCCGGATGGCCATCACAATTTCGCTGCGCTCGGCGCTTTTGAGCACGTAGCCCATGGCCCCCGCGTCGAACATCTGCCCGATGTGGCGCTCGTGGGCCAGCATGCTGAGCACCAGTATTCGCACCTCCGGGTATTCGACGCGCAGGCGCCGGGTAGTGGCCAGCCCGTCGAGCACGGGCATGTTCACATCGAGCAGCACCACGTCGGTGGGCGCGCCGGGGAGAAGGTCGAGCAGTTCCTGGCCGTGGTTGGCCTCGCCCACCACCACCAGGTCGGCCTCGGTGGCCAGCAGGGCCCGGATGCCGTTGCGGACAATGGTGTGGTCATCGACGAGAAAAAGGCGAATCATGGCCGCTTGTTGAAAAAATGGAGGCCAACCCCTGCGCACCAGACCGGGCGAGCCGTCGGAAAAGCCGAAGCTTTCATGAAGCTGGCAATAGCTGAGTTTGACGCCAAGATAGCACTATTATTCATAATTTCATATGCCCTATTTACGCATGCCCCAGGCGTTGTCCGCTAACGCGCCGACGATCTTTTAGTTGGCCGGCCGCACGTCCCGCGCCCACCGAAACCCGGTCTTGCAGGTGTCGCCGACGCAGCCGAACAATAAATTAATTTCTACAACTATACATTAATAAAAATAATAATTTGCATATTTAGTTTTATTTTTGAAATCGCTGATGGTCAACGGGTGGAATGCCAGCGTGGGGCGTCGGTTCTGTTGGGCAAGCAAAAAACGCTGTGGCCACCGTTGCTGGCAGCAGCGCGGGGGCCCGGCCGAGTGAGATTGGCCATGAATTCCTTCTCCCAAACGCTCCGGCGCCACATGGGCACCCTCGGCCTGAGCCTGCTCATCGCGGCGGGGGTGGCCTACTACGTGCTGGCCTACGTGCCGCAAAAAACCGCCGAGCTCAACGGCCGCTATTTTCGGGTGCTGGAGCGCATCGGGCTCAACGTGCAGCACAAAATAGAAGCGCAGTTCAGGGTGCAGGAAGGCATTGCCTGGCGGATCCAGCAACTGCCGGCCCCCCCCGGCCGGCCCGTGGCCCCAGACGCTCTCGTGGCGCACTGGCGGAAGCTGAACCGCGAAACCCCCGGCCTGGCGTTTGAGCGCCTGGACAAGCCGCCCGGCAACCCCACCCAAGCGCAGCCCCGCGCCAGCCTCGACAGCGCGGGGCGGGTGCGGTTCTTCCAGCCGTTGCTGGCGCAGGGGCCGGGCGCGGGCCGGGCGCTGGTGTGCAGCCTGCCGCTCGACTCGCTTGTGCGGCCCCTGCGGCGGCCCGACGTTTTCAAGTACTTCGTCATCTTCAACCCGGCCACGAACCGGCTGCTTTTCAGCAACAGCGCCGGCGTGCTGGCCGGTGGCCAGCGCACCGGCCGCCCCCCGGGCTGGCTCAGCGACACGACGGGCCTGCGGGCCGGCAAAACGGCCGATTTTACGTTGCAAGGGCAGCCGTACCACTTGTTTGCCCAGCCCTTGCGGCTGGTGGCCGGGGCCGACTGGCTGCTGTGCGGGGCCGTGCCCGCCGCCGAGTTCGACGCCGAGCGGCACGCCATATCGGCCGCCACGCTGGAAACCTCGCTGAGCCTGCTGCTGCTGGGCCTGCTGGCGCTGCCTTTTCTGAAGCTGGCCTTTATGAGCGCCCGCGAGCGGCTGGGCCGGGCCGACGTGTTCCTGTGCGCGGCGTCGCTGGTGCTGGGCTCGGGGCTGGTGGTGCTGGGCATTCAGTCGTTTGTGATGCGGCACTGGCTGGAACGCGACCAGTTGGAAGGGCAGCTGGCCACACTCAACGGCATGGTGCAAAACAACCTGATGCAGGAGCTGCAGGGCCTGAGTGCCACCGCCCGCACCGCCGACGCCCTGCTGCGGGCCCGCTACGGCACGGCCCCCCGGCCCGCTGCCGCGCACGACTCGCTGCAAGCGGCCACCGGGCCGCCGGCCGCCCGGCTGCCGTGGCAACCGCAACAGCCCGATTCGAGCGACCTGCTGCTGTGGATCGACGCCGGGGGCCGGGGCCGGGTGGCGCTGGCGCGGCGCCATGCCCCCAACTACATCGCCGACCTGAGCAGCCGCCGCTATTTCCGGGCCGCGCAGCAGATCGGCCCCGCCCGGCAGCCCACCGAGCCCGCCTACTATTTCGAATCCATTATTTCCTACAAAGACACCCGCACCATCGCGGCCCTGGCCCAGCCCAGCACCTGGGCCAACCTGCGCGCCGGCCCCGCCGGCCCACCGGGCGTGTGCCTGCTCTCCACGGCCCTGCGGTGTTTGGCGCAGCCGGTGCTGCCGCCGGGCTACAGCTTTTGCTTGATTGACGAGCGCGGCGAGGTGCTGTTCCACTCCGACGCGCGCCTGAGCCTGAGCGAAAACCTGCTGGACGATGCCGACGCTTCGCCGGAGCTGCGGGCAGCCATTTTCGCCAAGGAGAAAACCTTCGCGGAAAGCAGCTACCAGGGCCGTCCCAGCCTGCTGTACCTGCAGCCGCTGGCCGCGGAAGGCCTGGCCATCCCGGAACGCTACGTGGTAACCATTGCCAGCCTGGCCGACGTGCAGGACTGGCAGCTGCAAACCCTGTCGGAGGCAGCGGCGCTGCTGTTGGCTTTTTGGACGCTGCTGGCGGTGGTGGCGGGCGTTGTGCTGGCCACAGCCCCCCGCTCGCGCCTGCTGCTGGCCGTGCGGCACAGCTTCCCGCGCTTGTGGCCCCGCCGCGACTACGCCGGCCGCTACGCCCGCATTGTGGCGGCGCACGGACTGGGGCTGGCCGGGCTCACGCTCACGGCCATGTTCGTGAGCCCGCTGGCCCAGGTATTTTTGCTGCTCTTGCTGCCGCTGTACCTGTACCCGCTCACGTACCAGCAGCTGCGGCTGCAATCGGAGCGGCAATGGCACCCCGCCACGTGGCGGCTGGGGCTGCTGGCGCTGCTGGCCGTGCTGCTGAACGTGTTTTTCGGCCGCTGGATGGGCTGGGTCGAGCTGTGGCCGGTGCTGCTGTTTCAGCTCGGGCTGCTGGCGGTGGTGGGGGCCCTGGGCTGGCCCGGGGCCCTGTTGCCCCCACAGCTCGCCGGGCGGGCGTGGCCCGCCCGGGTGCCGCGCCCCACCTACCGCCTGTGCTACGCGGCCATGCTGCTGAGCTGGATTCTGGTGCTCAGCATTGTGCCGTCGCTGTATTGCTACCAGATTGCCGACGGCGTGGAGCGCATGTACCAGATCCGCTACACCCACCTGAGCCTGCTTCAGCAGCTGCACCAGCAAGCGGTTCGCCGCCAGGCCCAGGCCGATGCTGCTCAGTACTACCATTTTTTCTTTAGCACCAACCTGTCGAAAAAGCCCCTTATCTCGAACAAAAAGGACCTCAACGACTGGAAAACGCTTAATTATTCCATTCTAATGAGCCGGAAGTTTTACGGGCTCGTGCACCACAGCTTTGCCGCCAACGCCTCGGGTACGAAGCGGGCGCTGCCCACTTCCGCCGCCGACGCCGACGAGCTGGTGCGCTGGGGCGTGGCGCGCCCCACGGGCCTCAATGCCAAGACGGCCACCTACGTCAGCAAGGCCGACGGCCGCCTGTGGCTGCGGTCGCAGACCAGCCCTTTGTTCGGCACGGGGTTGCAGTGGTTCAGCGGAGCGGGGCTGGGTGGCTACGCGAGCCAGTGGTTCAACCCGTTGTGGGTGCTGCCGCTGCTGCTGCTGGGGCTGCTGTACTTGCTGTACCGGTTGGTGCGCTACGCCGTGCGCTGGATTTTCGCGCCCGTTGTGCTCACGCACCGCGACCTGGTGCTGCCGCTGCACGCCAGCGCGCACTGCTACGCGGGCCTGATTCACCGGCTGCTGCTCACGCCGGCGGCCAGCATCCTGGGGGCTTTGCCCGAGGAGGAAAAGGGGCCCCTGGCCCGGGCGGCCCCGGCCCTGCTCGACTGCCGCACGCTGCCCACGCTCGACAAGCTCGACCACTGGCTAAGCGCCAATGTGGCCTACCCTGCCGCCACCGTGGTACTGGAACATTTCGAGTACGACCCGCAAGACCCGGAGCAAACCGAACGGAAACAGGCCACCGTGGAGTGGCTGGTGCGCAAAAAACACCGTGTCGTCGTGCTCTCGCGCCTGCACCCGGCGGCCTTCGCCGATTGTGGCCACGCGCTGGAACACGCGTGTCCGGTGGCCGGCCACGCGCGCATCCAGCAGGCCGGCGCGGCGCTGCTCGAAGCGCTGGCCTATTTCCGGGCCGAGTACCTGCCGTTGCAGCCGTACCGCTCGCCGCTGCCGCTGGCCGACTTCCAGCGCGAATGGACGCCCCGGCAGCGCCGGCTGCTGCGCCGCGAATGCGCTTCCATGCCTTTTCTTCAGCGCCTCTACCAGCCCTTGCGCCAGGTGATGCGGCAGCGCTGGGCCCTGGGCCAGCGCCTCGACCCCGACAACATCGTGCTCACCGTGCAGCGCATGGCCCAGTTCTACTACCGCAGCCTGTGGCAAATGCTGAGCCCGCAGGAGCAGTTTTTTCTCTACGACATGGCCCAGGACGGGCTGGTGAACCCGCGCAGCCTGCCGGTGCTGGACACGCTGCTGCAAAAGGGCTTTCTGAAAATAGACACCCACGGCCGGCTGCGGCTGGTGAACGACAGTTTCCGCAGCTTCATTCTGTCTTCGGTGCGGCAGCGGCAGGCGCTGCGCTTCGAGCAGGACGGGGCCCCCGAAAGCACCTGGGCCACTTTGCACCTGCCCCTGCTGCTGCTGCTTACCTCCGGGGCCCTGTTCATCTTCGTCACGCAGCGCGCCGCCATGACCCAGGCCCAGCAGTTTCTAACGGCCTTCGTGAGCCTGCTGCCGCTGCTGGGCCGATTGCTGAGCGGCCTTTCGCCGTTCTCCAACAACAGCGCCAAGGCCGACACGAAAATGTAGGCCCCCGGAAAAAGAGTTAGAAGTAAAGAGTTAAAAGCCGATGGCTTTTAACTCTTTACTTCTAACTCTTTACTTCTAACCCTTCACTTCTAACTCTTCAACGGGCAGCGTCCCCAGGGCCTGCCCCACCTTAACGAACGCGGCAATGGCCTTGTCGAGCTGCGCCCGCGTGTGCGCTGCGCTCAGCTGCACCCGGATGCGGGCCTTGCCCTGCGGCACCACCGGGTAATAAAAGCCCACCACGTAAATGCCTTCGGCGAGCATCCGGGCCGCGAACTCCTGCGCCAGCTTGGCGTCGTAAAGCATAACGGGCACGATGGGGTGCTCGCCGGGCGTGATGGCGAAGCCGGCGGCGGTCATTTGCTGGCGGAAGTATTTCGTGTTTTCCTCCAGCTGGTCGCGCAGCTGGGTGCTTTCCGTCAGCAATTCCAGCACGCGCAGCGAGGCCCCCACGATGGCCGGGGCCAGCGTGTTGGAGAACAAATACGGCCGGCTGCGCTGGCGCAGCAAATCGACAATTTCCTTGCGGCCGCTCGTGAAGCCGCCCATCGCCCCGCCCAGGGCCTTGCCCAGCGTGCCGGTGATGATATCGACGCGGCCCATCACGCCGCGCAGCTCGTGGGTGCCACGCCCCGTTTTGCCGAGGAAGCCGCTGCTGTGGCACTCGTCCACCATCACCAGGGCCCGGTACTTATCGGCCAGGTCGCAGATTTTGTCGAGCTGCGCGATGGTACCGTCCATCGAAAACGAGCCGTCGGTGACGACGATGCGGTGGCGCGTGCCCTGGGCCACGGCGGCCTGAAGCTGCGTTTCCAGGTCGGCCATGTCGTTGTGGGCGTAGCGGTAGCGCTGGGCCTTGCACAGGCGCACCCCGTCGATGATGGAAGCGTGGTTGAGCGCGTCGGAGATGATGGCGTCCTGCTCGTTGAACAGCGGCTCGAACACCCCGCCGTTGGCGTCGAAAGCAGCGGCGTACAAAATCGTGTCCTCGGTGCCTAGAAACTCGGCCAGCCGGGCTTCCAATTCCTTATGGATGTCCTGCGTGCCGCAGATGAAGCGCACCGACGACAGGCCGTAGCCGTGCGTATCAATGGCTTCCTTGGCGGCCTTAATAACTTCGGGGTGCGAGCTGAGGCCCAAGTAGTTGTTGGCACAGAAATTCAGCACTTCGCCGGCTTCTTCGGTGTCGATTTCCGCGCCCTGGGGCGAGGTGATGATGCGCTCCTTCTTGTAAAGGCCGTTGTCTTTTATTTCTTGTAACTGCTGCTGAAGGTCGGGCTGGAGGGTGGCGTACATACAATGAATGAAGGAGTGGTTGATCGATTACAACAAAGGTCGCTCCGGCAAATTTTTCTTCGCCGACCGTGCGGTTTTCTTCATCGCCCGGGGGACTCCCTGGGGCCCTCCGGTCCGGCTTCATAGCCTCAGCCAATTAATAGGGATTTTTGTATATTTGGTTACGGACCGATTTTAGGCCGCAACCCTTTACCCATCCGTAAGATGCAACCTCAACAACACCGAACCACCGTGCGCGGCAGCGAGCGCACGGCCCTGCCCGAGGCCCGGGCCGTCCAGCCCAGCCCGCCCGAAGAACGCCTGGAAGTGACGGTGCAGCTCCGCCCCAAAGCGTCGCCCGAGGCGCTGGCCCCCACCGCTTTTACCGACCAGCTCCCGGGGGCCCGCACGTACCTGAGCCGCGACGAGCTGGCCGACCAAGTGGGCACCGCGCCGCAGGACGTGGCCGCCGTGACGCAGTTTGCCCGGGCCCACGGCCTGGACGTGGTGCGCACCGACGCGGGGCAGCGCCAGGTGGTGCTCGCGGGCACCGTGGCTGCGCTCGACGCCGCGTTTGGCACGGCCCTGCACCAGTACGAGTCGCCGGCCGGCAGCTACCGGGGCCGCACGGGGCCCCTGACGGTGCCCGCGGCCTTGGGCAACATCGTAGAGGGCATTTTCGGGCTCGACAACCGGCCGCAGGCCCAGCCGCACTTCCAGGTGCGCGGGCTGGGGGCGGGCGTCGTGGCCCACGCCGTGGCGCAGTCGTTCACGCCGCCCGCGCTGGCGCAGCTCTACAACTTCCCCGCCGGGGCCGACGGCAGCGGCCAGTGCATTGCCATCATTGAACTGGGCGGCGGCTTCCGGCCGGAAGATTTGACGGCTTACTTTACCCGCCTGCAATTGCCGGTGCCGGCCGTGACGGTGGTGCCCATCGACGGCGGCGGCAACCAGCCCACGACCGCCAACGGGGCCGACGGCGAGGTGATGCTCGACATTGAAGTGGCCGCCGCCGTGGCCCCGGGGGCCCGCATCGTGGTGTACTTCGCGCCAAATACCACGCAGGGCTTTCTGGACGCCATCACGGCCGCCGTGCACGACCAAGTGAACCAGCCGACGGTCATCTCCATCAGCTGGGGCGGGCCGGAAAGCACCTGGACTGGGCAGGCGCTCGACCAGTTCGACCAAGCGTTTCAGGCCGCGGCCCTGATCGGCGTGACCGTGTGCTGCGCCGCCGGCGACAACGGCTCGGGCGACGGCGTGGCCGACGGCAAGCCGCACGCCGACTTCCCGGCGTCGAGCCCGTTCGCGCTGGCCTGCGGCGGCACCAAGCTCGCGGCGGCCGGCCCCGCCATCAGCAGCGAAGTGGTGTGGAACGCGGGCCCCAACAGCGCCACGGGCGGCGGCATCAGCAGCTACTTTCCCGTGCCGGCCTACCAAAAAAACCTGAAGCTGCCCAAAGCCGCCAAGGGCCGCGCCGCCAAGCCGGGCCGGGGCCTGCCCGACGTGGCCGGCAACGCCGACCCGGCCACCGGCTACGAGGTGCGCGTGGACGGCCAGGACCTGGTAATCGGCGGCACCAGCGCCGTGGCCCCGCTGTGGGCCGGGCTGGTGGCGCTGCTCAACCAAAAGCTGGGGCGGCCGGTGGGGTTCCTGCACCCGCTGCTGTACGGCTCGCTGGCCGGCCAGGGCTTTCGCGACATCACCGCCGGCACCAACGGGGCCTTCGCGGCCCGCGCCGGCTGGGACGCCTGCACCGGCTGGGGCAGCCCCAACGGCAGCGCCCTGCTGGCGGCCCTGGCCACCGGGCCCCCGAAAGCTGCCTGACGGGCGCGGGAGCGGCGGTATCTTTGCGGCCCCACGGGGGTGAATTAAAAATTGAGAATTAAAAATTAAAAATGAGAGTCAACGACTGGCAACGGGCGCTTTGTCCGGTCGGGTAGCCTCCATTTTTAATTTTTAATTCTCAATTTTTAATTCACCCCTAAATTATCCCCTATTTCTCCCCTTTTATGGCCCCCAACCCCGGCGACACCCCCACTTTACCCGGCACCGTGCTCGTCATCGGGGCCTGCGGCCAGCTCGGCCTGGAACTGACCGCCGCCCTGCGCCAGCGCTACCAGCCGCAAAACGTCGTCGCCGCCGACGTGCGCCCGCCCAAAAACCCGGAGCTGCTGGCCGGGGGCCCCTTCGAGCTGCTCGACGTGCTCGACAAAAACCGCCTCGACCAACTCATCCGTCAGTACCGGCCTGCGCAGATTTACCACCTCGCCGCCCTGCTCTCGGCCACGGCCGAAAAAGACCCCATGTTTGCCTGGACGCTCAACATGGACGGCCTGCTGAACGTGCTGAACGCCGCCGTGCAGCACCGCGTGCCGCAGGTGTACTGGCCCAGCTCCATTGCCGTGTTCGGGCCCGCCACGCCGCGCCACGCCACGCCACAAACCACCGTGATGAACCCCAACACGGTGTACGGCATCAGCAAGCTGGCCGGCGAGCAGTGGTGCGAGTGGTACCACCGCCACCATGGCCTCGACGTGCGCAGCCTGCGCTACCCCGGCCTTATCGGCTACAAAAGCCTGCCCGGCGGCGGCACCACCGACTACGCCGTGGACATCTACCACAAAGCCGTGGCAGGCGAAAGTTTTTCGTGCTTCCTGAAGCCCGGCACCGAGCTGCCGATGATGTACATGCCCGACGCGCTGCAAGCCACCCTGGACCTGATGCACGCCCCGGCCGACCGCATCAAGGTGCGCACCAGCTACAACCTGAGCGGCATGAGCTTCTCGCCGGCCGAAATTGCGGCCAGCATCCGGCAGGAAATTCCCGGCTTCCGGATTTCTTACGCCCCCGACCAGCGCCAAGCCATCGCCGATTCCTGGCCCGCCAGCATCGACGACTCGGCAGCGCGGCAAGACTGGGGCTGGCAGCCGGCGTTTGATTTGCAGGAGATGACGCAGGACATGCTGTTGCATTTGCGCGAGCCGGTGCCGGCCTGACCCCGGCAGCCGCTAGGCTTGTGAAGTAGAGGTTCGCGCGGAGATGCCTTTTGAAGGTACCCGACAGAAGGAGAGCCGGCAACCGCAATATGACTCAAACAAGACCACGCAGGATGTGCTTGCGCACTCACGCGAATTTTCTTTGAGTTAATCCGTTGAGCTGGCTATCAAACTCGGGTGGTTTAGGGTAATCAGGGGCCGTTGCGACTACTTTAGCGTTTCATAATTTTAACGCTGCGTGGTAGTACGTCTATTTTACCTGTTATCTGCTTGCTTGCTGTGCGCCGCCAACTGCGCCCTGGCCCAAGCCTACGAGCCCGGCCTGCTGGTGCGCAGCAACGGCGACACCCTGCGGGGCGAGCTGGAAAATGGCTTCTGGAACGAGCCGCCCACGTTTATTCGCTACCGCCGCACACCCGAAGAGCCCAGTACGCTGTTTGCGCCGCGCCAGCTGCGGGCCGTCAGCTTCACCGGCGGCCGGTATTTTCGCTACGAAGCCCTGCCCATCGACCACGCGGCGCAAACGCGCCTCGACGACTTGCCGCGGGGCAATCCCTCCTTCGTCCACACCGATTCGCTGCTGGCCGAAGTGCTGGTTGAGGGCCCCGCGATGCTGTGGCGGGTGGCGCGGCCGGGGGCTATACACTACCTAATTCGCTGCCCCAACGAGCCCGTGCTTGACTTGTGCGAGCGGCGCTACATGCGCCAGGAGCCCGGCGGCGAATGGCGAGCGGTGGACGGCAATAATTACCTCGGCCAGTTGAACATCTATTTCCGCGACTGCCCCGCGGCCCTGGCGGCGGCTCGGGCGGCCCCCTTTACGGCGGCCGGGCTGGCGGCCGTGGCGCAGGCCTACGGCACGGCGTGCGCCCCTGGCCAGCCGCCGGCCCGCAACTGGCTGGCCCCGGCCCGGCCCCTGCACCGGAGCGCTTTTCAGGCCGGCCTGCTGGCCGGGGCGCGCTACAACCGCATCGAAAGCCCGGCCTACCAGCTCAAGGGGGAGTGTGCCGACTGCGGGGTGCATCCGTTCGGCGGGCTCTACGCCGAGCTGCTTCAGCCCAGCCGCGTGACCGCTATTTACGGCGAGCTGAGCCTGAGCGCCTTCCGCAGCCAGGGCGAACGGGTATCGGGCTATAATAATGCCACCGGGCAGTACACTTATACTCCCTTCGACTACCGGGCGCTGCTGGGCACGGCCCGCATCGGCATACGCTACTTTCTGCCGTTAGCCCACGACCGGCAGCTGGTGTTCGGCCTCGGCTTTGAATACAATAAAGTGCTGGGCCTGACGCTTGACCAGGCGGGCGGTGCCACTACGCCCTCCAACGGGAGCGGGGCCTATGCCTCGACTGCCGTGCTGCCCAACCTGGGCGTGGGCTGGCGGCACGAGCGCCTCACCTTGGGCCTCGATGGGCAGATGTACGTTGGGCAAGACGACTCCGACTCTTACTTTATTAATAACTTTTTTGGCCGCGGCGTGGCCTTGCGGCTTGGCCTGGGCTACCGCCTGGGACGCAGCCCGGACGAGGCCCCGGCGCACCCGGCGGCCCGGCCCTGAGCCAGCTGCGAAGACTGCGCGTGCGAAGCCAGGCCTTTGGAAGCCCAACCCCGGGCCCCGTCCGGGCGTATCCGGCCGGGCCCCGCCCGCTTCGCCCCCACCGCGCCATGATTGTAAACCCAACCCCCACCGGCTGGCAGATCGTTTACCAACAAGCCCACGCGCTGCTGGCCGCCCAGCTGGCCTGGGCCTGGCCGCCCACCCTGCCCCCCGACCGTTGGGTGGGCCTGCTGGCCGCCGTGGCGCAGCACGACGACGAGCAGGCCGCCTGGCACGGGCGCGGCGGCCACCACGGCCTCACGCCCGCCGG
>CAXTBA010000078.1:0-13352 GCA_964242665.1 uncultured Hymenobacter sp.
TTCGAGTCGTAGAACGACACGTTGCCGAGCTTGGCGTTCATGCCGTACATCGTCACGATGGAGTAGGCCATCTTGGTGATGCGCTCCAAGTCGCTCAGGGCCCCGGTCGAAATCTTACCGAACACCAGTTCCTCGGCCGCCCGGCCGCCCAAGGCCATGCACATCTCGTCGATGAGCTGTTCGGTATTGTATAAGAATTGCTCTTTGGGCAGGTATTGCGCGTAGCCGAGCGCGGCCACGCCGCGGGGCACGATGCTCACCTTCACCAACGGGTCGCAGTGCTCTAGGAACCAGCCCGCGATGGCGTGGCCGGCTTCGTGGTAAGCCACGATGCGCTTCTCGCCGGGCGAGATGATCTTGTTTTTCTTTTCCAAGCCTCCAATCACGCGGTCGATGGCGTCGGTGAAGTCTTGGTTGGTGATGAATTTCTTGTCGCGGCGGGCAGCGATGAGGGCCGCCTCGTTGCAAACGTTGGCAATTTCCGCACCGGCAAAACCGGGCGTTTGGGCCGAAAGCTTGCGGGCGTCCACGTCGGGCCCCAGGGTCAGGGGCTTAAGGTGCACGGTGAAAATCTCGGTGCGGCCGTTGATGTCGGGCTTGTCGATGCTGATCTGGCGGTCGAAGCGGCCGGGGCGCAGCAGGGCCGAATCCAGGGTGTCGGGCCGGTTGGTGGCGGCCAAGATGATGACGCCCGAGTCGGTGCCGAAGCCATCCATCTCCACCAGCAGCGAATTCAAGGTGTTCTCACGCTCGTCATTGCCGCCGGGCATCGAGCCCTTGCTGCGCGAACGGCCCACGGCGTCAATCTCGTCAATGAACACAATGCACGGGGCCTTAGCCTTGGCTTGCTTGAACAGGTCGCGCACGCGGGCCGCGCCCACACCCACAAACATCTCTACGAAGTCGGAACCCGAGAGCGAGAAGAACGGCACATCGGCCTCGCCGGCCACGGCCTTGGCCAGCAGGGTTTTGCCGGTGCCGGGAGGGCCCACCAGCAGGGCCCCTTTCGGTATTTTGCCGCCGAGCACCGTGAACTTGCTGGGGTTTTTGAGAAACTCCACAATCTCCTGCACTTCCTCCTTGGCTTCTTCCAGGCCGGCCACGTCCTTAAAGGTGATTTTCACCTTGTCGCCGCCTTCAAATAAGGAAGCACGGCTTTTGCCGATGCTGAAAATCTGGCCGCCGGGGCCCCCGGCCCCGCCCATGCGCTTCATCATGAACAGGAAGCCCACCACGAGCAAGGCCACGAGGCCCCACTTGCTGATGAGGTCGCCCACGCTCTCGCGCGATTCGATGTTGAGCGCCAGCTGCTGGGCAGCGGGCACAGTCTTTTGCAACTGGTCGAGGTTTTCCTGGAACAGCTTGGCGTCAACGACCGGAAAGTAAAACTGGGCTTCGCCGCCTACGCCGAACGGCGATTTGCGCACCAGCTCGCGCTGGTACCCGGGCTTGCGCAGGCCCGCCGGGGAAAGTGTGACGTCAACTTCCTTTTCGTTGACGAGGGTAATTTTTTCAACGTCGCCAGCGGCCAGCATCTGCTCGAACCGCTGTTGGTTGATTTTGGTGGGCGAGTTGACGTTGCTCACGAACATCATCACGAACATGAACACCAACAGGCCCGCCAGTACCCAAAGCTGCACTCCGGGCCGGGGCGTGGGGCTGGGCAAGGGCTTTTTGCGCTTGTTGCTGCCGTTAGGCGTTTTATCAGACATAAGACACTGGGTTAAAAAGCACGGGTGGGAAGGGGCGCGAAAGGCGCATCCAAGGGGTAGACGCGCGCCGGCCGGTTTTATTTTTCACAAACCGGCCGGCGCGTATTTCGTTGGCGGCCCCGGCTTCCATACAACACCGGCGGCGGCAAAAATTATCCCGCAAATGCACAAAAACGCGGAGAGTGGTCCGTTCTAAGCCGCTACTTCCTCGATGTACGAAATTTGGGCATCGCCCCACAATTCTTCCAGGGCGTAAAACTTGCGGCGGTCGCGCAGAAACACGTGCACCACCACGTCCACATAGTCGAGCAGCACCCATTCGCGGTTGGTACGGCCCTCGGTCTGCCAAGGATAGTCGCCGGTAAGCTTCTCCACTTCTTCTTCCACCGAGCGGGCCACGGCATCAATCTGGGTATCGGAGTTGGCCGAGCAGATGATAAAATAGTCGGCTACGGCGTTTTTTAGCTCTTTTAAGTTGAGTACTACGATGTCGGAGGCTTTCTTCTCCTGCATACCGCGTACTACGATGTCTGCCAATGTGTCCGAATCCTGCCGGACCAAGGTGCTTTTCATAAGGTATAGTTAGGTTTGAGCGGCGGTAAGCCGTCGCTCTCAATGCAAGTTACACAACAAAGGTGATGGAAATTAGTCCCCAAACCCTGTTCACGGGCCAGCAATTAATTTGGCTGCCTGCCTGCGGCTCTACCAACGCGGAGGCCCAGCGCCTGCTTGGCGAAAACCGGGCCAGCGAAGGGTGTACCGTGGCCACCGGCCACCAAACCGCCGGGCGGGGCCAGCGAGGCAACCAGTGGGAAGCGGCGGCCGGCGAGAACCTGACGCTGTCGGTGGTGTGGCTGCCCACTTTTCTCGACGCTGGCCAGCAGTTTCTGCTCAGCCAGGCGGTGGCCCTGGCCGTGTACGACTGGGCCGCCGCGCTGCTGGGCCCCACCCCCGCCCTGCGCCTGAAGTGGCCCAACGACCTGTACTACGGCCCCCAAAAGCTGGGCGGCATTCTCATTGAAAACGCCCTGAGCGGCTCCAAAATTCAGCACAGCGTGGTAGGCATTGGCCTGAATGTTAACCAGTTGAATTTTAACGCACCCACGGCCACCTCGCTGGCTGGCCTCACCGGCCGCGCCTACGACCTGGGGCCCCTGGCCGCTCGCTTGCTCGAATGCCTGGAGCGCCGCTATTTGCAGTTGCGGGCCGGCCAAGTGGGGGCCCTGCGCCGGGCCTACCTTCAAGTGCTCTACCGCTACCAAGAGCCCCACGCCTACGAAGTAGCTGGCCAGCGCGTGAGCGGCCAGATTGTCGGGGTGGGCGAAGACGGCCGGCTGGCCGTGGAAATTGCGGGGGCCGTGCGCCGGTTCGGTTTGCAGGAAATCCGCTACGCATAGGCAGCCCCGACACCTAAAACCCCGAGTAACAGAAGACAAGGCACGGTGCTTGATTTAAACTATTTAGGGGAAGCTAAGGTCTTATCCTTAACGTCCAGTATATTTAAGCAGTCAGGCAGTTAGTTCATTCTAATTCTGTTTTTGCGATGAAAATTTCTACCCGCTTTTTTTTGTTTCTAGCCGCTATAATCGGCTTGGGCTGGGCCCCAGCTCGGGCGGCCAACGTTACCATCGTGGTAACCGACAACAATTATACCCCTAGCATGGTCAACATTGCTGTGGGCGACACAGTAACGTGGAATTACGCCACTGGCCTTTCCAACCACCCCACCATGTCGGACAGTTCGCCGGCGGCCTGGGCCACGTTTCCGCTGACGCCTGGCACCAGCAAGAAAATTCGGTTCACCACGGCCGGCGTTTATCCCTACCACTGCACCTTGCACGGTGCTTACGTCGACGGCGTGCTCATCGGCATGTCCGGCACCATCAAGGTGCAGGCCACGCCCACCGCCACCGATGACGCGCACCTTGCTGCCTTGGCCCTGAATCTTTACCCTAACCCCAGCCGCGGCTTCGTGACCGTGCAGCTGCACCAGCGGCCGGGCCCCGACTACAAGCTGCGCCTGAGCAACGTCATCGGCCAGGAAATCCGCTCCGTGGCCCTGCGCCCCGACCTCACCGCTGCCGGCCTGCCCCTGGACCTGAGCAGCCTGCCCGGCGGCCTGTACTTCTACAGCCTCGTGGTGGACGGCAAAGTGGCCAGCACCAAGCGCCTGGTTTTGCAAAACTGACGGCTAGGGCCCCGATTTTCTCTTTATTTCCTGACCCCCGAAAGCAGCCCCCGGCTGCTTTCGGTGTTTATGGCCGTGGCGCTGGTTCGGGGCGGCCCGGCCGCCGTGCCTACTTTTGAACTTTCCTGGCCGCGCCCCGCACTTTTCACTTCGCCCGCGGGCCCCGACGGTACGGGCCGCTCTACTTTTTTTATGCGTTTCCAACGATTAAACAACCTCGTCGGGTGGCTCGTGTTCGCCATCGCCGCTGCCACCTACTTCAGCACTTTGGAGCCCACGGCCTCGTTCTGGGACTGCGGCGAGTTCATTGCCTGCGCCTACAAGCTGCTGGTACCGCACCCGCCCGGGGCCCCTACTTTCTTGCTGCTGGGGCGGCTGTTTTCACTGTTTTCGTTCGGTGACACCACCAAAGTGCCGGTGCTCATCAACGCCTTATCGGGGCTGAGCAGCGCCTTCACCGTGCTGTTTTTGTTCTGGATCATCACGCGTATGGCCAGCAAGCTGGTGCTGCGCCGTTCGGCCTTGAACACGCCCGTTGAAGCGCCCACTGGGGCCGAAACCTTGCTCATCTTGGGCGCAGGGGCCATCGGAGCCCTCTCGTTTGCCTTCACCGACTCATTCTGGTTCAATGCCGTCGAGGGCGAGGTGTACGCCATGTCGTCGCTCTGCACGGCGGCCGTGGTGTGGCTCATGCTGAAATGGGAAGGCCACGCCGCCGAGCCCGACTCCGACAAGTGGATCGTGCTCATTGCCTACGTCATCGGCCTCAGCATCGGCGTGCACTTGCTCAACCTGCTCACGCTGCCGGCCCTGGGCCTTATCTACTACTACCGCCGCAACCCCAACCCCAACTTCAAAGGCGTGCTGGTGGTGATGGGCGTGTGTTTGGTGCTGCTGGCGTCGGTGCTGGTGGGCATCATCCCGGGCTTGCCCACGCTGGCGGGCTACTTCGAGGTATTTTTTGTGAACACCGTGCGCCTGCCCTTCAACACAGGCCTGGTCATTTTCGTGGCGCTGCTGATCGGGTTGATGGTGTACGGGTTCCGGCTTTCGTTCCGGCTCAAAAGCCAGTTGCTGAACACGGCCATGCTGTGCTTCACCTTCATCCTGATTGGGTATTCGAGCTACCTTATCGTGCCCATCCGCTCGTCGTACCATCCCACCATCAACGAAAACGACCCCGAGGACGTGCTGAGCTTTGTGAGCTACCTCAAGCGCGAGCAGTACGGTTCGCGGCCGCTGCTCTACGGCCCCCAGTTCAACGCCCAGCCCGACCACTACGAGGAAGGGGCCCCGCGCTACGCCCGCAACGCCGCCACCGGCACCTACGACGAGGTGCTGCCCCGCCAGCAGGAGCCCGGCTACCGCGACGAAGACAAAATGCTGCTGCCGCGCCTCTACAGCTACGAGCCGGCCCACATCCAGGAATACAAGAAATGGGTTGACATTCAAGAAGGTGTGAAGCCGACGATGGGCCAGAACCTGTCGTTTTTGTTCCGCTACCAGATGGGGCACATGTTTTGGCGCTACTTCATGTGGAACTACGTGGGGCGCGAGTCGGACGTGCAGCAGGCGGGGGCCCTCACGCCGTTCAGCCCGGGCCGCCAAGCCCTGCCCGAACGCATCGGCCTGAGCCAGGCGCACAACAACTTCTTCGCCATTCCGCTGATTCTGGGGCTAATAGGACTGTTTTTCCAGAGCCGGCGCGACAGTAAGGACGCGCTGGTGGTGGGGCTGCTGTTCCTG
The DNA here is from genome assembly GCA_964242665.1 of uncultured Hymenobacter sp. Lineage (GTDB taxonomy): Bacteria > Bacteroidota > Bacteroidia > Cytophagales > Hymenobacteraceae > Hymenobacter. The sequence goes on from CAXTBA010000078.1 coordinate 5,647, forward strand.
CTCACGGGCCTGGCCATTATCATTTACCTCAACCAGCCGCCGCTGGAGCCACGCGAGCGGGACTACACCTTCGCCGGGGCCACCTTCGCCTTCGCCATTTGGATTGGATTGGGAGTGCTGGGCATCGCCGACTTGCTGCGCTCGGTGGTGAAAGCGGACGGCCCCCGGGCGGCCGTGGCGCTGGTGCTGGCCCTGCTGGCCCCCGGCATTCTGGTGGCCCAGGGCTGGGACGACCACGACCGCTCGGGCCGCTACAACTCGGTGGATTCGGCCAAGAACCTGCTCAATAGCTGCGCTCCGAACGCCATTCTGTTCACCAACGGCGACAACGACACGTTTCCGCTGTGGTACGCCCAGGAAGTGGAAGGCATCCGCACGGACGTGCGCGTGGCCGTGCTTTCGTACCTGAACACCGACTGGTACATCCAACAGATGAAGCGCCGCTCGTACCTCTCGCAGCCGGTTCCCATCAGCATGGACGACAAAGCGTACGCGCAGGGCACCAACGACATCCTGCCCTTCGTCCAGAACCCGGCCGTGAAGGACGTGGACGTGAAGCAGTTCATCCAGCTCGTGCAGCAAAACAACCCGCTGCTGCAAGTGCAATACCAGGAGGACGGCCCCAGCGTGATGTCGTTCCCGACGCCGAACTTCTACCTGCCCATCGACACGACGGCCTTTAAAAAGCTGGGCCTCGTAGCCAACGACCGCCGCAAGCAACTCGTGCCCCGCATGGAATGGAGCATGGGCAAGCGCGGCATTGAGAAAAAAAACCTGGTGATTCTGGACATGATTGCCACCAACAACTGGAAGCGGCCCATCTACTTCAGCTCCACGGTGGCCCCCAGCGACTACATGAACTTGCAGCCGTACTTCCAGCTCGAAGGGCTGGCCTACCGCCTGCTGCCGCTGAAGGACCCCAACTACACGCCCCAAGGCGACGAAGGCTACGTGGAAACCGACCTCAACTACCAGAAGCTGGTGAAGCAGTTCAGCTACCGGGGCCTGACGAACGACAAGATTTTCTACGACGAGAACAACCTGAAATTCCCGTCGAACTACCGCGACAAGTTCGCCCGCCTCGCCAACACGTACCTCGAGCAAGGCAACACGGCCAAGGCTAAGGAAGTGGTTGATTTCTGCTTGCAGGTGATGCCCGACAAGGCCATTCCTTACGACTACTACTCGCCGCTGCTGGTGCCGGCCCTCATCGCGGGCGGCGAAAAGGCCCGCGCTGACGAGATGCTCGACACCATGACGCGCCGCGCCACCCAGATGCTGTCGTTTTACGCCGGCCGCCCCGACGGCAGCCTGTTCGACTACGACCAGCGCCTGCACCTCATCAACCTCCAAAACGTGTACCGCGCCGCCCAGCAAGCCGGCGACACCGTGCGGGCCCAGCGGGCCTTCGCGGTGCTGCAACCTTATTTGCAAGACCGGCGGTAGGGGTTGAGGCTGAAAGTAAAAGGCCGGCTTGCAGCGTTGCAAGCCGGCCTTTTTATATTTTTGACGCATCAATCACGTTACCGCCAGCATGAACCGATTTTTCCTCTGGAAGCTGGCCCTGGCCGCGCTGCCCTTGCAATTGGCCGTTGCCCAGGCGCTGCCCGGCCCCAACTTTGCCGGTCTTTACCGCGACGTACCGCGTGTGATGGCCGACGCCCGCCGCGAGGGCGACAGCCTGCGCCTGTACGTGCGCTTGCCGGCCGGGGCGGCGGAGGTGCCCGGCCGGCGGCTGCGCGTCACGGCCTGGGCCGGCTACGGGGCCCCGGCCCCGCTGTGGCAGGACAGCATTCCGCGCCGGGGGCAGCACCTGCGGCCTGACGCCACGGGCGGTACCCGGGCCAGCTTCTGCGTGGCGGCGGCGCGGGTGCCCGTTGGCACAGTATTACAAGTACAAACCGGGCCCCCGGCCCCCGCCGCCGCCCAGGACGCGGCTACCACCACGTGGCTGGCCCTCACGGCCGAACGCCGGGATCGGCCGTTCGTCATCGCCGACTCGGCGGGGCTGCCGCTGCTGCGCACCTACGTGCGGGCCGGCGAGACTTTTCGGGTGGATAACTACGGACTGGTGCAGCCGGTGCGGCTGCGACGCTACGCCGTGCCGCCCACCCCGGCCCTGCCGCCCATGACCAACCCCGCCACGGTCGCCGGGGGCCCCGCTACCCTGCCCCTGCTCGACTCGGTTACCGTTCGTTCCAACCAACTGCTGCGCTGCGATGCACCCAGCCTGGTGGCGCTGCGCGTGGGCGGCACCGGCGGACAGGAGCCACGCACCCTGGCATTGCTGGTAGCCAACGGCGACTACCCCAACCTGCGCACCGCTACCCAGCTCATCGAGCCCTTGCGCTACCTCACCAGCACAGCCGATCATCGGCGCTTAGCCAACGCCTCGGACGCCAAGCGCGCCGTGGATGAATTTTGGCTTGGGGCCGCGCAGGACAACCAAACCACTGGCAAGGCCCTCATTCGCAGTTACTACGGGCGGGTAGCGGCGGCCAACCGCCTCTTTGCGGCGCACAAAGCCGGCTTCCTCACCGACCGGGGCCTGCTGTACGTGGTGCTGGGGCCGCCCCAGAGCGTGCGCCGCCTAGCCACCGGCGACGAGGAGTGGGAGTACGCGCGGGTGAGCCCCAACGGCCCCACCACCTTCAGCTTCCGGCCCCGGCCGAGTACCTTTGCGCCTGATAATTACGAATTAGTGCGCCGCCCCGAGTACGAAAAACTCTGGTACGGTGCCGTGCAGCAATGGAGAACAGGACAGACCGCCCCGAGCGCCCCAACCGACCCCAGCGGCCGGTAGCGGGCCGCCGCTTTTACGACGCCGAAAACCGGCCCGTCACGCCCAAGCAGTTCCGGCCCGACCGCGACGCAGCCGACGGGTTTGCCGACGGCGAGCGCGCCCGGCCCCGGGGCCGCGGCGGCAGCAACAACCGCGACGACCAGCCCGCCGGCCCTGACCGGCGGGGCCCCGACGCCCCGCGCCCGTCCTTCCGCCCGCAGCGCGCCGAGCACCCGCAGCGCGGCGACGACCGCTCCCGCTACGAAAACCGCGCCCCGCAGCCCGACCGCAGCATCGACATGCTGTTCGGCCTGCGCCCCATCCTGGAGGCCCTGAACGCGGGCCGCACGCTGGAAAAAATCTTCCTGCTGCGCGGCACCAAAAATAGCCTCGTGGGCGACATCTCGACCCTGGCCCGCGCAGCCGGCATCCAGGTGCAGCAGGTGCCGGTGGAAAAGCTCGACGGCCTCACCCGCAAAAATCACCAGGGCGCGGTGGCTTTCGTGTCGCCTATCGACTATGCCCCGCTCGACAGTCTGCTCAGCGGCTTGTTTGAGGACGGCAAAGTGCCGTTTTTGCTGCTGCTCGACCGCATCACCGACGTGCGCAACTTCGGGGCCATCGCCCGCACGGCCGAGTGCCTGGGCGTGCAGGCCCTGGTGGTGCCCAGCCACGGTGCGGCCCAAATCAATGGCGACGCCCTCAAAACCTCCGCCGGGGCCCTCAATCTGCTGCCCGTGTGCCGCGAGGCCAACTTGCAAGACACCATCCGCTTCCTTCAGCAGTCGGGCGTGACGGTGGTGGCCTGCTCCGAGAAAGCTGACGAAGCCGTGGGCGCGGCCGACGTCGATTTTTCGGGCCCCGTGGCCGTCCTCATGGGCTCGGAAGAAGACGGCATCGCCCCAGAATTGCTCCGCTTGGCCGACGTGCGGTTGAAAGTGCCGATGGTCGGGCAGATTCAAAGCCTTAATGTGTCGGTCGCGGCGGGCATTATGCTGTTTGAAGTGGCTAAGCAACGGGTAAGCGCGGAATAGGTATTGCTCAATAAATCAACAATAAAGTTGATATGAAATTTTATCCCAAATTTCAGAGGCAATACCCGGCCGAGGCGAGCATTGAGGAATTCGACCAGTTTCTTTGCCGGATAAGCTGGTAGACCTGAAAACACGAAGAGGGCCCTTCCAATGGAAGGGCCCTCTTCGTGTCCTGACGCCAACAATCGGCAGGAAAAAGGCTTTATTGAATAATTAATTATACCCCACGCCCTTCTTCGCCTTCACGTCGGCCACGAACTCCTTCACGCGCTGCTCTTCGCTGCGCTTGCAGATGAGCAGCACGTTGTCGTATTCGGCGATGATGTAGTCTTCGAGGCCCTGCACCACGACGAGGCGCTCGGATGGGGTTTTGATGACGCAGCCGGTGGTGTCGTAAAGTATTACGTCGCCGCTCACCATGTTGCCGTTCTCGTCCTGCCGGCCGATGCGGTGCAGCGAGTCCCAGGTGCCCACGTCGCTCCAGCCGAAGTCGGCGGGCAGCACGAACACGTTGTCGGCCTTTTCCATCACGCCGTAGTCGATGCTGATGTTGGGGCAGCGCGAGTAAGCTTCGCTGATGAACGCTTCTTCCTGCGGGGTGCCGAGCGCGGCGGCCCCTTCCTCAAACACTTCGGCGATGTCGCCCAAGTACTGCCGGAAGGCGGCCAGAATCATGTCGGCTCGCCACACGAACAGGCCCGAGTTCCAGAGGAAGTCGCCGCTGTCAACGAACATGTTGGCCAGCTCCAGATTAGGTTTCTCGGTGAAGGTCTTCACTTTGTGCAGCTGGCCGCCGGCCAGGCTTTGCCCGTCCATGTACTGGATGTAGCCGTAGCCGGTGTCGGGCCGCGACGGGTGGATGCCCAGCGTCACGAGCACGTCGTGGTGGCGGGCGGCGTTCACGGCCAGGGCCATCACCCGGTGAAACTCGGTTTCGTTGAGCACCGCGTGGTCGGCAGGCGTCACGATGATGGTGGCCTGCGGGTCGCGCAGGGCGATGCGGTAGCTGGCGTAGGCAATGCAGGGAGCCGTGTTGCGCCCGATGGGCTCGCCTAGAATCTGGTCGGGCGGCAAGTCAGGCAAGTGCTTCTGCACCAAGGCCATGTAGTCACGGTTCGTCACCACGTACACGTTTTCGGGCGGGCAAAGGCCGGCGAAGCGGTCCACCGTCACCTGGAGCATGGAGCGACCCGTGCCCAGCACGTCGTGGAATTGTTTGGGGTGATTGGTGCGGCTGAACGGCCAGAACCGGCTGCCGATGCCCCCGGCCATCACTACGAGGTAAGTCGATTTCATAGGTGGAACAGCATATGGATGTTGCGGCGGCAAGGTAAGGCGGTTTACACCAGCCCTTCGCGCAGCAAGTCGTGCAGGTGAATGAAGCCCGCGAACCGGCCTTCCTCCAACACCACCAGCTGGGTAATGTTGCGGGCCTGCATCCGGGCCAGGGCCTCGGCGGCGAAGTCGTTGATGTCGACCGTGGCGGGCGTGGGCGTGAGGATGTCGCGGGCCCGCAGGGTTTCCAGATCGGCGAGGTGGCCGGTCAGCATCCGGCGCAGGTCGCCGTCGGTGATGATGCCGGCCAGGGCCCCGGCGGCGTCGAGCACGGCGGTGGCCCCCAGGCGCTTGCCCGAAATCTCAAGCAACACTTCCTTCAGGGGCGCGTCGAGGCCCACGTGGGGGCGCTGGTTCTGGCGGCTGAGGTCGCCCACGGTGAGGTAGAGCTGCTTGCCGAGCGTGCCGCCGGGGTGCAGGCGGGCAAAGTCCTGAGACGAGAAGTGGCGGGCTTCGAGCAGGCACACGGCCAGCGCGTCGCCCAGGGCCAGCGCGGCGGTGGTGCTGGTGGTGGGGGCCAGGTTGTTGGGGCAGGCCTCGCGGGCCACGGGGGCGTGCAGCACGTAGTCGGCTTGCTGGGCCAAATACGAATCGGCGTTGCTCACGAGCGCGGCCAGCGGCACGCCCCGGCGGCGCAGCAGCGGCACGAGCACCTTGATTTCGGCCGTGTCGCCGCTTTTGCTGATGGCGATGACGAAATCCTGGGCCTGAATCATGCCCAAATCGCCGTGGAGGGCGTCGGCCGCGTGCATGAACAGGGCCGGCGTGCCGGTGCCGTTGAGGGTAGCCACAATTTTGCCGGCGATGTGGGCGCTTTTGCCCACGCCCGTTACCACCACGCGGCCCGTTAGACCGAGGATGGCCGCTACGCAATTAGCAAAATCGGGGGTGGCGGCCACGGCCTCGGCCACGTCGTAGAGGGCGGCGGCTTCTTCGTGCAGCACCTGGCGGGCGATGCGCAGCAGTTCGGCGGGGGCCAGGGCAGCGGCGGGGACAGAAATCACGCGGGAATTTTTCTTCAAAATTACCTTAAAATGAACAGAAACCGGCTTTTAAAAGACGCTGGTGCTTATCTTCGTTACGAACGCACCCTTCACCCTGACTCACCTGCCTTAATTACGCTATGCCTGCACCCATCCTGGCCGAAGCCCCCGAACGGGTGGCGACCCTCAAGCACACCCTGAAAGAAGTGTTCGGCTACGGCCAGTTTCGGGGCACCCAGGAAGCGGTGATTCACAACGTGCTGAGCGGCAGCAACACGTTCGTCATCATGCCCACGGGCGCGGGCAAAAGCCTGTGCTACCAGCTGCCGGCCTTGGTGGTGCCGGGCACGGCCATCGTCATCTCGCCGCTCATTGCCTTGATGAAGAACCAGGTGGACCAGCTCGGGGCCTTCGGCGTGAACGCCCAAGTGTACAACTCGACGCTCACCAAAACCGAGATGACGCGGGTGCGCAAAGATGTGATGAGCGGGGCCGTGCGCCTGCTGTACGTGGCCCCGGAAAGCCTCACCAAGGACGAAACCATTGCCTTTTTGCAGAAGACGACCATTTCGTTCGTGGCCATCGACGAAGCCCACTGCATCTCGGAATGGGGCCACGACTTCCGGCCCGAGTACCGCAAGATTCGCGGCATCATCGACAACCTGGGGGGCAACATTCCAATCATTGCCCTCACGGCCACGGCCACGCCCAAGGTGCAGCTCGACATTCAGAAAAACCTGAACATGGACGACGCGAGCGTGTTCAAAACGTCGTTCAACCGCACCAATCTGTACTACGAAGTCCGGGCCAAGCACAACACCAAGAAGCAGCTCATTCAGTACGTGAAGCTGCACAAGGGCAAGGCCGGCATTATCTACTGCCTGAGCCGCAAGAAGGTGGAGGAAATTGCTGAGCTGCTGCGCGTGAACGACGTGCGCGCCCGGCCCTACCACGCCGGCCTCGACCCGCACACGCGCATGGCCAACCAGGACGCTTTTCTCAGCGAGGACTGCGACGTGATTGTGGCCACCATCGCCTTCGGCATGGGCATCGACAAGCCCGACGTGCGCTTCGTGATTCACTACGACGCGCCCAAGAGCATCGAGGGCTACTACCAGGAAACCGGCCGCGGCGGCCGCGACGGCCTGGAAGGCAACTGCCTGATGTTCTACAGCTACGACGACATCCTCAAGCTCGAAAAATTCAGCAAAGACAAGCCGGTAACCGAGCGCGACAACGCCCACCAACTGCTGGCCGAGATGACCAACTACGCCGAAAGCGCGGTGTGCCGCCGCCGGCAGCTGCTGCATTACTTCGGCGAGGTATTGGACGAGAACTGCGGCTTTTGCGACAACTGCCGCCACCCCAAGGAGCGGTTTGAAGGCCAGGAGGCCGTGGGCCTGGCCCTGCGCGCCGTGGTGCAAACGGAGGCCCGCTTCAACCTGGGCCACGTGGGCCAGGTGCTGTTGGGCCTGAACAACCCCCACATCGAGAGCTATGCCCACAACGCCTTGCCAGTGTACGGCCAGGGCAAGGCCCTGGGCGACGCCCAGTTCTGGCACTCGGTGCTGC
>CAXTBA010000079.1:0-12459 GCA_964242665.1 uncultured Hymenobacter sp.
CCCGCCAGGAATCGGCGCGGGGCGGCGAGCTGTGGTGCCGCCTGCGCGGCGACCGGGTGGACATCGGCGGCTACGCCGTGACGTATTTGGTGGGCACCTTGCCCAACCTGCCGGAATAGCGAATAGTAGCGCAGCCGCTGTGGCCCGCGTTACGCCGGTTTTTTCGCCGTGCGCGTCGGTTTTTTAACCGCTGTGGTGGCGTTGAGGCGGTCGGGGTTTTCGGCCAGGAACTTGCCCCAGCTTTTGCCGCCGGCGGCGGTGGCGCTGTTGCCTTTCTGGTAGTGGTGGCACAGGGCCACGGCCAGGGCATCGGTGGCGTCGAGCAGCTTGGGGGCCTCGGCGATGGGCGGCAGCGCGAGGGTTTGGCGCAGCATGTGGGCCACCTGCTCCTTGGTGGCCGCCCCGGAGCCCGTCACCGATTGCTTGACCTTGGTGGGCGCGTACTCGACGTAGGGAATCTGGCGGGAGAGGCAGGCGGCGATGGCCACGCCCTGGGCCCGCCCCAGCTTGAGCATACTTTGCACGTTCACCCCGAAAAACGGGGCCTCGATGGCCAGCTCGTCGGGCAGGTACTCGTCGATCAGCTCAATCATGCGGTCGAAAATCCGCTTTAATTTTACCGCATGGTTGGTCCCGAGCGCTTTCATGTTGATGACGTCGTAGCGCAGCACGGTCACGCGCTGCCCGCGCACCTCAATCACGGCGTAGCCCATGATCTGGGTGCCGGGGTCGACGCCCATGATGACCTTGGGCAGCAGGTCGGCCGGCGGGGCGGGGCGGGGGCGGAGGAACGGGGGCAAAGCGGGCGCGAAGAAGGGAAAGCCGGAAGCGGATTCCCTTCCCAAAGTTACGCGCCCGCCGCCCCGCCCCGGCGCTGGGGCCCCTGGATCACGCTGGGCAAGGTTTTGGTGACCTTGCTCACGCTGGGCCTGCTGTACCGTTCTGTGTTCGCGGCCCCCGAGACGGCCGCCGCCTGGCGCGCCCTGCTGGCCAACGCCCTCGGCGGCGCGGGCCGCGGCCCGGTGCTGGGGGCCCTGGCCCTGGTGCCCGTCAACTGGGGCCTGGAAGCCTGGAAATGGCACCGCCTGGCCCGCCACCTGGAGCCGGTGCGCTTCGGGCGCAGCCTGCGGGCCGTACTGGTAGGCCTCACGCTGGGCTTCGCCACGCCCAACCGCGTGGGCGACTACGCCGGCCGCATCCTGGAGCTGAAAAGTCGCCGCGTGAGCGCCTTGGGGGCCGTGTTCCTGGGGCGCTACTGCCAGCTGGTGGCCACGGTGCTGGCCGGCGGCGCGGGCCTGCTGTACTTTTTGCTGACGTTTTATTTGACGGGATTTCCGGCGGCCAAGCTGGGGGTAATCGTCGTTGCGCTAATCGTGTGCGGGCTGGTGCTGGTGCCGCTCTACCGCTCGCGGGTGCTGGTGGCGGCGCTGGGCGTGTGGCGGCCGCTGCGGCGGTTCCGGCCGGCGTTGGCCATCATGCCGACGTATCCGGCGCGGGCCCTGCACGCGGTGCTGGCCATTTCGGGGCTGCGCTACGCCGTGTTTTGCGGGCAGTTTCTGCTGTTGCTGCGGGCCTACGGAGTGGGCACGGCGCTGGGGCCGGGGCTGGCGGCGGTGGCGGGCACGTTCTTGTTTAAGTCGCTGGTGCCCTCGCTGAATGCCTTGGCCGACGTGGGCGTGCGCGAGCTGTCGGCCACCCATTTGTTTGGGCTGCTGGGGCAGCCGGCGCTGCCGGTGCTTTCGGCCAGCCTTAGCCTGTGGGTCATCAACATTGCCTTGCCCAGCGCCGCCGGCTTGCTGCTGGTGCCCGGCCTGCGCGTGTGGCGCGGGCGCGGCGCGTGACGGTTGCCGCGGCCGTGGCGGGGCCCCTGCTGCTGGCGCTGCCCGCGCTCTACGCCGGCGTAATGGCTTGGCTGCGCGGCGGCTGGCAGCGCAGCTGCGCCGAAGCCGAAAAAGCCGCCGGGGCCCCCGCCGCCCCAACGGAAGCCACCGCCGGAGTACCCGCCATAATTGCCGCCGCTGAAACCGCGCCGCTTCTCTTTTCCGTCCTCGTCGCCGCCCGCGACGAAGCCGCCGCCTTGCCCCACCTGCTGGCCGACCTCGCCGCCCAAACCCTGCCCGCCGCCCGCTTCGAGGTGCTGGTGGCCGACGACCACTCCGCCGACGGCACCGGGGCCCTGGTGCGGGCGGCGGCGGCCACGGTGCCGTTTCGGCTGCGGCTGGTTGAGTTACCGGCCCAGCAAGCCGGCAAGAAAGCCGCCCTGGCCGCCGCCCTGGCCCAAGCCGGGGCCCCTTGGCTCGTCTGCACCGACGCCGACTGCCGCCCGGGCCCCGGCTGGTTGGCCGCCTACGCCCGCCTGCTGGCCGCTGATCCTACCGATTTCAACGGCTCTAATACCCAAGCACCAATAAACAAGGACCAAATAGATTTCATCAGCGGCCCGGTGCTGCTCACGGGCCCCAATACATTCTTCCAAAGCTTGCTAGGGCTGGAATTTGCGGGCCTGGTGAGCGTGGGGGCCGCCTGCATCGGGCGCGGGGCCCCCACCATGTGCAACGGCGCGAACCTGGCCTACCGCCGCACCGCCTTCGAGGCCGTGGGCGGCTACGCCGGTCACGGCCACCTGGCCAGCGGCGACGACGAGTTCCTGATGCACCGGCTGCACGCCGCCCGCCCCGGCTCCGTGCGCTTCCTGGCCGATGCCGACGCCGTGGTGCGCACTGCTGCCCCACGTACTGTAGGGGCCCTGCTGCGGCAGCGCGTGCGCTGGGCCAGCAAGTGGCGGCACTACCAAAACCCGGCCTCGCGCCGCCTGGCCCTGCTGGTGCTGGGGGCCAACGTGGCCCTGGCCGCCGGGGCCGGCGCGGCCCTGGCCTGGCCCGCGCTGGGCCCCTGGGTGGGCGCAGCCTGGCTCCTCAAGCTGGGGGCCGACGCTTGGCTGCTAACCCCAATTCTGAAGTTTCTGAAACGGCGGCGGTGGCTGGCGCTGCTGCTGCCCTTGCAGCTGCTGTACGCGCCGTACGCGCTGGCCGTGGGCGCGGCCGGCTGGCGCGGCGGGTACAGTTGGAAGGGGCGGGCGGTGCGGTAGTTTCCCCAAAATAAAAGTCAGGCCAGCCAAAGCTTATTGGTCCGCGGCCTGTTTATTCACTGTGGAGTTATTATTTACTTCTTTATAGCCATGCCAACGAATTCTTCGGGTTTTGCGCTGACGGTGGGAATGGGATTGATTGTGCTGCTGATGGGCTACGCGGTGCTCAGCGCGGCGGGCCTAGTGGGGTTTGCGGCGGCCGATGTGGCCGCGCGGGAAGCAGCCAACAACCAACCGCCTCCGACAACCAAAAGAAGGCTGCCCATCGGCTCGACGACTTCCGTTGCCGTAGCGACCCTAGCCGATAAGGCATCGCCGGAAATTGCACTTGGTGACGCGCTGTTCAAAGCCAACTGCACGCAGTGCCACGCCGTGAATGAGCAAATGGTGGGCCCGGCTTTGGGCGGCATCGGCAAGCGCCGGCCCATTACCTGGATTATTCCCTGGGTCCACAATTCGGCCAAAGTGGTGGCCAGCAGCGACGAGTACGCCGTCAATCTTTACAATAAATTCCAGAAGCAGCAAATGCCCAGCTTCACATTATCGGATAAGGAGATCAAAGCCATCGTGGTTTACATTGAATCCCAGGAGGCCCTAATAAATGCCGGAGTTGCAGGTCAAGCGGTGGCAGCCAACGAAACGGCGCAGCGGGTAGCGCCGGCTTTTTAACGAAATCACGATCTCCGTCCCTCAGAATTATCTTTGCTCACCTTCCTCTCCACCGCTTTCCGCCTTCCCGTGACCGACCCCGAATACGACTTGCTCGACGAGCTTTACTTCGTCACCCCGTTCCGCGCCTTGCTGGAAAAAACCGGCCTGCCCACCGCCGAGCTGCGCGAGCAGCTGCGCAGCCTGCTGGAGCAGGGCCTCGTGCGCAGCTACTGGCCCGACCCCGACACCGAGCTGGCCTACGAGCCCACCTCCTACGGGGCCATCGCGGCCGACGCCAGCTACCTGGCCTCCAAGGAAGGACTGCTGCGCCACAACACCCGCTAGCCGTGGCTACCCAGCCCGCCCTGCCGACCGCGCCGGCCGCCCGGCCGCCCGGCTACTACGTGCGCCAGCGCCTGTGGCAAAACGGGCCCGCCGTGTTCGGGCTGGCCTTTATTGTGCTGTGCGCGGTGGTGTCGGGGCTGGGCTACTGGCTATTGCCCGACAACTCGCCCGACGCCAGCCACGGCTTCGTGGCGCTGCAAAAGCAGGGCCCCGGGCTGCGCGCCGAGTTCCTGCGCCGGCCGCTGCCCGATTCGGTGCTGGCCGCCCGCCCGGCCGACAATCCCTTCCGCACCTGGTGGCGCGGCCGCGAGCCCGCTTACGAGGAAATGCCCATCAGCACGTACCAGGCCCTGGGCCCCGACTCGGCCCTGGTGCGGCCGTGGGCGGAGCCGGGCACCCGGCCGGGGCCCCCGCAGCGGGTGGCGGCCGGGGGGCGCATCGCCCGCACTTATGCGCTGGGCACCGACAAGGCCGGGCGCGACGAGCTGAGCCGGCTGCTGCTGGGCACGCGCATTTCGCTCGGCATCGGGCTGGTGGCGGTGCTCATCTCGATGGCGCTGGGCATGGCGGTGGGGGCCCTGGCCGGCTACTTCGGCGGCTGGATCGACAGCGTGCTGCTCGGGCTGATGACGGTGGTGTGGAGCATCCCGGGCATCATGCTCGTCATCGCCATTTCGCTGGCGCTCGACAGCAAAGGCGTGTGGGTGAGCTTCGTGGCCGTGGGCCTGACGATGTGGGTGGACGTGGCCCGCGTGGTGCGCGGCCAGCTGCTGAGCCTGCGCTCGGCCACGTTCGTGGAGGCCGGGCGGGTGCTGGGGCTGCCCACGGCGCGGCTCATTGTCCGGCACCTGCTGCCCAACTTGCGCGGGCCGCTGCTGGTGCTGGCCACCAGCAACTTTGCCGCCGCCATTCTGCTCGAAGCGGGCCTGAGCTTTCTGGGGCTGGGGGTGCAGCCGCCGGCTCCTAGCTGGGGCCTGATGGTGAAGGAGGGCTACGACCTGCTGGGCACCCAAGCCGGGCTGTGGCTCACGGTGCTGCCGGGCGCGGCCATCTCGCTGCTGGTTTTGAGCTTTAATTTACTGGGCAATGGCCTGCGCGACGCCTACGACCCCAAAACCGCCGTGCGCTAAGGCCCCCTTCCGTTTTCTATGCCCAATATTACTTCCGAAAAACGCCTTTTTTTAAAAGAGCGCGAGCTCAGCGCCCTGCTCGAAATCACCCAGGCCATCACCCAGGACTCGACCAGCGAGGCGACGCTCTACAAGATTTTTCAGTTCACGCTCATCGGCCAGCTCGGGGTGCGGCGGCTGGCGCTGTACGTACTCAGCGACGGCGTGTTCCGGGCCGAGGTGGCCTTTCCGGCGGCCGTGGGGGCCCTGCCCGGGGCCGTGCGCGCCCAGTGCAGCGACGGCTCGTGCGCCGTGAACGGCCTGGACCTGGGCCCCGGCTGGGACGGCTTCGAAACCGTGATTCCGGTGCGCGTGGCCGGCCAGGCGCTGGCCTACGTGTTCATCGGCACGGCCCACGCCGACTACGTGGGCCGCGAGACCATCACGTTTCTCGAAACGCTGAGCAACATCTTGCTCGGGGCCGTCGAAAACCGCCGCCTCACCCGCCAGCGGGTGGCCGCCGCCGCGTTGCAGCGCGAAATCGAGATTGCCCAGGACGTGCAGCGCCTGCTCTTTCCCACCGTGCTGCCCAACAACGCCGCCGTGGCCGTGGCCCGCACCTACGTGCCGCACACCGAAATCGGGGGCGACTACTTCGACGTGGTCGAAATCGACGCCGACCGCCTGCTGCTGTGCATCGCCGACGTGAGCGGCAAGGGCGTGGCGGCGGCCCTGCTGATGTCGAACTTCCAGGCCGGCCTGCGCACGCTGCTGCGCCAGGGCGTGGACCTGGCCACCATCGCCCACGAGCTGAACCACTTGATTTTTCGCAACGCCGGGGGCGAGAAGTTCATCACTGCGTTCCTGGGGCTGTACGACCGCCGCGACCGTCGCCTGCGCTACGTCAACGCCGGCCACAACGACCCCATCCTGCTGCCCGACCAGGGGCCCCCGCAGTTCCTCAAAACCGGCACCGTCATGCTCGGCATCATCGAGGCCCTGCCCGGGCTTGAGGTGGGCGAGGTGGTGGTGCCGCCCCGCTCGCTGCTCTTCAACTATACCGACGGCCTGACGGAGGTGTTCGACGCGGCGGGCAACGAGTTCGGCGAGGAAGGCGTGCTGCGCGTCATCGGCCAAAACCGCTACCTGCCCCTGCCGCGCCTGCACGAAACGCTGCTGCGCGAAATCCGGGCCTTCGGCGGCGATGCCCTCAAGTTCGCCGACGACGTGACGATTCTCAGCTGCCGGATGAAGTAGGCGGGCCCCCGCGGCTGGCACGGGGCAGAACCCCGCGCCAACCGGCGCGGCACCGCGCCTCGTGGTTCGGACAAAACGTCCGAACCACGCGGTGTACAGTCGCCCGGCTCGGACGATTTGTCCAAATTGCGCGGCTAGGGATCTTGTGGCTCGGACAATGTGTCCGAGCGGTGCGGTATATAGTCGCGCGACTTGGACAACTCGTCCGGGCGTCGCGGCGAACGGGCGTGCGGCCGGGTCTTTTGGGCGGATGATTGCGGCGTGGGGCCCCGGCCGCTGCGTAGTAGCTTTGCCGGCCCCGGGCGCGGTGCCCGCGGGGCCCCGGCGCGGGGCGCGCCGCTCCCTGAGCCTCCCAACATCAAACGGTTTTTCGGCAACATCAGCCTCGTCGTCCTGCTCAACCTGGCCGTGAAGCCGGGGTGGCTACTGGTCGAAAACCTGGTGCAGGACCGCCTGGGCCACGCCGCCTTTGGGCTGGTGACGGCCCTCTCGTCGCTGGCCATCATCGTAACCGTGCTGGCCGACCTCGGCCTCACGCCCTACACGGTGCAGCGCATGGCCGCCGCGCCCGGTTTCCTGGACGACGAGCTGCCCGTGCTGCTGCCCCTGCGCGGGGCCCTGGGCCTGGCGGCGCTGGCCGCGGTGCTGCCCGTGGGCTGGGCGCTGGGCTACCGGGGCCCGCAGTTGGGCCTGCTGGCGGCGGTGGCGGCCACGCTGCTGCTCACGCAATACGGGCAGTTTTTGCGGGCCCCGGTGCAGGCCCGCCAGCACTTCAACACCGACGCCGTGCTCTCGGTGCTCGAAAAAGCCCTGCTGCTGGCCGCCATCCTGGTCCTGCTGCCGGGCGGCTTCACGCTGCGCGGCTACGTGGGGGCGCGGCTGGGCGCGGCGGCGTTCACGGCGGTGCTGCTCTACGGGCTGCTCGTGCGTCTGTTTGGGCGGGTGCGCTTCCGCTGGGGCGCGCCCCGGGCCCGGCAGGCGCTGCGCGCCAGTCTGCCCTTCGCCCTGATGGCGGTGCTCTACGGGGCCAACGAGCGCGTCGACATGGTGATGCTCGAACGCCTGCACTCGCCCGCCGAGGCCGGCTACTACGCCGGGGCCTACCGCTGGGTCGATGCCGTGATGATGTACGCCTGGACGGTGCTGCCGCTGTTTTTTGCCAAGTTTGCCAGCATCCCGCACGACGCCGAGGCCCAGCGCCGGCTGTTGTGGTTTGGGCAGCGGGTGGTGGCCGCGCCGCTGCTGTTCGCGGTGGCCTTCGTGCTGTTTCGGGGCGAGGTGCTGTTCTGGCAGTTCAAGCACAGCAGCCCGGCCGAGCTGGAAAAGATGGCCCTGTGCCTGCGCATCTTGTTTTTGAACGTGCTGGTCCACGCCTTCTTCGCCATCTACAGCACCCTGCTCACCAGCACCGCCCACGAGCGGGCCGTGAGCTGGGCCGTGGCCGCCAGCCTGGCCCTCAACGTGGCCCTGAACCTGCTGATGCTGCCCCGCTTCGGGGCCGTGGCCGCGGCCGGCAACACGCTGGTGTGCGCCGGGGCCGTGTCGGTGGCCTACCTCGTGCTGGTGGCCCGGCGCACCGGCGTGGCCCTGCCGTGGGCACTGCTGGCGCGCCTGCTGCTGGCCTTCGGCCTGCTGTGCGGGGCGTGGTGGGCCGCGCGGGCCACCCTGGGGCTGAGCTGGTGGCTCGAAGCCGGGCTGATGGCCGCGGTGTTTGGGCTGATCGGGCTGGGCACCGGCCTGGTCACCCGGGCGGAAATCGGCCAGCTGCGGCCGGGGAAAGGAATCAACAAGGAAAAAACTAAAGAGGAAGCATGAGGCCGCGGTGGGCGCGGGGCGCTGCCCCGGGCCGGTTACGCGGGGGCCTCGGGCCCCCAATCGTTGAACGATTAGCCAAGGCGTCGTTCTTAAGTGCGGGCCCGAGGCCCGCCAATAACCGGCACGGGGCCGAGCCCCGCGCCAACCGCGTAACAGCGCGTTTCCTGTTCATCATTCACCATTCATCATTCAACCGTGCACCTCGCCGTCAACACCCGGTTTCTGCTGCCCGGCGACCGGCTCGAAGGCATTGGGCGCTTCACCCTCGAAACGCTGCGCTGCCTGGTGGCGCAGCACCCGGAGGTAGCGTTCCACTTCCTCTTCGACCGGCCCTACGACCGGCAATATTTGCTGGGGCCCAACGTGGTGGGCCACGTGCTGGCCCCGCCGGCGCGGCACCCGGTGCTGTTCGTGGCCTGGTTTGAGGGCGCGGTGGCCCTGTGGCTGGCGCGGCACCGGCCGGCGGCCTTCCTCAGCCCCGACGGCTTCACGACGCTGGCCACCGCCGTGCCCCGCGTGACGGTGATGCACGACCTGGCCCCCGTGCATTTCCCCCGGGACATGGGCTGGCTCGTGCGCCGCTACTACCACTTCTTTCTGCCCCGTTTTGCCCGCGCCTCGCGGCAGCTGGTGGCCGTGTCGGAAGCCACCAAGGCCGATTTGGTGGCCACCTACGGCCTCGACCCGGCGCGCATCCGCGTGGCGTACAACGCCCCGGCGGCGCAGTTCCGGTCCCAGGACGCGGCGCAGCAGCAAATCGTGCGCGAGAAATTCAGCGGCGGGCGGCCGTATTTTTTGTTCGTGGGGGCCTTGCAGCCGCGCAAAAACCTGGGCACGCTGCTGCGGGCGTTCGACTTGTTTATGGACGGCGGCGGGGCCGCGGCGGGGGGGCAGCTGCTGGTGGTGGGCCGGCCGGCCTGGCGGGCGGGGCCCACCTTCGCGGCTTACCAGCAGATGCGCCACCCGGCCGCCGTGCGCTTCACGGGCCGCGTGGCCGACGCCGACCTGGTGGGCCTCTACGCGGCGGCGCGGGCCACGGTGTACCTGCCTTACTTCGAAGGCTTTGGCCTGCCCATCGTGGAAGCCCAGGCCAGCGGCTGCCCGGTGCTCACGGCCAGCGTCAGCGCCATGCCGGAGGTGGCGGGGCCGGGCGGGGCCCTGCTCGCCGACCCCTTCGATGCCCCGGCCATTGCCGCCGCCCTGGCCCGCCTGTGGGCCGACGACGCCCTGCGCGCCCGCCTGGTGGCCCAGGGCCGGGCCAACCAGGCGCGCTTCTCCTGGGCCCGCAGCGCCGAGGTGCTCTGGGCCGCCGTGCAGGCCGCCGTGGCCGCGCCGGGGCCCTGAGCGCGGCGCGGCACTTCTGCGCGGCCGGCTTAGTTTTGCGCCTCTGCCGCGGTTTTCCAGTCCGTGTGACGCCTGGTGGCGCGCTCCGGGCGGCCGGCTTTTTCCGCCGCCCGCCCGGTTATCGGTGGGGGCAGCGGGCGGCCAACAGGCAACCGGCCAGGCGGCGGAAAAAGCTGGCCGCCCGGACCGGACATTGACTGAAGAACGGATCTAAAAGGGACTGTCTGGCTTTAACTTTTAACTCTCAACTTTTAACTCAACGCTGCCTGCACAGCATGTGCACTGACTTGAAAACCGCTTTAATACCTATGGCCCGTCCGCATCCCTACACTTTTGCCCACGTGCTCGTGCCCCAGCTCGCGGGCCGCCGCCCGGAGGCCGTGCGCCGCGAGCTGGCCGACCCCGCCCTGGCCCGCGAGCTGCTGCATTACATGTGGGAAAAGGCCGCCGAGGGCCTGCTGCCCGCCGAGCACGTGCCCCCCCGGGGCCTGCGCCTGAGCTGGCACGAGGTGGCCGGCCGCGCCACCGCCCTGCTGCACCTGCCCGCCCCCCAGGCCAGCACCGAGGCCCACTTCGCGGCCCTGGTGTATGAAGACGACGCGGCCGACGACCCCGACGAGGAGCCCGGCCCCGACGAAGCGCCCGATACCCCCGAGCCCGCCGATGCTCCGCGCCCCCGCTACTTTCTGCTCGAAGCCACCCTGGGCCGCAGCTCCGACGAGGCCGGCACCCCCACCGTGCTGGGCGAATGGCGCGGCGAAGTGTGCCGCCACATCGGCCGGGGCCCGGCCGGCGGGCGGCCCGACACGGCCGCCAAATTTTTGCGGGCCCTGGCGCAGGTGCTGGGCCCGCTGCCGGGGGCCGGCGTGCCCTACATGCGCATCGCCCGCTGATGGGGTGGCTCGACGCGGCCCTGCTCACGCGCCCGCCCCGGTGGCTGCACCGCCTGCTGCCCGGGGCCGAGTGGTACGCCCCCGCCGCGGGGCCCGACGGCCGGCCGCGCCTCTACCTCACCTTCGACGACGGCCCCATTCCCGAAGAAACGCCCTGGGTGCTGGCGCAGCTGGCGCGGTACGGGGCGCGGGCCACGTTTTTCTGCGTGGGCGACAACCTGGCCCGCCACCCCGACATTGCCCGCGCCGCCCTGGCCGCTGGCCACCGCCTGGGCAACCACACGCACCGGCACCGCAGCGCCTGGGCCACCGGCCGCGCCGACTACCTGGCCGACGTGGCCCGTTGCCAGCAGCTGCTACGCGAAATCGACCCCGGGGCCCCCGGCCCGGCCGAAATACCATTGTTTCGCCCGCCCTACGGCCGCTTCACGTGGCCCCTGCTGCGGGCGCTGCGGCCCGGCTTTCGGGTGGTGATGTGGTCGGTGCTCACGCGCGACTACGACCCCGACCTGTCCCCGCAAGAATGCCTGCGCCTGACGCTGGCCGCCACGCGGCCCGGCGACGTGGTGGTGTTCCACGACAGCCAGAAGGCCAGCGCCCGGCTGCGCCACGTGCTGCCGCAGGTGCTGGCGCACTTTGCCCGCCGCGGCTACGAGTTCGCCACCCTCTGAATCACTGATTTTGACTGATTAACCATGCTTTCGCTGATTCTGATAATTTTCTTCAAAAAATTAGCCGGCGGGTAAGTGGGTATTCTATTAAAAAAATCAGCGAAAGCACGGTTAATCAGTCAAAATCAGTGATTAGTTTTCTACTGCTGTACTGTTTGCTGTGGCTGCTGGCGCTGGCCGGCGCGGCGGGGGCGCTGGCCACCCGGCGCGGGGCCCCCGCCGCGGTGGCGCTGCCCGCGCCGCTGCCGCGCGTGAGCGTTCTCATCGCGGCCCGTAACGAGGAAGGGGCCCTGCCGCGCTGCCTGGCCAGCCTGCGGCGGCTGCACTACCCGGCCGAACTATTGGAGGTTTTCGTCGGCGACGACGGCAGCACCGACGGCACCGCCGCCGTGGCCGAAGCGGCCATGCGGGGCTTCCGAGGGCGCTTCGCGGTGGTGCCCGTCGATGGGCTCCTGGGCGCGGCGCGGGGCAAGGCCAACGTGTTGGCCCACCTGGCCCGGCGCGCTACTACTGACTTTTTCTTTATTACCGACGCCGACATCAGCCTGCCGCCCGGCTGGGTGGGGGCCCTGCTGGCGCACGCCGCGCCCGGCGTGGGCACTGTCACGGGCATTACGGCGGTGCGCGGGGCGCGGGTGTTCGACCGCCTCCAGGGCCTCGACTGGCTGCTCTCGCTGGGCCTGGTGCAGGTGGTGAGCGACACCGGCCGCCCCGTGACGACCATGGGCAACAACATGCTCGTGACCAGCGCCGCTTACCGGGCCACCGGCGGCTACGAAGCCCTGCCGTTCTCCGTCACCGAAGACTACGCGCTGTTCCGGGCCGTGCAGGCCCTTGGCTACGGCTTCCGCCACGTGTTCAGCCCCGGGGCCCGCGCCGATTCGCTGCCCGCGCCCACTTGGGTGGCCCTGCTCGCCCAGCGCCGCCGCTGGCTGCGCGGGGTGCAGGCCCTGCCGCTGCGCCTGCGTCTGGAGCTGCTGGTGTTCAACAGCTTCTGGCCGGCGCTGGGGGCCCTGGCGTGGGCGGGCGGTCCGGCGTTGGCGCTGGCCGCGTGGGCCGGCAAGGTGGTGGTGCAGGGGGCCCTGGCGGCCGTGTGCTTCCGCCGGGCGGGGCTGCGGCTGCGGTGGTGGCTGCTGCCGCTGTTCGAGTTCTACACGCTGGCGATGACGCTGAGCATAGTGTACTTCCAGCTTTTCGGCGGAGCGGTGGTGTGGAAGGGAAGGCGATATGAGGTTTAAGTTTTGGGGTTTGAGTGGCCCGGTTCGTCATCCTGAACCCGGTTTGTC
>CAXTBA010000080.1:0-12227 GCA_964242665.1 uncultured Hymenobacter sp.
ATAATTCATAATTTATAATTCATAATTTATAATTCATAATTTATAATTCATAATTTATAATTCAACCCCATGCATCTAGAAATTATCACCCCCGACCGCAAGGTGTTTGCCGGCGAAGTAACGTCGGCCCGGTTTCCGGGGGCCGACGGCTCGTTTGAAGTGCTGAACAACCACGCCCCGCTGATTGCTGCCCTGAAAGCGGGCGATGTGACGCTGACCGGCGCAGCCGGCCGCGACACGTTCCGCATCGAAGGCGGTGTGGTGGAGGTGTTGCGCAACAACGTAATTGTACTGGCCGAGGGCGCTAGCGCCTAGCGTTGCGTCCGGCTTTTGAGGTGGGCAGCGCCCGCCCCGGCTTTGGCTGGGGCGGGCGCTGTTGCGTCAAAGCGAACCGGATAATCCTTCTGGAAGGGCCCCGGCGGCCAGCAGTGGAAAATACAAGCACAAAAAGGGGCCCTCTGCAACAGCAGAGGGCCCCTTTTTGTAACCAGATTATTCGTGCTTAGTCAACTACGACGCGGCGGGAAAACAGTTGGCCGCTGGCAGTCTGGCACAGCACGGTGTAGAGGCCGGGGGCCAAAGGTGCATCCAGGCTGCGGCGGGTAGCGGTGGCGGGGCTCAACGCCACGGTGCTTTGCCAGGTGATGCGGCCTAGCGCGTCAACCAGGCGCACGGAGGCGGTGCCGGGCGCGGCGGGCAGGGCCAGCGTCAGGCTGTGGCCGCCGGCCACGGGGTTGGGGTAAGCCTGCAAGTTGGGCGAGTCGGCCTGGGCGTGGGTGGCCAGGATGGCGGCATTATCTACCCGGACATTGCTCAGGTAGAGGTAGTTGCCCTGACGGTTGTATGATACGAAACGCAGGTAAACCTGCTTGCCCAGGTACGCCCCCAGGTTCGCGTTTTCCTGCCGCCACTGGCTGGTTGCGGAGGGCGTATAGATGGCCCCGTCGCGCGGCAAGGTGGTGGGCAAACCGCTTTTGGCCGACTTCAGATACACACGGTCCAGTAGGGTGTTGGTGCAAGCTGTATACACAAACACGGCTAGCGAGTCGTTGCGGGTGCCGAGCAGGTCGATGGGCGCGTAGGCTAGGTCGAAATGCAGGGAGGCCACGGTCTGGTTGCGCAAGTCGAAAGCAGGCGATTGCAAAGAATCGCGCTGCCCCACCGCCGCATACGAAGCGAACGGCATGGCTACGGCTACGCCACGGGTGCCGTCTTTGAGGAGTGTGTTTGGAACGGCGGTCCAGGTCAGGCCCCCGTCGGGGTTGAGCACGCCCCAGGCGGTAGGGATGCCCGAAGCGAATGTTTCGGCGTATGGGACGGCCAGGGCCGCGCCTTGCACTTGCACCACGAAGGTTTTGGCGGCGCTGGCCCCGTTAGCGTTCGAGGCCACCAAGCTTACCGTGTAGGTGCCGGCCGTGTTAAAGGTCACGGTCGGGTTCGCATCGGTGCTGGTAGCGGGCGTGCCGCCAGGAAACGTCCAAGCAAACGTGCTGGCGCAGTTCACCGAGCGGTTGATAAACGTGACCTTGCCGCCGGGGCAAATCGGGGCTTGGCGGGCCGTAAAGTCGGCCGTGGGCTTGATGTTGGAGACGGTGACGACGCCCGCCGTGGTGCGGGTGGAAGTGCCGCTGGCGTTGGTCACGGTCAGGGTGACAGCGTAAGTGCCCGCCGTCGCATAGGTCACAGTCGGGTTGGGGTCGGTGCTGGTAGCGGGCGTGCCGCCGGGAAACGACCAGGCGTAGCTGGTGGGCCCGAACAGCGAAGCGTCGCGGAACTGCACGGTGCTGCCGGGGCAAATAGCGCCCGTCGTAGTCGCGTTGAACTGCGCCACCGGGGCCTGCACGGCATTGGCCCCGTTCACAGTCACGTCGTCGAAGGCGCGGCCGCCGCGCCGGGTCGGGTCACTGGCGTCCACTTGGCCCGAGCCGCTGCGTTGGAATCGGATACGCACATCGTTGCCCAAAGTCAGGCCATTGGCCGTAGCTAAGGTGTTCAAGTTAACACTCACTGTTTGGTAGGTGGTCGTGGCATTGGTGCCTGTCAAGTCGGCCACCCGGTACCAAGTAGTGCCGCCGTCCACACTCATCGCCACGCCGTCGGAAACGCTGCCAGTGCCGTTATTAGGAAACGTAGCCGGCATCACGTTATCGACTTCGCCGGTAAATTTTTTGTGGCGAAAAGACAACACATAACCGCCGGTCACCGCAGTGCCTAGGTTCAGGCGCAACGTGGCTTCGGCCACGCGGGGACTGGTAGCCGGGTAGTCGCCGAAGGTGTAATAGGGAAAAAAGCCGTCAAGTACAAGGTGACCAGGGGTTGAAGCGGGTTCAAAGTCGTTGCGTACAAAAGCTCGTACCGGGCCGCGGCCCTGAATGTCCCAGGCCGAGCTTAGGCCCGTTACATCGAAGGTTTCAACAAAAGGCACCGTAGCGGCTGTAACTGGGCCGTAGAGGGCGCGGTAGGCATTGATCAGGCCCGAACCGGTGAGGTCGTCGTAGCCGGGCGTGCCCAGGTCGAGGGCGGTGCTTTTAAGCCGCTCATTCACTTGCACTGGGGTGAGGGTGGGCTGGGCCTGGAGCAGCAGCGCCGCCACGGCGGCGGCATTGGGGGCCGCCGCCGAAGTCCCGAAAAACAAGGAGCCGTCTTTGGGGTCGGGCACGCCCGCGCCGTAGAAGAAAGTAGTACTCACGCCGTCAATCGACGTGAAGTCCGGCTTGAGGCGCACCTCGGGCGCGGCCAGGGCTGTGCCGTCGGGCGCAAACAAGTAAGTGGGCCGGCCCTTGGAGGTAAAATATTCCGGGGCCAGGCGGTTGTACGACGGCGCTGCTGCCACCGACATGTTGCCAATGGCCGCGTGGTGGCCCGTTACGGTGCTGCTGCGCGTGAAGTACTCGGTCGGCACGATGTTGTCGCCGTAGGAAATGTACTTCACCCGCGCCGGGTTGACGGTGCCCCCGTAGCGGCTGATAACGAGGTCGAATTCGGTATCGGTGTCGTTGTTGTTGGTGTAAGAAAAGCCCTCCAAGGGCGTCTGATCAGCAATGTTATTGTCGCCGCTGCCAGCCACCGTATCGCCTTTCATCACTACGCCGCTGGGCCGCGTCTTAATCAGGTACATGTCCAGGTCGGATTTGACCCCGTTGGTGGTGTAAAAAGGGTCGCTCCATTCCAAAATCAACAACAAATTGCCGCCTTTGCCAATGGTGAAGTGCTGGCGCGTGTCGGAGGTGCCGCCCGCGCTGAAGCTGGCCCCGAAGTCCAGGTCGGCGTCGCTGGCGGCGCTGGCAGACAAGGGCTTGAACACGGGTGCCGCGTATTCGCAAGAGGCATCGCCCGCGTTGCCCGCCGACCCAAAGTAGGCCACGCCCAAGCGGTTGCTGGCCTCGTTCACAGCCTGGGCCACTACGCCGTCCTGAAACATGGGCTCGCCAAGGTAGGAGATGTCGTCCACGATGATTTTGCAGTTGCCCAGCGTGGGGTCGGCCAAGCGCAGCATCTGGTCGGCGAAGTCGGCCTCGCCGTTGAAAATGGCGCTGAACGCCGCGCCGGCCCCCGGCGCGATGTCGTGGATCAACTCAATCATGGCCCGGCCTTCGTCGGCTCCCTGGCCGGCCCCGGCGTCTTGCAGCACTTGCACGTTGGCGGGCAGGTCGCCGGAGGCCACGCCGGCCGGCGCGCCGCCCAGCGCATTATACGAGTCGCTCATCACGCCAATGCGCTGGCCCGTGCCGGTGTAGCCCCCCTGGGCCCCGCGCGCCCGGTACGATTCGAGCAGGTAGTCGGCTTGGTTTTGCACCCGGCCCGTGTGGGTGATGGGCCGCCACACGGCCCGCACGCCCAGCAGCCCTTGGGCCGCCAGCGCTGCCACGCCGGCGTTGCCCGGGGCCAGCTGGCCGACTGGCAACTTTCCTTCGATGAAGTGGAGCTGGTTTTTTTCAGATACCGTTACGAAGCCGCGGGCCTCCAGCAGGGGCCGCAGGGCCGCCACGTTTTGGGCCGTGATGCGCACCAGCACCGACGAGGGGCCCCCGTCGCCCGCCACCGAAAGCTGCGGAAACGCCCCTTGCAGGGCCCCGGCCGCGGCGTTGCCCCGGCCGGCAGTGCCCGTCCCGTTGGCGTAGCGGTAAAGCTGCTGCAAGTCGCTGCTGATACGCGAGCGCCGGTCAGTGGGCAGCCAGGCGGTCGCCTGGCCGGCCGGGGCCGCGCTGGCCCGGTGCGGCAGGGTGGGACGCAGCGTTTGCTCCGGCTGCGCCAACAGCGGCGTGGCGGCCAGGCAAATCCCTAAAAGAGTTAATAAGTGCTTCATTAGGAAGAGATAGAATGAAGAAGAGAGTAGCTCACAAAGCTAATCGGATTTCCCGGCAGACCTAGCTAAAATTTCGGTTAATCTGCTTGCTAAACTCATGTTTAAACTACTTTTTTTGCTGATTACGTAAGTTCGCCGGGCCAATAGCGCCGGCCGGGGCCGGATGGTAGTTATAGGGGTCTTCGGGTGGGTGCACAGGCGCGCCGCTAAACTGTATACCCACCCGAGAACGCTGCAATACCTGGTCGCTCTGGCCCGAAGACCCGGGCAGCTTCTGTCGTCCCTGGCACCCCGGCCGGGCCGTGTTTGGCCCGCGCATACTTCTTTTGCCCTTATGCACATCCATCCCAAGGTTACCCCCATCTACCAGACGTCGGTTTTCAAGTTTGCCTCGTTGGCCGAGCTGGAAGAATACTACACGGCCCCCGGCCGCGGCGGGCGCTACGGCTACTCGCGCTCCGAGCACCCCAACACCGAAGAGCTGGTGGCCGCCGTGGCCAAGCTCGAAGGCGTGGCCGGCGGCGCGATGGCCGGCGTGGCCACCGGCGCGGGCCTGAGCGGCCTGCTGGCCGCCGTGCTCGCCACCTGCCGGGCCGGCGACCACGTGCTGTGCCCAGCCGAGCTGTACGGCGGCTCGGTGGTGGTGCTCTCGCAGGAAATGGTCCGCCTGGGCATCGAAACCAGCTACGTGCCCCTGGCCGACCTCTACGACCTGGCCCGCCATGCCCGCCCCAATACGAAACTGGTGCTGGCCGAAACCCTCAGCAATCCCTTGCTTACGGTGCTCGACGGGCCCCGGCTGGCCGCCGCGTGCAGGGCCCAGGGCGTGCTGCTGCTCATCGACAACACCTTTGCCACGCCCGTCCTCAGCCAGCCTTTTAGCTGGGGGGCTGATTTGGTGTGGCACTCGGCCACCAAGTACCTCGGGGGCCACTCCGACGTGACGGCCGGCCTCGTGCTGGCCCGCGACCCGGCCCTGGCCCAGCGGCTGCGCCAGGTGGGCGGCAGCCTGGGCCTCACCCTGGCTCCCTTGGAAAGCTGGCTGACCCTGCGCGGCACCAAAACCCTGCGCCTGCGCATGCGCCAGCACTCCGAAAACGCGCTGGCCGTGGCCGAGTTTCTAGCCGTTCACCCGGCCGTGCAGCAGATATTTTACCCCGGCCTGGCCGCCGACCCCGGCCACGCGCTGGCCGCTGCCCAGCTGCACGGGGGCCTGTTCGGCGGAATGCTCTCGCTTCGGCTGGCCGACGACACGGCGGCGGCCGTCGATGCCTTTATTCAGCGCAGCCGGTGCTTCCCGCTGGCCCCGTCGCTGGCCGGCGTCGATTCGTCGTGCTCGTACCCGCTGGCCACCTCGCACCGCCACATCTCCGACGAGCGCCGCCGGGCCCTGGGCATCACCCCGGGCCTGATCCGCCTCAGCGTGGGCATCGAGGAAGTGGGCGAGCTGCTGTCCGATTTGGCGCAGGCCCTGGGGTAGGGCCCTGGCGCGCCCGCAAACCGCGCTACCTTGCGGGTCAGCCCACCAACGGGCCGGTTCTTTTTCCCTCTTTTCGTTTCATGCAAGGCACTTATTCTACCTATTTCGACAACCTGTTTTTGGCCCTGCGCATGGCGCGCCCCGACTTCAAAGCCCAGGCGCAATACGCGCTGCGGGCCGGGCGCACCGCGGCCTTGGGCAATGCCTTCGACCCGCTGCTCGCCGCCCTGGAAACGGCCATTGCCGGCTTCGACGAAAATCTGACCGACCGCAACGAGTCCACGGCCGGCCACACCGATGCGTACCGGGTGGCCCGCGCCGCCTGGCTGGCGTTTGTGGACGACGCGATGAAGGACTACGTGACGCCCCGCCTGCGCAAGCTGCCCGTGTACGCCGACTTCAAGAACTTTGGCAAAGCCAAGCTCGGTGCCCTCCGCCAGCCCGAGCTGCTCGCCGAGTCCAGGGCCCTGGTGGCCCTCTACGCCGCCCACCAGGCCGACTTGCTGCCCACCCTGGCCGCCGACGCGCAGGCCAAGCTCGACGCCGTGGTAGCCGCCGACGCCACCCGCGACGCCCATTCGGCCACCACCAGCGCCGCTATCCTCGGCCTGGCCGACGACCGTGCCGCCATTGCCCGCGCCCAGCACCGCCTCAAGGCCCAGCTAGAGTTGGCCTTCGACAGCCCGGCCAAGGTGTACAGCTTCTTTGATTTTTCGAAGGCCGAAGCCGCTCGCAAGAAGAAGCAGGCCCCGGCCGCCGCGCAAGCGCCCGTGCAAATGGGATGAGCTTAGCGAATGCCTGAAGCCTGCCCCATCTCGGTGGGAACGGCTTTTATAAAGTGCGAAGCCTGTCCCGCCGAGGCGGGGGCGGGTTTGGCATATTCGGTAGATGTCCTACGAGTGCTCCCGCTTCTCTCAAAATTTGACTTTAAAAGAGCCAATGGCCAAGGGCGGGCCCCGG
This sequence comes from uncultured Hymenobacter sp., assembly GCA_964242665.1. Taxonomy (GTDB): domain Bacteria; phylum Bacteroidota; class Bacteroidia; order Cytophagales; family Hymenobacteraceae; genus Hymenobacter. Next base: position 6,747 of record CAXTBA010000080.1, read on the forward strand.
CCGGAACCGTGCGGCCCGGCCGTGCGGTTAGTATCTTGCTGCTACTTATAACTTGCCAGCCCCGCTTCCTGCCCAATGCCTGCCGAAACTTTATCCAACATCATCCCGCCCTTGCGGCCCGGCCGGGTCACCGTGTACTCGGCGGCCGATATCAAGCGCTGGGGCGTCGAGCGATTCTTGGACACCGTGTGCGCGAAGGAGCCGCTGCAAATTCCTGACCTGGGCTTTACAAACGAGGAAAACCGGCTGATGGACGAGGTTCTTTATCAGGAGCGCGAAGCCTCTGCCCGTGGTCTTTGATACCAACTTGGTGGTGGCGCACGTGCGGCGCTACCAGCTGTTGCCCGGCCGGGCCATCCTGCCGATTATTGTGATTGGCGAGTTGAAAGCCTTTGCCTTGAAAAGCAACTGGGGCCACCAGCGCGTAAGTTTTCTGCACCATTTATTTGAAACTTACCCTGTCGTGGACGTTCAGGAAGACCTCACCGACTTATGCGCCCGCGTTGATGCTTACAGCCAGGGCAAGCTGCCGGGCCGGCCCTTGCCCACCGGCATGAGCGCCCGCAACATGGGCAAGAACGACATTTGGATAGCCGCTACGGCGTTGAACCTGGACTTGCCGCTGCATACGGCCGACCAAGACTTTGACCACCTGTCGCCGTTGGGCTTGCAGTTGGTAAAAGGCTAGCAGCGGGCGAGGATTGGCCGCGTTGGGTCATCACCCAACACATTTGCTGCCCTTCGCTATTGCTTAACGGCTGCGGTTTTGGAAGACAATTCCGGAAGCGCGGCCAGCCAGCCCCCGGTAACCTGTGTGGCCTAGCTCACGGCCCAGGGCTCTTCAACCAATCAGAAAGCCCTTCGGACCAAGGTTCGAAGGGCTTTGTCGCAATGTGAGCCGGAAAGACCGGAGCCCAGGCAGGCTGCCGTTCGGCCCGGCAGCTACAGCTTGTTCGACACCTGATCGGAGAGCTGGCGCGCCGTGCGCAGGGCCTGGAACTCGGCCTGCTGCGAGCGAATGGTCACCTTGTCGTCCAGCACCAGACTGGTGCGCAGCTGCTCGTAGCGCCCGTTGAGGCTGGCGAGCACCGCCGATGCCGCCGCCCAGTTGGCCGAGTTCCAACTGCGGCGGTCGGCGCGTACCTTCTCGATGAAGCGGGTGTAGGCGTCGAGCAACTCGGGGCCGGTCAGGGCAGCCACGGTGGTTTTCTCGCGGAAGAAATCCGACACCTGGGCATCGGTGGCCCGTGCGTCGGCGTCGGGGGCCGTGGCCGCGGTGCCAGTGGGCGCGGCCGTGCCCGCCGGCTGGGTGGTGGTGCGGGTGGTACGCCGGATGACCTTGCCCGTGGCCGGGTCCAGGTCTTCGGTCACCTCGGTTACCTGCTGCGTGGCGGCGGGCTTGGCTGGGGCCGTGGCCGGCTTGGTTTGGGCCGCGGCGGCCAGCGGCAGGGCCAGCAGCAAAGCGGCGAAAAAAGACGAGTGGTTCATGGGGAGAAAAAAGTTTAGCTGGCCCTTTAACGGAAAAGCCGGCCCGGGCGGCGGCGTGCCGCCGGGGCCGGGCCTTGCAAATAGGAAGCCACGGTGCGCGGACGCCGTCGCTAAACGCGCCTAGCCCAGCGCTTCGCGCAGGGCCCCGGCCACGCGGCGCAGGTCAGCCTCCGCCAGGGCCGTGCCGCTGGGCAGGCACAGGCCCCGGGCAAACAGGTCGGCGCACACCGCGCCGCCGTACACGGGCGCGCCGGCAAAAAGCGGCTGCAAGTGCAGCGGCTTCCAGAGCGGGCGGCTTTCGATGTTGTGGGTTTCGAGGTGCAGGCGCAGGGTTTCGGGGGTAGCGGTGGGTTGGCCCACGCCGTCTTCCGGGTCGGGGGGCGTGAGGAGCACCGTGGTGAGCCAGCGGTTGGCCAGGGCTCCGGGGGCTTCGGCGGCTGGGGCCACGGCCAGGCCGGTCAGGCCGGCCAAGTGCTCTTGGTACCAGTAGAAAATCTCGCGGCGGCGCTTCACCCGGTCAGCCAGCAACTCCATCTGGCCCCGGCCGATGCCGGCCAGGATGTTGCTCAGGCGGTAGTTGTAGCCCACTTCGGAGTGCTGGTAGTAAGGCGCGTCGTCTTTCGACTGCGTGGCCAGAAAGCGGGCCCGCTCGGCCAGGGCCCGGTCGTGGGTTACGAGGGCCCCGCCGCCGCTGGTGGTCAAGATCTTGTTGCCATTGAACGAGAACACGCCCACCCGGCCGAAGCTGCCCACCGGCCGCCGCTGCCAGCTGGCCCCCAGGGCTTCGGCCGCGTCTTCGAGCACCGGAAGGTCGAACTCCGCCGCCAGGGCCATGATTTCCGTCACCTTCGCCGGCATCCCGTAGAGGTGCACCAGCAGCAGAGCCCTGGGTTTCTTGCCGTGGCCGATGCGGTCTTCGATGGCTTCGCGCAGGCGAACGGGGCACATGTTCCAGGTGTCGGGTTCGCTGTCGATGAACACCGGGGCGGCCCCGCAGTACAGCACGGCGTTGGCCGTAGCCACGAACGTGAAAGAAGGGCACAGCACCTCGTCGCTAGGCCCCACGCCCAGCAGCAGCAGGCCCAGGTGCAGGGCCGCCGTGCCCGAATTCAGCGCCACGCAAAACGGCACGCCCACCGCCGCGCAGATGTCGGCCTCGAAGCCCGCGAGGTTGGGCCCCACGGGAGCCACCCAATTGTCTTCGATGGCTTTGTGCACGTAGTTCAACTCGTGGCGGCCAAGGTGGGGCGGGGAGAGGTAAATCCGGTCGTGGTCTTGGCTATGCATGGGGGAATTAAAAATTATGGATTAAAAATTAAAAATGGATGAGGTAAAGAGCCGCTTTAGAGGGGCGTTTTTAATTCTTCATTCTTAATTTTTAATTACCCTAGCCGGGACCCCAACGGCTGTGGCGCGGGCCGGAATATCGCGCACAGCCACCGCGCCGGCTCCTAATACGCTGTGCGCGCCGACGCGCACGTTCTGGATGACGGTGGCCTTGGTGCCAAGGTAGGCCCCGGTTTCAAAATGGGCCCCGCCGCCCACGTCCACGTGCGCCATGAGCGAGCAAAAGTCGTCCAGCACCGCGTCGTGGCCCACGATGGAGCCCACGTTCACGAACACGAACCGCCCCAGCGTCAGGTCGGTCATCAGCTTCACGTCTTGCTGGATGATGCAGCCGGGGCCCAGCGTAATGTTCTGGTAAGGCCGCAGGGCCACGCCGGGGTGCACGATAACCGGGAAGGTGAGCAGCTCCGAAGTGAGCCGCGCCACCACCGCGGTCCGGCCGCCGGGGTGGCCCACGGCCACGGCCACGGCCAGCGGCTCGGCGGTGGCGTTAAGGTCGGCGGTGGTGCCCAGGTAGGGGAGGCCGGCCACGGTGGGCGTGGCCGGGGCCCGGTCGTCGTAGAAGCCGCGCACGTCCCAGGTGGGCTCGGCGTCGTTGAGCTGGCGCAGCAGTAGCAGCACCTCGCGCCCCAGCCCGCCCGCGCCGAAGATGACGAGCGGCCGGCCGGGGCCGGCTTCGCGGCCCAGTTCCGAAAGGGAAAGTTGACTCATGGCTGCAAGAACAGGAATTAGCGCGGTTCGGCCGGGGCGCTGCCCCGGAAAGCGGCGGTGGTGGCCTGGCCAGGGGCCGTCACGCCGGCCCCGCGCAGCACCCGGCCCGCCGTGCGCCCGAGGATTTGCAAGTCCAGGGCCAGCGACAGGTGCTCGACGTACCACACATCGAGCGCGAATTTCTCTTCCCACGAAATGGCGTTGCGCCCGTGCACTTGGGCCCAGCCCGTGAGGCCGGGGCGCACCAGGTGCCGCCGCGCCTGCGCCGGCGAGTACAGCGGCAGGTACTGCGGCAGCAGCGGCCGGGGGCCCACCAGGCTCAGGTCGCCGCGCAGCACGTTCCAGAGCTGGGGCAACTCGTCGAGCGACGTGGCGCGCAGCCAGCGGCCCAGCCGGGGCAGGCGCTGGGCGTCGGGCAGCGGCTGGCCGTGGGCGTCGCGCGCATCGGTCATGGTTTGCAGCTTATAAAGCGTGAACAGCTGCCCATTCCGCCCCGGACGCGCTTGCCGGAACAGCCAGGGGCCCCCGTTTTGGGTGGCGGCCACCAGGGCCCCCAGCGCCAGCAGCGGCAGGGCCAGCGGCAGCAGCGCCAGGGCCCCGGCCACGTCGAGCCAGCGCTTGCCCCGGCGGGCGTAAAAGTTTTGCGCAGGGAATGCTGAAATTTGGGGTGCCGCGGGCATGGCCAAAATTACGGCCCGGGGCGCTTCGCGGGCTGGCGGGGCCTGGGCCGGGCGGCCGGCTTTTTTGCCGGCCGCCCGGTAATCGCTGGGGGCCCTTGCGCAACGAATGCAACGATTAGCGGGCGGCCGGCAGAAAAAGCCGGCCGCCCGCACCCAATGCCCGCTACTCAAAATGCAACCCTCAAAACTTAAAACTTCCCTTGCTCACCTTCCCCAACGCCAAGCTCAACCTGGGCCTTTACATCACTGCCCGCCGGCCCGACGGCTTCCACAGCCTCGAAACGGTGTTTTTGCCGCTGCCCTGGACCGATGCACTGGAGCTGCTGCCTGCCGCGCCCGGCCAGCCTACTAATATCGCGCTCACCGGGCGGCCCATTCCCGGGGCCCCGGAAACCAACTTGTGCGTGCGGGCTTATGCGCTGCTCCGGGCCGATTTCCCGCGGTTGCCGCCGGTACAGCTGCATTTGCACAAGGTGGTGCCCATTGGGGCGGGCCTGGGTGGCGGCTCGGCCGATGCGGCGTTTGTGCTGAAGGCCGCCAACGAACTGTTTGGGCTGGCATTATCAATTGAGGCGCTGGAGGATTACGCCCGCCACCTGGGGGCCGACTGTGCTTTTTTCATCCGCAACCGACCGGTGCTGGCCGTGGGGAAAGGCGACGAGTTCGAGGAAATCGCGCTGGATCTGGCCGGTACCGCCTGCGCCGTGGTCTACCCCGGCCTGCACATCGGCACGGCCGAGGCCTACGCCCGCGTGTTACCGCGCGCGCCGGCCCACCCGCCGCGGGCCGCCCTGGCGGGGCCCATTGAAACCTGGCGCGACACTGTAGGCAATGACTTCGAAACCGCTCTGGCCTCTACCTACCCGGTGCTAGCCGCCATCAAAGCGCGGCTCTACGCCGCGGGGGCCGCCTACGCCAGCCTGTCGGGCTCGGGTTCGGCCGTGTACGGCCTGTGGCCCGGCCAGCCGGAGGCCCCGGCCATCGACTGGCCCGCTGAGTATCTGGTGTGGCGCGGGGCACTGTAGGGCCCCATTGCAAAGCTCCGAAGCGGTTCTCAGGCCATTTTATTAGTGTGCTGCCAAGCAGTGCTTGGCTTTGCCCATGCCAACCCGAGGCCCAGGGCAAGGCCGAGTACCGCTCGGCGGCACATCGTGGCGTTGCAAGGAAACGCCGGCCAACTGGCGGGCTATGCCAGCCAAGTGCGCACGTAGCGGCCCTGCGGGTCGTAGCGCTTGGCTTGCTGGGCCACGTCGAA
>CAXTBA010000081.1:0-12111 GCA_964242665.1 uncultured Hymenobacter sp.
ATGACGCTGTACCTGCGCATTGCCAACGAGCTGTACCTCAAGCGCCTGATTGTGGGCGGGTTCGACGGCGTGTACGAGTTCAGCAAGGACTTTCGCAACGAGGGCATGTCGCGGTTCCACAACCCTGAGTTTACCCAGATGGAGCTGTACGTGGCCTACAAGGACTATAATTGGATGATGGACCTGGTGGAGGAAATGGTGGAGCGCGTGGCGATGACGCTGCACGGCCACACCGAAATCCAGGTCGGCGCGAACGTCATCAACTTCCAACGGCCCTGGCAGCGCCTGACGATGTTTGAAGCCATCGAAAAATACACGGGCAAAGCCATCGGCGCGATGGACGAAGCGGCCCTGCGCGAAACCGCCCAGGAACTGCACGTGAAGCTGGAACCCAGCATGGGCAAGTCGAAAATCATCGACGAGATTTTTGGGGAGCACGTCGAGCCCAAGCTCATCCAGCCCACGTTCATCACCGACTACCCGGTGGAAATGTCGCCGCTGGCCAAAAAGCACCGCGACCACCCGGGCCTGGTAGAGCGTTTCGAAGCCATTTGCAACGGCAAAGAAATCTGCAACGCCTTCTCCGAGCTGAACGACCCCATCGACCAGCGCAAGCGGTTCGAGGATCAGCTGGAGCTGGGCAAGCGCGGCGACGCCGAGGCAATGGTGCTCGACGAAGACTTCCTCAGGGCCCTGGAGTACGGCATGCCGCCCACGGCCGGCCTGGGCATCGGCATCGACCGCCTGAGCATGATCATGACCAACTCCAACTCCATTCAGGACGTGCTATTTTTCCCGCAGATGAAACCGGAGAATAACTAAGAGCCGAATTTTCCGAGCAGTAAGCAGTTTACTTGCGCGCATAAAAAGGCCACCCTTGCGAGTGGCCTTTTTTCGTTGTTGGGCACGGCAAAGGGGCCCTAGAAAGGTGCGTGGTGGCGGGCATCGTCGCCAACGCCGTCGTAATCAGAGTTGTCGTCGTTGTGGGTGTGGGCGGTAGAAATGGAACTGCCTTGGGTGGCAGCCGCGCTGTTTCCCATGCTGTTCAATAGGCTGTCGGCGGCTTGCTTATCCTCGCTCACGGCCGCCTCGGGGTTGGTGTGGCCCGGGGCCTCGCCCTGGGCTTTGGCCAAAGCATCTTTGACCAGCTTGCTTAGGTCGCCGCCCCATTTGGCAGCCGAGCGGCGCAGGTTGCTGCGCGCGTCGTCGCCGGTTTCGGGGGCCAGCAGCAGGCCGGCCACGATGCCGGCGGTGGCCCCGGCCAGCAGCGAGAAAATTACTTTTCCTTTGTCGTCTTTCATAAAATCGAAGAAAAAACAGCTGTTTAATGGTCAATATAGCTAACAAAATATATTTCTGACGGCCGTCTCCGCGCCAAACTGCGTATCAGCCGGCACGGGCTCCGGTGGGTGGCAAAACTAAAGAATGAAAAAGCCCCGCACCAAATGGCGCGGGGCTTTTCAATGGCGGAAATCAGTTGGCTAGTTAAGCCTTCAGGTCGTTCAGAATTTTGGTGATTTCGGTTTTGCCTTTGCCCAGCTTGTCTTGCAGGCGGCCCACCAGCTCGTCGCCTTTACCTTCGGCGTAGGTCAGGTCCTCATCGGTGAGCTGGGCGTATTGCTGCTTCAGCTTGCCTTTCAGGTCGTCCCAGTTGCCTTGCAGGCGCAAGCCGTTGGCCCCGGTCAACTCTTCGAGCTTGCCGGAATATTCTTTAAATTTAGCTTCGAGGTCGGTGCCGATTTTAGAGGCTTGCTCGCCCAGTTGGCCGCTGTACTTGGTGGCAGCGCCTTTCCAGTTTTCGAGGGTGGCCGAGCCTTTGTCGGGGGCCAGCAACATTCCGGCGATGATGCCGGCACCGGCACCGGCGAGGGCGGCGAGGAGAATTTTACCAGCGTTGTTGTCTTCTTCTTGGTACGACATGGGGAGGGGGGTAAAGGAAAAGTGAAAGAATTGGGAGCGCCGTGGGCCGTGGACCACGACAGAGCAACTTTTAGCCTAATACGATGCGGCGCGGCGAGGGTTGAGGTAGGCAGTAAATTTTACGGCCCGGGGCCTGGCGGCGCGTATTTTCGCCCCCACCCTTGCCCCATGCCCGCCCACGCCGACTACCGCGCCTTTTGCCGCACCGCGCCCGACCTGCCGGTGTTTGCCCAGCCCTGGTACCTCGACGCCTGCGCCGAGAGCGGCGGCTGGGCGGCGGTGCTGGCCCACGAAAACGGCCGCGTAGTGGCCGCCTTGCCTTATTTCTGCAAGCGCAGGGGGCCGTTTCGCTACGCCAACATGCCGCCCTTTATGAAGTGGCTGGGACCCTACGTGCTGCCCGAACTGCGCGGCGACCCACGGCGCGAGCCGGCGGCGGTGGCGGCGCTACTGGCCCAACTGCCGCCGCTGGCCGCTTTTAAGCAGAGCTGCTACCCGACCCTTACCAACTGGCTGCCTTTTTATTGGCAAGGCTTTCGGCAGACCACTTACTACACCTACCGCCTGCACCAACTGCACGATTTGGCGCGGGTGGAAGCCGGTTTGAGCCGCGGCATTCGGCGCGACATTCAGCAGGCGCGAAAACGGGTGCGCGTGGTGCACGACTTGCCCCTGGCCACCTTCTTCGCCGTGAACCGCCTCAGCTTCGTTCGCCAGGGCCTGGCCGTGCCGTACTCAGAAACACAATTTCGGCGGCTTGACTCGGCCCTGGCGGCGCACGGGGCCCGGCAGCTATTTTTTGCCGTCGATGCCAAGGACCAAGTGCATTCGGTGGCTTATTTGATTTGGGACGCCACCACGGCCTATTACCACCTAGCCGGCGACGACCCGGCCCTGCGGTCCAGCAACGCGGGCATTTTGCTAGCTTGGGAAGCCGTTCGCTACGCCAGTGAGGTGCTGAGCCTCAGCTGTTTCGATTTCGAGGGCAGCATGCTGCCGGGCGTGGAGCGGGTGCGGGTGCGGTTCGGGGCCGTGCAAACGCCATACTTCTTTGTGTGGAAGTACACGTCCCGCCTGTTCAAGCTGCTGGACAAGCTGCGGTCGTAATGCTTTTCGATGCGGCGAAGAGTAAGGAATAACAACGTGTGCCATGCTGTTGCTTATTTAAAATGGCCCTCATTTTCATACCATTACCTTTCCACACTCTAAACCCACATTCCAAAAAATGGCTGACAAACGCTACGTCCTCAACCCCGCCCCTTTTGTAGTGCCCACCACCGACGGCAAGCTTATTGAGGAGCACGTGGGCCACGCCAGCACCGGCACGGCTGCCTACAGCCTGGCCCACATGGTGGCCCTGCCCCACTGGAGCGAGCCCCACCAAACGCCCACGTTCGACGAAATCACCATTGTGGTGCGGGGCCGCAAGCGGTTCGAGATTGACGGCGACGCGGTGGAATTGCAGGCCGGGCAAGCCCTGCTCATCAAGAGCGGGGCCCGGGTGCGCTACGCCAACCCTTTCGACGAGGAGTGCGAGTACTGGTCGGTGTGCGTGCCGGCGTTCAGCCCGGCCACCGCGAACCGGGAGGAGGGCTAATGCGGAGCCGCTGGCCGGAAAAATTTGTTTTACTGCGGCTGTAAGGCCCGGGGCCAGCCCGCGTCTGCCAACCCGCGGGGCCGGCGGCCGGCCCGTTGGGTTGTGGCGGTGGTTTTACCTTTCTCATGAATTTCGTGTCCTTGTATTTCTGCGCCCATGAAACGCCTTGTTGAAAAGCACCCGCTGGCCATTCGCTGGTTTCACTGGGTAAATTTTCCCGTCCTCGCCCTCATGATTTGGAGCGGATTGCTGATTTACTGGGCCAACGACGTGTACCGGGTTGGGTGGGGCACCACCACACTGGTCAAGTTTTTTCCGGAATGGTTTTACAAGGCGTTCAACGTGCCCGCGCGGCTGGCACAGGGCATGAACTGGCACTTCACGCTGATGTGGATTTTCATGGTCAATGGCCTGCTGTACGTGGGCTACACGCTGTTTTCGGGCGAGTGGCGGCACCTGCTGCCCGACCGCAACTCGTTTCGCGAAGCCATTGAGGTGACGCTGCACGACCTGGGCCTGCGCAAGGGCGAGCCGCCAATACTGAAGTACAACGGGGCCCAGAAAATTGCCTACACCGCCGTTATCCTCATGGGCGCGGGCTCATTGCTCACCGGCTTGGCCATTTATAAGCCCACGCAGTTCGCTTGGCTCACGGGCCTGCTCGGGGGCTACCAGTGGGCCCGGGCCGAGCACTTCATTTTGACCATCGGCTACGTTGCCTTTTTTATGGTGCACATCGCCCAGGTGGTGCGGGCCGGCTGGAGCAACTTCCGCTCGATGGTGGCCGGCTTCGACGTCGTGGATACGCCGGCCCCGCCCGCCGGGGGCCCAGCTTTGGGGGCCCCGGCCCGGCCCGTCTCTCCTACCCTGCCCGCTTAGCCCGTACTTGTGATGAACACCAAACCCGATTATTCCGCTCCCCCGCTGCCCATTTCACCGGCTGACGAATCGGAAGCTGCCGTGGCCCAGCAGGCGGCCAGCCGCTCGCGGCGGGCCTTCATCGTGGGGGGCCTAGCGGCCCTGGCCGGCGTGGGCGGCTGGCGCTGGCTGCTCACCCGCCCCGACGCCGACGGCACGCCGTGGCCTTTCCGCCGGGTGCTCGACGCCAACGGCCGCCTCTCGCAAGCCTACTTCCGCGAAACCCGGCTGGCTCCCACTTTCCCCAAATCGAAGGCCACGGCCCGCCAGAACGGCAACCTTGGCCTCGGTACCGACGGCTTCGACCCCGCCGCGTGGCGCTTGCGGGTGCAGGGCTACGCCCCGGCCGGGGCCCCGGCCCGCGCGCAGGAGTTCACCCTGGCCGACATCAAGGCCCTGCCCCGCGTGGACCTGACCACCGAGCTGAAGTGCATCGAGGGCTGGAGCATCGTGGTGAACTGGGTGGGGGCCCGCTTTTCCGACTTCATCGAGAAATACCCGTTGGCCACCGCCAACGGCCAGGAGGCCCGCTACGTGAGCCTCGTCACGCCCGACGAAGAATACTACGTGGGCCTCGACCTTTCCAACGCCGTGCACCCGCAAACGCTGCTCTGCTACGAGATGAACGGCCAGCCCCTGAGCGCGCCCCACGGGGCCCCGCTGCGGCTGGTCACGCCGCTCAAGTACGGCATCAAGCACCTCAAGCGCATCGGCACCATCGCCTTCGTCGATGAGCGGCCGGCCGACTACTGGGCCGAGCAGGGCTACGACTGGGACTCGGGCCACTGAGGCGGCTGGCGCGGCGCGGCCCTCCGCAGTGCAGCTTGTGCCACCGATAGTTACGATATTCGCCGGCCTGCCGGTGGCTACGCCCGGGGGCCCTTGCCGATGCGCCGCCTCGCCTGCCTTTTCCTGCTGCTGGCCTGGGCCGGCCGCCTGCCCGCCCAGGTCCTGAAACCGGGCTTCGACAAAGCCGAATACCTGGAACTGCTGCGCCTGCACGCCCGCATGGGCGGGGCCGACTCGATGTGGTGGGCCGGCATTCCGCGGCCGCGCGCGTTCCGGCTCGAATACCGCTCGCCGGTGGTGGGGCTCGATAATCGGTGGGATTTGTGGACCAAGGCCGGGGCTCAGCCGCAGGCCGTCATCAGCATCCGGGGCACCACGACGGCGCAGGTGAGCTGGCTCCAGAACTTGTACGCCGCCATGCTGCCGGCCACCGGCGAGTTGCAGCTGGCCCCGGGCCGCACGTTTGCCTACCACCTGGCCACGAACCCGCAGGCGGCGGTGCACGCGGGCTGGCTGCTGGGCTTGGCATTTCAGGCGGAAGGCATTGTGCACAAAGTGGACTCGTGCTACCGGCGCGGCACCCGCGACTTTTTTATTATGGGGCACAGCCAGGGCGGGGCCATTGCGTTCTTGCTGACCTCGCACCTGCGCAGCTTGCAGCAGCAGGGCCAACTACCGGCCGATATTCGGTTCAAAACCTACTGCAGCGCCGGCCCCAAGCCCGGCAATCTTTACTATGCCTACGACTATGAGCTGGCCACCCAGGGCTGGGCCGTGAACGTGGTAAACCCCGCCGATTGGGTGCCCGAAACGCCCCTCACCGTGCAAACCATGCACGACTTCAACCCCACCAATCCGTTCGCAGGCGTGCCGGGGGCCATCAAAAAACAGAAATTCCCCAAGAACCTGGTGGCGCGCCACGCCTACCACCAGCTGGCCGCGCCGCCGCGCCGGGCCCAGCGGCACTACCAGCGCTACCTGGGCGGCTTCGTGGGCAAGGCCATCCGAAAAAACGTGCCCGGCTACCAGGCCCCGGCTTTTTACCCCAGCAGCAACTACATGCGCGCGGGGCCCACCGTCGTGCTGCCGGCCGACGCCGCGTACTACGCCAAGTACCCCAACGACCCGGCCAGCGTGTTTCGGCACCACTTGTTCCAGCCCTATTACTACCTGGCGGAAAAGCTGCCGTAGTCCTATTTCACCTTTTTTCCGCTTCAATTCCCGCCGCATGGACCAGCGCATCATCAACCTCTTCGACGAGTACACCCACGCCCCGCTCACCCGCAAGGAGTTCCTGGACCGGCTGACGAAGCTGGCCGGCGGCACGGCCCTGGCTTTGGCGGCGCTGGCGGTGCTGGAACCCGGCTACGCCCGCGCCGCCACGGTGAGCACCGCAGCCGACGACCTTGTGCTCGAAACCGTGACCTGGCCCGGCGGCGACGGCACCGCCGTGCACGGCTATCTGGCCCGTCCCAAGGGCAAAAAAAAGCGCGGGGCCGTGGTCGTCATCCACGAAAACCGGGGCCTCACGCCCCACATCCAGGACGTGACGCGCCGCGTGGCCCGGGCCGGCTACCTGACCCTGGGCGTGGACGCCCTTTCGCCGCTCGGCGGCACACCCACCGACGAAGACAAGGGCCGCGAGCTGATTGGCCAGCTCGACCCCGCCAAGAACCTGAATAATTACCTGGCCGCCCTCGCCTACCTCCGCGCCCGGCCCGAAAGCAACGGCCGCACCGGCTGCGTGGGCTTCTGCTGGGGCGGCGGCCTGAGCAACCAGCTCGCGGTGCACGACCCGCTGCTGAACGCCGCCGTGGCCTACTACGGCCAGCAGCCCAGAGCCGAAGACGTGCCCCAAATAAAAGCCGCCCTGATGCTGCACTACGCCGGTTTGGACGAGCGCATCGACGCCGGCATTCCGGCCTACGAAGCGGCCTTGAAAGCGGCCGGCACCAAGTACGAGTTGTTCGTGTACCCCAACGTGAACCACGCTTTCAACAACGACACTTCCCCTGCCCGCTACAACGCCGAAGCTGCCAAGCTGGCCTGGGAGCGCACGCTGAAGCTGTTTAAGGAAAAGCTGGCGTAGGGCCCCAACTGTATGCGAGTCATCAATAAAAAGCCCCTTTGGTAAAATCAATGAAGCTTTTCACTGATGCAACTATTTGATAGTCATATATTCTACACCAGCAAGTTCAAAAAATCCTGCTGGCCGTTCAGGTATTCAAACCCAAACCCCTCCTCCGCCATCCGGGCCTTGATGCCTTCCACGTCGTGCGGGTTCTTCACTTCCACGCCGATGAAAACGGGCCCTTTTTCCTTGTTGTTTTTCTTAATGTACTGGAACTGGATGATGTCGTCGCCCTCGGCCAGCACGTTGTTCACGAAGCGGCGCAGGGCCCCCGGGGCCTGGTTGAATGTCACCATGAAGTAGTGCTTCAGGCCTTGGTGGCGCTGGGCCCTTTCCTTGATGTCCTCCATCCGGGTGATGTCGTTGTTGGAGCCGCTGACCACGCACACCACTGTTTTGCCCCGAATCTGGTCGGCGTAGGCGTGCAGGGCCGAGATGGCCAGCGTGCCGGCCGGCTCCAGCACCATGCCTTCTTCGTTGTACATCTTCAGCAAATCCTCGCACACCTGGCCCTCGGGCACGAGGTGAATTTCGTCGAGCAGGGCCTGGCAGATGCCGAACGTCAGTTCGCCCGGGCACTTCACGGCCGCGCCGTCCACAAACGTGTCGAGGCTGGCCAGCGCTTGCCGCCGCCCGGCCCGGATGGCGTCGTGCATGGACGGGGCCCCCAGCGGCTGCACGCCAATCAGCCGAGTATTCGGGCTGAGTTGCCGGAACACGCTGGCCAGCCCCGCCGCCAGCCCGCCGCCGCCGATGGGCATGAAGCAGAAGTCAATCGGCGCTTTGCTGGCTTTCAGGATTTCCAACCCCACCGTGGCCTGCCCTTCCACAATGGCCAAATCATCGAACGGATGCACAAAAGTGCTGCCGCGCGCGTCGCAAAATGCCTGGGCGGCACCGTAGCAGTCGTCGAACGTGCGCCCGGTGAGGTGGATTTCCACCAGGTCTTTACCGAACAGGCGCACCTTATCCACCTTCTGCGCCGGCGTGTGGGCAGGCATAAAAATGTCGCCCCGCAGGCCCAGCAGCTGGCAGGCGTAGGCCACGCCCTGGGCGTGGTTGCCAGCGCTGGCGCACACAATTTGGCGGGCCGGCACTGTGGCTGCCAGCGTAGCAATCTTGTTGTAAGCCCCCCGTATTTTATAAGAGCGCACCACCTGCAAGTCCTCCCGCTTGAGCAGAATGGTGGCATCGTAAGTACGCGAGAGCCCGAGGTTTTGCATCAGGGGCGTTTTGGTAATCACGCCTTTGAGACGGCGGGCCGCCGCCTCTACGCGTTCCAGGGTGACGGCGGTAACCGCCGAGGCTTCAAGGTCGGGCATCTCGGAACTGGTCTAAGCAATAACTAAAAGACCGTCATGCTGAACGCAGTGAAGTATTTCTCTCGCTTCGTTGCTTTTGCATTGAATGGTTGCGCGGGAGAGATGCTTCACTGCGTTCGGCACGACGGCCCTGGGTAGTGCCGAAGCGCTGAAAATTCTACGCTTCCACGCTCTCGCTCGTGCGTGAGCGCAGCTCGCGCACCGTCGCCCCGGTTTGCCACAGTTCCGAGTCGCGCACTTCTTTCAGCTCGGCGTCCAATTCCTGGCGGTAGTTGGGCGTGGTGCCGCGCTCGATGGTGCGGCGGGCTTCGGCACCGCTGGCCACGCTGTCGTACAGTTCGTTGAGTACCGGCAAGGTGGCGTCGCGGAAGCGGCCTTTCCAGTCCAGGGCCCCGCGCTGGGCCGTTACCGAGCAGTTGCCGAACATCCAGTCCATGCCGTTTTCGCCCACCAGCGGCACCAGGCTCTGGGTCAGCTCCTCCACGGTTTCGTTGAAGGCCTCGGAGGGCGAGTGGCCGCGCTGGCGCAGCACCTGGTACTGGGCCTCGATGATGCCGGCCAGGGCCCCCATCAGCACGCCGCGCTCGCCGGTGAGGTCGGAGTACACTTCCTTCTTAAAATCGGTTTCAAACAAATAACCCGAGCCCACGCCGATGCCCATCGCAATGGCCTTGGCCCAAGCCTTGCCGCTGGCGTCCTGGTACACGGCAAACGACGAGTTCAGCCCGCCGCCGGCCACGAACAAGCGGCGCAGGCTGGTGCCGCTGCCCTTGGGGGCCACCAGAATCACGTCGATATCAGCGGGTGGAACGATATTGGTTTGGTCGTTGAAGGTAATGCCGAAGCCGTGCGAGAAGTACAACGTTTTGCCGGGCGTAAGGTGCTTTTTGAGCGTAGGCCACAGCGCAATCTGGCCCGCGTCGGAGAGCAGGTTGCAGACGATGGTACCCTTTTCAGCCGCTTCTTCGATGGAAAACAGCGACTCGCCCGGCACCCAGCCGTCGCGCACGGCGCGGTCCCACGAAGGCGTGCCGTCGCGCTGCCCCACGATGACGCGGAAGCCGTTGTCGCGCATGTTCAAGGCTTGGCCGGGGCCCTGCACGCCGTAGCCAATCACGGCAATGGTGTCGTCCTGGAGGGTTTCGAGGGCCTTGGCCAAGGGAAATTCGTCGCGGGTGATGACGGTTTCGGGGACGCCGCCGAAGTTGATGGTTGCCATGCTGGAAAAGGGTTGGTTTTTGGGTGTTGAGTGTTAAGTATTAATCGGTTGGCGCTACATGGTAAACACCTCATCGCGCTCGTTCAAAAATTCGTTTTCGGCCACTTCTTCGCTCGGCTCGCGGCGCTCGAATTCCTGGAGCTTGTGGTGAAAGCCGTCGCTGGCCTTGATGATGGCGATGCGCGCTGAACGCACGAATTCGATGAGGCCGTAAGGCTGCAAGGCGCGCAGCAAGTTGTCGGTTTCTTCGCGGTGGCCGGTCGTTTCGAACACCGTGTAATCCTTGCGAATGACCACAGCGCGGGCCCCATTTTCGCGCAGCAGACGCTCCACGAGGGCTTTTTCCGCAATCACGTCGGTCGGCACCTTGTACAAGGCCATCTCCTGCCAAACCACGTCGGCGTTGGTATTGAAGTACACTTTCAGCACTTCCACCTGCTTTTCAATCTGTTTCGCTAGCTTTTCCACCACTTCCTCCGTTTCCACAATCACAATATTGAAGCGGTGGATGCCCTCAATTTCCGATGGCGAAACGTTCAGGCTTTCAATGTTGATTTTGCGGCGCGAAAAAATGATGGCGATGCGGTTGAGCAAGCCCACCTGATTTTCAGTGTAAGCCGTGATGTTGTATTCCTGGCGCTCCATAAGTGAATGAGTAATTGTCCTTGCGAGGAAGAACCTATCTGAGCCTTATTTCCGCCACGCTGCACCCTTGCGGTACCATCGGGAAGATGTTGTTTTCCTTGGTCACCATCACTTCCAGCAGAAACGAGCCCGGGTGCGCCAGCATCCGTTCCAGCGCCGGGCGCAAATCGGGCCGGGCCGCCACGCGCTGGCCGGCGATGCGGTAGCCGGCGGCCACGGCCACGAAGTCAGGGCTTTGGATGTCCACGAACGAATAGCGGCGCTGGTGGAACAGCTCCTGCCACTGGCGCACCATGCCCAAAAACTGGTTGTTGAGGACGAGGATTTTCACGTCCACGCCGGTCTGCATTACCGTGCCCAACTCCTGAATGGTCATCTGAAAGCCGCCGTCGCCAATTACAGCCACCACGGTGCGATTCGGGGCCCCCATTTTGGCGCCGATGGCCGCCGGCAGGGCGAAGCCCATCGTGCCCAGGCCGCCGCTCGTGATGTTGCTGCGCGAGTGGTTGAGCTGCGCGTAGCGGCAGGCCACCATCTGGTGCTGCCCCACGTCGGACACGATAATGGCCTCGCCACCAGTTATTTCATTGAGCTGCTGCATCACTTCGCCCATCGTCAACTCCTCCGACGTCGGGAACAGCTCCTCCTGAATGACGGCCTCCACCTCCTGCGCCATGTAGTCGTTGAAGCGGGCGAGCCACGCGGGGTGGGTTTTTGGCTCGACCAGGGCCGTGAGCAGCGGCAGGGTTTCTTTGCAGTCGCCCCACACCGGCACGGTGGCGCGCACGTTCTTGTCGATTTCGGTGGGGTCGATGTCGAGGTGAATCACCTGGGCCTGTTTGGCGTACTTGTCGAGGCGGCCGGTTACCCGGTCGTCGAAGCGCATTCCGATGGCAATCAGCACGTCGCACGCGTTGGTGAGCACGTTGGGGCCGTAGTTGCCGTGCATCCCGAGCATCCCGACGTTCAGGGGGTGGCCGGTGGGCAGGGCCCCCGCGCCCAGAACGGTCCAAGCCGCCGGGATGCCGCTTTTCTCCACGAAGGCCCTGAACTCGGCTTCGGCCGCGCCCAGCACTACGCCCTGGCCCCAGAGAATAAACGGCCGCTCGGCCCGGTTAATTAACTCCGCCGCTTGCGCAACGTACTCGGGCCGCACCACCGGTGCGGGCCGGTAGCTGCGGATGTGGGTGCAGGGCCGGTACTCCAACGCGTCGAAGGTTTGGATTTGGGCGTTCTTGGTGATGTCGACCAACACGGGGCCCGGCCGGCCGCTGCGGGCAATGTAAAACGCTTTGGCCAGGGCCTCCGGGATTTCTTCGGCATTGGTTACTTGGAAGTTCCACTTCGTAACCGGCGTAGTAATGTTGATGATGTCCGTCTCCTGAAACGCATCGGTGCCCAGCAAATGCGCGAATACCTGTCCCGTGATGCAGACCAGCGGTGTGCTGTCAATTAGTGCGTCGGCGAGGCCCGTGACCAAGTTGGTAGCCCCTGGCCCGCTCGTGGCCAGCACCACGCCCACCCGCCCCGAGGCGCGCGCGTAGCCCTGCGCCGCGTGGATGCCGCCCTG
>CAXTBA010000082.1:0-11541 GCA_964242665.1 uncultured Hymenobacter sp.
CTTCCGCGACAAGAAAATCGTGATTGCCGGCGGCGGCGACTCGGCCCTCGACTGGGCCAATTTCCTCGCCAACGTGGCCGCCGACGTGACGCTGGTGCACCGCGGCACCACCTTCCGCGGGGCCGCCGACTCAGCCGAGAAAGTACAGAAATTGCACGAAGCCGGCAAAATCAAGCTCGTGCTCAGCTCCAACGTGACCCATCTGCACGGCAACGGCCACTTGCAGCAGGTCACCATCACGGGCAACGACGGCGTGGCCGAAACCGTGCCGCTCGACGCCTTCGTGCCGCTGTTCGGTCTCACGCCCAAGCTGGGGCCCATCGGCGAGTGGGGCCTGGGCCTCGACAATGACGCCGTAGAAGTAAACACGCTGGACTACAGCACGTCGGTGCCTGGTGTGTTCGCCATCGGCGACATCAACACCTACCCCGGCAAACTCAAGCTCATCCTCTGCGGCTTCCACGAGGCGGCCCTCATGTGCCAGGGTGCGTTCAAGTACATCTACCCCGACAAAAAATACACCCTCAAGTACACGACGGTGAACGGGGTGCCCACTCTTTAATTTAAGCTGTTAGCTGTTAGCTGCTGGCTTTTTTTGAAGGCGGCTGCTATAAGCTATAAGCTAACAGCTTAAAAATGGAAGATATCCGCATTTACGTGGAGGAGGCCCCCGGCCAGCGCCGCGAACTGGAGGCCCCCACCGATATGGGCCTGAGCCTGATGGAACTGCTTAAGGCCAACGATTATCCCATTCAAGCCACGTGCGGCGGCATGGCCCTGTGCGCCACTTGCCACGTGGAAGTGCTGGCCGGCCCCGCCCTGCCCGAGCCCCAAGACGCCGAGTTGGACATGCTCGAAACCCTGCCCCACGTGTACGAAGGCTCGCGCCTGAGCTGCCAGATTCGCCTTCAGCCCCATACCGACGGCTTAGTAGTGCGCATCGCCGGGTAAAACCCCGTTGACCCCGGCAATTGTCTCATTAAAACGCGAAGAGGGTCCGGGAGCTAGCTCCCGGACCCTCTTCGCGTTTGGCAGGCCCTTGGATTTAGCGGCGGTGCTTTTTGTGCTTGGCGGCCGGCTTTGCGGCGTGGTGCGCGGCCTTTTTGTGGCTCGTGGTTTTCTTAGCCGCTGCTTTGTGCTTGGTTTTGGTTTTGACCGTGCTGCGGTGGCTTTTGCTGTGCTTGGCGGCGCGGGCCTCCTTGGCGCGGGCAGCTTTCGACTTGGTTTTGGTTTTCGACTTGGTGGCTTTGCTGCGGCTGGCTTTGGTGCTGCGGGCGGCCTTAGAGCTGCGCTTGCTGCTGCGGTGAGCGGCGCGGCGCTCGGAAGCACGCTCCTCGGCCCGTGCCTCGGCGCGGCGGGCGGATAGCCAAGCGGCGTGGCGGGCGGCGTAGGAACGGGTGGTGTGGGCTTCGCGGGCCACAACGGTGGCTTCTTCGGGGCGAGCTTCCTCGGCGTTGGCCGTGACGTGGGCGGTGGCATCGTTTTCAGGCGCGGCGGTGGCGTCGTCGACGGGGCGGGCTACTTCGGCGGCCTTCTTGCGGCGCACGGGCATCAGGAAATCCCGTTCAGCGCGTTCGCGCAAGCTCAGGTTTTCTTCGCCGGGCAGCTTCGTGACGGGCGTTTGGGCGCGGGCCGTACCGACGGCTAGACAGAGCGCAAACAGGGCAAGGAGTTGCTTCATAGTATAATAAACAGCAGAAATATCAAACCTGGCAGACAACAAAGCTAGCGACCGTCCCGGTAATATGCAAACGCTGGCCGAGCTTCGGGCCCTTGGACGGCCGGAGCCGCCGCCCAACCCGGCCGGTCTAGGGGGCCCGCCCACCCCGCCCCTACCGCGCAATCACCAACCGCTGCCCGGCCGAATTGGCCCCGAATTCGGGCGCGTATAAGCATTGCACCTGGCTCAAGCCGCCCGAAAAATTGCCCGCTTGGCTGGCCCGCAGGCGGTATTCGAATACGTGCGTGCCGCGCGGCACAGTGCCCAGAAAAAAGTTGGTGGCCGCGTCGCGCGGGCTTTCGTAGTAACCCAGCCCGTTCTGGTAGCGGTAGCCGCTGAGTTGGTCGACGGGCTCCAGACCGGCGGCGCGCTGGTCCTTGAGGTGCACGTATTCCAGCGCCCGGTCGGTGCGCAGCACGAGGCGCACCACCAGGGCGTCGCCTACTTTGAGGGGCGTGGTGGCGGTGAGCTTTTCGAGCATAGGGCCCCCGGCGGTGCGGGTTTCGCGGTAGAGCTGGCGCTCCAGGCTAAGAGGCGAGGCGGCGGGCGTTACCTTGTCGATATCTTCAAAATACTGCCAGTAGAGCGCGCCCCAGGCCACGCCCGCGTCAGGCTTGGTGATGCTCACCCGGCCCTGCGCGGGCTGAATTTCGGCCGCCGGCCAACTGGTTTTAAAATAGCCGGTGCCGGCCTGGGCTGCCTCGGGCCGCACGGCCTGGCCCCCGACGCTGATTTGCAGCGGCTGCGGGGCCGCCAGCCAGTCGGAGCCGCGCAACAGCAGGGCGTAGCAGGCGTCGGCGGTGGCGCGGGTGCTTTCCCAGTTGTGGGTTTGCTTTTGCTTGAGCAGCCACAGCTTCATTTCACCAACGGCACGCTGGTCGTTTTTGATTTCGTCGAAGGCTTCGATGAGCGTGGCCTGGGTTTCGGCGGGGGCCTCGCGCCAGTAGTAGCCACCGCGCACTTCCTTCCAGTACATGCCCAGCTCGGGCGAGTGCAGAGCGTTTTCGGCCAGGGCCCGCAGCATTTCCTGCGCTGCGGGGGCCCCTTGGTTTTCGCGGAATAAGGCCAGGGCCATCTGGGCTTGCAAGTAGCGCGTCTGGCCGGGCCAGAACTTGGCGGCCTGCTCGCGGTAGTAAGCGTAAGCCGGTTTAGCCGCCGCGGCTTCGGGCTGCCGAGGCCAGAAGCTGCGGGCGTACAGGGCCTGGATTTGCAGGTCGTCGAGGTGGTTGGCGGCCAGCTTCACGTCTTTTTGGCGGCGCAGCTCGGCGTAGTCGCGGGCCGTGGCCGCGTCGAGGTAGCGCAGGGCATTTTGCAGGATGGCGCGGGCGGCCGGGTCTTGGCTGGCGTCGAGGGCCCCCAGCTTTTTCAACTTCCCAAAACCCGCCACGACAAGCTGCGTGATGTAGCGGTCGGCGGGCATCTTCTCGAACCACGGAAACGCGCCGTCCGGCAACTGCATGGTCTGGAGCTTGGCCAGGGCCCGGGCCGTTTCGCCCTTCAGCCGCACGGTATCGAACAGCGTAACGAGGCGGGCCAGGCGCTCGGTTTCGCCCTGCGCGTCGCGCACCCAGGGCGTTTCTTGCAGCAGCAGGTTTTTCAGTTCCTGGTTTTGGGCCAGCTTGCTGGCGAGGGCGTTTTGCTGCGCCGCCGTACCGCTTTGCGCCTGGCGCGTCCACTCGGCCAGCACGGTTTTGAAGCGCGGGTTGGACTTCAAAATTTGCGCCGCCAGCAGGTTGGCGTACAGCCGGCTGAATACCTGCTCCGAGCATTCGTATGGGTATTCCATCAAATAAGGCAGGCTCTGCACGGCGTACCAGGCGGAGTTGGCCGTCATTTCCAGCGTCAGCGAGTAGTTGCGGCGCGTGGGGCTGCCGGGGCCCGTCAACTTACTCAGTTCGAAGGTGCGAGTGCCGGGGCCTACAATGGGCAGCGGCAGGCTTTCGGTGATGAGGATGCGATTCGGCAGCACGGGCAAGGTGTTTTCCTCGCCGTCGGAGAAAGTGGTGTTTGGCGCCTGGTGCTTAGTACCTGGTTTTTGACGGCGACCCTTCTTACCTGTTAACTGCTCATCGCTCACTGCTAACTGACTTTGCGCCACCACGCGGTAGGTCACGGCGGCCGGTGCGAAGTCAGCGGGCAGGCTGATTTCCCAGCCCAAGGCGGCGCTCTGGTGGGCCCCGGCCGCCACGGTTTGCTGCACGGGGCCCTTCACGAGCTGGCTGGTGAGGTCCTGGCCCGTGGCCGCGTCCAGCAGAAAGAGCTGGGCCGTGCCGCTGGTGGCACGGTCGGTGAGGTTCGAGAACTTGGCGGGGAAGGTAAACGTATCGCCCTGCCGCAGGAAGCGCGGCGCGTTGGGCGTTATCTGAATCTCCTTTTGGGTGACGAGCTGCCGGGCCAGTTGGCCGGTGCGCAAGTTTTTGTCGTGGGCCAGGGCCAGCAGCTGCCAGCGCGTCACAGCCTCCGACATTTGAAATTCGAGCACGACGTCGCCGTTTTTATCCGTGCGCAGGGCCGGCTGCCAGAAAGCCGTTTCGCGAAAATCGGTGCGGGTGGCAACGGCGGAAAGGTCGGGGGCCGGCTTTGCAAAGGTGGTCACAGAACCGGTGAGGTCGGAGCGATTTTGCGTCCCATAGCCCACGACTACCACTTCGTTTAATGCTTGGGCATCGGCCACCATCGGCGCGGGGGCTGCGAGGCTGGCGGTTCCCCGTAACATGACGTGCGTTCCGTTGCCGGGGGCCCCACGCCGAATCTGCACCCCGGCTACCCGCCCCATCAATCTGTTTTCGCCCGACAGCCCCCAGGTATTTAGCATTGGATAGTCCACGGCCTGCGTTGCGATTCCGCCAATCACCTCTGCGAATGAGGTAGAATTCAACTCCCCAAATTCCCCCTCCCACCCAAACCGCGCCGGATAATCTTCGCTATCAAACGCCAATCCCTGAAAGCTATGCTGCCGAAACACGTCCAAGCTCTGGTCGTACAGCGTCGCCAGCAGCTCGGCATCGGCCGCTTTGCCGTCGGCTTGGTGGATGGCTACGCGCCAGGTTTCCCGCTGGCCTGGTTGCAACTTGTCGCGGAAGGTGCTGATGGACAGTTGCAGCGGCTGCGGCTTTTCGGCTATCTGCACGGTAGCCTCGTGGCGGTAGAGGTGGTTGGCGCGCACCTGCGTGGTGTGGATGTAGAGGGGCCCCCGGGCCGTGGCGGGGCCGCTTTCCACGGCCAAGCGGCGCTGCTCGCCGGCGCGCAGCGTGAGCCACTCCTGGCGCAGCAGCTGGCCGCCGCGCTCCACTTCGAGCAGGATGCGGGCATCGGCTTCGCTGCTGCCCAACAGGATGGCGGCGGATTGGCCGGGGGCCACTGTGTCGGCCAGGGCCACGAACCAGTCGGGCGTGGCGAAGGGCACGGCGGTGGCCCCCGAGTCGTAGAGCGTAAAACGGAGCTGCGCCCGCGCCGAGTCGGCCCTGGCGGCCCGGGCTTCGAGGCGGTAGCGGCCGGTGGGCAGGGCCCCCAGCGTCGCGCTCAGGGCGAGGACGGGGCCGGCTTTGGTGTCGAACGCCAGCGTTTTCACCAGCTCCGGCGTGGCTTCGTTGTCCTCCGTTTCGAGCACCGGGCCGGGCACGCCGGGCGGGTTGGGCCGGTAGCGGATGGCCAATAAGCGCAGGGTGCCGGCGGCGGGCAGCGGCTCGCCGCCGGCGTTGGTGCCGAGCAGCCGGAAGGTGGGCAGGTGCTGCTTATCAGCCAGTTCGGGGCCGGTGAGGCGCAGACTGAGCGGGTTGCGGCCAATAGGGAAACCGCGGGTGCCGGTGCGGGTTTCGCCAGCCGCATCGGTTACGTCGGCGGTTATTTCAAATAAATAGCCCGGTTCCCAACCGCGCCGGCCGGCCCGTGGGGCCCCCAGCGGCGGTGTGAAACTGATGTTGAACCGGCCCTCCGCGTCGGTGGTGGCAGTACCGTGGGCAATTTCCTGGCTGCCGCCCCGGCCGGGCGGGTAAATGCTGCGCCCAAAGCCGCCGTACTCAAACAGCGGCCACAGCTCGCGGCGCGTAACGTGGTAGCGCACGGCGGCTCCGTCGGTGGCCTGCCCAGCGTAGGCGCGGGCGCGGCCCTGCACCGTCAGCGGCTGGCCGAGCTGCGGCCGGCCGGGCACCGAGTCAAGTTGCACGAAAAAGGTGGGCCGCTTGTAGTCTTCCACCGCAAAGCTGAGGCTGCCGTCGTCGGCACTCAGGTTGAAATTGCCGTTCAGCAAGCCCACCGGCAGCACAAACGAGCCGTTGAGCGAGCCGAAATCATTGGTCACGAAATTGAGCTTCTGCACGGTCTGGCCGTTGGTGTCTTCCAGCTCCACTTCCTGCTTTTCTTTGGTCAGCAGCCGGGATTTTCCGCCCTGGTTTTCCACCAGAATGCCCTTGAAATACACCGTCTGCCCCGGCCGGTAAATGGCGCGGTCGGTAAATAAGAAGCACTTGGTTTCGGGCTTGTCTTCTTGATTTACATCACGCCCGTAATAGTTGCCAATGGGACTCTGCGCCAGTGTGTCGGTGCCGCGCCAAATGCGGGCTCCTGTCACATCTTCGTTAGATTGGTTGGGAATTTTGATTGAAGCTGCTGGCAACTCGACAATACCGAGGGCCGATGTTTTCCGCACCTCACTCAGGCGCGTCACCTGCTTGCGGCTGGCCTGGTCGAAGCGCTGGTACATGACCTGCGCCGACACATCGGCCAGCGGCTGCCCGCCCTGCCGCTGCATCACCAGCAGCTGCGGGGCCCCGGTGCCGGGCTGGTAACGGCTCACGGCACTCATTTCGCTCGCGCCCAGCGCGGCGTAGCCCGTAGCCGCGCCGGCCTGCGGTTTAGCCGGTGCGGTGCGTTGGGTGCTGATGATGACCAGGTAGTAGCCCGCCGACAACGCTGGGCCGGCCGTGGCCAGCTTTTGGGCTCGGTAATCGAGCGGGTGCGCGGGCACCGGTACGGCCCAACTGGCAGAGGGCACAGCCTTTAGCGCCCGACCAAACCGTTTGGATACTCCTTCCAGTCGGGCCTGGTAGTCGTTGAAACTCGCCCACTCTTTCAGCGAAATCCGGTAAGCCCAGGCGTGCAATTCCGTCACGTTGCGGGCCGTCACGTCGAGCCGCCAGGGCTGGCCAGGCACCACGATTTCGGCCGCCGAAAACGCCAGCTCGGGCCGCTCAATTGCTTCGCGCAGGACCCGGGCCCGCGCCGCGCCGCGCGACTTCGGAAACTGCGCTTCCGCCGCCCGCGCCAGGGCCACGGCGGCGACCGGCGTGCTGTCGCGGGCCAACTCGGCGCGGCGGGCGATGAACTCGGTGCTGATGGGCAGGGCGCGGTACGCATCGGCCATTCGGGCCAGGGCCGGGCCGTACTGGCCGGCCAAGTCGGCGTTTTGGGTGAGGCTGTGCAGGTAGTCGAGCCGCTGCAAGTCCACGTCGGCCAGGGCCCCCGGGTTGGCGGCGGCCAGCGGCAGGCGGGCGGCAGTGAGGCCCTGCAACAAGCGCAGCGCGTGTAGCGGGCCGTTGAGCGAATCATCGGCCGGGGCCGTCAGCTTCAGCGCGGCAAATTCCTGGGCACTGCCGAATACCTTAGCATCAGCAAGTTGAAATTGCTGCTCGGGCCGGGTGATGTATAATTCCTGGTTTTGCAGGCCCGCGATGGCGCGCTGGGCCAGCAGGTCGTAGAGGGTGGGGCGCAGGGCCCGGCCTTCGGCGTCGCCGCCGGTGGCCAGGTCGCCGAGGGCGGCCAGGGTGGTTTTCAGCTGGCGCTGGGGCTCGTCTTCAACCGACGAATAATAGTGCCGCACGATGGCCGCGCCGAGCCGGCCTGCGTCCCAGGTGGCCAGGGTGCTGCCGCCGTCGGCCCCGCCCGTGGGCCGGTCGGCGGTGGGCGCGGCCCCGGCCGTGCGCTGATAAAGCTGGTAGCGGTGCTGGTTGTAATAATCGGCGTACAGCCCCGCCAGCAGCGAGTGCAGAATGGGCCGGGCCGGAAACCGGGCTGTTTTCAGGTCGTCTTCGAGCAAGGCGAGGGCCTTTTCATCGGCGTCTTCCTGCTTGGCGTTCAGCAGCCGGATCTTATACAGCAAAGCCCGCACGTAGGCCGGGCTGTTGCCGTCTTTTTTCGCCTGCTGGTAAATGCTTTCGACGAGCGGGGCAGCGGTGGCGGTCTGGTCTTTGGCGAGCAGCTGGTCAATTTTTTTCCAGCGGGCGGCCAGCGGACCGGCGGGCGGGCCGGGCGCGGCGCGGTCGGCGGTGAACGTTACGAGCAGGACTAGGCAGGCAAGGAGGAACAGGCGCATGGACGGCAGTTGATGGTTGGGGCCCTATAGATGCCGGGCACACCGGCATTCCACACGGCTTGCGCCAAGTTTAATCAGCGCAACCGAAGCGCTTGACCGACGGAATAAAAAACCCCTTGACTACCCGCAAGCTGCGGGGCTTGCTACTTGACGGCGAACCCGGCCAGCGCGCGCTCGGCCTGGGCGGCGTGGCGCTGCAAATGCACCACGAGGTAATCCAACTGGTCCACCAGGCGCAGGCGCAACAGCGGAAACTGCGGGTTGGGGATGCGCACGGTGTTGGCATTTACCTGGCGGGCCCCCAGCACGAGGCTCAGCAGCTCGTCGAGCTGGCGGCTGTACACTTCTGTAACGGTGCGGGTGAGGCGGGTGCCGGTGGGGGCATAGCGCTGGGACGTTACGCGGGCTTTGGTGGCGGCCGGCACCCGCTCGCTGGCCACGAGGCGGGCCCCCACGCAGCCGTGTTTCACGAAAGGCGCGGGCACGCTGCCCCGCTCCTGGGCCCGGCGCAGACGGGCGGCGATGAGGGGTAAAAAGTAACCGCCCATGATGTTGAGGTGTTCCAGGCACTCGCCCACACTCCAGGGCCCCGGGCCGGGGCCGGGGCGGCGGTTCAGCACGTCGGGGCCCAGGGGCCGGAACTGCTGTTGCGCCTGCACCCGCAACACCAACAGCGCGTTGGTGAGGTCGTCGAAGAAAACGGAGGTGGCTTGGGCGGGCGCGGGCATACGCAGAGAGACGCTTACAGGAGTGTAATATTACGGCCGGCCGTCTGATTCGGGGCCGCCGGCCCCGCTCGGTGCCGCCAGTTCCTAACCCACGTCCCGCGCCGTCAGCAAACAAAAAGCGCTTTCCGAAAGTCGGAAAGCGCTTTTTGTTTGCTGAAATGCCTCAGTGCCTATTCTTCGCTGGACTGCCTGGGCTGGTCGCGGCCGGCGTTGCGGCGCGGGGCCTGGTCGGCTTGCTCGTCGGGCGCGCCGGCGGGGCGGGAGTTCTCCTGGGCCCCGGAGCCGCTGTTTTCGGCGTCGCGCTCCTGGCTGGTGTAGTCGCCCTTGGCCGGCGAGCCGCCGGTGGCCCCGTGCTGACCAGCGGCGTACTGGTCGTCGTAAGAGCCGCCCTGCGAGCCGAACCCAGGCCGTTGGGGGCCCGCCGGCTCGTTGGGTCCGGGCACGAAGCCGCTACGGTCGCCGCCGGTGCCGTAGTCGGGGCGCTGGGCCTCGCCCTGGCGGCCCCGGTCGCCGTAGCCTTCGCCGGCGGCATCCGGGGCGGGGGTGCCGCCCGTGGCCGGCGGCGCCGGGGCCGCACCCGTGCCAGCCGACCCGCCCGGCCCCGCTGCCGAGCCCTGGTTGTCGTAGCCCCCGCGCGAGGAGCGGCCGTCTTCGCCCTGGTTGCGTTGCGGCACGTCGGCGTCGGGGGCCGTGGGCACGGGGCCCCCACCGCCCAACGAGGTGTGGCCGTAGTCGACGGCGTAGCCGGGGCCCTGGCCGGGACCGGCGCTGTTGTCGTTCTGCTGGTTGGCGCGGGCGTCGGCGCGGCCGGGCAGGTTGCGGGTATCGTGCTGGTTGCCGCGGCCGTCGGGGCCGGGCGTTTCGGGGCCCGGCGCGGGGGGCAGCTCGGGGGCCGTGGTGTTAGCGTGAGCCAACTGGGCGGGGTCGGGCAGGTAGGAGTTGTGTTGCGGGCCGGGCTCGCCGGGGCCGCCGTAGTAGCGGTCTTCGGCCGAATTGTGGGGCTCGTAGTCGGCTTCGCGGTACTGGTTGCCGTAGCCGCCGTGGGTATTTCTGGGGCCCTGGCGGCCAAATTCGCCCCGGCTGGCATCGGATTGCTGGTTGTCGGCGCGGGCCGCGTCGGCGTACACGTCCTGGGTAGCGTTGCTGAAATTGCCGCCGTAAGCTATTGGCTCCCCGGCCGCGGCCGGGTCGGTGGGCTCGGGGTCTAGGTCGGCGGGGTCGGCTTCTTTGTTTTCCTGCTGGTCCTGGTCGTCGACGCCGCCCTCGCCCACGCTCATTTCGGTGTCAAACAGCTGTTCGCTCGATGGCGGTGCAGGCACGCCCGCGGGCGGCCCGGGCCGGGCGGCGGTGTTGCCTACGGGGCCACCCGGCCGGTTGCCGGCGATTTCGTTCGGTTCGGTATTGAGGTTTTCCGGGTTCATAGGGCGAAGAAATTGGGGGTGAAAAAAGCCGCCGGTGGGGCCTGGGCTATACGCGGGCCCCCGGCCACGGTTGGCCGGGGGCCCGCGTCGTTGCGGACGGGGCCGTATTTTTGCCGGCTACTCCCCTACTTTTATTTTTGCCCAACCGCTCATGGAAACCGGTACCGTCAAATTCTACAACGACGCCAAAGGCTTCGGCTTCATCATCCCCGACGGCACGGAAGAAGAAATCTTCGTGCATCAAACCGGCCTTATTCACGAAATACAGGAGGGCGACCGGGTGCAGTTCAACGTCAAAGCCGGCAAGAAGGGCCCCAACGCCGTCGACGTCACCCGCATCGTTTGATTGGTACTTAGTCGGTGGTGTGTGGGGCCCTTTGTCATTGCGAGCGCAACGCAGTGGAGCGCGGCAATCTTTTCTTCGGCTTGCTTGATTAGCGGCGCGACCGGAAGGAAAGATTGCCGCCGCTTGATGCGCGGAATGTCGTGCCTCCTCGCAAGGACAACAGGGCCCCAACAACCAAGCACCACGCACCACCAACCAAGCACTAATTACTTTTTCCCCGCCTCCTGGTGCTTGGCCACCCGCACGCCCACGGCCATTAGGCCGGGAAGCTGGTCCTGGCGCATGAACTGCTCCAGGGTGAGGGTGTAGCTGCCGGACCGGGCAAAGTGCTGGCGCGGCAAGGCCAGCACCTGGTGGTCGTAGATGTCGCCGGTGCCGCTGCCCCGGGGCTCCCCGGTTTTGGGGTCCATCAGCAGCATCTGGTGCAGCAAGGGGGCCCCCACCGGGCCGGCGGGGCCCACCAGCGTGGCCTTCACGTAGAGGTTATAAAACGGGTAGGCCGAAGCGTTGCGCACATCGAAATACACGTCGTAGCGCGCCGCCGTGTCGGCAATGGCAAACGTGAAGGCCGGCTTGCGCTGCACGTCCCACGAGTTGTCCGAGAAATCAGTGTTTTCCTCGAACACCCTGTTGGGGTCGCAGCCGGCCAAGGCCAGCAACCCCAGCGCGGCCGCTAGCCCCCACGGTTTCGCCGAAAGCTTCAACCCATTCAAACTAAAAGATCGCCTCATAAATAATCGGGTCATCACAAGCTTACGCGCCGGCCGGCGCGGGAGTAGAACCAGCACCTGAGGGGCTCTCCCCGCCCCGGCCACCACGGCGCGAACCGCGCCCGCGCCCGCCTTCGCGGCCTTCGCGGGGCGACGCCCCGGCTTCGCCCGGCGGGCGGGCGGGCGCATCGGGATTGGGATTGCGGTGGGGACCATCGGGCCGCTCGGCGCGGGGCGGGCGGTTGCCGTCGGCGCGGCGGGTGTCGCCGGCTTCGCCTTCAGGGCGCGGGCCGTCGGGGCGGGGGG
>CAXTBA010000083.1:0-11236 GCA_964242665.1 uncultured Hymenobacter sp.
GTGAACGAGGTGTACCAGGCCGTGGCCAGCAACAACCAGAACGCCGGCGGGGCCTACCTCGACCAGAACCCTACGGCCGCTTTCATTCGCACCGAAGGCCTGGCGACTTCGCCCGCCGACATCGGCAACATCGTCATCCGCAGCACCCGCGCCGGCCTGCCCGTGCTGGTGCGCGACGTGGCCGAGGTGCGCTACGGCGCGGCCGTGCGCTACGGGGCCATGACGCTCAACAACCAGGGCGAAGTGACCGGCGGGCTGGTGCTCATGCTCAAGGGGGCCAACGCCGCCGAGGTCATTCAGGACGTGAAAACGCGCATGGCCACCATCCGCAAGACCCTGCCCGAAGGCGTCACCGTCGAGCCGTTTTTGGACCGCTCCAACCTGGTGGACCGCGCCATTCACACCGTCACCAAGAACCTGCTCGAAGGCGCACTCATTGTGATTTTCGTGCTGGTGCTGTTCCTGGGCAACTGGCGCGCCGGCTTGGTCGTGGCCTCGGTCATCCCGCTGGCCATGCTCTTTGCCGTGAGCTTGATGCGCCTGTTTGGGGTGTCGGGCAATTTAATGAGCCTCGGGGCCATCGACTTCGGGCTGATTGTGGACGGGGCCGTGATTATCGTCGAGGCCATCATTCACCGCCTGCACGGCGGGCAGCTGCAAGTGCCGGGCAACCGCCTCAGCACCGAGCAGATGGACGACGAAACGTACCACGCGGCCAGTAAAATCCGCTCGTCGGCCGCCTTCGGGGAAATCATCATTCTCATCGTGTACCTGCCGCTGCTGGCCCTGGCTGGCATTGAGGGTAAGATGTTCCGGCCGATGGCCGAAACGGTGGCCTTCGCCATTCTCGGGGCCTTTATCCTGAGTCTGACCTACGTGCCCATGATGTCGGCGCTGGCCCTGAGCCGGTCCACAGTGAACAAAAAGACGCTGTCCGACCGAATGATGGCCTTCTTCACCCGGGTCTATCACCCCTTATTGAAGGGGGCCCTGCGCCACCAGGCTGCGGTGCTGCTCACCGCCGGCGGCTTGCTGGTCGGCGGCTTTTTCCTGTTTCGCACGCTCGGTGGCGAGTTCATCCCGACGCTGAGCGAAGGCGACTTTGCGGTCGAGATGCGCACGCTCACCGGCTCCTCGCTGAGCTACACCATTGAGCAGGCGCAACAGGCCGGGGCCATTCTCAAGAAGCAATTCCCCGAGGTAAAGGAAGTCGTAGCCAAAATCGGGGCGGGCGAGATTCCTACCGACCCCATGCCGGTGGAAGCCGCCGACGTAATGGTGATTCTCAAGGACCAAAAGGACTGGACCTCGGCCGACAACCGCGAGGAGCTGGCCGACAAGATGGCCAAGGCCCTGAGTGTCATGCCCGGCGTCACGTTCGGCTTTCAGCAGCCCATCCAGATGCGCTTCAACGAGCTGATTTCCGGGGCTAAGCAGGACGTAGTGCTCAAAATCTATGGCGAAGACCTGCAACAGCTGGCCGACTACGCCCAGCAGGCCGGCCGCCTCGTGCGCCAGGTGCCGGGGGCCGAAGACGTGTACGTGGAGCAGGTCACCGGCCTGCCCCAAATCGTGGTGCAGCTCGACCGCAACCGCCTGGCGCAGTTCGGCCTGAACGTGGCCGACGTCAACCGCACCGTGCAAACGGCCTTCGCGGGCGAAACCGCCGGTCAGGTCTTCGAGCAGGAACGCCGCTTCGACCTCGTGCTGCGCCTGCGTCAGGACCTGCGCAAGGACATCAGCAGCGTGCGCCGGCTCTTCATCGCGGGGCCCAACGGCCGGCAAGTGCCCCTGGAGCAGGTGGCCAGCGTGGAGCTGCGCGAAGGGCCCAACCAGATTCAGCGCGACGATGCCAAGCGCCGCATCAGCGTGGCCTTTAACGTGCGGGGCCGCGACGTGGAAACCGTCGTCCAAGAGCTACAGGGCAAGATGGATAAGCAGGTAAAGTTTGCCCCCGGCTACTACACCACCTACGGCGGGCAATTCGAGAACCTGCGCCAAGCCACTGACCGGCTGAGCATTGCCGTGCCCGTGGCGCTGGTGCTCATCTTCGTGCTGCTGTTCTTCACCTTCGGCTCGCTGAAGCAGTCGGTCATGATTTTCACGGCCATTCCGCTCTCGGCCATCGGCGGCATCGCGGCCCTGTGGCTGCGCGGGATGCCGTTCAGCATCTCGGCCGGGGTGGGCTTCATCGCCCTGTTCGGGGTGGCCGTGCTCAACGGCATCGTGCTGATTGGCTACTTCAACCAGCTGAAAGCGGACGGGGTTACGGACCTGAGCGAACGTATCCTACGCGGCACCGAAGTGCGCCTGCGCCCCGTGCTGATGACGGCCACCGTGGCCTCGCTGGGGTTTCTGCCGATGGCCCTGGCCACCTCGGCCGGGGCCGAAGTGCAGCGCCCGCTGGCCACCGTCGTTATCGGCGGGCTGGTGTCGGCCACGCTGCTCACGCTGCTGGTGCTGCCCGTGCTCTACGCTCTCTCGGAACGGAAAAAGGCCGCGGAGCCCGAACTCCGCCCGGCCCCGGCCAAATCCCTGCCCGTGGCAATGCTACTCTTGCTGCTGTTGCCGCTGCTGGGGCACGCCCAAAGCCCACTCACCGCGCCCCAGGCCGTGACGCAGGCGCTGCAAACCAACGGCACGGTGCTGGCCGGCCAACGCGCCCTCGAAGCGCAGCAGGCCGTGCGCCGCACGGCCTACGACTACGGCCGCACCACCCTCACCGGCAGCTACGGCCAGTATAATTCGCAGAACCGGGACAACCAATTCACCATCACCCAAGCCCTGGCTCTGCCCGGCGTGTACCGTAGCGCCGCCAACCTGGCCGATGCCCGCATTGCCGGCCAGCAGGCTCAGCTGGTGCAGGTGCAGGCCGAGCTGCGCCGCCAGGTGCGCCTGAGCTACGAGCAGGCCGTGCACGCCCGCCACCGTCTGCGGGTGCTGCGCGGGCAGGACAGCGTGTACACCGAGTTTCTGCGCGCCGCCAATCTGCGTTTCCAAACCGGCGAGGCCGCCCGCCTCGAACCCGCCACGGCCCTGGTGCAGCAGGGCGAAATCCGCACCCAGCTGCTGGCCGCCCGCACCGACTTTCGGATAGCGCAGCGCCAGCTGCAAGCCCTGCTGCAAGTGCCCACGGGCATCGCTGTGGCTGATAGCCTGTTGCATCCGCTGGCCCTGCTGGGCGCGGCTACGCCGGCCGATACCACCGCGCCGGCCGGGGCCGATACGCTGCTGAATCGCACCAATCCCCAGGCGCGGGTACTCGCCCAGCAAGTGGCCGAGCGCCGCGCCGAAACCCGCGTGGCCCAGGCCGCCGGGCTGCCGGAATTCACGGTCGGCTACTTCAACCAATCCATCATCGGCTACCAGCGCCTCGACGCGGCCGGCACCGAAAGCTACTTCGGCCCCGGCGCGCGCTTTCAGGGCGTGCAGGCCGGCGTAGCCGTGCCGCTGTGGCGGCGGCCTCAAAAGGCACGGGTGCAGGCCGCCCGCCTGCAAGAGCAGGTGGCCCAGGCCGGCTACGACCGCTACCGCGCCGAGCTGGCCGGCCAGCTCGATGAGCTGCTGGCCCGTCGCCGCGAGCAGCAGCAGCGCCTGGCCTACTTCGAGGCCACGGCCTTGCCCCAGGCGGCCGTTATCACCCGCCTGTCCACCCTGGGCTACAAGGCGGGCGAAACCGGCTATTCGGAATACCTGCTCAACCTGGAACGCGCCCGTCGCCTGCGCCTCGACTACCTCGACGCGCTGTTGCAACACAACCAGACCGTTATCGAGCTGGAATACCTCTTAGGCGGTCAATAGCACGCTGCGGCTACCGCGCCCCCTCCCTTCCTTCAGAATCATGCGAATTCCAGCAACTTATCTCTTGCTGCTCAGCCTACTCGCCGGCTGCGGCACCAAAAAGGCCACCACCAATAAAGATTCCCCCGGCACTGCCGCGCCCACCGACGAGGCGGCGGAGAAAGCCGCGCCCGACCGCGTAACGCTCACTACGGAAGAGCAGCAGATAGGCGGCGTGCGCCTGGGCTCCCTCACCCAGCGCCCGATGAGCGGCGGCTTGAAAGTCAACGGTGTACTCGACGTACCCCCGGAAAACCTAGTATCCGTCAGCGCCCCGCTCGGCGGCTTCGTGGACCGCACCGACCTGCTGCAAGGCTCGCGGGTGCGCACCGGCCAGGTGCTGGCCGTCATCCGCAACCCCGATTTTGTGCAGCTGCAACAGGACTACCTAGAGGCCCGCAGCCAGCTCAAGTACGCCCGCGCTGAGTATGAGCGCCAGGGCGAACTGTACCGCCAGGAAGTAGCCCCGCAAAAAAACTACCAGCGCGCCCAGGCCGAGTACGAGGCCCTGCAAGTGAAAACCAACGCCCAGGCCGCCCGCCTGCGCCTGGCGGGCCTACCCATCGGCGGGGGTATTGTGAGCACGGCCACGCTGCGCGCCTCCAAAGGCGGCTACGTGAAAGCCGTGAACGTGAGCATTGGCCAAAGCGTGACGCCCACCGACGTACTGTTTGAGATTGTCAACCCCGAGCACCTGCACGTCGAGTTGACGGTGTTTGAAAAGGACATTCCGCAGGTAAAAGCGCAGCAGCTGGTGCGCTTCTCGCTGGGCAACGACTCGGTGAGCCGCGAGCGCACGGCGCACGTCTACCTCATCAGCAAGACCATCAGCGACGAGCGCACGGTGCGCGTGCACGCCCACCTCGACCGCGAGGACGAGCAGCTGCTACCGGGCACCTTCGTGCGGGCCGTCATCGAAACCAACCGCCTGACCGTGCCCACCCTGCCCGAAAAAGCCGTGGTGCAGTACGGGGCGCAGGACTTCGTATTCGTGGCGGTGGACTCGGCCGCGAAAGCTGGTGCCGCTGGGTACCGCCTGGTGCCCGTGACGCGGGGCGTGAGCGAGGATGGGTACACCGAAATCCACCTGCCCGCCGCCGAGCAAGGCAAGCGCCTGCGCTTCGTCACCGAAGGCGCGTATGCGCTGCTGGGCAAGCTCAAAAACGCCGAAGAGGAAGAATAAGCCCGTTTCCCATGCTACCCCTCTTAAAACCCCTGCTAGTATTTTTTCTCGCTGGCCTCTGTGAAATCGGGGGCGGCTACCTCATGTGGCAGTGGCTCAAGTCGGACCGGCCTGGCTGGATGGGGGCGGCCGGGGCTGTCCTGCTGATGCTCTACGGCTGGATTGCGACCTGGCAGCCAACCTCATTCGGTAAAACCTACGCCGTGTACGGCGGCATTTTCATTGTCATGTCCATCGCGTGGGCCTGGTATTTCGACGGCTTCCGGCCCGACCGCTTTGATATCATCGGTGGGGTCATCTGCTTCGTGGGCATTGGCATCATCCTGTTCTGGCCCCGCGCCTAACCCGCTAGTATGCTCGAACTACTCACCGGGGCCCTGCTGCTCAGCCTGCTCCACGCTGCTATTCCCAACCACTGGGCCCCGGTGCTGGCCGTGGCGCGGGCCGAAGCCTGGTCGGTGCGGCGGGCAGTGGGCGTCACGGCCGTGGCTGGGCTGGCGCACGGGCTGAGCACCGTCCTGATTGGCTTGCTGCTGGGGCTGTTGGGCTGGCGCTTGTCGGACCGCTTCGCCCAGGCAGCGGGGTGGATTGCGCCGCTGCTGCTCATCGGCATTGGGCTGCTCTACGCCGTTTCCGGCCCCGGCCACGCACACCCCGACCCATTGGCCCTGCCGGCGCGCCGCCCCCGGCGGCGGGTGGTACTCGGGCTGGTGGCCACCATGTTCCTGGCCCCCTGTCTGGAAATCCAGACCTTCTTTCTAGCCGCCGGCACGCACGGGCCGGCCGCGCTGGCGCTGCTCATGGGCGTGTACCTGCTGGTATCGGTCGCGGCCATGTGCGCCCTGGTGGCGCTGGCCTCGCGGGGCCTGCGCCGCCTGAACCTCGACGGGCTGGTCCACCACGAGCGCCGCCTGACCGGCGCGGTACTGGTGCTGGTGGGCATCGCCGGCTTTTTCGTGGACTGGTAACCCCGGCCCGCCCGCTGCTTTTTTACTACTGACTTCAATTCCTGTTTTATATGCCTGACCCTTCATCCGATAACCTGAACGAGGAGCTGAACACCGCCAAGCAGGTGCAGCCCGAAAACGTGGGCGCGCTCACCCGCGCCCAGCTTACGCCCGCCGCTGCTGCCGCACCCCAGGGGCACGACGTACCCGGTCATGACCACGCGGGCCATGACCACAAAGGCCATGACCACGGCAATGAGCCCGACGAGCACGCGGGCCACGACCATGCCGGGCACGACCACGGGGACCATGACCACGGCCCAGCCGGCGAAAACCCGTACCTGGCACCGGGCATCAGCCTGGTGCTGATGCTAGCCGGCATTGCCTTGGACTACTATAAGGTCGGCTTCTTCACCGGCTACGTCCGCTTCGGCTGGTACGCGGTGGCCTACCTGCTAGTGGGCTGGAAAGTGTTGAAAGCGGCCATTCAGAGCATTCCCAGCGGCAACATCTTCAACGAGTTTCTGCTGATGGGCATCGCCACTATCGGCGCGTTTGCCCTCGGCGAATACGCCGAAGGGGTGGCCGTCATGCTGTTCTACACCGTGGGCGAGCTGTTTCAGGACGCGGCCGTGAACCGCGCCAAGCGCAGCATCAAGGCTTTGCTCGAAATTCAGGCCACCGAAGTGGGCGTGCTGCGCGGTGGTCAGCACCTGGTGCGCGACCCCAAGGAAGTGGTCGTGGGCGACGTGATAGAGGTAAAGCCCGGCGAGAAAGTGGCCCTCGATGGCTCCCTGCAATCGGAGCGCGGCACGTTCAACACGGCCGCCCTCACCGGCGAGTCCGTGCCACAGACCATAAAACAGGGCGAAACCGTGCTGGCGGGCATGATAAACCAGGACACCCTGAGTCAAATCACCGTCACGGCCGCATTTAAGGACACCAAGCTGAGCAAGATTCTGGCGATGGTGCAGGACGCCGTGGGCCGCAAAGCGAAGGCCCAGCAGTTCATCACCAAGTTTGCCCGCGTCTACACGCCCATCGTGGTGGGGCTGGCCCTGCTGCTCACGCTGCTGCCCTACTTCTTCGTGCACGACTACGTGTTCCGCGACTGGCTCTACCGGGCGCTGGTGTTCCTGGTCATTTCCTGCCCCTGCGCGCTGGTCATCAGCATTCCGCTCGGCTACTTCGGCGGCATTGGGGCGGCCTCTAAGGTCGGGGTACTTTTCAAGGGCTCCAACTTTCTCGATGTGATGCGCGAGATTGACACCGTGGTGATGGATAAAACCGGCACGCTGACCAAGGGCGTGTTCGCGGTGCAGCAGGTGGTGGCCGCCCCCGGCCAGGACCCGGCCCGGTTCACGGCCCTGGCCGCCGCACTCGAAGCCAAGTCTACCCACCCCATCGCGCAAGCATTGGTGCAGTACGTGAAGCCCGCCGGGACGCCGCTGGCCGTGGAAAACGTGGAAGAGATTGCCGGCCACGGCCTGCGCGGACGGGTCGATGGCCAGGACGTGCTGGCTGGCAACACCAAGCTGCTCAGCAAGTTTAACGTCGCCTACCCCGCCGAAATTGACCAAGTGGTGGACAGCATCGTGGTGGTGGCCGTGGGCGGCCAGTACGCCGGCTACCTCACCGTGGCCGACGAAATCAAGGAAGATGCCGCTCAGGCCGTTCGGGAGCTAAAGGCTCAAGGGATAACGTCCATCGTCATGCTCTCCGGCGACAAGGATGCTATCGTGCAGCGCGTGGCCAAGGAATTGGGTATCACCGAAGCCCACGGCGGGCTGCTGCCCGAAGACAAGGCTGCTCACGTTGAGCGCCTGAAAGCCGCCGGTCACCGGCTGGCCTTCGTGGGCGACGGGGTGAACGACGCGCCCGTGGTGGCCCTGGCCGACGTGGGCATCGCCATGGGCGGCCTCGGCTCCGACGCC
Source organism: uncultured Hymenobacter sp. (assembly GCA_964242665.1). Classification (GTDB taxonomy): domain Bacteria; phylum Bacteroidota; class Bacteroidia; order Cytophagales; family Hymenobacteraceae; genus Hymenobacter. The sequence goes on from CAXTBA010000083.1 coordinate 7,905, forward strand.
ACCATCGAAACGGCCGACGTGGTGATTCAGACCGACCACCCCAGCAAGATTGCCACCGCCCGCCGCATTGCCGTGGCCACGCACACGGTCGTCTGGCAGAACATCTGGCTGGCCTTTGCCGTGAAGGCCGTGGTGCTGGCCCTCGGGGCCGGCGGCCTGGCCACCATGTGGGAAGCGGTGTTTGCCGACGTGGGGGTGGCCCTGCTGGCCATCCTCAACGCCGTGCGCATTCAGCGCATGGACTTCGGCAGTCCGCCCACTACGCCCCGCGCCTTAGTGGCCAGAAATCAGCAATATCAACACTGACTGAGAGCGTATCCGGCCGCTCCGGTCAACTAATTTACTTCCTGCTCCCCTATGTTTCTTGCTATTCCGACTGCGGTCACCCCGCCCTGGACCACGATGCTCGGCTTTTCGCTGCTGCCGGCCGTGGTCATGATTGCCGGCGCGGCGCTGGCCGTGTGGCGCGCCCCCGGCCCGCAGCTGCGCAGCGCCATTCTGCACTTCGCGGCCGGCGTTATCTTTTCCGTCGTGGCCGTGGAGCTGCTGCCCGACATCGTGCAGCACCACGCCCCCTACGAAGTGGCCCTGGGCTTTGGCCTCGGCGTGGCCACCATGCTCGGGCTGCGCTACTTTACCCAGCGCCTGGAAAAGCAGGCGGAAGCAGCCCCTGAATCACTGGCCGTTGCGGGCGCGCCGCCCATGAACTCCCCTGGCCCCTCACCGTTGCCGTGGGGCCTGCTGGTAGCCATTGGCATCGACATCCTCATTGACGGGCTGCTGCTGGGCATCGGTTTTGCCGCCGGCGCGAAGGAGGGCACCCTGCTGGCTATCGCGCTGACCATTGAGTTACTGTCGTTGGGCCTGGCCACGGCCGTGGAGCTACGCGATGGGGGGCACAGCAAGGGAAGGGCCGTGGCCATTGTGGCGGGCACCTCTCTGATGCTACTCGTGGGAGCGGGTATTGGGACCACCGTGCTGCGCGGGGCCACCGGCAACCTGCTGGAAATAGTGCTTTCGTTTGGCCTGGCGGCGCTGCTCTTCCTGGTGACCGAGGAGCTGCTCACCGAGGCCCACGAGGAAACGGAAACCCCGCTGCTCACCCTGTCTTTTTTCGTGGGCTTCCTCTTGTTTCTATTGCTGGGCATGGTTGCCTAGCTCACTCCTTCACGCTTCCTGGTATGCACACCGCTAAAATCGACTTAACGCTAACCCCCACCGGCCGCCACCTGGCTTTTTCTAAAGAACTGCTGGAAGTGGCCCACGTTTTCCGCCGCGTGGGCGGCGCAGCGGCACCCTGGCAGCGCGTGGCCGTTAATGCCCGCTCGCCCTTCCTTGATGGCGATGCCTTCGCGCCCGGCACCTTGCTGGAATACTACGTGCAGCACGAAACCCAGCAAGGCGAGCCCGAGGCCCGCAGCCACGTAGTCGGCACCACGTTGCCCTAGGGCCTGACACGCTTCCACCAGCCCCACCTGCTCCATGCACTCGTCTCCAACCCTTGTTTTCAGGCCGGCGAAGGCCCTGCTGTGGGCCGGCGCGCTGCTGCTCAGCAGCTGCCAGCGGCCCCACTGAAACGCCGGACGCGCACATTTCAGCGGTTCCTTCCAACATGATGGGGCCGCTGCACGTCATGGCCGACCATTCGCAGGCCCTGCCGCCCACCCCCAACCTGGACCTCTACTTTGCGCTCCTGATGCGGGAAAACCACCAAGCCGCCGTGGCCATGTCCACGCTGGAGCTGAAAGCAGGGCAGGACCCCGTGCTTCGGCGCGTCGCGCAGGATATTCACCGCGCCCACCAACAGCTCATTCCCGGCCTGGACTCGGCCATCCAGCGCCTGCGGGCGCTGCCCCCGGTTTCCCGGAGCATACCACCCAAAGCGAGCAGCTGGCCCGGTTGCTGGAAGCCGCCACCAACGGCCTGCACCCCGCCGCGCACCGCACCATTGTGCAGGCGGAAGGCGGCAACGGCTCGCCTAACATGGGCATGCGCGAAAGCCGCGAAGATGCCGGTACCAGCAGCATCGACCGGGACTATGCCGTCCTGCTCGTGCCCCACCACCAGAACTCGATGGCCCTGGCGCAGGCCGAATTGGAACTGGGCCGCGATGCACCTCTGCAAAAAGCCGCTTACCTCATTCTACAAGACCAGCAGCGCGAAATCGACCAAGCGCAGGCCTGGCTAGCCAAGCACCCTGCCCCCGTCAAGTAAGGGATTGCGTTAGTAACTGGACAAAGAATTACGGTAAGGCCTTGTCGACCGACTTTGCATCAGACAGAGCGGGTTTTTCGTTAATCTGGCAGCCGGTAAAGCGCAGGATTTTGTAGAGGGTGCGGCGGGAACCAATAGGGAAGTAGTCCATGAGCTGACGGGTGGATTGCTGGCCGGCCTTGTAAAGCTCCTTCACGGCGGGGGCGACTTTCTGATAGCGCGGGGCCAGCCCCGGGGGCCGGCCGCCTTGGCGGCCGCGAGCGCGCGGCCTGTAGTCCAGCTCGCGTGCGCTGCACGAGCACATTGCGCTCGTGCTTGGCCAGGGCGCAGAAAATTTGAAACACGGGCTGGCCGCCCGGCGAAGTCGTGTCGATGGGGTCCTGCAAGGAAATCAGGTGCAGGCCGCGGCGACTCAGGTCCTCGACGACCTCAATCAGGTGCTTGGTCGAGCGGCCCAGCCGGTCGAGCCGCCAGATAACGATGGCATCGCCCGCCCGCGCATAAGCCAGCAGTTTTTCCCAACTGGGCTTGTGAGCCTGCACACCGGAAACGGTGTCCGTATAGATGTCGTCGCAGCCGGCCTAGCGCAAGGCGTCGAGTTGCAGGGCGAGCACCTGCTCGCTTGTGCTGACGCGGGCGTAGCCGAGTTTCTTCATGGCAAAAGGGGGCAACTGGTACCGGAAAGAGGCAAAACGCGAATTTACGGTACCTTGATTGCGGAAACCAGTTTCCGGTACCGCTGTTCGCGGGGTTAGCCGCCTGATTTCGGGCAGCACCTGGTAGTACCGGAAAAGGGGCGTTTTTTGAGACAACCTACCCGCACCAAAAATCCGACCCGGCGGCCCTAACGGGAATTTCAATTCTTCTCTTGCGCTACCCCGTAAACGGGTGGGCGCCCACGGCGTGGCCACACGCTGGTTGGGGCTCACGGAGCGGCATCGGCACTAGGCGCGGGGCTCACTGCCCGCCGTAGTCGCTGGTACGGTCGCGCCAGACCGAGTGCGGATGCACGGTGCCCGGAAAATCGCGGCTCGGCTGCCCCGAGTACTCCAGCCACAGGCTTGGTCCATCGAGGCGCACGTAGTCATTGTCTTTGCCCATCGTGCCGCTGCCCACGA
>CAXTBA010000084.1:0-10981 GCA_964242665.1 uncultured Hymenobacter sp.
AAAGCCACCCGCGACGCGGTGGCCGTGAAGGTGGCCCTGGCCGCCCTCACCGAAGCCGCCGGCCTGCGCATCGAGGAGTTGAAAGATGAGTTAAAATTTAAAAATGAAGAGTCAAAAGCCGATGGGGGCCCATCGACTCACAACCCAAAACCCATAACCCATAACTTACTGGAACTGGCCGTAACCGCCGCCCGGGCCCGCGCCACGCTGGGCGAAATCTCCGACGCGCTGGAGGCCATGTACGGCCGCCACCAGGCCACCACCCGCACCGTGTCGGGCGTGTACTCGCAGGAAATGAGCCACAACGAAGACTTTGCCCAGGCCCGCGCCGCCGCCGATGCGTTTGCCGCCCAGGAAGGCCGCCGCCCGCGGATGTTAGTCGCCAAAATGGGCCAGGACGGCCACGACCGGGGCGCGAAAATCATCGCCACCAGCTTCGCCGACGTGGGCTTCGACGTGGACTTGGCTCCCCTCTTCCAAACCCCTGGCGAAGTGGCCCGCCAAGCCGTGGACAACGACGTGCACGTGGTGGGCGTGAGCAGCCTCGCCGCCGGCCACAAAACCCTGCTGCCCCTGCTCATCCAGGAATTAAAAGCGCAGGGCCGGCCCGATATTCTGGTCATCGCCGGGGGCGTAATACCGGCCCAGGACTACCAGTTCCTGTTCGATGCCGGCGTGGCCGGCGTGTACGGGCCCGGGACGGTAATTGCGCGGGCAGCCATGGAGATTGTGGAGAAGCTGGGGGCCCAAGCGTAACCCTTCTCCGCTTACCTTTCGAGTATGACAGAGCGTTTAATAATCCGCAATTTCGCCGGGCTAAAAAAGGTCGATATTGAGTTAGGGTGGATAACCTTATTTATTGGTCCGCAAGCCAGTGGTAAGAGCATTTGCGCTCGTTCTCTATATTGGTTCAAATCTTTTATCTCTGAATTAAATCGTTCGCTAGATGCAGGGGAAGATAAGCGCGTATTTGATGTTTCACGCCTTAATAGTTTCAAGCTGTATTTTCCTAATCTCTGGCGCGTTGAAGATGATTTTATTTTACGGTATGAGATAGGCGAATTATTTGTTGAGGTTGCTCAAACTAAGCAGAAGTTGAAGCTTCTGTATTCGCCTAGCATCCAAACAGCATCAGCCAAGAGGCGCACTCAGATGCGTAGCGTCACAAGCAAGTATTCCATGAATATTGGGACTCGCCCCAATTTTACTGCAATACAACCACAATTAACAGAACGCACTCAAGCTTATGGATGGTGGGCTGTAAAGATTTGGGCACTTGCCGGTGGCTCGCCCGAGCGCCACCAAGCTTTCGTCGTAGCTGGACGCTCAATCTTTTCGGCTCTTCAGAGAACTTTGTTAACCTTTTTATCCACCAATCCAATCACCGACCCGCTGTTGCAGGATTTTTTGCGGGAGTACGAATACGCTCGTGAAGACCAGCCTCAACCGAATAACCTACGCTTCAAAAAGGTAATGCCTTTGGTAGAATCGATTCTCAAAGGGCGGGTAGTAACGCAGAAAAACGAAGATGTATTAGTCATGGCTGACGGGCGGCAAGTGCCATTAGCTTATGCTTCTTCTGGCCAGCAAGAAGTGTTTCCTCTCATTCTGTTTCTACTAAGCTACCTTGACGACTACCGGCGTATTAATGCCGGGGCAAACGTGCTCTATGTCGAGGAACCCGAGGCGCACTTATTTCCAGAATCGCAACGTGCCGTAGCACAGTTGATGGCTAGCGTTTATCATGAAAACCACGTATCACTCCAATACGTCATCACAACCCACAGCCCGTACTTGCTGGCTTCCTTCAACAATTTAGTTTACGCACAACAGCTTGCGGAAACACTCCGAGACCAACCGGATAAACTCAAAGCTCTTTACAAAATAGTACCCAAGAATCAGCAATTAGCCTTAGCCGATATGCGCGTGTACGGATTTGAAAACGGCACCGCTCATTCGCTTATTGACAAAGAATCGGGCCTGCTTTCGGCTGATTTATTGGATAGTGCTTCGGATGTAACGGCCGAGCAGTTCGGCGACTTAATGGCTCTGGACCCTGCCACGCAGCCCGAATGAATGTTCCTGCCCAGCACCAGCGGGTCACTGAGAACCCTATTATTCCGGTCAAGACACCCAAAGCAGAAAGCCGATTTACGCTCCTCAACCCTAACCGGCTGTCCGTGATGGTGCTGGAGCCGGAGCGGTTCTTTCCCGAAGGAGAATTGAATTGCGATTTCGTATTTCAGGTGCCGGAGGCCCCGACCGAAATATATGTAGAGCTAAAGGGCAGCAATTTTCCGCACGCACTCGAACAGCTTGCCAATACCATCAAGTTACTGGGGTCGTCCCTGCAACCCAAGCACTGCTTTGTGGTCATCCGCCGTTCCCCAACGATGGACTTAAAGACTCAGCGGCTGTTGCTCAATTTCGGCAAGCAGAATAAATGCACAATTAAACCCAAAACGCAGCATTGCGAGCATTCTTTATAGCTGTAAAAGGACGGCCCGCCCCACCCGGCGGGCCTTTTTCGTGCCTGACGTGGCGAGTCGCCGCTCCGAAGCAGGTTTCCGGCCGGCCGAAGCGCATTTACGGCCTCCCGAAGCGGGTTTACGCCCTTCCGAAGCCGGTTTACGGCCTCCCGAAGCTCATTTACGCCGTTCCGAAGCGGGTTTACGCCCTTCCGAAGCAAGTTTACGGGGGCGTAAAGACGCTTTGGAAGGGCGTAAACGGGCTTCGGACGCCTACCTTGCGGCTTCATCATTTTATCTTCATTTCCAATATAATGAAACAAGCTACCGCAGTGCTTCGGCACTATTCTGATACTGACGCCGCCATGCGCCAGCACATGCGCACCATGTGCGAGCACTTCACCGCGAACCAAGCGGCGTTCCAAGGGTTTAGCCCCGCGTTCGACGCGGACTTCGGGCCCCATTGGCTGGCGGCCCTCGACGTGGCCGACGACGCCCCGACGCACGAGGTGCGCATAGGCGAATTGAAAGAAGACACGGCCGCGGTCACCGGCACGATGGACCGGGCCCGGCAGGCCGTGCAACAGGTATTTTACTTCGTGGGCCGGGCGTTTCCGCACAACGTGGGCCGGCTCGACCAGTACGGCCGCCGGAGCTACGCCAAGGCGCGCAACCAGCACGACCAGATGCGTACGCTGCTGCAAACCGCCTTCGCCTCGGCCACCCGCGACCAGGCCGAGCTGGCCACCGAAGGCTACACGCCGGCCCAGCTCGCGGCGCTGGGGGCCCTGGTGGGCCAGCTCGCCGACACCAACACGACCCAGGAAGTGACGAAGGGCCAGAACACGGAGGGCAGCGACGACTACCTCACCGTGCAGAACATAGCCTACGGCTTTGGGCAGGAAGTGAGCGCGGCGGCCAAGGTGCTGTTTGCCGACAATGCCGCCACGCGCGGCCTGTTCCGGCTCGGCAGCGGCCCCGCGCCGGCGCCTGCCGTGGATGCTAATAGCGGGAAAGCGTAGTTTTTATAATCACGCCGACTCAGGCCCGCCTTCACGCAAAATACTCAAATCAGAAGCCCCGACGGGGCGGCCTCCCTCGCGAACCGAGGGGGCCGCCCCACCGGGGCTTTTGGGTTGGGAGTCAGGGCCGGGAGCCTATTGCTCCCGGGCCTCGAAGGAGATGCGCAGGGTGCGCGCCACCCGCACGGGCTGGCCGGCCACGCGGCCGGGCTGCCACCAGGGCATGAGGCGAATCAGGCGCAGGGCTTCTTCGTCGAAGCCGTGGCCGCAGCCTTTCACCACTTCGGCGTCGCAGATGCGGCCCTGCTCGTCCACCACGAAGCCCACGTACACCGACCCGGACAAGTGCGTTTTCAGGGCCTCGGCGGGAAACTGTGCGTTTTGGTGCAGGTAGGCGTAGTAGGCTTTGTCGCCGCCCGTGAAGACGGGCATTACTTCGGCAAAGAGCAGCGCGGCGGCGCGGGTGCGCCCCCCGGACGACACATCGCTGTCGAGGGTGGCCGTGGCGGCGTCCGTACCGGCACCCGTGAGGGCGTACATCGTCACGGCCAGGGGGCCATCGGACGGGGCCACCACGGTTTGGGCCCGGTAGCCGGCGCAGCTGAAGACCAGCACGGGGTCGGCGCTGGGCAGGCGCACCAGGAAGCGGCCGTCGGAATTGGTGCTCGACATGTCGGACATGCCTTGCACCACGATGACCACGCCCGGCAGGGGGGCCCCGGCCTCGTTGATGACCTGGCCCGCCAACGCCGCTGCGGGCTGGGCCAGCCAGTGGTTGGCAACGGGCACCGGCTGGGCGGCCGGGAGTGGCGCGGGTGCTAAAACATGGCCCAGGAACAGCAAGTTGGCGTAAAGGGAGGAGAGCATAAGCGTAGTGTTTGGGTGGAAGGAAAAAACAAGTGGTTGGCGCGGCGCGGCGGACCAGCTGGCCCGCCGCAGGGCACGGATGCTGTCTTTAAAAACACTTCTTAAATTGTCTGATACTGCAAAGTAATATTTTATTTCTTTACATACAAAATTCTTTTTTATTAAAAAAATACAAATTATAAAAAATCATTTGTTAATGCAATGAATAAGTGATTATATAGCTATACAAGCCATTATCACCTATTTTACAAACAAAAATATTTTTTTGCCTTCGAACTAATATTTTGATTTAATGGAATTTGATAATTTTAAACATTATCTCAAATTAATCAAAAATATAATTTTACCAATTAAGCGCAACGATTACATCCTGGCTTTAGGGTGTGGCGTTGAGCCAGAATTCCTAGCCCACTCACTCACCTTCCCCATCTTATCGCATGGACTTGCAACTCACTGATAAAACTGCCCTTGTTACGGGCTCAACGGCGGGCATCGGCCTGGCCATTGCCCAGCGGCTAGCGGCCGAAGGGGCCGAAGTCATCCTGACGGGCCGCACCGAGGCGCGCCTGGCGGCGGCCCGGGCGGCCGTGGCGCGGGCCACGCCGGGGGCCCGGGTGCGGGGCGTGGCCGTCGATTTTGGCGACGCGGCGCAGGTGCAGCAGCTGCTGGACGCCGTGCCCACCGTTGACATTCTGGTGAACAACGTGGGCATTTTTGAGCCCAGGCCGTTCGCCGAGATTACGGACGCCGACTGGCTACGCTTTTTTGAGGTGAACGTGCTGAGCGGGGTGCGCCTGGCGCGGCAGTACTTCCCGCTGATGCTGGCCCGGAACTGGGGGCGCATCCTGTTTATCTCCAGCGAATCGGCCCTGCAAATTCCGGCCGAGATGATTCATTACGGCACCAGCAAAACGGCGCAGCTGGCCGTGGCGCGCGGCCTGGCCGAACTCACCAAAGGCACCGCCGTCACCGTCAACTCGGTGCTGCCGGGCCCCACGGCCTCCGAGGGCGTGGAAGGATTCCTCAAAAAGCTGGCCGGCGCAGGCAAGACCCGCGCCGAGGCCGAGCACGAATTCTTCCGCGACGCCCGGCCGTCGTCGCTGCTCCAGCGCTTCATTGCCCCCGACGAAGTAGCCAACCTGGTGGCCTACCTGGCCAGCCCGCTGGCCGCCGCCACCAACGGCGCATCGGTGCGCGTGGACGGCGGCGTGGTGCGCAGCATTTAGGTGAATTACGAATTATGAGTTGGCAGCTATTAAGGTCGGCATCATTCAAACAAGCACCTTCAGGGCCTCTTCGTTGCCTTGCTGGATGGCTAGGTCGCGGGCGCTGAGGCCGCGCACGTCGCGCAGGGTTTGGTCGGCCCCGGCTTCGAGCAGCAGGGCCACCATGTTGTGGCGGCCAAACAAGGTAGCGAACATGAGGGCCGTGCCGCCGTTGCCATTTTGCAGGTTGAGGTCGGCCCCGTGCCGGAGCAGCAGGCGGCCGATTTCGGGGTAGCCCTTGAAGCTGACGCCCATCAGGGCCGTGTTGCCGGCGCGGTCTTGCGCGTTGGGGTCGGCCCCGTGGCGCAGCAGCAAAGCGGTGGCGTCAAGGTGGTCGTCGTAGGCGGCCACGATGAGCGGGGTGAAGCCTTTGGCATCCTGGGTGTTCACGTCCACCTGTTGGTCGAGCAGGTGCTGGAGGTAGGCCACGTCGCCTTTGCGGGCGGCGTCGAACAACAAATCTTCGGGGCGGGAGGAAGTAAAGTCCATGGGGCGGAAACGAAGTGAGCGGCGGAGGGCCCGCCGGTACAGTGCAAGACGAATTTAGGCCAAATGGGTTTGAGCCGGGCCGCAAAAAAGCCCTCCCACGCGTGGAAAGGCTTTTTTGTGTCCGGTGCAACGACTATGCTTGCGCGGAGTGGTCTTGCGGAATGGCCGACTTCTTGGGATCCTTCTTTTTAACAGACGCCGACGTGGGGGCCGGCTGCGGGGCCGCTGCCGGCTCGGAGGGGCCCGACTCTTTCACCCCGGCGTCTTTCAGCTTGCCCCACGAAAAGTTGCCGCCCAGCAAGGTCACGGCGGCGGCCAAGCCGGCGGCGGCCAGCGCGCCCGCCAACACGGGATGCAGCGTGGTGCGGGTGTAAAGGCTGGTTTTCATGACGTGCCCGGGGTAATTGCCGTGGGCGTGGCCGCCCAGGCCGGGCTGCTGCAAACCACCTTCGGGGTTTTTGGGGGCCTCGTCGCTCACCTCCTGGCTCGGGATGGCCTTGGCACCGAGCCAGTCCATCACGCCCGGGGCCAGCTTGTTAAAGCTGCTCATGAGCTTGCTGCCGCCGCCCACGTAAATGTCGCGCATGGGGTGGACGGCCGCGTGCAAAATGGCGTGGGCCACTTCCTCGGGGGCGTACACGGGCGGGGGCAGCTGCGGCTCGCGGTCCATGTAGTTGCGGGCGTTTTGGGTGAAGGGCGTGTTGATGCCCGCCGGCTTGATGAGCGTGACCGACACCGGGGCCTGCTCGGCTTCCAGCTCCATGCGCAACGCGTCGGTGAAGCCTTTGATGGCGTGCTTGCTGGCCGCGTACATGCCTTGCAGCGGCACGGCCACGTCCGACACTTCGCTGCCCAAGTTGATGAGCACACCGCCCTTGCGCTGCTTGAAGTGCTTCACGGCTTCGAGCGAGCCGTGCACGAGGCCCCAGAAGTTGGTGTCGAATAAGCGGTGGTAGTCGTCGAGGCTGCCTTCTTCGATGCGGCCAAAAATTCCGACCCCGGCGTTGTTCACCCACGTGTCGAAGCCGCCGTAGTGGCTGTGGGCCGCGTCGGCGATGCGGGCCACGTCGGCCGGCTTGGCCACGTCGGCGGCCACGGTGGCCACGTGGGCCCCGGTGTTTTCGAGCTGCTGGGCCACTTCGCGCAGGTCTTTGGCGGAGCGGGCGGCCAGCACAAGGCGGGCCCCGGCTTTGGCAGCGGCGCGGGCCGTGGCCAGGCCAATACCGCTGGTGGCCCCTGTGATGACGATGATTTGCTGGTCGAGCGGTTTGGGATGATAGGACATGGGAAGGAAAGAAAGTGAAATGAAACCGGAATTATTGGCATTTTAACAACCACTTAGCTTACGTAGCCCTGCCCCGCCAGGATGCGTCGCGCTCGCCGGGGCGGCCGCGCCCGGGGGCCAAAACCCTCTTCGCCGACGACTACGCCAAGCTGCGGCTGTTCCTGCTCACCGACGGCAGCGGACCGGCCACGCCCCCGCCGGGCCGCCGGCCGCGTAGGGCCCCGGGCCCCGCCGCGCCTGCCACCGGAGCGGCCGTATCTTTGGGCCGTCCCTTTTTTTGGTGCATGAACGACGATTTTACAGGCAAAACGCTGGCCTTGCTAGGCAGCACGGGCTCCATTGGCACGCAGGCGCTGGAGGTGGTGCGCCAGCAGCCGGGGCGGTTCCGGGTGGCGGTGCTCACGGCCCAGCGGCAGTGGGAGCTGCTGGTGCGGCAGGCCCTGGAGTTCCGGCCCGCCGCGGTGGTCATCGGCGACGAAAGCCTCCGCCCCGCCGTGCAAGCCGCCCTGGCCCGGCAGCCCGAAACCGAAGTGCTGGCCGGACCCGGGGCCCTGGCCGAAGTCGTGGCGCACCCTGATATCGACGTCGTGCTCACGGCCCTGGTGGGCTACGCCGGGCTGCTGCCCACGGTGGCCGCCATCCGGGCCGGCAAGGCCATTGCCCTCGCCAACAAGGAAACCCTGGTGGTGGCCGGCGAGCTGATAACCAAGCTGGTGCGCCAGCACAACGTACCCCTGCTGCCCGTCGATTCCGAGCATTCGGCCATCTTTCAGTGCTTGGTGGGCGAAGCGCAAAATCCCATCGAGAAAATTATCCTCACCGCCTCCGGGGGCCCCTTTCGGGGCCGCACGGCCCAACAGATGGAGGCTGTGACCAAGGCCCAGGCCCTCAAGCACCCGAACTGGGACATGGGCGCGAAAATCACCATCGACTCGGCCTCGCTCATGAACAAGGGCCTGGAAGTGATTGAAGCCAAGTGGCTGTTTGGCCTTGATAATGAACAGATTGACGTGGTGGTGCACCCCCAAAGCATCGTGCACTCGCTGGTGCAGTTCCAGGACGGCTCGCTGAAGGCCCAACTCGGCCTACCCGACATGAAGCTGCCCATCCAATACGCCCTGGGTTACCCGCAACGGCTGGCCAACGCCTTCCCGCGCTTCTCGTTTCTCGACTACCCCGCGCTCACCTTCGAGGCCCCCGACCGGGCGGCTTTTCCTAACCTGGAACTGGCCTTCGGGGCCATGCGCCGGGGCGGCAACGCACCCTGTATCCTCAACGCTGCCAACGAGATAGCCGTGGCCGCATTTTTGCGGGAGGAGGTCGGCTTTCGCCAGATGTCGGACCTGGTGGCCGGGGCGCTGGCGCGGGTGCCGTACCTTGCGGCCCCGTCGCTGGACGACTTAATGCAGACCGACGCGGAAACGCGGGAGGTCGCCTTTGGCTTAATTAAAAATTGAGAATTAAAAATTAAAAATTGGTGTAATCGTTTCGGTCATTTCTTTTTTTAGTCTTTGGTTTCGATAATTTTTAATTCATAATTTTTAATTTTTAATTTCTGCTTCTTGGAAATTCTCGTCATGGCCGGCCAGCTGCTGCTGGGCCTGTCGCTGTTGGTGGGCTTGCACGAATTCGGCCACTTCGCTTTCGCCAAGCTGTTTAAGATTCGGGTCGATAAGTTTTACATCTTCTTCGACTTCCTGTTCCCGCTGCCGGCGGTGATGAACTTCGCCTTGGTCAAGAAGAAAATCGGCGAGACGGAGTACGGCATCGGCTGGTTTCCGCTGGGCGGCTACGTGCAGATCCACGGCATGATCGACGAAACCCAGGACGCCAACGCCCTGGCCGGTCCCCCGCAGCCCGACGAGTTCCGCTCGAAGCCGGCCTGGCAGCGCCTGCTGGTGATGCTCGGCGGCATCATCATGAACGTGATTACCGGCATCGTCATCTTCTCGGCCATCACCCTGCACTACGGCGAAAGCTACCTGCCAGCGTCGGAGGCCCGCTACGGCGTGCTGCCCAACGGCCTGGGCCGCAGCATGGGCTTCCGCACGGGCGATAAAATCGTGAAAATCAACGGCCGGCCCTTCGCGGAGTTCGACGAAGTATACAAGCCCGAAGTGCTGTTGGGCTCGCACTCCTACTTCACCGTGGAGCGCGCCGGCCAGCTGGTGGACGTGAACGTGCCCACCAATTTCATGGACCACTTTGCCCAGCAGCAGGACAGCCTGTTTGTGCTGCCCCGCGAGCCCTTCACCGTGGGCCGCGTGGTGTCAGGCGACCCTGCCGCCGCCGCAGGCCTCAAACCCGGCGACAAAATTACGGCCGTCGCTGGCCAGCCCATTCAGTTTTTCGACGAGCTGCAAGTTGCTCTGCGTACCAACGCTGGTAAGAAAACCATTCTGGCTGTGGAGCGCGACGGTCAACCCCTGACGTTAACGGCTGCCGTCACCGGCGCGGGCAAGCTCGGCTTTGAACAGAAGCCCACCATGCACTTCGAGCAACGCTATTACACACTGGCTCAGGCCGTGCCGGCCGGTGTTCACAAAGCATTCGGGGTACTCAGTTTACAGCGCATGGCTATTGGTAAAATAGCCCGAGGCGAAGCCAAAATTTCTGAAAGCGTCGGCGGCCCTTTCGATATTGCCAAGCAATACGGCGGACAATGGGACTGGCCTCGCTTCTGGGGTCTCACCGGAGCCTTGAGCATGGTGCTGGCTTTCATGAACTTGCTGCCCATCCCGGCCCTCGACGGCGGCCACGTGGTTTTCCTGCTTTATGAAATGATAGTGCGTCGTAAACCATCAGACAAATTTCTAGGAGTGGCCCAGCAGATCGGTACGGTTTTGATTTTAGCGTTGATGGCCTATGTTATGGTCTTCAAATACGTATTCAAACTATTCCAATAAATCAGCTCACGTTAGAGATGCCATTTTTCCCCCTGCTGCTGAGCTTGTTGCTGGCGCTGCCAGGGCCCGCCGCGCCCACCGGCCAGCCAGCGCTGCACGCCTACCACGCCAGCATCACGGAGCTGCGCTACAACGCGGCCAAGCAGCAGTTGGAGTTGGCCACCAAGGTCTTCACCGACGACTTCGAAAAGGGCTTGTCGGAGGGCCGCCCGGCGCGCGTCGATCTGCAAACGGCGGGCCCGGCGGGGGCCATCCTCGCGGCCGAGTACCTACGCCGCACTCTGGTGCTGAAAACGCCCGCCGGGGCCCCGCTGCCGCTGCAATTCCTGGGCATGCAGCCCGAAAAAGACTCGTACTGGCTATACAGCAAGGTGGCCGTGGCCGGCCAGGTCACCGGCGTGCAAATCCGCGACGCGGTGCTGCTCGACGCCTTCGCCGACCAGATGAACATCGTGAACGCGGAAGCCGGCGACAAGAAGCTCAGCGCCCTGCTGCGCCAGGGCCACGAACAGGAAACACTAGCTTGGTGAGCAAGTTATAGTTATGGCGCGGCCCGGGCAGCCGGCTTTTCGCCGGCTGCCCGGTAATCGCTGAACGGTCATCATTGCATATCGTTCTGACAGCTCTAAGAGGGTGTAGGGAAATAGAAGTGCTATGTACCTTTACGTGATGAACCGTA
>CAXTBA010000085.1:0-10970 GCA_964242665.1 uncultured Hymenobacter sp.
TAGCCGGGCCGGCCCCGGCGGCACGGCCCGCGCCGCGGCGGGCGCGGCCAGCAAGGCCAGCGCCAGCCCGGTCCGGGCGGCGCGGCGGCATATAAAAGTTAAATCAACCACAAATCCGAACAGACGCACGGCGGCAAATATTGATAGAATGTGCAGGAAAACAGATCCTGCCCCCGGCTAATACTCGCCTTCCTCGTCGGGGCGGTAAGTGGCGCTGGCCACCTCGGGGGCCGGGGCTTGGCCCAACTGGCTCAGCAGGTGGAGGCTGCCGGTGCCCTCGCGGCGCTCCACGAGGTTGAAATATTGGAACATGACGGCCAGCAGCGGAATGGAGTAAGTAAACAGGATGCCCAGGGCGTAGAAGCATTGCGCCGCGATGCCGAGCAGGTCAGAGTTCAGGAACGGAATTTTCAGCAGCTTGCCAAACATCACCGCGTACTGCGGGATGACGAAGACGAAGGCCACGAAGCCCTGGATGATGCCCCCGACGAACAGCACCCCGAACGTGGACCACCACTTGCCTTTTATCAGGAAAAATGGCCGTCGCAGCGCCTGGCCAATGGTGGCGTCTTCCAGCCACAGCACCGGAAAAAACAGCGACAGCACCACCACTATCCACGTAAAGGGCACGACCAAGACTAGCATCAGCAGCGGCAGGGCGAACACCGACGTCACAAAAACGCCGAAAAAAAGGCCTAGCAGGACCCCGATTGCGCCCCCCGCCAGGCCCAGGGCCAGCCACGCCAAAAACGCTCGCCCCAGCCGCGGCTTCATAAACGCCCACACCTGGCCCGGCTGCACGTCCTCGGTGGCGGGCAGCGCTATGCGCACCCGCACGAAGCTGTAGAGGGCCCCGATGATGAGCATGAGCGACACGCCCAATGCCAACACGGCCACCCCCATGCCGCCGGCTATGGTTGCGCCCAGGCCCGCCGCCGACAGGGGCGCGACCACGGCGGGGCTGGCCCCGGACGCGGGCATCCGGTTCATAAGCGCGTTGTTGAACGTGCCCAGGCCAATGCCGGCCACCAGGGCCCCCGGCAGCACGAAGTAGGCCAGGCACTTCACCAGCGACCGGAAATTGGCGCGGATGAACTCGAACGTGGCGCTGATTTTGGCCCCGAAGTCGCGCTCCTGGCGGAAATCGGCTTCGCGGGTGAACGGCTTGGGGCGGGTAGAAACTGGCTGCATAAGTTTTTTTTGGTGCTTGGTTGCTGGTGCTTGGTGCTTAGTTGATTTTTGGTGCGGGGCGGGGACCTGTTGTCCTTGCGAGGAGGAACGACATTCCGCGCATCAAGCGGCGTCAATCTTTCCTGCGGGTCGCGTGGCTTGCACCATTCCCCACCAAGCCGCGCTAACCTAAGAAGAGATTGCCGCGCTCCACCGAGTTGCACTCGCAAGGACAAAAGACATTAACAACCACGCACCAAAGACTACCCGAGCCGTCGCGCCAGCCGCCGCGGGTACACGATGAAATACCAGCCCATGAACGCCGCCGAGCTGCCGATAATGGCCACGCTGGCCAGCACGGGCATCTCGGTGTGGCGCGTCACGAAGCCTTCGAGGAAGCCAGCGACCACGAAAATCGGCACCAGGCCCACAGCTAGCTTCAGGCCGTCGCGGGCCGATTGGCGGAAGGCGTCGGCCCGGCTGTACGTGCCCGGAAACAGCAGGCCGCGCGCCATTACCAGGCCCGCGCCGCCGGCCAAAATAATGGCCGAAATCTCCAGCGTGCCGTGAATCCAGATGGTGAGCACCGAGGCCCGCAGCGCGTGGTACTGGTAAAAAAAATACTGGAACGCGCCCAGCATCACCGCGTTCTGGAACAGGGCCCCCACGGTGCCGGCCCCCAGCGTGACGCCCAGCACGTAGGTGCGCAGGGCCACGTAAATGTTATTGGCCGTGATGCCCAGGAACATCACCGCCTCGGGCCCGCTCTTGTAAATGGCCATCGGGTCGCCCTTGCGGATGTTTTCGATGGTCTGGTTCACGTACGCATCGCCCAGCACCACGCGCACAAACGAGTCGTCGTAGGCCGCCGACAGGGCCCCCACGAGCGTGAACACCGCGAACAGCACCGCCGCCACGGCCAGCGTGCCGTGGTGCTTGGCCACCACCAGGGGCAGCTCGCGCTTCCAAAAACGGCCGAAGCGGCCGGTGTCCTCGCGCTTGTTTTGGTAGAGGCGCTGGTGCAGCTTGGCGGTGGCCGCGTTGAGGTAGGCCGTAGTGGGCGAGCCGGGGTAGAAGGTCTGGGCGTAGGCCAGGTCGTCGGTGAGGGCTACGAAGCGGGCGGCCAGCTCGTCGGGGCCGGCGGGCGGCCGCTGGTCGTACTGCTGCCAGCGGGCCTGGTTCTGGCGCAAGAAAGCAGCTTCGCGCATTCAATAAATGAATAACGGAGTGAATGAATGAAGTAAATGTAAGGCGCTGGGTGATTTAAAGTCGGCGGCCAAAGCAGAAAGCCGCGTTCGGCAGTAGGTTCGTAAACCGGTTTGCCCGGCAAGCCGGAAAAACGGACGTCCGGCCCCTCGCGCATCCGCTCATTCACTTACTCGCCGCATGGCCATCATCCGCGTCCACACCGCCCAAAACGTCACCCTCGAATACGAAACGGCCAGCTTGGGCGAGCGCATCCTCGCCGCGCTCATCGACTACGCCATCATCATCGCTTGGTTCGGGGTGTGGGTGGCCCTGATAAGCGCGGTGGCGTCGCAGGCCGGGTCCACGCGCGATGCCGACAGCAGCGCCGGAACCGTGGTGGGCGTCGTACTCGCGGCCGTCATCGGCCTGCCTTACGTGTTTTATCACCTGGTATGTGAGGTGTTTTTTAACGGCCAGAGCCTGGGCAAGAAGGCCCGCCACATCCGGGTGATGCGCCTCGACGGCACGGCCCCGCGCCTCGGCGACTACCTGCTGCGCTGGCTGTTGCGCATCATCGACAGCGGCATGATTGCCGTGATTGCCGTGGCCGCCAGCAGCCGCGGGCAGCGCCTCGGCGACATGGCCGCCGGCACCACCGTGGTGAGCGTGCGCCCGGCTCAGGCCACGCCCCTGGCCGCCGACCTGGGCAGCGCCCCGCGCTACCAGGCCGTGTTTCCGCAGGCCGCCCTGCTCGCCGACCACGACGTGGCCCTGGTGCGCCAGCTGCTGCACCAAGCCCTGGCCCGCGGCAACTACACGCTGCTGAACGAAACGGCCAACAAAGTGAAGGCCCTCACCGGCATCGCCACCGACCTGCCCGACGTGCCCTTTCTGCAAACCGTGCTGCGCGACCACGCGCACTTCGCCACGGGCACGGGGGCCGAGTAACTACTGCTTATGATTTACGGAATGTGCTTCGACGGAAGCGTGGTGCGGGGCCGGGGCGACGACGGCCGCCCGCTGCATTTTTCCAACACCCGCGCCACGGGCCACGTGGCGCACATGGAATACCACTACGCGCGGGCCCGCCAGATGGGCCTCACGCGCTTCCGCGACACGGTGCTGTGGGACGAGCCGCGCCGGGCCCCGGACTACCGCTGGCTCGACCGGCTGCAAGCCGCCAGCCACGGGCAAATTGAGCTGGCGCTGAACCACTACGGCCTGCCGGAATGGATCGACGAGGCCATGTTTTGGGGCGACGGGGCCGCGGCGGCCATGTACGAGCTGGCCTACCGGGTGGCCCGCCGCTACCCGGGCGCGTTCCGCAGCTACAACCCGGGGGTGGAGTTGGGTATCTGGACCGATTGGATTGCGGCCCCCAACAACCGCCAGTGGCCGTTCGGGGGCCGCGACTGGTGGCCGGTGTACCAGCAAACCAGCGCCATTACCATCGCCATCGCCCGGGGCCTCAAAGCCGGCGACCCCGCCTGCCGCACGGCCATGAGCGAGCCCTGGGGCTGGGGCGACATGCCTTACCCCGACCAGGCCCGGCCCTTCGCCACCGTGCTCGGGCAGCCCGACGCCGTGGCGGAGGCCAACGACTGCCACAGCTGGCAGCAGGGCCACGCGGGGTTGCTCGACGTTGTGGGGCTGAACATTTATTTCGAAAACGACATCCCCGGCATGCTGGCTGCCGCGCGCCAGCTTTTTCCCCGCCAGGAGGTAGTAGTGGCCGAAACCGGCAACCTCATGCGTCCCGACTGCCACCCGCCCGCGCTGTGGTGGGCCAAGTTCGAGGCCCTGCGCGAGCCGGCGCTGGAAGTGAGTTGGAGCCCGGGCCTCACCATGCTCACCCACGAGCTGGGCGAGCGGATGTACGGCAACCTGCTCAGCGAAGACGGCACCCTGCACTGGCGCAAGTCCTGAGGGCCCTAATCCAGCGACCTAGGGTACATGATGCCAACACGCTGCTCGGCCTTACCTACACTCTGCTTCGTGCCGAAGCCACCTTGCCCGGGGCCGCCGTTAGCCTGCTTCATCCCGGACATCCTGCTTGGCCCCAAATAATGCGGAGAAAAAAGCTATCAATTAAAGCTAACGCCCTTACTGCTTACCACGGCACGGGCTGGTTTTGCCAGGTCACGAAGCCGCCGTTTTCTTCGGTGTGGAGCTGCTCGACCAGCCGGATGATGCCGCGGGCGGAGTCGGCGGGCTCCTGGGTAGCATGGTCGCCGCCCATGCCGGTGCGCATCCAGCCCGGGTCCACGATCACCGAGACCAAGCCCTGGTGGCCTACTTCGGCGGCCAGGCTGCGCATGTACATGTTCAGGGCCGCCTTGCTGGCGCTGTAGTGGTAGGGGTCGCCGGATGCTTTCCAGGTGAGCGAGCCCAGGCCCGATGAGATGCTGACGATGCGCCCCTTGCGCCCGGCCCGCAGCAGCGGCAGCAGCGCCTGCGACACGAGCAGGGGCCCCACGGCGTTCACCAAAAAGGTTTCGGCGGCGGCGGCGGCCGTGAGCTGGCCCAGGCGCTGGGCCGCGGCGGGGCCCCCGGGCTGGTACACCCCGGCGTTGTTGACGAGCACCTCTAACCCGTCTACGACCTGGGCGGCGGCCGCGGCCGCGGCGGCAATGGAGGCGTCGTCGGTTACGTCGAGGGCCACCAGGGCGAGGCGCTCGGGGTACTGCCGGCGCAGGGCTTGCAGTTCGCGGGCGGCTTCGGGTTGGCGGCTGGCGGCCACCACTTGGTCGCCGCGCTCCAGGTATTGGCGGGTGAGTTCGAGGCCCAGGCCCCGGTTGGCTCCGGTGATGAGGATGCGTTGCATGGGAAAATAAGGAGGGATGAGAATGCCTAACGGCCGGTATCAATGAACAGTTATCAGCGGCAGGGCCCAGTTGAGCAGCAGCACGCCGGCCAGGCCCGCCACCGACACGATGCTTTCCATGGCCGTCCACGAACGCAGCGTGTCTTTGGTGGAGAGGTTGAAATACTCTTTGAATAGCCAAAAGCCCGCGTCGTTGACGTGCGAGAGCAGCAGGCTGCCCGCCCCGATGGCGAGCACCATCAGGTTGGGGTCGGCGTGCGAGCGGGCCAGCGTGGGCACCATCACGCCCGCCGCCGTGAGGCCGGCGATGGTGGCCGAGCCCAGGCACACCCGGATGACGGCCGCGATGAGCCAGCCCAGCACAAGCGGCGGCAGGCCCGTGCCCTGCAAGCCGGCCGCGATTTCGGCGCTCGCCCCGCCTGCCACCAGCACTTGCTTGAGGGCCCCCGCGCCGCCGATGATGAGCAGAATCATGGCGATGTCCTTCACCGCGCTGCCGTAGGCGTCCATCACCTGGCCCATGCTGCGGCCCCGGGCCAGGCCCAGGCTGCACGTGGCCACGCCCACCGACAGCAGCAGGATAACGGCCGGATCGCCCAGAAACGCCAGCGCCGGGGCCAGCCAGCTCCCCGCCGGCAGCACCGCCCGCAGCCCGGCCACCGCCGCCAGCACCAGCACCGGCAGCAGCGACGACACAAAGCTGTTGACCCGGCCAGGCAGGGCACTTTCCGGCAGCACTTCGGCCACGAAGCCCGCCAACGGCCGCGACACGATACCCCGCAGGGTGCGCGCGTACACCGGCCCGGCCAGCACCACGGCGGGCCCCGCCACCAGCAATCCGTAGAAAAACGTGCGGCCCAGGTTGGCGTGGAACTGCGCCACCAGAGCCGTGGGCGCGGGGTGCGGCGGCAAAAAGCCGTGCATGGCCGAAAGCGCCGCCAGCATGGGCAGCCCCACGAACACGGCGGGCAGCCGGTACTTGTACACCACCGAAAAAATCAGCGGCACGACCAGCACGAACCCCACGTTGTAAAACAGCGGAATGCCGATCACGAAGCCCGTCGCCATCAGCGTCCATTGGATGTGCCGGGTGCCGAAGGTGTCGATCATCGCGGCCGCAATCTGCTGGGCGGCCCCGCTCTCGGCCACCAGCTTGCCCAGCATGGCCCCCAGCACAATGACCACCACCACCGAGCCCAGCGTGTCGCCCAGGCCCTGCGACACGGCGGCCAGCAGCCGGTCGGGCGGCAGCCCCAGCGCAAAGCCCACGGGCAGCGTCACGAGCAAAAACGCCAGAAACGCGTTGACCTTGGCCCAATTGACGAGGCCAATCAGGCCCAGCACGGCCAGCAGAATCACGAGCAAGGTCATACGGGCAGCGGCGGCAAAGGCGGGAAGTGCCGCCGGGGCCCCGGCAGCGGTTACGGGGGTGAAGGTAGGAGCAGGCCCCCGCTTAAGACCCGAAAGCCGGGTTGCGCCCCGTTGCCGGGCCGTTTTCCGTCAGACCAAAGGCGCGGTGAACGGCGAAGCGCTGTCGATGTTCTGGTTGAACGTCGCGGTTTTCAGCACCCCGAACCGCGCGCTTTGCACCTCAATTTTGTCCAGAAACCAGTCGGGCCGCGACCCCTCGCCATCCTGCTGCACCGTGACCGATAGCAAGTCCCCCAAGTCCTGGCTGGCCAGCGTCACGAAGTTCCACTGGTTTCTTTCCATCCTAAAATCAAAGGCCGTATCCACCGTTTTTGAAGCGCTGCCTTTGGTCCCGACCACAATAAACGTGACGTTCGCATCGGTTCCCGCGCCGTCCCGGTCGGCGGTGTGCACGGCCAGGCTGTACGCAAAATTGGCCGGCCGCAGGGGGTTGTCGACGCGGTTGGCCAAGCGGATAACGTTCTGAAATTCGGGTTCCTGCATCCGGTCCCGCAGCCTGATGATGCTGTCGGAAATGATGCCGTCCACCCCGATGCGGATGAGCTCCTGCTTGAGGGGCTCGTTGTTTACCGTCCACACGTAAATGAACTTCAAGCGGCCCTGCGCGGCCCGCAAGGCGCACGCCTGCTCCATGGACGGGCGCACGTTGGGGCCCTCGTCGGGCTTGCCCAGCCGGGGCGCGCCGTTGCCGAACGTCTGGTTGACGACGCCCAGTTGCTGAAACAGGTTGGACACCGCCACCGGGTCGTTTTCTTCGTCAAGCATCAAGCCCTCCCGGGGTCCCACCAAGTGGTGGATGTGCCTAAAAATACCCGCCGAACCAAAATCGCTGACGGAGATGATGACGTTCAAGCCCGTGTCGAAGGTGAGCAGGTTGCGGATGGCCGTCAACAGGGTGAGGCCGTGCTCGGGCGTGGCGGTTTTGGCCTTGCAATCGAAAACCACCAACGCCAGCCGTTTGTCCTGCACCGCCACGTGGTGAAGCTCGGTCAGGTACTGCTGCAAAGAAACCGTGCCGGCCTCGCCTTCGTCGTCGCTTATGCACAGCCGCGAGTCGTCGTCTTCGTACACGTTTACGTCGGGTTCGATGGCGTTGGCACCGTCCTGGAGGGCGTTTTTCACGTCTTGGATGGTGTTGGGGTTGTGGGCCACGGCGTAAAAAGGTCGGGGCCCGAAGCCGGGCAGCGTGCCCACCACCACCGGCAGCCGGATGTCCGATATATCGCACAGCCGCTGGCGCGCCGAAACCAGGTCGCCGGCCTGTAGGGGCCCGGTGAGGGGCACCGCCAGCGACGCGAATAAGGCGTTGCCATTGGCGCGCCCAATTTCATGGTAGTTAACAGCGGAATTTTTTCTAGCGTACACCGTCACCGTGGTGCCGGGCAGCACGTCCCACAGCAAAACTGCGGTGTCGCCCGCCCGGAGGGCATCCACTATGCGCGGCGGGTTGGGGAGCCCGTGGGCCTTCACCGGCTCAGCCTTCGAGTCCGCGCGCGTCTCGGCGCACGCCCATTGCGCCACCGTCACGTCATCACTGGCCCGCAAAAACGGGGAAACGTCCAGCACGGCCAGCGGCTCGAAAACGCTCACCCGATTGCTGATGGGGTTTTGCCCCCCGGTGTCTCTGTTTGTGGCGAAAACCTGCAATTCCGCGCCCGGGTGGATGCCCGTGACGGAAACCGTGGTGGCGCACTCAAACAGCGGGCCCCGCAGCACCGCCGGGGGAATGCGTTCCGGGTGGTCGTCGACGGGGGCCGGCCCCGCCGGCGCACTGGCCACGCCGCAGACTTCCTGGGTCGCCGAAACCGTGTCGCTGCTCAACGCCGGCACCCCAAACGAACCCACCGTTTGGTCCAGCGGCGCGGTGCCCCGGTACACGTCGCCGTTGGCCGTAATGAACACGTTGGCCCCGGGCCGCAGCCCCTGCAGGGTAATGCGCCGCATTCCATTGCACAGCGGCTGGCTGATAACGGGCGGATCGACGGGGCCCAGGGGCCCCACCGCCACCGGCTTGGACCATGCCCCGAACAGCTCGCACCGCTCGTAGAGGTCTTGCTTCACCGTCACCTCTTCGCCTTCCGCCAATGCTTTTTGCAGGGAGAACCACAGGCTGCTCACCTCGAAGCCGGCGGCTTCGTCCGGTACCCCCGACGACCGGTGAACGGTGACGAGCGCGCCGTCGACAACCCCGGAAATTAAAATGGCTTGGTCGCATTGCCGCAGCGGCAACGCAATGGTGGGCGCCGGCAGCGGCAGGCCGGCGTTGGGCGCGACGGGCGGCGGACCGGGCAGGGCCAAGAAATCCGCCCCGGCCGCCACCGCCCCCGACGGAAGCGCGGCAGCCTGGTGCGCCGCCAGGAACTCGCCCCGGGGGATGCCCACGGCCAACGCCAACCGGGCGAACCCCTCCGTAGCCGGCCCGCTGCCGATGCTCGTGCCGTTGGCGAACACGTTCACCGTGGCCCCCGGCACGGCCCCGGTGACCCACACGAACCGGCCGCACTCGTAGAGGTGCGTGGCCATGCCCACCACGCCCAAGTCGGCGGCGGTTTGGGGGCCCTGCTGCACGCCCATGCCCACGTCGCTGGCCGGGAAGTCGCTGATTTCCCCGCCAAATTCCTGAACGGCCACCAGCACTTCGTCGTGCGACAGCCGAACCCCAGGGGACAGGTTCAGCAGCTGATCGCCCGAAAGGGCAACGCCCACCGCTACTCTTTTTAGTCCCGGCACGGCAAACACGGTGACCTGGGCCCCCGCCAACTGGCCTCGTACCCGGATGGCCGTGCTTAGCTCCGATATCGGTCCGACAACAAAAGGAATGCAAAGGGCCATGGGTAAGCTTCTGTATTCGAATGAAGCAAGCGCTGCTTTTCGGGCCGCCCCGCCAAGACTAATTATTCATGATCGAAAGCAATGGATTTATAATAAATATAAACATTTAGTTTATAAAATTTACTAACTGATGAAGCGTGCGTCCCAGTCGTGCTCAACGGCCCCGCGCCAACCGTACACCAGCAAAAGCCGGCTACCAGCCGCCTTCGCAGGCAACAACCAAACAAAAAGGGCAGCCGTGAACGCGGCTGCCCTTTTCGTTGCGATGCTCTACTTGTTCGTCTTAGCCCGCCGCGATGGCCCGGCGGCGGCTGGTTTTGGGCAGGCGGTCCTCGCCCTGGGCCAGCAGCTCGTCGTCGCGCTCGGCGTTCTTCTTCGACCAGCTGAGCGAGAACAAATCCTTGCGGCGGTCGCGCAGGTTGCGCACGGCCCCGCTGGTGTTCAGGTCTTTGAGCAGGTCCAGGTCCAGGTCGGCAATCAGGGTCATCTCCGTGTTGGGCGTGGCCTCGGCCACGATGGCGTCGTGCGGGAAGGCAAAGTCCGACGGGCTGAACACCGCGCTTTGCGAGTACTGGATGTCCATGTTTTCAACCCGCGGCAGGTTGCCCACCGAGCCGGTGATGGCCACGTAGCACTCGTTTTCGATGGCGCGGGCCTGGGCGCAGATGCGCACCCGCTGGTACGAGTTTTTGGTGTCGGTCCAGAAGGGCACGAACAGGATTTTCATCCCTTCGTCGCTCAGCAGGCGGGCCAGCTCGGGGAACTCCACGTCGTAGCACACCAGGATGCCAATTTTGCCAAAATCCGTGTCGAAGCACACCAGCTTGTCGCCGCCGCGCATGCCCCAATAGCTGGCCTCGTCGGGCGTCACATGCAGCTTGTACTGCTCGTCCACGGTGCCGTCGCGGCGGCACAGGTAGGCCACGTTGAACAGCTTGCCATCCTCGTACACCGGCATCGAGCCGGCCACGATGTTGATGTTGTAGCTCACGGCCAGCTCCATCATCTTGGCCTTGATGGGGGCCGTAAACGCCGCCATCGCCCGAATGGCCACCGACGGCGAATCCTCGTTGGTGAGGGCCATGAGCGGAGCATTAAAAAACTCGGGAAACAGCACGCAGTCAGCTTTGTAGCCGCTCACCGTGTCCACAAAGAACTCGATTTGCTGCAACAAGTCCTCCAGGCTGCGCGTGGCCCGCATCTGCCACTGCACGATGCCGATGCGCACGTTGGACTTGGTGTTGCCGATGAGCTTTTCCGTCTCTTCGTAGTACACGTTGATCCACTCCAGCAGCGTGGCGTAGGCCTTGCTTTCGGAGTCGTAGGGCAGGTAGCCGCGGATGATTTTGCGCACGTGGAACTCGTTCGAGAGCTGGAAGGTGAGGATGGGATCCACCACTTCCTTGTTGCGCACCATCTCCACGTACTTGGCCGGCGTCATCTCGTCGGCATAAGCCGCGTAGCCGGGGATGCGGCCCCCGGCCACCATGGCGCGCAGGTTCAGGTTCTCGCACAGCTCCTTGCG
>CAXTBA010000086.1:0-10952 GCA_964242665.1 uncultured Hymenobacter sp.
TTACCTAATTCTGAACTAGGCAGCCATGGCGTACGAATAGTCGCCAGTTGTTGTTTGATAGATTTTTTGACGGGAGAGCTTCCATCAACTCCCGGCACGCTTACCCGCGACCTGCGCAAGCTGTCAATTCCGGTCAGCCCCAGATTTAAGAAGAACGAGTTTCCGCCGCAGGGCCCTGGCGGGTTCTTTGGCGGACCGCAAATGTACGCGGGAACGGGTTAACGCCGGGCTGCCCCAAAAAGTTTCGGGCCCCGGGGCCCGGCGCGCAGCCTTACGGCCGGGCTTTTAAACGCCCGGTTTGCAGGGTAACTTTGTAGGAAGTCCTATGGAGAATTTTGTCGTTTCGGCCCGGAAGTACCGTCCCGCCACCTTTCGCAGCGTGGTGGGCCAGCAGCACGTCACCACCACCCTACAAAACGCCATTCAGAGCCAGCACCTGGCCCAGGCGTTCCTTTTTTGCGGGCCCCGCGGGGTGGGCAAAACTACCTGCGCCCGCATCCTGGCCAAAACCATTAATTGCACCAACTTATCAGCCGACACGGAGGCATGCGGGGCGTGTGCTTCCTGCGTCGCTTTCCAGGAAAACGCTTCCTTCAACGTGCACGAGTTGGACGCGGCGTCCAACAACTCGGTCGAGGATATTCGCTCGCTCGTGGAGCAGGTGCGCTACCCGCCGCAGGCCGGCAGCAAGTACAAAGTCTACATCATCGACGAGGTGCATATGCTGTCCAATCAGGCCTTTAACGCCTTTTTGAAGACGCTGGAGGAGCCGCCGTCCTACGCCATTTTCATCCTGGCCACCACCGAGCGCCACAAAATTATTCCCACGATTTTGTCGCGCTGCCAGATTTTCGACTTCAGCCGCATCCGGGTCGACGACATGCGCCAGCACCTGCGCTACGTGGCCACCCAAGAAAACATTGCCGCCGAAGACGACGCCCTGCACCTGCTGGCCCAGAAAGCCGACGGGGGCCTGCGCGACGCGCTGTCGATGTTCGACCAGATGGTGACCTTTGCCGGCAACAACTTGACGTACAAGGACGTGGTGCAGAACCTGCACGTGCTGGACTACGACTACTACTTCCGGCTGGTGGACGCGCTGCTGGCCGAAAACCTGTCGGCCGCGCTGCTTTTGCTGGATGAAGTGATGCAGCAGGGCTTCGATTTGCACAACTTCGTGGTGGGCACCGCCGAGCACTTGCGCGGCCTGCTGGTGTGCAAAGACGCCGTGACGGTGCAGCTGTTGGAAGTATCGGACGGCATCAAAAAACAGTACGTGGCTCAGGCCCAGGCCGCTCCCCTGGCCTTCTTGCTCTCGGCCCTGAACCTGGTGAGCCAGTGCGACCGCGACTTCAAGCAAGCCAAAAACCAGCGCCTGCACGTGGAGCTGACGCTCATGAAACTGGCGTACCTCAACGGGGCCGTGCAATTCGTGCGCGACGTAAGCGGCCCCGAAGCCACTAAAAAAAAAACTAGCAGCGTAGCGGAGGGCCCCGGGCCGGCCGTTGCTGCCGTGGCTCCGGCACAACCGGCTGCATCAGCGGCGGCCGCGCCCCGCCCCGCGCCCACGGAACCGGTTTCGCAGCCAGCGCCCGATAGCCAAGCACCAAGCACCAACAACCAAGCACCAATATCCGCCCCCGCGCCAGCCGACGGCCCCGAGCCGCTACCGGTAGAAAACGGGGTGGAAGAGTTGCACGACACGCCCAGCATCGAGGCCGAGCCGGCAGCGGCCGTCACCGAGCGGCACCAGCTACGCGACACCCTGCCGCACGTGGAAATAGGCGTGCCCAGTATGGAAGGCCTGGAGCCGGAGCCGCGCCCCGCACCGCCCTCCCTCCTCAACTTAGGAGCCAGCGGCGGCAGCAGCAAGCTGCCCAGCCTCAAGGACTTCAGCGTCCGGCCGACGGGCCCGGCGGCCCTGGCCGCGGCCGAGCCGTTGCCTGTTTCCGGCCCGGTAGCCCCGGTGGACGACGCGCTGCTGCAACGCGTGTGGCGCGAAATGGCCGAGGAGCGCCGTGCCCAGGAGCGCATGAGCGAGTACACGCTGCTGAACCGCACCGTGGCCGCCGGCCCCAACCACCGCATCGAGCTGACGGTGGACAACCCCGTGCAGGAAGACCAGTTCAACGAAATCCGCACCGAGTTTCTGGCCGAGCTGCGCCGCCGCACCGGCCACCCGCGCCTGAACGTGGTGCCCGTAGTGATGCAAGCCGCGCCCACGGCACGCAAGCTCTACACGGCCACCGACAAGTTCGAATACCTGGCCGAGCGGTTTCCGGCCCTGCGCGAGGCCAAGCTGCGGCTGGGGCTGGAAGCCGATTTTTAAGCCCTGACCAGGAGCCTAATGGGTCAGCAAAACCCGTAAAAATCGTTTTTTATTCCCCTATCGGCCAGCTACCTTTGTTTTTTCGTTCTGCCGCTAGCTTTCGCCCACCCGTTTCGTGAAAAAATCCCATTTGCTGCTGCTGCCCGCTCTGGTAGTGCTGGGCTTGGCCACCACCGAGTGCCGTACCAGCCAGCCAGCCGCAGCTACGGCCCCCCCTGCCGCGCCTGCGCCGCCCGTGGCCGCCGCCAAAACTTACTCCTACGAAACGGCCCCCAACGATCCGCTTAACGTCCGCATTTACCACCTGGCCAACGGGCTGACGGTGTACTTGTCGGATTATAAAAACGCACCCCGCATCCAAACCTATCTAGCTGTGCGGGCGGGCTCGAAGAACGATCCGGCCGCCGCCACCGGCCTGGCGCACTACCTCGAACATATGGTGTTCAAGGGCACGTCGCGGCTCGGCACCAAAGACTGGAGCAAGGAAAAGCCCGAGCTGGACAAGATTGAGGCCCTGTACGAGGTGTACCGCGGCGAGCGCAACGACCCGGCGGCCCGCAAGCGCACCTACCACCAGATTGACTCGATTTCGGGGGTGGCCGCCCGCTACGCCGTGCCCAACGAGTACGAGAAGCTAATGGGCAGCATCGGCTCGAAGGGCTCGAATGCCCATACCTCCAACGAGGAAACGGTGTATCAAGAGGATATTCCGAGCAACCAGCTTGAAAAGTGGGCCGCTGTGCAGAGTGAACGCCTCAAGGAAATGGTGCCGCGTTTGTTCCACACCGAGTTGGAGGCCGTGTACGAGGAGAAAAACCGGGGCCTGGACAACGATTTCAGCAAGGAGTTTGAGACGTTGAACGCGGCGCTCTACCCGACTCATCCTTACGGTACGCAGACGACCATCGGCACGATTGAGCATCTGCAAAATCCGTCGATTACGGAGATTAAGAAATATTTCGGCCAATATTATGTGCCGAACAACGTGGCCCTGTGCCTGAGTGGCGACCTGGACTACGATGCTACCATTCGACTGATTGACAAGCATTTTGGTGAGCTGCCGAGCAAGCCGGTGCCAGCTTTTGCGTCGCCGGTAGAACAACCGATTGCCGCTCCCATCGTGAAGGAAGTCGTGGGGCCCCAGTCGGAAAACGTGATGCTCGGCTACCGCTTGCTGGGCAAGGCCACCCACGACGCCGTGCGGCTGCGGATGCTAGACAAAGTCCTCACCAACGGCCAGGCCGGCCTCATCGACCTCGACCTGAACCAACAGCAAAAGGTGCTGCAAGCCGCTTCGTTCACCGATCTTAACGACGACTATTCGACGCACGTTATTTACGGCACACCGCGCCAAGGGCAGTCGCTAGAAACAGTGAAAGGCCTGCTGCTGGCCGAGCTCACCAAGGTGAAGCAAGGTCAGTTTCCGGACTGGCTGATTCCGGCCATCGTCAACAACGAAAAGCTCCAACGCACCAAATCCTACGAGAGCAACGAAGCCCGCGCGGGAGCCATGTACGAGGCTTTTATTGAGCGCGTTAGCTGGGCCGATTATTTGAAGCAGCAGGACGATTTCGGTACGATTACCAAGGAAGAAATCATCAAGTTTACCAACGACAATTACGGCCCCGGTTACGCCACCGTGTTCAAGCGCACCGGCAAGGACGCCAACACGGTGAAGGTGGTGAAGCCGGCCATCACGCCGGTGCCGGCCAACCGCGACGCGGCCTCGGCCTTTTACACGGAAGTGTCGAAGCTGCCCAGTACGGAGTTGCAGCCGGTGTTTGTCGATTATAAGAAGGACATCCAGCAAGTCGAAATTAAGCCCGGTTTGCCGCTGTACTATACCAAAAACAGCGAAAATGGGCTGTTCAGCCTGTTTTACGCCATTGACCTCGGTACTAATAATGACCCGCGCCTCGACATAGCTACCGATTACTTGCAATACCTGGGCACCGGCAGCTACTCGGCGGCGCAACTCCAGCAAGAGTTTTATAAGTTGGGTTGCTCATTCGCCGTCAATAGCGGGCCCGACCGGGTGCTCATCAGCTTGAGCGGGCTCGACAGCAACTTGGAGCCGGCCCTGAAGCTATTTGAGCAGCTGCTCAACAACCCGCGCCCCGACGCGGGGGCCCTGAAAAACCAGGTGGCCGGCATTCTCAAGCAGCGTCAGGACGCCAAGCTCAGCAAAGGCGTGATTTTGAACCAGGCGATGCTGAATTTTGCTAAGTATGGGCCCCGGAATCCGTTCACCAATATTTTGAGTGAGAAGCAGTTGAAAGCTCTAAAGCCGGAGCAGCTTTCGGCTTTGTTGAAGAAGTTGCCGACGTACCAGCATCGGGCACTTTACTATGGCCCCCGACCAATTGATGGAACCTTGGCGGTGCTGAAAGCTGAACACCAAACGCCTGCCAAGCTCCTACCCGACCCGGCTGCCAAAGATTTCGCCGAGCAGCCTTTGAAAGAGAAGAAAGTCTATTGGGTGGATTACAACATGGTGCAGGCCGAAATCCTGTTCCTGACCAAGGGCGACTTGTACGACAAGGCGCTGGTGCCCACGGTAAGCTTGTACAACGAGTATTTTGGCGGCGGCATGGGCAGCATTGTGTTTCAGGATTTGCGCGAGAGCAAGGCCCTGGCTTACTCCGCCGCTTCGCGTTACTCCAATGCCGATAAGCTGGGCCGCTCCAACTACATCGTGAGCTACATCGGCACGCAGAGCGACAAGCTGCCCGAGGCCATGGCCGGCATGGAAGCCCTGTTTACCGACATGCCCCTGGCCGATGCCAACCTGGAAATTGCCAAGCAAAGCATCCGCAACAGCATCGCCACCGACCGCATCACCCACGAAGGCATTCTGCTGAGCTACGAGCGCGCCCGCCGCCTGGGCCTGGATTACGACTTGCGGCGCGACGTGTACGACCAAACCCAGAAGATGAGCTTTGACGATTTGAAGAAGTTTCAGGCCGCGAAAGTGAAGGGCCAAAACCAGGTGATTCTGGTGATTGGCTCAAAAGACCGCCTCAATTTCAAGGAATTGGCCAAATACGGGGCCGTGCAGCAGCTCACGCTGCCGGAGATTTTTGGCTATTAATTTTTAGTTGCCCGCTGTTGGCCGTCAGTTGTCAGACTGAGGGCCCCGGGATTGGAAAACATCTCGCATACAACCGGCAACTCGTACCTCCCTTCTGACAACCAACAACTAATAACCGACAACCTTCTCACCACATGGCAGAACAGAAAATCACCATCAAAAACGGCAAGCTGAACGTTCCTGACAAGCCCACTATTCCCTTCATCGAGGGCGACGGCACGGGCCCGGACATTTGGCGTGCCTCACAGCTTGTATTCGACGCGGCCGTGGAAAAAGCCTACGGCGGCAAAAAGCAGCTGGTATGGAAAGAAGTGCTGGCCGGCGAAAAAGCCTTTAAGCAAACCGGCAACTGGCTGCCCAATGAAACCCTTGATGCGTTCCGCGACTACCTCGTGGGCATCAAGGGGCCCCTAACCACGCCCGTGGGCGGCGGCATTCGCTCGCTGAACGTGGCCTTGCGCCAGGAACTGGACCTCTACGCCTGCGTGCGCCCCGTGCGCTACTACGACGGCGTGCCCTCGCCGGTGAAGCACCCGGAGCTGACCGACATGGTCATCTTCCGCGAGAACACCGAGGACATTTACGCCGGCATCGAGTACATGAACGGCACGCCCCAGGCCCAGAAAATGCTGGAATTCCTGGTCGACGAGATGGGTGTGAAGAAGATTCGCTTCCCCGAAACGTCTTCGTTTGGCATCAAGCCGGTGTCGAAGGAAGGCACCGAGCGCCTCGTGCGCGCCGCCATCAAGTACGCCCTGGAGCACAAGCTGCCGTCGGTGACGCTCGTGCACAAGGGCAACATCATGAAGTTCACCGAAGGGGCCTTCAAAACCTGGGGCTACGAGCTAGCCGAGAAGGAGTTTGGCTCCAAGGTGTTTACCTGGGCTCAGTACGATAAAATCGTGGCCAAGCAGGGCGCAACCGTGGCCGACGCCTTGCAAAAGCAAGCCCAGGACCAGGGCAAGCTCATCATCAAGGACAGCATCGCCGATGCTTTCCTGCAACAGATTCTGCTGCGCCCCGCCGAGTACTCGGTGGTGGCCACCCTGAACCTGAACGGCGACTACATCTCCGACGCGCTGGCCGCCATCGTGGGCGGCATCGGCATCGCCCCGGGGGCCAACATCAACTACCTCACCGGCCACGCCATCTTCGAAGCCACCCACGGCACGGCCCCCAAGTACGCCAACCAAGACAAAGTAAACCCCGGTTCGGTCATCCTCTCGGGGGTGATGATGCTGGAACACCTGGGCTGGAAAGAAGCTGCCGAGCTCATCAACAAAGGCTTGGAAGCCGCCATCGAAAGCAAGCGCGTTACCTACGACTTCGAGCGCCAAATGGAGGGCGCTACGCTGCTCAAAACGAGCGAGTTTGGAGCCGAGATTGTGAAGAATATGTAGTAGTTTGGCTGTTGCCAATTAAATGAAACCCCCGCGTTGGCTTTGGCTGGCGCGGGGGTTTTATTTGGCTCCTTAAATTGTGCCGAATGCTAACCAAATATGCGCAAGTTTTTTTCTAAATTCCTGAAATTTACCGGCTACGCCCTGGGTGGCGTGCTGGCCACATTGGCGCTGTACGTAATTGTTGCATTCAGCTTACCGCTGATTCCGGTGGCGGCGGAACCAGTGCCGCCAGGCGGGCCGCGCGTGGCGGTGTACTTGTTTACGCCCAACGGCGTGCACACCGACTTGGTGCTGCCCGTGCGCACTGCCCAGCTGGATTGGAGCCGACAGGTAAAATTCACCCAAACTACGAGCCGTGACAGCACAGGGTACGACTACCTGGCCTTTGGCTGGGGCGACAAGGGGTTTTTTTACATCCCGGGCTGGGGCGACTTAACCGCGCCGATTGCCTTTCGGGCCGCATTCCATTTGGGCACGTCGGCCATGCACACCACTTTTCATACTGCGCAGGAACTGCGGCCCAGTGCCACCTGCGTGCGGCTGGAACTGACCCCGGCCGAATATGCCCGGCTGGTGACGTATGTGCAAGGCAGCTTTCGGACCGACGCCACGGGGCGCGTGCAGTATTTGCCGGGCCATACGTACGCGGGTCACGACGCTTTTTACGAAGGCCAATGGGCCTATAGCTTCTGGCATACCTGCAACACCTGGGCTAATAATGGATTGAAAGCCAGTGGGCAGCGCGCCGCTTTGTGGACGCCCTTGTCGGGCGGAATATTTCGGCACTACCACTAAGCAGGCCCCCGGCTTGCAGGTCACTTATTTGCTCAGCACGGCCGTGCCCCCGCTGTCCGGCAATGACGTGAAGCTCACGCCGTGGCTTTGGCAAAAGTCTAGCACGGCCTGGTGGGCCCCTCCCACTTTGGCCACGTTGCCGGGTACGTTTTTGCGCAGAATTTCCTGGGCGCACAGCCCCAGCGTGGCGTAGCGCACGTAGTCGAGGTTGATGGGCAGCGGGGCAGGTTCCCGTTTATAGTTTAGCGACTTGGTGAGGTACAAGTTGTTAGCCGACAGCACATCGGCTAGCTTGTGGAAGAAGAAACGCGCAACGTTCATTAATAGGTCGGGCAAAGATTTACCGGCACTCCATGCGAAGGCACGGCAAGATACCATGCGGTGCGCGGTTGGGGCGGGGTCCTGGGCGCAGGAGCGATGGGCGCGGCCCGCGTAGGTGTGGCCAAGTAGCTTTCCCGCACCGCGCACGGGGCCTTATCTTTACTTTAATATGCCACTACCATCCCACCGCGGCCGGGCCATGCCGGTGTCGCCGTTTCGCAAGCTACTGCCGTTTGCCGAGGCCGCCAAGCAGGCCGGCAAGGTCGTTTATCCGCTCAACATCGGGCAGCCCGACGTGCTGACGCCTCCCGAGATGCTCGACGCCATCCGCCACGCCGACATCAAGGTGCTGGGCTACGCGCCCGGCGCGGGCACCGACAGCTACCGCCGCAAGCTGGAAGCCTACTACCAGCGGGCGGGCATTCCGGCGCGCTTCGAGGACATTCTGGTGACGACGGCCGGCAGCGAGGCCATCCTGTTTGCCCTGCTCACCTGCCTCAACCCCGGCGACGAAATAATCATCGCCGAGCCGTTTTATGGCACTTACACCGCGTTTGCGGTCGCGGCTGGGGTGAACATCGTGGCCGTCACGGCGCACATCGAAGACGGTTTCGCCCTGCCGCCGCTGGCCGATTTTGAGGCCGTCATTACCGGGCGCACCCGTGCCATCCTGGTGTGCAACCCCAGCAACCCGACCGGCTACGTGTACCGGCGCGACGAGTTGGAGGCCCTGCTGGGCCTCTGCATCCGGCACGATTTCTTTTTGATTTCCGACGAAGCCTACCGCGAATACAGCTACGACGGGGCCGCTGCTACCAGCGGCCTGAGCCTACCCGGCGGCGAGCAGCACGTGGTGATGGTGGACACCATCTCGAAGCGCTACAGCGCCTGCGGGGCCCGCGTGGGGGCCCTCGTCACGCGCAACCCCGACGTGTGGACGGCCGCCCTGCGCCTGGGGCAGATGCGGGTGTGCCCGCCGGTACTCGAAATGCTGGCTGCCGAAGCCGCCGCCGACCTGCCTCCCTCCTACTTCGACGGCACCCGCGCCGAGTACCAGGCCCGGCGCGACCTGACCGTGGCCCGCTTGCGCGCCATGCCGGGCGTGACCTGTCCGGTGCCAGGCGGCGCGTTTTACGTGGTGGCCCGCCTGCCCGTGGACGACGCCGAGAAGTTCGGGCAGTGGCTGCTCGAAGAGTTTACCCTGGATAATCAGACGCTGATGCTCTCGCCCGCCAACGGCTTCTACCAAACCCCCGGCCTGGGCCGCCGCGAAGTGCGCCTGGCCTACGTCATCAACCGCACCGCCCTGGGCGCGGCTTTCGACTGCCTAGCGCAAGCCCTGCGCGTGTATCCGGGCCGCACGGTGCATATTGCGGAGGCGGCGGCCGTGGAAACGGTGCCGCTGTCTGCTTCCTAATTCCTACGCTTATGGCCCCCACGCAAGCGCCCGTCGCGCCCCCGACCCACGACTATTCGGCCCCGCTGCGCGTCTGGCACTGGGGAAATTCGCTGCTGGTGATCGGGCAGCTGATGACCATTCTGTTTCTGATGGTCATCGTGAACGCCCGCTCCGCGGTGCCGGAGTTTATTAAGGCAGCCAGCAAGGACGGCGTGGTGCCGACGGAGCAGCAAGGGCGCACGTTTGCCCACATCATCAGCGACCGAATTTGGGAGTGGCACATCGCCATCGGCTTGGCGCTGGCGGCGTTCTGGTTGTTGCGGGTGTTGCTGGAGCTGCGGGGGCCCGCCGAAATGCGCTTCTCAACGCGCTTGCTGCTGGTGGCCCGCAAGTACCGCTTGGCCCCACCCGCCGGGAAGGCCGACGCCCGCCACGACTTGTTTGCCAAAACGACTTATGCCCTGTTTTACCTGTTCCTAACCGTCATGGTATTCACGGGCCTGGCCCTGACATGGGCCGATGACGTAGCGTTTCTGCACGGCATCGAACACCCGGTGAAAGAAGTCCACAACGTAACGATGTACCTGATTGTCGGCTTCTTCGTCATCCACTTAGCTGGTGTGGTCTGGTCCGAAATCACCGACGACCACGGCCTGATTTCGCGCATGATCGGCGGCAAATAATCAGCACAAGGGCGCGTTTCAACGCTTCGTTTGATCCTAACCCAGCTTTTTAATATTCAGCGGGCACAAAAAAAGCGACTCTTTAAGTCGCTTTTTTTGTGCCCGCCGGGGCCCTGCATTTATTTATTCAGCGGCTTGTCTTCGACCTTTTGCGTCGAGCTTTGGATGGATTGCAGCTGCATGGGATTGGGTTGGGCCGGGGGCCCCTGTTGGAATAACTCGAAGCGCGAGGCCACGGGCTGTCGTGGGTAGGCGTTGTTGCTCAAGTCGGTGTCGGCCGTTTGCAGGAAAGGGTCGAGCACGAAGCTCACTACCGGCTTGCTCGTGGTGACGACCTTGGTGACCAGCTCGTTGTTTTTGCGCCACAGCTCGACGGGGATGTTTTGGATTTCCTGGCTGCCGTCGGCGTAAGTCAGTTGCAAAATCACCGGCATCACGAGGCCCCCCACGTTGTGCAGGCTCAGTTCGTAGAAGTTGGTGTTGTCGCGCAGGCGCTGCTGCTGGTCGGGCGTCAGGGTTTTGGTGTAGGCCGTGTAGCGGGCGCGGTCGGCGTCGGTCACGGCCAGCGGGTCGTAGCTGTTGTAGAAGTCCTTGAGGTCGGGCTTCTCATCTACGACTGTTTGCTTGATGTCCTGGGCGTTGCGCTGCTGCGATACGGTTTGCGGCTGGGCGGCTTTCAGCTTTTGCAGCCGGGCGTTTTCCACGCTGGGGTCCAGCGTGCTCACGTTGTAGTATTTCACCGCGTCGATGCTGATATCGCAATGGTCGGTGCCGTAAAACCAGCCGCGCCAGAACCAGTCGAGGTCCACCGCCGAAGCGTCTTCCATCGTGCGGAAGAAATCGGCCGGCGTGGGGTGCTTGTAGGCCCAGCGGGTGGCGTAGGTTTTGAAGGCGTAGTCGAACAGCTCGCGGCCCATCACCGTCTCGCGCA
>CAXTBA010000087.1:0-10214 GCA_964242665.1 uncultured Hymenobacter sp.
GGCGTGGTGCTGCTCCAGCATCTCGTGCAGGCGGTCGAGGTAGGCGTGCGGCAGGGTGGGCGTGCTGGCGCTGGCATCGGCCACGCTGGCGCGTTCGGCGTTCAGCAAGAAGGCTTGCAGGTAGGTACGCAGCGTTTGCCAGCAGGGCGTAGCCTGCGCGTACTCCTGCTGCAACAGCAGCAGCAGGGCCGAAAATGTGGGCGCGGTGGCGGCATTGAAGTCTAGGAAGGGCTGCCGCCGCCAGTTGTGGAAGAGCGCTGGCACCGAGAGCTGGTCGCGCCCGATAAGCTGGTTGTCCAACAGCGCGGGGTCAAAGGCTAGCAGCCAGCCTTCCAGCCGGGTCGCGTGCAGCGTGTGCACCTGCCCGGCCCCGATGAAATACACGCGGTTCGCCACGAGCGGAAACTCCACAAAATCAATCTGGTGAGTACCGGCCGCCTCGTGCAGCACGAGCACCTCGAAAAAGTTGTGCCGGTGCGCGGCCTGCGCGCCCGCAAACTCGCTCAATGGTTTGAGTTGTAATAAAGGGCCCGGCCCTAGGTCGTGGGTGGGCAAGGTGGCATTAGGAGCTGGGAGCATGGCCAGAAATAACTAGCAGATGGCGGAGTGACCATCGAAACGGGGATGGAAATAGCAACGGGGCTGGAAGTAGTAACGGGGCTGGAAAAACTACTACAAGCCATCAGCCTTCCGGTTTAGACCGTGAGTTCAAGCGGGTTGCCGTCGGGGTCGGCTACTACGCTTTCGTAATAGCCATCGCCGGTGGTGCGCGGCTCGCTCAGGACGGGGCAACCTGCCGCCCGCAAGCGCTCCGTGAGGGCCTCCACGGCGGCCCGGCTGCCTGTGCAAAGGCGATATGGGCGTAGCCGCCCGCGGGAGTCTTGGGATCGGCCACGGGTAGCAAGCTGGGCCGGTGCATCAGTTCGAGGCGGGCCCCGGAGGCGAAATGCAGAAAGTAGGAAGTAAAGTCTTTGGCGGGGTTATGGTAGCGCGCACTGGCCGTGGCGGCAAAATACTGTTCGTAAAACTGCCGGGCCCGTTCCAGGTCCGCGGTCCATAAGGCAACGTGTGCAATTATCATAAAAAGAAAAGCCTTAGTTAACGAGGCGCTTCGTAGCGGCTCCGTTTTAAACCGTAATGATTCGCCGGCTGGCCGCTACCCCCGTCAGCAGGGCGGCTAAGATGAGAAAAGCAGTCGTGAAGCTGGTGGCCTGGGCGACAAAGCCAATCAACGCCGGCCCGGCCAGAATGCCCGCGTAGCCCAGGGTGGCGATGGCGGGAACGGCCAGGTGCTCGGGCATCGCGCGCTGGCGGCCCGCGGTGGAAAAGAGCACGGGCACCAGGTTCGCGCAGCCCGCGCCCACGAGGGCGTACCCCGCTACCCCCGCCTGCCAGGTGGGCCCCAGCACGGTCAGGGCCATGCCGGCGGCGGCCACGAGCCCGCCCAGGCCCAGCACCCGGCCCCCGCCGAGGCGGCGCACCAGGGCATCGCCGGTAAAGCGGCCCAGCAGCATGGCGAAGGAGAACACCGTGTAGCCCACGCCGGCCCAGGCGGGGTCCACTCCTCGCTGGGTGGTCAGAAAGACAGCGGTCCAGTCCAGGACGGACCCTTCGGTTAAAAACAGGATGAAACACAGCAGGCCGATGAACAACACCCGGCCGTGCGGAATGACAAAGGCGGAGCCGTTGCCAGGGCCCCCGTAGGCGACCAAGTGCGGGGCGGCGTAGAGCAAGAGGCCTACGATGACGACGACAATGCCGCCCGTAGCGGCGAGCGGGGAAGCCCCCGCGCTCAACAACGCGCTCACCCCGCCCGCCCCGACCATGCCGCCCACGCTGAAGAGGCCGTGAAAACCCGACATCAGGGTCCGGCCGCTGGCCCGCTCGACGAGCACCGCCTGAATATTAATGACGCAATCGACCGAGCCAAGCCCAATGCCGAAAACAAACAAGGCCGGCGCGAGCAGCGTGAGTGGGGCGGCTAACGCCAGCAGCGGCAAGGTACAGCAAATCAGGCCCGTAGTGGCTACAATGACGCGCCGGCAGCCGTAACGGCCCGCTAAAGCCCCCGCCACGGGCATGGCGAGAATCGAGCCCACGCCCAGACAGAGCAGCAACAGCCCCAATTGGCCTTCGGTAAGGTGATGACGGGCTTTGACAAACGGAACCAGGGGCGCCCAGGCCGCGCCGCCCAGGCCGATGATAAAAAAGGTTAGGCGGGTGGAAAGTTGTTCGGCTTTGCCAAGCGTGCTCGCCGCGATGGATTCAGAAGTAAGCATATAAAACAGGGGGTAGGCGGTGCGAGCACGCGCCGTTGAGAAAAAGAAAGTGGCCGAAGCCTGGTTTGGGGCCAGCTAGCCCCAAGCTGGCGAACCAGCCAAAGGCGGCGAACGAAGATTTTTGCGGCTTGAATGCGACGGAAAGCGATACAAATTTCCGCTCAAGGCGCTATCCGTGCTACGTCGTGGTTACCAGCTTTGCGCTCTGTATTGACAAATAAGCTACCTTTCGTTCGGGTACCAGGTAATCTGGGGTCAAAGTGGGCATGAAACTAACCCAAGAGCCGGTCCAACTCAGCTGTGGAACGTCCTTCACCGTGTTCGAGCACAACGCTGCAAATCCGTGCCCGGTGAGCTGGCACCACCACGCCGAGTACGAACTGTTGTATCTGCCCCAGGGCATGGGTCGCCGCTATATTGGGCGCCACATCTCGCGCTACGAAGACGGCGAACTGCTGCTGCTCGGCCCGAATGTGCCGCACCTGAGTTACGGATATGGGCAGGCCGCCAGCGATTCGTTCGCCGAAGTCGGCGTGCAGTTTCGAGCCGACCTGCTGGGAATTACCTGGCTGGACCTGCCGGAGTTCACCCAAGTGCGCGACCTATTGGCGCGCGCCCGCAGCGGTCTGGTCTTCGCGGCACCCGTGCGCCACGTGGTGGGGCAGCAGCTCCTGGCACTGCGGCACCAGCCCCCACTAGAGCGGCTGCTGATGCTACTGCGCCTGTTGCAGCAGCTAGCCCAGGTGGCCGACTACACAGTCCTGGCGGCGGGGCCACCCGTCGCGGCACCCGTGGCGCAGGACCGCCTCAACCGGGTGCTGCGGTTGCTGGACCAATGCCTGCCTGGTCCGGTTAGTGTGCCCGAGCTAGCGGCCGAGGCGGCCCTGTCGGAGCCGGCCTTCTGCCGGTATTTCAAAAAAATGACCCAGCGCACGCTCACTGAGTTTGTCAACGAATGCCGGGTGCAGCACGCCTGCCGGCTGCTGCTGCGGCCCGACTCCGTGACGGAAGTAGCCCATGCCAGCGGCTTCCCTAGCTTATCCTATTTCAACCGCACCTTCAGGCGGCTGACGGGCGTGAGTCCTTCCGTTTACCGCCGTACGATGACTGAGCAGGGTAATTCTTCCAAGTAAGGAAAGTATGCAGTGAAGCGAGGCCTGTGACGCTGTTTTCAGTGTCAGCCACTACTTCTACTGCTACCTAGTAAGGGAAGGGCCAATATGGGAAACTGCTTAGCCCAATAGGTCGCCGCCGCAGACTAGCTGCTTTGAAAAAGGGGCAACCCGTCGGCGGTTGCGTGCGTGTAACAGGTTTGATTTAGACAACGACTCTATTGCCATGCCCGTGCCGGATACTTCCCTTGATACGTTCTACGCCGCCCTGGCGGCCCAGGCTGGTACGACCCCCGCCGCCCTGCGTCCCGCTGACGAGCAGCTCGCCCTCGGCCACTTCAACCTGTTTGACGTGGCCGACGTGCTGCGCTACCCACCTCCTTCGACGCCGGCGCCCCCGGTGACGTTCGACCGCCGCAGCTACTACAAGATTAGCCTGATTGAAGGCCGGGGCCGGGCGGCCTATGACAACCAGGAATTGGCCATCGAGAGGTATTCGCTCTGGTTTGCGCCCCCGCAGCTTTCCGTGCAGTGGTGGCCGGCAACGCCGGTGCGCACGGGCTACCTCGGCGTATTCACGACCGAGTTTCTGCGGGCGGCCCCCGGCCCCAGCGCCTGGGAGCAGTTGCCGCTGCTACAGCCCGGCGGCCAGCGGGTGCTGGAGCTGAACGGTGAGGACTACGCCGCCCTAAGCACCCTGTTTGCCAAGATGAAGCGGGAGCTGGCGTCCGACTTCGCTTATAAGTACGAGGTGCTGCGCGCCTGCTTGCTGGAGGTGCTCTACTACGGGCAACGGCTACAGCCTGCCCCCGCGCAGGTGCCGGCTCACGCCGCCACCCAGCGGCTGGCCGCCCGCTTTGCCGACTTGCTGGAGCGGCAGTTTCCGCTGGCCAGCGCTCACCAGCAGCTCGGGTTGAACACGGCCTGCGACTTTGCCCAGGCCCTGGCGGTGCACCCCAATCACCTCAACCGGGTTCTCCACCGCGCCCGGGGCACCACCACCACGGCCCTGATTGCCGCGCGCGTGACGCAGGAGGCCAAGCTGCTGCTGCGCCAAACGGACTGGTCGCTCGCCGAAATTGCCGACTGCCTGCGCTTCGCCAGCGCGGCGCACTTCGGCACCTTTTTCAAGCGCCAGACCGGGCTGGCTCCAGGGGGCTTTCGGGGCTAGGGCAAAAGGTTTGAATTGTGGTAAAGATGGTTTGCGGCGTGTAATGCGCCCCCGGTGGGCGAGCCGGACCTTTGCTGCTGCAACGACCCACTAACGCTTCTTGGCTTGGGGCCGACCGGCTAACCTGGCCGCGGTACCTAAAAGGCAAAGCCCGCGGGTGGTTCATTCATCCCCTTTTTTCAGACCCCTATGCAAGCAGTAAGAATGCACAAATTCGGCGCTCCCGACGTGCTCCAAATCGAAGAAGTAGCCCGGCCCGTGCCCGCGGCCGACGAAGTACTGGTGCAGGTGTACGCCACCGGCGTGAACCGGTCCGAAATCCGCTTGCGCGACGGGTCCATCAACGAGCGGATGCCCATGGCGCTGCCCTTGCTGCTCGGCACGGATTTCGCCGGCATCGTGGCCGAAGTAGGAGCGGACGTTACCGCGTTCCGGCCCGGCGACGCCGTATTCGGTCTGGCCAACTTTCCGGGCAGCGGCACCTACGCCGAGTACACCGTGGCCAAAGCCAGCCAGGTGGCGGTCAAGCCCGCGTCGCTGAGCTTCGTGGACGCAGCGGCCGTGCCGCAGGCGGCGCTCACCGCCTGGACGGGCCTCTACCCGGTGGGGCACCTGCAGCCGGGCGAGCGCCTGCTGATTCACGGGGCCTCGGGCGGGGTTGGCTCGTTTGCGGTGCAGCTGGCCAAATGGACGGGTGCCTACGTGATTGCCACCGCCTCGGCGGACAACCTGGCGTTTGTCAAAAGCCTCGGGGCCGACGAGGTGCTGGACTACCGGCAGCCCTTCGAGCAGCAGGTGCCGGCCGTGGACATGGTGCTCGACGCGGTGGGCCAGGCGGGCACAGAGCTGCAGTTGCGTTCGGTGCAGGTGCTGCGGGCCGGCGGGCGGCTCATCAGCGCCCAGTACATTCCCTTCACGGCCGAGGTGCAGCAGGCGCTCGACCGCCGGCCCGCCACCGGCGAGTCCTACGGCGTGCAGCTAAGTGGCGACACGCTCGCCGAATTGGCCCAGCTGTTGGCGGCCGGCCACGTGCGGTCGGTAGTGGCGCAGGTGTATCCGCTGGCCCAGGCGGCGGCGGCCCACCGCGACCTGGAAGGCCGGAGCATTCAAGGCAAGCTCGTACTGGAAGTGAAGCCAGCGGCCTAGCGCAGTTTCGGGTTCCGTATAGATTTTTTAAGCGTATGGCTTCCCCTCTCCCTTTTGGAGGGGGGTAAGCCACGTAATAAAAATCGACCGGGCCGCTGGTAAAGTTGAGTGATAAGGGCTGGCTGCATTTTTTGGTTTGCCTACAACCGTAGCCCCACTGAGGGGGCTGCTTTATCTGCCTTGTTTATGCCCAAAATTATTTCGCCCCAGGTCGAATTCAGCGGCCTACTGCACCAAGCGCGGCAGATTGCCCCGGAAATTTTCACCCCCGATGGCAACCACTTCCTGAACCTGCTGGAAGGACGCTGGCAGGCGCCGGGCACGCCTCGTGCGTTTCACTCGCCCATTGACGGCACCCTACTGGGCGCCCTGCCCATGCTCGACCACGCCACGGCCCTGCGCGCCGTGGTCGCGGCCAAGCAGGAAGCGGCCGCCTGGGCGGCCACCGACCTGGACGAGCGCCGCGCCAGGGTGCAGGACTGCCTGCACCTGCTGCGCGCGCACGCCGACCTGATTGGCAAGCTGCTGATGTGGGAAATCGGCAAAACCTATCAAGCCGGCTTTACCGACATCGACCGCGCCATTGCCGGCGTGCAGTGGTACGTCGACAATATAGAGCAAATGCTCGGCGCGCGTAAGCCATTGGGCCTGGTCAGCAACATTGCCTCCTGGAACTACCCGTTCTCGGTGCTGCTGCACGCGGTGCTGGTGCAGGCGCTCTGTGGCAACGCGGTCATTGCCAAAACCCCCACCGACGGCGGCTTTATTTCCCTGAGTCTAGCCTTCGCCCTGGCCCGGCGCTGCGGTCTGCCCGTGTCGCTGGTCAGCGGCTCGGGCGGGGAGCTGAGCGACTTGCTGGTGAAGCACGACGCCGTGGACTGCCTCAGCTTCGTGGGCGGGCGCTACAACGGGCGCAACATCGCCGACGCGCTGGCCCAGAAGCAGAAGCGCTACCTGCTGGAGATGGAAGGTGTGAACACGTACGGCATCTGGGACTACTCGCAGTGGGACCAGCTGGCCGACCAGCTCCAGAAAGGCTACGACTACGGCAAGCAGCGCTGCACGGCCTACGTGCGCTTCGTGGTCGAGCGCCGCCTGTTTCCGCAGTTTCTGGAAACCTACTGGAACACCATCAAGGGCCTGAAAATCGGTAATCCTACCCTCGTCGATAACCCCGCTGACCCGCTGCCCGAGTTGGCGTTTGGTCCCGTCATTAACGCTAATCAAGCAAGGGACCTGGACCGCCTCTA
This sequence comes from uncultured Hymenobacter sp., assembly GCA_964242665.1. Lineage (GTDB taxonomy): Bacteria > Bacteroidota > Bacteroidia > Cytophagales > Hymenobacteraceae > Hymenobacter. Next base: position 6,959 of record CAXTBA010000087.1, read on the forward strand.
TGTTGATGCCCTCAAAACCGGGGCCACGCCCATCTACGAAGGCCAGCTGGACGAAAGCCTGTTCCTGCCCGGCCAGGACCGCTCCGCGTACCGCGCGCCGCGGGCGCTGGTGAACCTGCCGCGCCAAAGCGAGCTGTACTTCAAGGAACCCTTCGGCCCCATCGACAGCATCGTGCTGGTGGACCGGGTGGAAGAGCTGGTAGGCGAGATGAACATAAGCAACGGCGCCCTGGTAGCGGCGTTGGCCTCGGACGACGAGCCGTGGGCCCGGCGCACGGCCAAAGAGGTGCGGGCCTTCAAAGTGGGCATCAACCAGTTGCGCTCGCGCGGCGACCGGGACGAAGTATTCGGCGGGTTGGGCGAGAGTTGGAAGGGCGCGTTCGTGGGGGGCCGGCTATTGGTCGAGGCCGTGACCCAGGGCGAGGCCGGCCAAGCTGCGCTGGGCAATTACGAAGAGGCCACCCTGCTGCCCGCCTCGGCCTAAGCGTAGCGCGCCCTCCCGTCGCCCTCATCACTTGTAGCCTGCTACCGCAACCTGTCTCATGCGCAATGTACTAGAAACAGCTTTTCCAGCGCGGGAAGATATTCCCGCTTCTTACCAGTGGGCCGCTCCGCTGCACCAGCACGAATACCTGCTTAACGGCATCGTGGAGAATTGGTCCGGGCCCTTCTCGCCGGTGCATTCGCCGGTGCACGTGCGCGTGGGCACCGACGCCCGCCCGGTGGAGTTGGGCAGCTACCCGCTATTTTCGGAAGCCAAAGCCCTGGAAGCCCTCCAAGGAGCCGTGGACGCCTACCAGGGCGGGCAGGGCCGCTGGCCCCGGCTTTCGGTGGCCGAGCGCATCCGCCACGTTGAGCACTTCACGCAGCTGCTGCAAGCCCGCAAGGCGGAGCTTGTGCACTTGCTGCTCTGGGAAATTGCCATGCCCCTGGCCGAAGCCGGGCGCGAAGTGGACCGCACCGTGGCCTACATCCAGGCCACGGTCGCCGAGCTGAAAGCGGCCGAGCGTCTGGAGGCCCGCCCTTTCCTGGCCGAGCAGCACGTGGCCCAGGTGCGCCGCGTGCCGCTAGGCGTCACCTTGTGCATGGGGCCGTTCAACCACCCCCTGAGCGAGACGTTCCGGCTGCTGATTCCGGCCCTGCTGATGGGCAACACGGCACTGCTCAAGCCCTCGCAGCACGGCACGCTGGTATTCCAGCCCCTGCTGCCGGCGTTGCAGGCCGCGTTTCCGCCGGGCGTAGTCAACACCGTCTACGGCCGGGGCCGCGACGTGGTGCCGCCGCTGATGAAATCCGGCCAAGTAAACGTGCTGGCCCTGGTGGGGGCCAGCCACCTGGCCGACCGCCTGAAAAAGCTCCCCCCTAACGTCAACCGCCTGCGGGCCGTGCTCAGCCTGGATTCCAAGAACGCGGGCATCGTGCTGCCCGACGCGCACCTGCCCACGGCGGTGGAAGAGTGCCTGGCCGGCGCGTTCCGCTTCAACGGGCAGCGGGGCCCGGCCCTCAAAATTCTGTTTGTGCACCGCGCCGTGGTCACGCAGTTCATTCAGCGGCTGAGCGAGCAACTCAACCAAGCCAAAATCGGCATGCCTTGGGAAGCCGACGTTGTTTTCACGCCCCTGGCCGAGCCGGGCAAGCCGGATTACCTGGAAGACTGCCTCGACGACGCGCTGGCGCACGGGGCGGCCGTGATGAACGTCAACGGGGGCGTGCGCTACCGCTCCCTGTTTTACCCCGCCATTGTGTACCCGGTTACCGAGCAGATGAAGCTTTACCGGGAAGAGCAGTTCGGACCGCTGCTGCCCATCGTGCCCTACGACGAGTTGGAGGAACCCCTGCGCTACGTGGCCGAATCCAGCCACGGCCAGCAGGTGAGCTTGTTCGGCCAGAGCCCGGACCAGGTGGCGTACCTGATTGACGCGCTGGTGCACCAGGTGAGCCGCATCAACCTCAACGGCCAGAGCCAGCGCGAGCCCGACAGCCTGCCCTTCACCGGCCGCAAAGACTCAGCCGAAGGCACCTTGTCCGTGGCCGACACGCTGGATGCCTTTTCCATCCGGGCCGTGGTCACGGCCCCGCAGACCCCCACCAATCAAGAGCTGGTCCAGCATATCCTCCACGGCCACAAGTCGCGCTTCCTATCCACTGACTTCATTTTTTAAGAGCGTTGACGGCGTGTTTGCCTCCGAGCGTTCCTGGCACGTGGGGTATGGAAGCTTAAGCCGGCTCGCTTCCTTCCCCCCCCGGTTTTACGCTGCTTTAGCTGCAACGCCATTGGAGAACCGGGGGCACGACTCCGCCACCTTCTTCTGTCTAAACCTGTTCGCCGGCGCGACTGCGCACTGCTAACACGGTGAAGGGGCTCTGCTTGCAAAAGTGCGGGCTCAAGCGATAACCAAGCGAAGCCATTTTTTTAATTCATCCGTAGAGAGTTGACCGGGTAATCCTCCTGTAAGGTCGCTACCGCAACGTAATTAAGCCATGAATACTAGGCATTTAGTTGACCCCGAGCTGGCGCAGGCCCTGGATGGAATGGCGGCCCTCACCCCCACGGCGGAGTCGTTGCCCGAGTTGCGCGCCCAAATGGCCGCCGCTCGTATCCCGGCACCGCCCGCGCCGTTCGTAACAACCGAGGAGCGGTTTCTGCCCCGGCCCGACGGGTCTTCGTTGCGCATCCTCCTTTACCTGCCGGCCGGGCCGGTGCGCACCGGCGGGCTGCTCTGGTTCCACGGCGGCGGGATGATAATGGCGACCCCCGATAACTACGAGGACCACAGCCGTTTTCTGGCCCAGCACCTGGGCTGTGTGGTCGTGGCCGCCGCCTATCGCCTGGCGCCCGAGCATCCGTACCCGGCGGGCCTGGATGATTGCTACCAGGCACTGCAGTGGCTGCACGCAGCGGCCGACGAGCTGCACTTCCCGCAAGAACGCCTCGCCGTGGCCGGCGAAAGCGGCGGCGGCGGCCTGGCCGCCGCCCTGGCGCTCCTGGCCCGCGACCGAGGGGGGCCCGCGCTCTCCGCGCAGTTTCTGCAGTACCCCATGCTGGACGACCGCACCGGCACCGCCGCCGACCCGGAGCCGCTGCCGGACACGGGCGAATTCATCTGGACGCGGGCCAGCAACGGCTTCGCTTGGGGCGCCGTGCTGGGCCACGCGCCCGGCACCCGGGTTCCGCCCGCCTACGCGGCCCCCGGCCGCGCGGAGGACCTGGCCGGGCTACCCCCTAGCTGCCTGGTCGTCGGCGACCTGGACCTGT
>CAXTBA010000088.1:0-9949 GCA_964242665.1 uncultured Hymenobacter sp.
AGGTTGTAAATCTCGTCGGGCTGCACTTCCTGCACGATGCGAATCAGGTTCGTCGAGTCGGTGAGGTCGCCGTAGTGCAGCTTAAAGTGGACGTGCTTCTCGTGCGGGTCCTGGTAGAGGTGGTCAATCCGTTCGGTGTTGAACAGGGAAGAGCGGCGCTTGATGCCGTGAACCTCGTAGCCTTTGCCTAGTAGCAGCTCGGCCAGGTAGGAACCATCCTGTCCGGTGATGCCCGTAATAAGTGCGCGTTTCATTTTGTAGTAGTTGTATAAATAAGGTGTTTCGGGAGTAGGCCCCAAGGGAAAATAGTCTTTCTTTTCAGGGAATCATTTTATTGCAAAGACTTGTGCTTGTGCTATTCACAAAGGTACTGCGCTGACACGGATAGCTGGCCCACACTTACCGTCGTTCGCTGCGACGGCAAGCCATGTACGAGGCGAAGGGTTAATTCAGTTCTATAGAATGAGCTTTATAACAGTCTTTAGATCGGCGGATAAGAAGGCGGAGCGCTGAGCGTTTGGCTTGTAGGTAGGCTGCCGTTTACCAACGCAGCTTCAGGGCCCTCATGCCATCAGCTCTCGCAAGCCCAGGCTCATTTTCCGTGCTCCACGCCGGACCGTACGCTTTCATGAAGGAATCGTTGCACGGGCCCTTGGTCAGGGGGCCCCGGGGCCCTGATTTAGCCGCTGCTCTGACTAAAATAAATTTTTGACGACGTAAAGCGGCCGGCTGCGCGCGGCGTCGAGCCCGCGCCATACGTATTCGCCGATCACGCCCAAGGCTATCATCTGGAAGGAGGAAACGAAAAGCAGCACCACCATGAGGGTAGTCCAGCCGGCCGGCTCGTTTGGGTGAATGAGCTTGAGGCTGATAACGTACAAGCCGTACAAAAAAGCTAGCAGGCCCAGGCCCAGGCCCACGACCGAGATGGCGCGAATGGGGACGAACGAAAACGAGACCAGTGAGTCAATCAGTAGGGTAATTTTTTTGGTCAGCGTCCAGCGGGAGTATCCAATCCGGCGCTTGCGGCGAGTGTAAGGCAGGCTTACGTGAGCGAAGCCTAACCACACCATCAAGTAAAATACGTTGGAGTTGCGCTCGTGCAGCTTAAGAACTTCGGTGGCCACTTGCCGGTCGCACAGCACGTAATCAAAGCCCCCGGTCGGAATGTTGCGCAGGGCCAGGTGCTTCATTAACCAATGAAAAACCCGGGCCAGCCACTCTCCCAGGCCGGTTTCTTCGCGGTTCTGGCGGTTGCCGATGACCAGTTTAAAGCCCTGCTGCCAATGGGCATACATCTGGGCCATGAGCGCGGGGGGGTCCTGCAAGTCGGCGGTGGTGATGGCCAGGCAGTCGCCGGTGGCGTAGGCCAGGCCCGCCACGATAGCGTTGTAGGAGCCCACGTTGCCCGCCAGGTCCACGATGCGGATGCAGCCGGGACGCGCCTGCTGGGCCCGGCGCAGGGCCCCGAGCGTGTCGTCGCCGGAGCCGTCATTCACGTACACATACTCAAACGTTACCTCGGGCGGGAAAAGGGCTTCGTTCGCCGCCAATTCATCGGCTGTCACCGGAATGTTGTCCTCGTTGTAGTAACAGGGGATGATGACCGACAGCTTAGGCACGCAGCGCTGAAATTTTATTTAAGTAAAGGACGCGACGCGCACCGTTCAAAAATAGGTAGCCAATATCTTTTTCGGCCCCGCGTCGCTCGTCGTGGGGCCCGGCGGTCTAACCCAAGCAATTGGACGATTTCTAACAATAATGCTATTTAGCCCGACTGCCTTTCGAGTATGGACGGAGCATGGTTGGAGGCAGGACGAAGCATAGTCGCGGTATCGCTGCGAGCCCTGGACTGCTCTTAGAAAAATACAATCAGGCAGAATGCTTCCCCAAAGCTGTAACCAGCTTCGGTTGCTTTCTGCTACGCTGAGTGAATGAGTTTACACCAAGCTTACTTAGCCTCTAGGCAGCCCATCGGGGTCCGCAAATGTAAATAATTTCTCCGCTCCTTTCTTGTTGGCACGCAAGCGGGTCGCGAAGGCAACACAGCTACCACTTCCTAAATGTTACTCCCTGAACGACCGCACGGCGGCGGCAACGGCAGCCACGTGCTCCTCCCCCATGCCCGGCCACAAGGGCAGGCTGAGGCAAGTTGCAGCCAGCGTTTCGGCAATGGGAAAGGCCCCGGCAGGAAAGCCCAGCCCCGCGTAGGCTGGCTGGCGATGGGGCGGCACGGGGTAGTGGACAAGGGTGCCGATGCCCCGGGCGGCAAGGTGCTGCTGCAAGGCATCGCGGCGGCGGTGATGCACCACGTAGAGGTGGTAAACATGGGTGGCCCCGGGCGCTACCTCTGGCAAGCGCAGGCCGTCGATACCCGCCAAGTGCTGGTCGTACCAAGCCGCAATTTGTTGGCGCTGGGCCGTCCAGGTAGGCAGGTAGCCGAGCTTGACGCGCAGCACAGCGGCCTGTAGCTCGTCGAGGCGCGAGTTGTAGCCAATCACTTCGTTGTGGTATTTCTGCGTCGCGCCATAGTTGCGCAGCACCTGCACTTGCGCGGCCAGCCGGCCGTCGGCCGTGGTTACGGCCCCGGCGTCGCCGAGGGCCCCCAGGTTTTTGCCCGGGTAGAAGCTGGTGGCATTAATGGCCCCGAAGCTGCCAGTGAGTTGCCCATCAAACGCTGCGCCCTGGGCCTGGGCGTTGTCTTCCAGCACGTGCAGCCCGTGCTGCCGGGCCACTTCCATAATTTCCGGCATCCGGCACGCCTGGCCGTAGAGGTGCACGGGCAAGATGGCACGGGTGCGCGATGTGCAGGCCGCCACCAGCCGCGCCGAATCAATGTTGCTGGTCGCGGGGTCAGGCTCAACGGGTACGGGCCGGGCACCGACGTGCGTTACAGCCAGCCAGGTAGCGATGTAGGTGTTGGCGGGCACCAGTACTTCGTCGCCGGGCCCAACGCCCAGCACCCGCAGTGCTAGCGCCAGCGCGTCGAGACCGTTGGCCACGCCCACGGCGTAGGGCACCCGGTTGAAGGCCGCGTACTCCCGCTCAAACGCCGCTACCTCGTCGCCCAACACGTACCACGCCGAGTCGTAGACCCGCGCCAGGGCCGCCAGCACCTCCTGACGCAGCGGCTCGTGCTGCGGAGCGAATGAGAGAAAGGGGATTAGCAGCGAACCTGGCACCTCAAACAAGAGCTAATGACCGTGAGCTAACAGCTGTCAGCAAGTAATAATGTACGTGCGTCGCTACGACTGGGGCTGGGACCGCCACACCTCCCGAAACTGGTCATAATCGCGGATGTAATCGGCCGCATCGTAGGGCTGCGATGCCAGCACCAGCTGCACCGCTGAGTGCGAGTATTGCATGGTGTGCCAGGTATGGGGCGGCACGTACAGGCCCACGTGGGGGGTTTCGAGGCGGACGATCTGAATGGTTCCGTCCGCCTGCTCCGTCGTAACGGTGATGCGCCCGGCCACGGCAATTATTATCTGCTCGGTGCGGTGGTGGGCGTGGCGGCCCCGCAAAATGCTTTCCGGCGTGTAGTAGGTCCAAAACACACGCTTGACTTCAAAAGGCACCGTACCTGGCCACGCCTCGACCACCGAGATGTAGCCAATGTCCGGCGCGCCGAGCTTGGTCAGGTCAATCAGGTACGGGATGGGATGCAGGGCCATAAATAAGAAAAGCGGAGCCGCTTGTACAGCGGCCCCGCTTTCAGAAAAATCAATGCTTTATCCCAATTCTACGAACAGAATTATAAATGACATCCATTTATAACTTATAATTCTGAGTTTACAATTTGCCTCACTTTACATGCTCCTTAAAATATTCCAGCGTGCGGCGCAGACCCTCAGCACGGTCCACCTGTGGCTCCCAGCCCAGGATATCCTTGGCTTTAGTGATGTCAGGCCGGCGCTTCATCGGGTCGTTTTCGGGCAGGGCCTGGTAGGTGGGCTTGAACTCGACGCCGGTGAGGCGCGCGATTTCTTCGCCGAACTCCTTGATGGTGATTTCCGACGGGTTGCCGATGTTCACCGGCAGGTGGTAGTCGCTGAGCAGCAGTCGGTAAATGCCTTCCACTAGGTCATCGACGTAGCAGAAGGAGCGGGTTTGCGAGCCGTCGCCGAACACCGTCAGGTTTTCGCCGCGCAGGGCCTGGGAGAGGAACGCCGGCAGCACGCGGCCGTCGTCGAGGCGCATCCGGGGGCCGTAAGTGTTGAAGATGCGGATGATGCGCGTTTCCAGGCCGTGGTGGTTGTGGTAGGCCATCGTGATGGCTTCCTGGAAGCGCTTGGCTTCGTCGTAGCAGCCGCGGGGCCCCACGGGGTTCACGTTGCCGAAGTATTCTTCCACCTGAGGATGCACTTCCGGGTCGCCGTACACTTCCGACGTGCTGGCAATCAGCATCCGGGCCCCCTTCACGCGGGCCAGGCCCAGCAGATTATGGGTGCCGAGCGAACCCACTTTCAGGGTCTGAATCGGAATTTTGAGGTAGTCAATCGGCGACGCGGGCGAGGCAAAGTGCAGGATGTAGTCGAGCTTACCGGGCACGAACACGAACTTGCTCACGTCGGCGTTGTGAAACTCAAAATCTTCCTTCCCGAACAGGTGCTCGATATTCTGGAGCGACCCGGTAATCAGGTTATCCATCGCAATCACGTGGTAGCCTTCGGCCAGAAACCGGTCGCAAAGGTGCGAGCCCAGGAAACCAGCCCCGCCGGTGATGAGGACGCGTTTTTTTTCAGTAGTTGTTGTCATGGAGTTCATGGTTAAGCTGAGCTTACCAAAGTCCGGCCACAGTAGTAATCTCAGCCCTTAAGCAGATATTATTGCTGCGCCAGCCGGGTGATTTGGCAAGCTTAGGCGTTCAGTTTTGGTGCTAAGAGATGACCGGCTCTTTGTGGTCCGTTTTCACGCCGATGCAGTGGTAGGTGTAGCCTATTGCTTTCAACTCGCTGGCATCGTAGATGTTGCGGCCGTCAAAAATGGTTTTTTGTTTGAGCAAGCGCCCCACCACCTCGAAGTTAGGTGACCGGAAATCGGGCCACTCCGTTACCACCAGCAGCGCGTCGGCGTCGAGCAGGGTGCCGTACTCGTCCTTGGCGTATGTAATCCGGTCGCCCAGGCTGTGCCGGGCTTCGGGCATGGCCACCGGGTCGTAAGCCGACACGGTGCAGCCGGCCGCAAGCAATTTCTCGATGATGACCAGCGACGGCGCTTCACGCATGTCGTCGGTTTTGGGCTTGAACGACAGGCCCCACACCGCAATTTTCAGGCCTTGCAGCTCACCGGCGAAGTGGCGGCTGAGCTTGTCGAACAGCACCGATTTCTGGGCGTCGTTCACGTTTTCTACGGCCCGCAGCACTTGCATGTCGTAGCCGTTTTCCTGCGCGGTTTTGATGAGGGCCTTCACGTCTTTGGGAAAGCACGAACCGCCGTAACCGATGCCGGGGTAGATGAACTTGGTGCCGATGCGCGCATCGGAGCCGATGCCACGGCGTACCATGTTCACGTCGGCCCCCATGATTTCGCAGAGGTTGGCGATGTCGTTCATGAACGAGATTTTCGTGGCCAGCATCGAGTTGGCCGCATATTTCGTCATCTCGGCCGACGGAATGTCCATGAAAATAATAGGGTGGCCGTTGAGCAGGAACGGCTTGTACAAGCGGCTCATGGCCTCCTCGGCCCGCTCCGACGAAACGCCGACTACGATGCGGTCGGGTTTGAGGAAGTCGTCGATGGCCGCCCCTTCCTTCAAAAACTCGGGGTTCGACGCCACGTCGAACTCTACCGCCGCGCCGCGCTTTTCCAGGGCCCGCTCGATTTCGGCGCGCACCTTGGCGGCCGTGCCCACGGGCACCGTGCTTTTGGTTACCACCACGCAGTACTGGTCGATGTTTTCGCCGATGCCACGGGCCACGGCCAGTACGTACTTCAGGTCGGCCGAACCGTCTTCGCCGGGCGGCGTGCCCACGGCGATGAACGCCACGTCGCATTCCTTGATGGCTTCGCCCAGGTTGGTGGAGAAATGCAGGCGGCCTTTGTCCACGTTGCGGCTCACCATTTCTTCCAAGCCGGGCTCGTAGATGGGCAGGATGCCGTTGTGGAGATTGTCAATTTTTTTCTGGTCGATGTCGACGCAGGTCACGTCGATGCCGACTTCGGCAAAGCAAGTGCCCGTAACCAAGCCTACATAGCCAGTTCCTACTACTGCAATTTTCATTTTTTGAGGTGTTTAGAAAGGATTTTGAGAGAGTGTTACGAAGCTACGAGCCACGCCAAAGGATACTGGTGACCGCACCCGTCACCAAATCCAGTTACAATTTTACACCATATACCGTTTCCACCATGTTTGGAACACGATGAGGCCCCAGATGCGGGCGTGGACATCGCCGGGGCTGCGCGAAAATAGCTGAGCTTTGAGCTTTCGCACGGCCTCGACGTCAAAAACTCCCTGGCTCTCAACGAAATCATCCGCCAGCAGGTCGTTTTCGATGAGGGGCCGCAGCTCGTTGCGCATCCATTTCAGCAGAGGTACTTCGAAACCTTGCTTGGGCCGGTCGTACAACTCGGCAGGCAGCTCGGCGCGGAAGGCATCCTGCACGATTTTCTTTTTCATGTCGCCGTCCACTTTGCTGCTGACGGGCAGCGAGAAGGCGAAGTTGACCACCTTGTAGTCCAGGAACGGGGTGCGCACCTCCAGCGAGTTGGCCATGCTCATCATGTCCACCTTCGCGAGCATGTCGTAGGGCAACACCAGCGTCATGTCGGTGAGCAGCACCTCGTTGAGGTCGCCGTCGGCGTGTAGGCCTTCCAGAATGTCCTTGCGGCGCTTCTCGGCAGCTTTCTTGCCCACTTTGCGGCGGCTTGCGGCGCTGAGCAGGCTGCGGGCGTCGTCGGCCGAGGCGAAGGTGGCCCAGTCCCAGTACCTATCCTTCACGCCGGAAAGCATGCCGCGCGAAAAGCGCTGGAGCTGCCGCACCTTGTTGCCAAAGAAGCCGTTGCGCGACTTGGGCAGCGCGTCCCAGAGAAAGTTTAGGCCCGTCACGGCCTCGGCTTTGAAGCCGCCCTGGCGCACCTGGAACTCGCCCATGTGCTTGTTGTAGCCCCCAAACAGCTCGTCGGCCCCGTCGCCGCTCAGGGCCACGGTCACGTGCTGGCGGGTGCGCTGCGAGAGGATGTACACGGCGAGGGCCGACGAATCGGCAAATGGCTCGTCGAGGTAAGCCAGCATATCATGCAGGTGCTCGTACAAGTCGTTGTTGGTGAGCGAGAAGACTGTGTGATTGGTCTTGTGCCGGGCCGCTACCAGGTTGGCGTATTTCGTTTCGTCGAAAAATGGCTCGTCTTTGAAGCCGATACTGAACGTGCTGAGGTGCGGGGTGTGGCGGGCAGCGAGCGCCGTGATGACACTCGAATCGATGCCGCCACTCAGGAAGGCCCCCAGCGGCACGTCGGCTACGAGCCGGCGCTGCACAGCTTCGTCCATCAGCCCGACCAGTTTTTTCTGCTGCTGCTCGTAGCTGAGCTTGTTTTTGGCGACTTTCTTGGGGTCGTATGGGATCTTGTACCAACGCTTGCCCACCACTTTGTTGTTCTTCACAAACAGGTAATGGCCGGGCAACAATTTCTTCACGCCCTTGAAGATGCTGGCCGGCCCGGGGATGTAGTTGAGCTGCAAATACTGGCTCAGGGCCACGTAGTCGAGCTTGCGCGGCACGCCCAGGGCCAACAACGACTTCATCTCCGACGCGAAAAACAGCTGGTCCTCGTCGCGGTACACCAGCAATGGCTTCACCCCGTAGCGGTCGCGGGCGATGAACAGCGAATTTTCTTCCTTGTCGTAGATGGCCAAGCCGAAAAAGCCGTTTAGCTTTTTGAGAAAGCCGCGGCCCTCGGTGATGTAAAGCTGAAGAATGACCTCGGTATCGGTCTGGGAATGAAACCGACAGCCTTTCTTAATTAATTTTTCGCGCAGCTCGCGGTAGTTGAATATTTCTCCGTTGAAGACGATGGTGTAGCGGCCGGCCTCGTCGGTCATCGGCTGGTTGCCATCGGCCGAAAGGTCGAGGATGGCCAGCCGGCGGAAGCCCAGCCCGCACTGGTCGTACAGGAAATGCCCCTGCGAGTCGGGGCCCCGGCGAACGATGGCGTCGGTCGACGCTTGCAAACGCGTCAGCGACTGACGGCCGGCATCAGAAAAAGCAAAAACTCCGGTAATTCCACACATAGGCTACGGGCAAAAGTACGCACGGGCAACGGTTGGGTTGGCGCAGCGGCGCGAAACACTTCGTGCAACCCCGCCCCGACGAAGGCAGTACACCCGTGCAGTTTTCACCCCTAGTTTTTCTCCATGAATTCCCCCGACGCCACCCTCGACCAACTGTTTCAAGCCGCTGCGGAGCGGGTCAACAACTTGCCCCCAGACGCGGCCGCGGCCCAGATGACCGACCTCTACGGCCTTTACAAGCAAGCTACTCAAGGCGACGTGGACATGAAAGGCAACGCCGTGGCCGCCGACCAGGCCACCGATGCCGACGGCCCCGCCGGCCTTTCGCAGGGCCAGTGGGACTCGTGGGACAAATACAAAGGCACCAGCCAGGACGATGCCAAGCGCCAGTACATCGCCCGCGCCGCCGAAGCTGCCGGGGGCCCACCCGGCGCGGCTCCGGCCCAAACCATTCCCACCGATGGCCTTACCGGGGCCCCCACCCCGGCTGATCACGGCGGCCTGCGCGGCGACATCACCGAAGGCGCGCCTTATGGCGGCGAAGACACGCTGAAGAAGCAACAGTAGGTTTACAAGGGGCCCCAGCAGCCGAATAAAAGCCGTTTACAACAATGCAAAGGCCGTCATGCTGAGCGCAGTCGAAGCATCTCTCCCGCTGAGTAAATCAATCGTTGAACGATTCAGATTGCTTACGAGAGAAATGCTTCGGCTGCGCTCAGCATGACGACCTTCTACCCCCTCCAGATCTTTTCGATCAAAAGATCTTCCCCGGGTTCATAATTCCGTGCGGGTCGAACACCTGCTTGATGCCGCGCATCAGGTTGAGGTTGGTTTCGGGCAGCGCGATGCCGATGTAAGGCTTTTGCACCAGCCCGATGCCGTGTTCGCCGCTGATGGTGCCGCCAAGCCTGACGCACAGCCGGAAAATCTCGCTGATGGGCTCGCGCAGGCCCACGTTCCACTGCTCGTCGTTGAGGTCGCCGCGGATGATGTTGACGTGCAAGTTGCCGTCGCCGGCGTGGCCGTAGCATACACTCTTGAAGCCGTAGCGGGCCCCTATTTCCTTCACACCGGCCAGTAGCGTGGGCAGCTCGGCGCGGGGCACCACGGTATCTTCTTCTTTATACACCGAGTTGTAGCGCACCGAGTTGCCGATGTTGCGGCGGATGCGCCACAACTCGTCTTTCTGGGCCGCGGTGTCGGCCAGCAGAATGTCGCCCACGTCGTAGCCGGCCAGCACCTCGTACACTTGTTCGGCTTCCTTATATAGCTGGTCCAAATCCTGGCCGTCCAGCTCAATGAGAAGATGGGCCCGGACGTCTTCAGGCAGCGTCAGTGGGATCTTCAGGTACTCCGACGACCAGGCAATGGCCTCGCGCTCCATAAACTCCATGCCCGACGGGATGATGCCGGCCCGGAACACCGCCGACACCGCTTCCGCCGCCTCGGCTTCGCGGCGGAAAGGCACTAGCATCAGAATGTTCTGCTGCGGGTAAGGCAGCAGCCGGAACACCACCTTCGTGATGACTCCGAGCGTGCCTTCCGAGCCCACCATGAGCTGCGTCAGGTTGTAGCCAGTGGCGTTCTTGAGGGTGTTGGCCCCGGTCCAGATGATGTCGCCGGTGGGCAGCACCACTTGCAGGTTGAGCACGTAGTCTTTGGTCACGCCGTATTTCACGGCCTTGGGGCCCCCGCTGCTCTGGCTCAGGTTGCCGCCCA
>CAXTBA010000089.1:0-9235 GCA_964242665.1 uncultured Hymenobacter sp.
AAGGTGCCGCCGCCGGTGCTCAGGTTGTAGAGGGCCGCGCCGTCGGGCTCCAGAATGCGCAAGTAAATGGCTTTGCTTTCTTTCGGCGACACGTCGTTGCGCGCCAGATTAAAGCTCACCTTCACCTTGTCCACGCGCTTGGCTTTGAACTCCTCCTTGTCGTCTTCCTTCTCCTTGTTTTTCTTCGTGATGATGGCCACCCTGATGTTGTCGGCCTGGAGGCGCGAGGCCACCGTCACTTTATCCGAAAGGTCGCGGTTGGTTTTGGAAATGGTGCTGATGGTGTCGGTCAGCTTGTTCTGCCGTTCCTTCAGCGTGGTGGTTTCGGTGTAAAGCGTTTCGTTGTCCTTCTTTAGCTGCGCGATTTCCTCGTCACGCTTTTTCAGTTGGCCCTCCAGGTTGATGGCGCGCTGCTTGAATTGCTTCTGCATGGCGATGGAGAAGCTGCCGGCCTTGAACGAGCGCAACCGCAGCAGGTCGGCGTTCACGCCGGCGATGCGCGTTTGCAGCGAGTCGTTGCTCAGGCCCAGCTTTTGCAGCTCCTGGCTCTGGCGCTCAAAATCGGCCTTAATGGTTTCGTACTCTTTGATTTGTTCGGCCAGCTTGGTGTCTTTGGCCTGCACATCGGTCGTGAGCTGCTCGTTTTTGGACTGCTCCTGGCTGCGCAGGTACAACAGTACGCCGTTGATGCCCAGTAGCACAAGCACGATGGCCACCCAAAGCAGGACGCGGCTGTTATTCTTGCGGGGTTCGGTGTTTTCGTTGGGATTCATACGGGGTGGAGTTAAGCGAAAAAAATGGTGAACGAACAGGTGCCGGCCAGGTAAGGCCGGCGTAAATGTAACGGCTGGGCGCATTTATGAAAACCGGCGGCCGTGGGCTACATACTTTTGTCGGGTGAAAACGGTTTTTTCTGCCTTGGACGCCGCCTATTGGCAGCAGCGCTACGACGACGGCCGCGACGGCTGGGACGCCGGGGCCCCCACGCCCCCGTTGCGCGCCTACTTCGACCAACTCGAACCGGCCGCGCAGCCGCGCGTGCTCATCCCCGGGGCGGGGCGGGCCTACGAGGCCGAGTACCTGCACCGGGCTGGCTTTCAGCATGTTTTCGTGGCCGACTTCGCGCCCGAAGCCCTGGGGGCCCTGGCCGCGCGGGTGCCCGGGTTTCCGGCCGCGCACCTGTTGCGGGCCGACTTTTTTGGGTTGTCCAACGAGCCGCCTTACGATTTAATTGTGGAGCAAACCTTTTTCTGCGCCCTCGACCCTGCTTTGCGGTCCGCCTACGCCCGGCAGTGCGCCCAGCTGCTGCGTCCCGGCGGCACGCTCGTAGGCTTGCTCTTCGACACGCCGTTTGCCAACGCCACCGAGCCTCCCTTTGGCGGCAGCCGCGAAGAGTACCGGGCGTATTTCGCGCCGTACTTCACGTTCCAACACTTCGCCACGGCCACCAACTCGCTCCGGCCCCGCCAGGGCAAAGAGCTGTTTATCTGCCTCAAAAAGAAACAAATGCCCCATGATTAACTCTCTCGCCAACGCCCTTCCACACTTCCGCCACACCCAGTCGGGCCAGTTTTTTTTGATGGCGGGGCCCTGCGTCATCGAAGGCGAAGACATGGCCCTGCGCATCGCCGAGCGTATTAAGCACCTCACCGACAAGCTCCAGATTCCCTACATCTTCAAGGGCTCGTACCGCAAGGCCAACCGCTCGCGGCTCGACTCGTTCACCGGCATCGGCGACGAAGCGGCCCTGCGCATCCTGCAAAAAGTGGGACGCGAAATCGGCGTTCCCACCGTGACGGACATCCACGAGTCGGGCGAGGCGGCCCTGGCGGCCGAGTACGTGGATGTGCTGCAAATCCCGGCTTTCCTATGCCGGCAAACCGATTTGCTCATCGCGGCGGCCAACACCGGCAAGGTCGTCAACATCAAGAAAGGCCAGTTTCTGAGCGGTGAGGCCATGAAATTTGCCGTCGACAAGGTGCGCGAGTCGGGCAACCCGCACGTCATCCTCACCGAGCGGGGCAACTCGTTTGGCTACTCCGAGCTGGTGGTCGATTATCGCAACTTGCCAGCCATGCAACGCTTCGGCGTGCCAGTGGTAATGGACGTAACCCACTCGCTGCAAAAGCCTAACCAGAGCAGCGGCGTCACGGGCGGCCAGCCCGCCCTCATCGAAACCATCGCCAAAGCCGCCATCGCCGTGGGGGCCGACGGCTTGTTCATCGAAACCCACCCCACGCCCGAAACGGCCCTTTCCGACGGGGCCAACATGCTGCCGCTCGACCGGCTCGAAGCGCTGTTGCAGCGCCTCACGCGGGTGCGCGACGCCGTGCGCCCAACGGGCGAAGTGGAAACGAACGGCCTGCCGTAGCCGGAACCTTGCAGCACCTACGCTATAAGCTAAATCCAGCCGTCGTGGGGCCCGCTTAGGCGCAGCGCGAAGTGCTGCCGCTGCCCGCGCCGGAAAAATACCAGCCCGACGTGGAACAAGTCCACCGTCACCGTCACCTCGGGGTGTGCCTTGACGGCTTCCCAGGCTTCTTCCATCCCAGCCGACCAGTGGATGTCGTCGAAGACGAACACTGACGCATCGGTGCGGTGGGCGAGGCACTGCTCGAAATAACGCAGTGTGGGCTCACGGCGGTGGTTGCCGTCGAAAAATACGAAATCGACGGGCCCCGGCAGGGCCCCCAGCGTGGGGCCCAGGGTGGCATCGAGGTTGCCTTCCACTATTTCAACGTTGCCTACATGCAGTGCGGCGAAGGTTTCGCGGGCCGCGGCGGCCACGTTGGGGCAGCCCTCAAACGTGACGACGCGGTGGCGCGAGTTGGCCGCAGCCAGGTAGGCGGTGGTGAGGCCCAACGAAGTGCCCAACTCCAGCACAATGGCCGGCTGGAAGTGGTTGACCAGTCGAAACAGTAATTGCGCCAAGCGCGGCGGCTTGGCGGCGGTGCGGGCAATGGCGGCCACTCGCCGCACCCGCCCCGCCCCGGTGTGCGAACCGGCCCCTAGGTCCGTGACACTTAGGCGGGCGCGACTGCCGAGTAGGGACCGCCGCTGGGCCTCAATGGGCGCAAAAGCGGCAAACGCGCCGTCGTGGCAAATAACCGTGGTGTAGAGGCTGTAGACGAACGGCGAGTGCAGTCCGTGGGCGTTGCCAGCGCGCAGCCAAAAACGCAGGTACGCAAAAAATTGAAACAAACCGTTAGCTATTGGCTATTAGCTGTAGCGAAACAGCAGTTACAAAATCAAAAGCCATTAGTTAACAGCCAACATCCTTTTATTTAATTCAGCCGGAAGGGCACCATTAGAGTGAACTCGGGGATTTCGACGTTGAAAGCCTGGCCGTTAGCCACGCGCTCCATCAGGTAGGTGCCGCGCATCTTGCCCACGCCTGATTTCAGGTTGCAGCCGCTCATGTAGTGGTGCGACTGGCCGGGCTCTAGCACCGGTTGGCGGCCTACCACGCCTTCGCCCTCCACCTCGCGCACGGGGCTGTTAGCGTCGTGAATGTGCCAGTGCCGCCGCAACAGCTTCACGGTCAGCTCGCTGTTGTTGCGAATCGTGATTTTGTAAGCGAACACGAAGTGCTCTTGCGTTGGGCTAGAGTAATCGGGTAGATAGTTGGTCGTAACCGAAACGGTAACGCCTTGCGTAGTAGTAGTAGGCATAAATGAGTCGATCAAGAAACTGAAAATCTAACACTGGCCCGCGCCGATTGGTTTTACGCCAATACGCTTTCCAAGATCGGAAACATTTTGTTATTTCCTCCTCAAATTTCGACAAATAGATGGTAAAAATAGCCGCGAGCTGGCAGCCCGTGCTAGCCGACGAGTTCGCCAAGCCTTATTTCCAGCACCTTATTGCTTTCGTGAAAGGCGAGTATGCTACCGCCACCGTCTACCCGCCGGGCCCTCAAATTTTTCATGCCTTCGACGCCTGCCCGTTCGATGAAGTGAAGGTCGTCATCCTGGGCCAAGACCCGTACCACGGCCGCGGGCAGGCCCACGGCTTGTCGTTCTCGGTGGCCGACGGGCAGCGCACGCCGCCTTCGCTGCAAAACATCTTCAAAGAGCTGCAAAGCGACTTGCCCGGCACCGCGCCCGCGCCCAACGGCAACCTCGACCGCTGGGCCCGCCAAGGCGTGCTGCTGCTCAACGCCACCCTCACGGTGCGGGCCGGCGAGCCGGCCTCGCACCAGAAAAAAGGCTGGGAGGAATTCACCGACGCCGTTATCCGCAAAGTGTCGGAGGGCCGCGAGCACGTGGTGTTCATCCTGTGGGGGGCCTACGCGGGCAAAAAAGCCGAGCTGATTGACGCAAGCAAGCACTTGGTTCTAAAGTCGGTGCATCCCTCGCCCTACGCCGCCGACAAAGGATTTTTTGGTAGCAAGCCGTTCAGCAAAACCAACGCCTGGTTGGAAAGCGAAGGATTAGGGCCAATAAATTGGTAGTGAACCAACTGCTGGCAACAAAAAACGCCGCTCTGGTTGGAGCGGCGTTTTTCTTTTAAAGAAACCACGCTAGTTGATGGTGTGAAACAGTCGGCTCCAGCGAATTTTGTGGAAAAAGTCGGCGTAAGGGTCGATGGAGAGCCAGATCAGCACGGCTTTGCCGACCACGTGGTCTTCGGGCACAAAACCCCAGAAGCGCGAGTCAAGCGAGTCGTGGCGGTTGTCGCCCATCATGAAATAATAATTCTGCTTGAACGTGTAGGTTTTCAGCGGCTTGCCGTTTTGCAAAATCACGCCGCCCTGCATTGTGATGCCTTCGTTGTGCTCGTAGCGCAGGATGATTTTGTAATAGAGCGGCACATTATCGGCCGTCAGTTCCACGGTTTCGCCCTTTTTGGGCAGCGAGATGGGGCCGTAGTTGTCCTTGTTCCAGTGGTGCAGGCCGGGGGCCCCGGGAAAATTGAGGGTGGTGGGGTAATCGGGGTTGTCAGGAAATACCGCCTGGTTGGTTTCCGGCTGGCCGGCCGGGATGGTTTCGGCGATGACTTCCTTCACGTAAGGCTGCTTTTTGAAGTAAGCGGCGGTAGCGGGCGTGCAGTCCACTTCGTAGCCCGAGCCGTAGCCCGGCACGTCCTGCAACACGGGGTCGCCGGTGGCCAAGTTGCGGTAGTCTACCACGCCCTGGGCGCGGAAAGCAGCCGTCACCTCGTCGTTGGCTTCGGGGATGCGCAGGAAATACTTGCTCTGCAAGCCGGGCGGGTTAACGGCCGCTTGGCCATTGATGAACAACTGATGGTCGCGCACTTCGAGCTTGTCGCCGGCAATGGCCACGCAGCGCTTGATGTAGTTGGTGCGCAGGTCGGCCGGGTATTCCAGCTCAAACGGCACGTGAAACACCACCACGTCGTTGCGCTGGATGCTGCTAAAGCCCGGGAAACGGAACGTCGGCAGCTGAATCAGGTCAGAGTAGCTTTTCAGGTGGAAAATTGGGTCCGTCTGGTGCGTGAGCGGAATTTGCAGCGGCGTCTGCGGCGTGATGGTGCCGTAGTGCAACTTACTCACAAACAAGTAGTCGCCCACCAGTAGCGAGTGCTCCATGCTGGGCGTGGGGATGGTGTACGCCTCAAAGGTGGCCCAACGAATGAGGGTGGCCGCCACGATGGCAAACAGCAGCGAATCGGTCCATTCGCGGGTTTTGCTCTTGGGCTTCGGGGGCGGGGTTTCGGCGCCGTAGCGCTGGGTTTTGAGAAGAGCCATAGCAAGGGCACGGGCCGCGGCCGGCGCTCAGAGGGGGTAAATTAAAAAAGAAAGCAACCAAAAGCTGACGCAAGTTAACGACTCCGAGCAGGCTTTTATGCAGCGGGGCCCTACAAGCCCAACAGCTCCTGCATGCCGAACACGCCGGCGCGGCCCGGCAGCCACTCGGCCGCCAGCAGGGCCCCCTGGGCAAAACCGGCCCGCGAATAGGCCTCGTGCTTCAGCTCCAGCGTGTCCACCTCGGAGGTGTAGGTAACGATGTGTGTGCCCACCACGTCGGCGGTGCGCTCGCTGAGGACGGCTAACTCGGTGGGGCCCTGGGCAGCGGCGTTGCGCCAGCTGGTTTTGGCCGGAAAGTGGGCCAAGATGCCCTCGGCGGCCGTGACGGCGGTGCCGCTGGGCTGGTCGAGCTTCTGCGTGTGATGGATTTCGCGCACCGCCACGTCGTAGCTCCCAAACTGGTGCATCTTGGCGGCGATGTACTCGTTGAAATGGAAAAACAGGTTCACGCCCACGCTATAGTTGGAGGCGTAGAATAAGCTGCCTTTCAATTCGTCGGCCAGGGCCGTGGCCTCGTCCCAGCGGGCCAGCCAGCCCGTCGAGCCGCACACCACCGGCAGCCCCTGGCGCAGGCAGGCCGCCACGTTGGCAAAGGCCGCATCGGGCCGGGTGAACTCAATGGCTACGTCGGCGGTGGCAGGCGTAAAATCGGTAATAGCGGGCCCTGGGCCCTGACCGTGCCCCACGATGCCGGCAATGCGGTGGCCGCGCGCGACGGCCAGGGCCTCCAGCGTCCGGCCCATCTTGCCGTAGCCGATGAGGAGAATGTTCATGCGGGAGAAGTTACTTAAAATGCATCGCCACCGCCAGGCCGGGTACGATGGGTAGGCCCGTTGGGCTAGGCACGTACAGCAACGTCGGCTGCCAATGCAGCGTCAAGTCGTCGCTCACGTCGAAGGATTTCAAATGCGCGTCCACGATGGCATCGAGGATGGTGATGCCATAAGTTAGGGCGGTGTAGAGAATGAAGCCGTCGCGGTAGTGGCGGTAAAAAACGATGCCGTTCTGAATGCCAGCGGCGGTAAGCTCTTTGCCGGCCTGCCCCGGCAAATTGGGGTTGGGCAACGGCTTCCTGCTGAATGCAGTGTCAGTTATCAACGAATTAGACGCGCTGACGTAGTCGTTAAGGTGTTGTTGATAAAATACAAGGATTCCGGCCACGGTGCCAATGCCCCCATATACAATCGGCAGCTTCCACCAGCGGCGGTTATAAATCTGGCCCAGGCCGGGCACCAGGGCCAGGTAGCCCGCCTTGGCCGGCCGCGTCACGCGCATTCCGAACAGCTTTTCGGTGCGGCGCACCGAGTCATCGGCCGCCTTTTTGCGCTTGTCGGCCAGCGTGGGCTTGCGGATGCGGGCCGTGTCGGGACGAGTAATTTTTGGGACGGCGGGATTATTGGCGTTCGGGTTCAACGGGTCGAAGGGCACCTGAGCGCGAACAGCGTGCGGGGCCAGCGCGGCCCCCAACACCAACAGCAGCAGGGCGGCGAGCCGCAGCAGAGACTTCTTCATAAACAGCGGAGCACCAGTGAAAGACAACTTCACTAAGCCGGGTGCAGAATGTGCAGAATTCGTTGCATGTCCTCCACCGAATCGAAGGCGATTTTAATCTCGCCGCTGCCCTTGGGGCCCGGCCGCACCTGCACCCGCGACCCGAACCGGTCGGTGAGGGTGCGCTCGGTACGGCGCAGCTCGGCCACGGGCACCACCGATTCGGTGGGGCGCGGAGCAGTAGCGCCGGGGCCCTCGGCGGGCAGGCGGCCGAAGCCGTTGCGCACCAGCTCTTCCACGCGGCGCACCGACATTTCTTCGGCCACGATGCGGCGGAACAGGGCCACCTGCTGCCGGGGGTCTTCGATGCCGATGAGGGCCCGGGCGTGGCCCATGCTGATTTCGGCGTCGCGCAGGCCCACCTGGATGTCGGGCGGCAGCTTCAGCAGCCGCAAGTAGTTGGTGACGGTCGAGCGGTTTTTGCCCACCCGTTCGCCCAGGTCTTCCTGGCGCAGCTGGCACTCGCTGAGCAGGCGCTGGTAGCTGAGGGCAATTTCGATGGCGTTGAGGTTTTCGCGTTGGATGTTCTCAATCAGCGCCATTTCCAGCATCTGTTGGTCGTCGGCCTTGCGGATGTAGGCCGGAATGGCGTCGAGGCCCGCCAGCTTGGAGGCCTGCAAGCGCCGCTCGCCGCTGATGAGCTGGTAGGCGCTGGGGCCCAGCTGGCGCACCGTCACGGGCTGGATGATGCCCTGGATTTTGATGCTGTCGGCCAGTTCGGCCAGGGCCTCCTGGTCGAAGTGGGTGCGCGGCTGGTAGGGGTTGGCCTCGATCTGGTCCACCGAAATCAGGCCCACCGAGTTGGCCGGGTGGGGCACCACGATGCGCTCCCGGTCGCCTTTCTTCTCGTAGCTCCCTTCAATCAGGGCGTTGAGGCCCCGGCCGAGGCCGCCCAACTTGCGCTTGGGCTGCGGCTGGAGCGGGGTGGCGGGGGCTTTATCGTCGTTGTTCTCTACGGTCATCGCGGCAGCTCCTGTGGAAAATGGCGGCAGAAGCAAGTTCAAAATTACGGAAAGCTAAGGGAAGGTCAAGCCGGGCCCCTGAGGCCCGCCAAATTCAGCTGGCCACTAGCCGGGTGTGACGCTGCTGGTCGGCGGCGTAGCGCAGGCAGGCGCGAATCTGCTCGGTAGTCAGCTCTGGAAAGTCCGCCATTATTTCTTTCTGGCTCATGCCGTTGCCCAGCCAGCGAAGTACGTCTTCAACGCTGATACGCGTGTCCACGAGGCAAGCGCGGCCGAAGCGTATTTCGGGATCGACGCTAATGAGCGGGTGGGCAGCGAGGATTTCCATAGAAAAGGCTGCATTATGGCTTTAGATTCTGACGAAGACCTAACAACTCAACTACTTCGCACACGCCGACGCGCCGGCTTCCTTCCAAAAAATAGCCCCGTACCCCGGGCCGAATGTGCTGGCGATGGAAATCTTGAGCCCCTGGGCTGAGGAAAAACATATCGGCTTGTCCAAACTGAGGGACTCCCCCTGCGGATAATATTTCTTTATCCAACCCCAAAAATTCAGGCCAGATCATGAATGTACCAGTGTGAATTTCCTTGTCCTCGTATCGGAAATTCTACTGAATATGTTGGTGCGGTAAACTCCACCGACCGCCTTCCTCAGCGGTAAATAAGAGGTAAGTCACCCGAAAACCAGTTGGCCGGCCCATCATTTCGGCGTAGGACTCCATTGCATTTATGCGGCTTTGAATGGATTATTGCCGCGGGAGAAATGCTTCAGCAAGCTCAGCATGACCGCCTAATCTATCTGCTCTACGCTGCCTCGTCGGCCGCTTCCGCTTCCGGCTTGGCTTCTACGCTGTTCTTTTCTACGATTTCGCGGGCCAAGTTTAAGTAGCTGATGGCGCCTTTGCTTTCGGCGTCGTGCATGATGGCGGGGATGCCGAAGCTGGGGGCCTCG
>CAXTBA010000090.1:0-9056 GCA_964242665.1 uncultured Hymenobacter sp.
GCAACAACCTCACCGACTTCGCCTGGGACGGCACCGACCAGTACGGCGACCGCCTGGCCAACGGCACCTACCTCTACCGCGTCAGCCTCGACGATCCGGACGGGAAATTTTCGCACCGCGCCACCAGCGGCGACCAAGCCTTTAAAAACGACTGGGGCAAGCTGGTGCTGCTGCGGTGAGTGAATTAAAAATTGAGAATTAAAAATTAAAAATGGACCGCCGATAATGCAGTGGTCATTCTGCATTATCGGCGGTCCATTTTTAATTTTTAATTCTCAATTTTTAATTCACTCACCGCAGCTGCTTTTGCAGCCGCACGTAGGGAATGCCTTCCTTCTGAAAAACCGGCCCGTCCGCTTCCATGCCGAAGCGCTGGTAGAACGGCAGCGTGGCCAGCCGGGCGTTGCACCAGATGGCGCGGGCCCCGAGCCGGGCAGCTTCCGCGAAAGTGTGCCGCAGCAGGGCCGTGCCGATGCCCTGGCCCTGGCAATCGGGCCGGGTGGCAAACTTGCGAAACTGCGCCGCGGGGCCCTGCACGAACAGCGAAATCACCGCCGCCAGCTCATCGCCTTCGAACGCGCCGAAGTGGTGCCCGGCCGCGTCGTCGGGCAGGTGGCTGTAGGCGGGGGGCTGGTCGGGCCACAGCACCTGGTGGCGCAGCGGGTACGTGGCCGCGAAGGGAATGGGCCGGATGTCCACGGACGGCGGGCGAAAAAAAGTGAAAGGCAGGGGCCCCAGCTCAGCGCCGCCGCAGCGTCACGAAGCTGAAGGCGTAAGGGTTGTCGGCGTCGGCCTCGTGGCGCTCGCGGGTTTCCTCGCGCCAATCGGTGGGGGAGAGTGCGGGGAAGGTAGCGTCGCCTGCGAAGGAATGGTGCACTTCGGTGAGGTACACCACGTCGGCGGCCGGCAGGGCCTCGCGGTAGATTTCGCCGCCGCCGATGACGCACACGGTTTCGGCGTCCAGCTCGGCGGCGCGGGCCAGGGCCCCCAGCACCGACGGCACGGCCTCGCAGCCGGGCGCGGCCCAGCCAGCGCGGCGCGTCACTACCAGGTTGGGGCGGCCCGGCAGGGCCCGGCCGATGCTGTCGTAGGTTTTGCGGCCCATCACCACCGGGTGGCCCAGGGTGAGGGCCTTGAAATGCCGCAAATCGGCCGGCAGGCGGCCCCAGGGCAAGTTGCCTTCGCGGCCGATAACGTCGTTTTCGGCCACGGCTACTACTAAGGCTACCATCTTGTCAGTTATCAGTGAACAGTGAACAGTCGCTGCGGCGCAATTGGCGCGGGGCTCTGCCCCGTGCCGACTACTGCGCGGGCCTCGGGCCCGCAATTGTTGAACGGTTGCTACGCGCGTCGTTCTGGAGTGCGGACCCGAGGCCCGCGGGTAAGCGGCACGGGGCAGAGCCCCGCGCCAATTGCGCCGCAGCGACTGTCACACAACCTTATTTCCCCGTAGAAACTCTTCCACGATCAGGCGCTTTTTGCCTTCGGCCTGCACGTCGAGCAGGTCGAGCCAGCCGTCGGCGGCGCGCACGCGCAGGTAGGAACGTCCGTCGGTGGCCCAGGTGCCGGGCGGTTCTTGCGAGCCGGCGGGCAGGGCCCCGGCGCGGAATATTTTAAGGAGGCGGCCGTCGGGCAGCGGCGCGAAGGCCGTGGGCGTGGGCGAGAGGCCCCGCACGAGGTTCACCAAATCGAGGGCCGGCTGGGCGAAGTCGAGGCGGCCGGTTTCCTTCTGGATTTTGGGGGCCGGGCGCAGGTCGCCGCTCATTTGCTGGGGCAGGCTGGGGGCGGTGCCGGCAGCCAGGGCTTCCACCGAGCGGCGGGCCAGCAGGGCCCCGGCGAGCTTCAGCTTTTCGTAGAGCGTGCCGAAGTCGTCGGTGGGCGCGATGGCCACGCGGTCCTGGAAAATAAGGTCGCCGGTGTCGATTTCCTGGCGCAGAAAAAAGCTCGTGACACCCGTTTCCGTCTCCCCGCGGATGAGGGCCCAGTTGATGGGGGCCGCGCCCCGGTACTGCGGCAGCAGCGAGGCGTGGATGTTGATGCTGCCCAGCCGGGGCATGGCCCACACCGCTTCGGGCAGCATCCGAAATGCTACCACCACCTGCACATCGGCCCCGTAGCTCTTCAATTCGGCTTGAAAATCCGGCGATTTCAGGTTGGTGGGTTGCAGCACGGGCAGGCCGTGGCCGTCGGCGGCCTGCTTCACGGCCGACGCCTGGAGCTGGCGGCCGCGCCCGGCGGGCCGGTCAGGGGCCGTGACGACGGCCACCACCCGGCCGCCGGGCCAACCCAGCAGCGCTTCCAGGGTGGGCACCGCGAATTCGGGCGTGCCCATAAAAATAATGCGAAGGGGAGTAGGCATGTTGCAAAGAAAGCTTACGGCGGTTTTTAGTGGAGCAAGCCGGTACCGCCAAGCTGTGCTTGGCCTCGCATATGCTGCCCTGGAGGCCCTGGGGCGAGGCCAAGCACGGCTTGGCGCGGCCCTTGGTACGGCTTTGGCAGCAACGTGCCGAAGGTTCTGCCAGCCCGGGTCGTGCTTTTGCCGACCCGGGTCGTGATTTAGCCAACCGTTGTCGTGAATTTGCCGACTGCGGCTGGCTAAATCACGACCCGAGTCAGTATTCTGCCAACCGCAGTCGGCTACCGCTCCGGGTAGAGTAAATATTTCCGGCGCAGCTGTTTAAACTGGCCGAGCGCGGGCTCCCAGGAAGCGCGGATTTCGGCTTCGGTGTTGCCGGCGATGATTTGCTGGCGCAGGGCCGGCGTGCCGCTGAGCTGCTCGAAATACTGGGTGAAGAAATGAGCTTTGTCGGTGCTTTGCTGGTAGAAATCGAGCAGGTATTGCACCGAGAAGCCGGTGGGCGGGGCCGGCACGCCGCGCAAATCGACCCCATAGCAGAGCTGGCCGTTGAGGGGCGGCGTGGGCGAGCCGACGTTGGGCCGGGGCGTGAACGAGAACGGCCGCGCGGCCGGCTGCGCGGGGCCCCCGATGGCTTCGAACGGAAAATCGGTGCCGCGCCCCACACTCACGTTGGTGCCCTCAAACAGGCAAACGGTGGGGTAGAGGGCCACCGCGTGGGCCGTGGGCAGGTTGGGGGAGGGCCGCACCGGCAGGGCATACGGTGTGGCGTGGGTGTAGCCGGGGCCCAGCGGCACCACCGTGAGGCGGCAGCGGCGGCCCCCGGCCAACCACTTCTCGCCGTTGATCATGCGGGCCAGCTCGCCCACCGTGAGGCCGTGGGCGATGGGCAGCGGGTCCTGGCCCACGAACGAGGCCAGGGACGGCTCGCGCACGGGGCCGTCCACGCAGGCCCCGTTGGGGTTGGGGCGGTCGAGCACCACCACGTCCTTGCCCTGCTCGGCGGCGGCTTCCATCACCAAATGCAGCGTGCTGATGAAGGTATAGAACCGGGCCCCCACGTCCTGGATGTCGAACACGAGCACGTCCACGTCGGCCAGCATGTCGGGGGTGGGCTTCTTGGTTTTGCCGTACACCGAGCGCACCGGCACACCGCTGCGGGCGTCGCGCCCGTCGCGGATGGTGGCCCCGTCGGCCGCTTCGCCCCGAAAACCGTGCTCGGGCGCGAAGATGGCCGTCACGTTCACGCCCCGGGCGCGCAGCGTATCAACCAAATAAGTGCCGCCCACGCGGCTCGACTGGTTGACGACCAGGCCCACGCGCCGGCCTTGCAGCCGCGGCAGGTAGCTGGCCAGGCGGGCAGCCCCCACCACGGGCGCGGCGGCCGCTGGGGCGGGCGTGGCAGCGGCCCGGGGCCCGGGGGCCCCGCAGGTGTGCAGGGCGAGTAGCAGTAAGGGAAAAGAGCGTCGGGTTTTGCTAGGCATACTGGTAAGCTGCGCTATTTGCGTTAAAAGCCAAGTTATGGACTTCGCGGGTACGCAATCTGCGTAGCTTTACGCCACCGCATGAACGTTGCCCGCTACATATCGCAGAAAATCGACGGCGGAGCCGACTCCAGCTCTTTCACGTCGTCGGTCACAAAAATAGCCATCATCAGCATCGCCATGGGGCTGGGCGTGATGATTGTTTCGTTCGC
Organism: uncultured Hymenobacter sp.; assembly: GCA_964242665.1. Classification (GTDB taxonomy): domain Bacteria; phylum Bacteroidota; class Bacteroidia; order Cytophagales; family Hymenobacteraceae; genus Hymenobacter. Next base: position 4,053 of record CAXTBA010000090.1, read on the forward strand.
CATCCTGCAAGGGTTCCGCAACGAGATTCAAAGCAAGATTTTCTCGTTTGGGGCCCACCTCCAGATTTCGCGCTACGACACCAACAACTCGCTCGAAGTGGCTCCCATCGGCGCGCCGTCGGTTGCGAAGCGCCTGCACCGGTTCGGGCAGGTGAAAACCGTGCAGCCCTACGCCTACAAAACGGCCATCATCAAAACCCCCGAAGAAGTGCTGGGCGTGGTGCTGAAAGGCATCGACGAGAAGGACGGCCCCTCGCCCATGCGCCAGAACCTGGTGGCGGGCAAGTTCCTGAGCTTCCCCGACACGGCGGCGAGCAACGACGTGCTGCTCTCGCGCAAGATGGCCAACAAGCTGAACCTGAAGGTGGGCAGCGAGGCCCTGTTTTACTTCATCCAGAACCCGCCCCGCATCCGGCGCTTCCGCGTGAGCGGCATCTACCAAACCGGGCTCGACGAGTTCGACGAGGCCTACGTGGTGGGCGACATCCGGCAGGTGCGCGAGCTGAACGCCTGGCCCGACTCGCTGGTGGGGGGCCTGGAAGTGGTGCTCAAGGATTTCAAGCACCTCGACCGCACCGCCGACCAGCTTTACGAGGCGCTGCCCTACGACCTCAAAATCGACAAAATCACCGACCAGTACGCGCAGCTCTTCGACTGGCTGCAACTGCTGAACCGCAACGTCATCATTTTTCTGGTGCTGATTATTTTCGTGGCCACGTTCAACATGGTGGCCACCATTTTCATCATGATCTTGGAGCGCACCAACATGATTGGCGTGCTGAAGGCCCTGGGCGCGACGGACAACCAGATCCGGCAGATGTTCTTCTTCCGGGGCCTCGCGCTCACGGTGCGCGGCATGGTCATCGGCAACGCCGTGGGCCTGGGCTTCTGCGCCATCCAGTACTACTTCAAGCTCATTCCCCTCGACCCCGAGAACTACTACATGGATCGGGTGCCGATTTTCTGGGATTTCAAGGTGCTGCTCCTGCTCAACGTGGCCACCTTCGGCACCACGCTGCTGGCCATCCTCATTCCCACGTACCTGATTTCGCGGATCAAGCCGGTGGTGGCCATCAAGTTCGACTAAGCCGCGGGCTGGGCCACGGCCGGGGCCCCCGCCCGGCGCGGGGGCGCTTTGTGGCGGCGGCCCCACCACAGCAGCGTGCCCGTGACGGGCAGGCTGGCCGACAGTAAACTAATAAGAAAGGCCACGATTTTACCGCCCAGCCCCAGCAGCTGGCCGGTGTGCAGGTCGTAGTTGAGGTCGCCGAGCTTCTTGCCAGCGCTTTTGGCGGCGTGGGGCAGGGCCCGCAGCAGCCGGCCCGATACGGGGTGGAAGTAGTACTCGTCGCGGTGGTAGTAGTGCAGCGCCCGCTGGTAGGCAAGGCAGTACAGGGGTTGCGCGGGGCTCCCGGCCGGCCCGATGAGCACCATGTCGGCCGTGGGCGAGTGCCGGCGCACCTGCGCGTAGGCCACGTCGGCCAGCGGCCGGGCCGGGGCCCCGGCGGCCAGGGTGTCCACGGCGGGCGGGGTTTCTTCGAGCGGATAGTGGCGGCCGGCGTTTACGACCAGCGTAGCCGCTTGCAGCCACGAGCCGAAGCTCATGAACAGGCCGGTGAGGGCGATGACGAAGGCCCCGGCGGCGAGGTAAAAGCCCAGCACCTGGTGCAAATCGTAGTTCAGCCGCCGCCACTTCGCGCCCCACTTTACGGTGAGGCGCTGCCGCCGCTCCTGCCGCCGCTTGGGCCACCACAGCACCAGGCCGCTGCCCAGCAGCACCAGGAAAACGGCGACGGCCCCGCCCACCACCCACTCGCCCACGGCCGGCGGCAGCAGCAGGTACATGTGCAGGGCCTGGACGATGGTAAAGAAGTCGCGCCGCAAATTTTGCTCGTGCAGCACCCGGCCGGTGTAGGGGTCCAGGGCCGCCACGAAACTGCCGCCTTCTTTGTCAGCCAAGTACACGGTAGCCGAGCGGCCGGGCCCGTAGTAGGTCGTCCACGAAGCCGTGGTGCCGGGGTGGGCCGCCAGGGCCCCCGCTTGCAGGCGCGAGGGCGGCAGCAGGGCCCCATGGGCCGGCGCGGCCACCCACCGCCACGGCTCCGTCGCGTCGCGGATTTCGTCCTGAAACGTGAAAATTGCGCCCGTCAAACTCACCACCAGCACCACCAGCCCCGAGCCGAGGCCCAGCCACAAGTGCAGTTTGCCGACGGCTTGCTTGAAGGTCATAGGGGGATGGTTTTTTAGCTGTTATAAAAAGTTATTTAGGCCGTCATGCTGAGCGCAGCGGAGTCGAAGCATCTCTCCCGCTTCGTTTCACGATTGAGTTACTGCCGCAGTAGAGATGCTTCGACTCCGCTGCGCTGCGCTCAGCATGACGGCCTGAGTAACTAACTTCCTGTGATACCCCCTAAAACTTATACGCCACGCTGCCGATGATGCTGCGCAGCTTCTGCGCGTTCATCGTAGTGTAGCCAATCCAGTAGTGCTGGTCGGTGAGGTTGTCCACTTTGGCCGCGAGGCGGTAGCGGGGCTGGTCGTAGAACACGCTGGCGTTGAGCACCGTGTAGTGGGGCAGGGTAAACACGTTGGTGGCCGTGTTCTGGATGCGGTTGTCGCTGGCGAAGTTGCCGCCGAAGCCCGCGCCCAGGCCCTGCAAGGGCCCCTCGGGCTGGCGGTAGCTCAGCCAGGCGTTGGCGAGGTAGGGCGAGGAAGCGGTGTTGGGGCGGCGGCCGTTCACGTCGTCGCTGGCGTTCTGGTACTCGGAGTGGTTGTAGGCAAAGCCGCCGATGACGTTCAGGCCGCGCACGGGGCTGGCAATCAGGCTCACTTCCACGCCGCGGCTTACTTGGGTGCCGTCCTGTGTTTGGGCGGTGGTGAGGGCGGCGGTGGGCGTGCTGCGCAACACGTTGCGCACCGCGATGTCGTAGTAGCTCACCGTGGCGCTCACCCGGCCGTTGGCGGCGTCGAGCTTCACGCCGGCCTCGGCCTGGTTGGCCCGCTCAGGGGTAGCGTTGCGCGACACGCCGTCGGTGCCCAGGTAGGAGCCCAGGTTGTTGAAGCTGTTCTGGTAGTTGGCAAATAGCGCTACCCGGTCTTTCACCGGCTGAAACACCACGCCGAACTTCGGCGACACCGCCGTTTGCAGGTACGGGTCGGTGGGCGAATACAGGATGCCGCCCTTGTTGTCGAAGCGATCCACGCGCAGGGCGGCCAGCACGCTCAGCCGGTCGGTCAGGTTCAGCACATCCGACGCAAAGGTGCTGTACGTGTTCGATTTAGTGGTAACCAAGTAGTGGGCCGGCGGCGTGGCCGCGTAGGCCGCGTTCACGGCGGCGGCGTTGAAGCCGCTGCGGTAGTCGTAGCCCGGCGCGTTCAGCGGCACCACGTCGATGCCCCCGCCCAGGAAGTTCACGTCCGAGTCGAGGCGCAGAAAATCCAGCCCCAGCACCACGCGGTTGCGCAGGTTGCCCACCTTAAAGTCGCCGTTGAACAGCTGCTGTACTTCGTAGATGGTCCGGCGGCTGTCTTCCGTCGATTGGTCGGCCCGGGCCAGCGAGAGCGAATTCACGCTGTTGTCGGCCCCCGGCACCAGGTAGAAGTAGGGCCCGAAGCCGTTGGAGTAGCTATGGCTCGTGCTCAGGAACGTGGTCGAGGTGAAACCGGGCGAGAGCTTGTACTGCACCTGCCCGAACAGGTTGGTGCTGCGCGAGTCCTGCGTCAGGCCGTCGCCCTGGTACGAGCGGCGGTAATCCAGGGGCAGCTCGTCGGCCCGCGAAGCGCCCAGCTGCGCCGAGGGAAAGTAGAAGAAAATCAGCTGCTTGCCCACGTTGGTGCCCCGGAACACCTCCGCGTCCACATTCACCGTCAGCCGGTCGTTGGGCCGGAACTGCAAGCTCGGGGCAATGGCCAGGCTTTTGGTAAAGCCCGGGTAGTCAATGTTCTGGAAGCTGTCCTCGTAAGTGTAGGCCGTGTTCAGCCGGAAAGCCAGCTGCTGGGGCCCCGCGGGCGCGTTGGGGTTCACCAAGTTCACGTCGGCGCTCACGCGGTGGAAGCCGTAGCTGCCCGCCGCCGCGCTCACCTCGCCGCCAAACGTGTCGAGCGGCTTCTTGGTCACGCGGTTCAGCAGGCCGCCGTAAGAGGTGAGGGCGCTGCCAAACAGCGTGCCCGAGGGCCCCTTGATGACCTCCAGCTTCTCCAGGTTGATGGCGTCGATGTCGCTGGTCACGTTGCCGGCCACGCCGTTGCGCAGCTGGCTCGAGAGCACAAAGCCCCGGCTGCTGTAGAACGCGCCGCCGTCGCCGCTGCGGCCGGTGGCCTCCCACATTTTTTGCAGGCCCGGCACGTTGCGCGTCGCGTCGTCGGTCGTGAACACCAGCTGCTCGGTTAGCAGCTCCTTGCCCACGGTGTTGTATACCTGCGGGTTTTCAAGGTTTTTGAGCGGCATCTTGCCCACGTAGCTGCTGCTGGGCCGGACAAATTTGTTGGTGCGGGCCCCTTGCACCACCACTTCTTGCAGCCGGGCCGTGCTTTCGTCGAGTTGGAAATCCAGGGCCGCACGCTGGCCGGCCACCACCGTCACCGGCTGCTGCGCCGGCTTTAGCCCAATGGCCGACACCACCACCACGTAGCGGCCCGCCGGCACCGCCTTGATGGCGTAGCGCCCCTGCCCGTCCGTGATGCCGCCCAGCGCTTGGCCCTGCACGCCCACGCTCACCGATTCGGCCGGGTCGCCGTCGGTGGTCGTCACGCGGCCGGCAATGATGCCGGTTTGCTGCGCCCAGGCGGGCGGTGCGTAGCAGGCGAGCAGAAGGAAAAGGTAGCGGAGGCAGGGCAGCTTCATCGATGCTTTATTTAGACTAATTCTAATAAAGCACAAAAGTAGGGCATGCCGTTCGACGTTTCAAAGCTTATTCAGAATTATTCTACATAATAGACTTGTTCCTGAATGCTGTTACGCGGCTGGCGCGGGGCTCTGCCCCGTGCCCCGTTGCCGCGGGCCTC
>CAXTBA010000091.1:0-8712 GCA_964242665.1 uncultured Hymenobacter sp.
AAACTCACTTCGTGCCCGAGTGCGGCCACGTCGTGCAAGAAGAGCAGCCCGCGCAACTCGGGTGCCGGCTGCTGGCGTTTCTGAACGCAGACCGCTAGGGGTACCGGGCACAAGGGCCGCCCGATTCAGTTGTGCTGGAAAGACTGCCGGAAGGCCAGCGGCGAGAGGGCCGTCTTGGTTTTGAAAAACCGGCTGAAGGATTGCGGGTGTTCAAACCCCAGTCCATAGGCCACTTCGCTTACCGTCAAGCCCGTGGTCGTGAGCCGTTCTTTTGCTTGCGCGATGAGCTGGTCGTGGATGTGCTGCTGGGCGCTTTGGCCGGTGAGCGTGCGCAGCAGGTCGCTCAGGTAGCTCCGGGAAACGTGCAGGCGCTCGGCCAGGTACTGCACCGTGGGAATGCCCCGGCTGGGCAGGTCTTCACTGCGTAAGCAGTCCGCTAGTATTTCTTCCAGCTGTTGCAGTAAGTCGCTGTGCACCGCTTTGCGCGTCAGAAACTGGCGCTTGTAAAAGCGGTTCGCGTAGGTCAGCAGCAACTCAAGCTGGGCGAGCACCACCTCCTGGCTGAATTCATCGAGGCGGCTGGCCAACTCCTCCTCCATGGATTTGAACAGCGAGAAGAGCAACTCCTTTTCTTTTTCCGACACGTGCAGCGCCTCGTTGGCGGCGTAGGAGAAGAAGCCGTAGTGCCGCATCTTTTTGGCCAAGGGGTAGCCCGCCAAAAAATCCGGATGAATCAGCAGGGTATACTGGGCACACGCCCCCACCTCGTGCTCATCCGTGCCGCCGATAAGCTGGCCCGGCGCGGCAAACAGCAAGCCGCCTTCGTCAAAGTCGTAATACCCCTGCCCATACCGGAGCTTGCTGCTCAGCCGGGGCCGGTAGGAGATTTTATAAAAGCTCAGCACGTGGGCGGGATGGAACCGGACGCCCTCCACGGGGGTGCTGGCGCGGTTTACGAGGCTAATAAGCGGATGCTGCGGCTGCGGTAGGCCCAGGGCCCGGTGCGCCTCGGACAAGGAGGCAAACCGCAACGGGGCGTTTTCTGGCTTTTTCATTTCTCCCATTTAGTACCCCCGGCAACGGGTCGTTACCTCAACCACCCGCTGCCAGGAGTGGTTTAGTTGGCCGAGCCTTGCGCCGCGTTGGCCACGGCTTCCCAGGCTTCCCAGGTCGCCAGCCGCGCGGCGTAGGCCGTGCGCACCCAGGGTAGGTTCTGGTTGCCCAGAAACAGTCGCAGGGGCGGCTGCTCGGCGTCCACGGCGGCGAAGAGAGCCGGCGGGGTCGCGGCCGGGTCGCCGCGTTCCATGCTGCCCAAGCCGGCGAAAAAGTGGTTCTTGAAGTCGGCATACGGCTCCAGGCCGGCCGCGAAGCGTATCGACTCTGGGCTGCCAAAATCGGTAGCGTAGGCCCCGGGCTCGATGAGGGTGACTTTGATGCCAAACGGCGCGACCTCGACGGCCAGGCTTTCATGAATTGCCTCGAATGCCCACTTGGTGGAGCAGTAGTAGCCAATGACTGGCAGGGTGACGTGGCCCAGGCCGCTGGAGGTGCCCAGGATGTGTCCGTGGCCCTGCGCGCGCAGCAGGGGCAACGCGGCCTGGATGACGGAAATGGCCCCGTACACGTTCGTTTCGTACATGGCCCGGATTTCGTCCAAGCTGGCTTCCTCGATGGTGCCGACCAGGGAGTAGCCGGCGTTGTTGAGTACCACGTCGAGCCGCCCGAAGTGCGCGTGGGCCTGCGCCACGGCCGTTTTTACTTGCTCGGGCTTGGTTACGTCCAACTCCAGCGTCAGCACGTTGGCGCCGTATTGCGCGGTCAAATAGGCGAGGCTGGCCAGCTGACGCGCCGTCGCGGCTACTTTATCGCCGCGTTGTAGGATGGCCTCCGTCCACACGCGGCCAAAGCCGCGGGAGGCGCCCGTGATAAACCAAATTTTGGGGGTGTTGCGAGCAGCTGGAGCTGTGCCGATTTCTCCGGAGGGGTGCGGTTGAGGGGTCATGACTAACGGTGCGTTTAAGTATTATACAAAGGTCCGGTCCTGCTGCAAGCTATTTGTAGCCTGATTGCGTAAGTTTGTAGCCTAACTGCAGCGCCCGCCGGGCGCCAGCACAGCTGCGCCCTGGCTTTTCGCCGCCGCATCAGTCGGGTGTGGCCTGTACGCCGGATGGGGTGGCATTTGCCCAGCCTTTTGAGCACTGCTGTTACGCCAGGGGCCGCCGAAGCTGTGATTTGCCGGTAAGCCTCGCCTATGGGATGGATATAGCAGTCCAAATCGTAAAGCCGCTGGGGTGGTAACGAGGCTAGGTGCAGCGGTTCCAGTAGATAATGGCGTTTAGCAACAGCTGCCTGCAGGTCGCGGTCACCAGTTGTTTGGGCCAGGTGAACAAGAATTACGTCTCGGCAGGCATGAGACAGGGATGGTGCAGGAATCTCCAAGTTTCATCCCTTGAGGCTCCTGCACCATCCCTATCCATTTTACTCCCGGTTCGCCGCTGAAATCTAAGCCTTATCAGGAGCTAGCTGCTTCAGGATGCCATAGAAATCAAAGTAAGAATCGGCGCGGATAATTTTCCCGTTATCCAGGCGGTACACGTCGCAGAAGCGGACTTCCATGTGCCCTCCATCAGGCAGCAAATCACCCGCGGGCGACGGAAACACCCCGCGTTGCGTGGCCCGCGTGATGCCCTGGGCCACCACGTGGTCACCCAGCGCCACTAGGCTTTGCACTTCACTCACCGAATCCGGGAACACGTCGAGCCAACCTTTCCACGGCCGCACGATGGCCGAATCCCCCGTGTCCGTAAAATTATAGGGTACGTCGAACCATTCACTTTTCGGCGTACCCAACGCCGCCAAGTAGTCGAAATTTCGTTGGTTAACGGCTTCGTACAGGCCTTCAATGGTGGCCTTGTTCGTTAAATGAGACATGACGAAACGTTTAAAATGCGGGTAATCACGCGCTGTTAACTAGTAATACGCTGCGCACGATGGCAGCTAGGGCTACCCTTGTTTCGTGAGCTTGTAGCCGGCGTGCTCCAACGTATCCCCCTTAAATTCGCCAAATGCCCAAAAGCCGAGGTCGTCCAGGTAATCAATGCGGTTGCCAGTTATCCAATAGCGCCCCTGGTAAGCACTTTTACGGTCGCCGCGGCCTTCGTCGTACCGGCCATTGGGGAGCAGCTCCTGCTTCATCAGGTCGTTTCCGTCTACCCACATGCCTACCCGACGCTGGCTGTCGGCGGGATTGTCCTGCAGGGCTTGGCCGGCCGCGGGTAGTGGCGTCGCGGCGAGCGGCCGGCCGTTCCACACCTGCACTTGGCCGTCGAGTAACAGCAGGTCGAGGTGGCTTGCAGCTACCCCAGCCAGCGTATCATACGCCACGGGATTCCTCCGCTTCAGGACGGCCACATTGGCCGCATTGCCAGAAGTGAGCGTACCGCTTTTGTTCGGCACCGCGTAGTCCACGGTGGCGGGCAGGACGACCATACCCGCGCAATCGATGACAATCGACTGGTCGTCTTCGGCCGAGGTAATAATGTGCGGCCCTACGCCCGCAATCACCCCGCCCACGATGAGCACATCGGCGCATTCCCAGTCGCCCATCAGGGGGTTCATCGTTAGCACGGTTCCGCCCGTGAGGAGTAAAGGCCGGAGGTTAGCCCCCACCGAGCGTTTAATCGTTTCCAAAATGGCCGCATCCCGGCTAGCTCGATTTTCCATATGTACGATGGCTGAATGTGTGGAGAAATTTCAAACGCTGAGTTTAACCAAGTGCGCCTAGTTGCGCTGGGCGTTGGGCACGCGGCCCGACTAGTGGGGGACGTATAGCCGTGCGCTGGCTGGCGCACCTGGGAGTTGTTTTGGGGCTTCCCGGTGGAGCACCATGCCGGCGTGGTAGAGCACGCCCCGGCGGAAGTCGCCATCGGCCGTGAAGCCGGTATCGTCCACGTAGTCGATGTGGTCGCCGGTGAGGGTGTAGCGGCCCTGGTAGGCGCTTTTTCTAGTGCCGCGGGCCTCGTCGTAGCGCCCATCGGGCAGCAACTCGTGGCGGATGCGACCGCCCTCCGTCACCCACATCCCCACGTAGGGATGCGGGGCCGGAGAGCTTTTCACTTGCTTAGGGGCTTGGTCCATGTTGGTAAATTCTGGGCAAAAGAATTCGGCGGGCGGGCAGGACCTACAAATCGGCGCTGCCGTTGACCAGCAGGTGGTGGCCACTCACAAAGTCAGCCTCGTCGGAAAGTAGGTAGGCCACGGCGTTGCCCACGTCGGCGGGCGTGCCCAGGCGGCCCATCGGGGAGCCTTTGACAAACTCCGCCAACTCCTGTTCTGAAATCTCCGCCACGACCCCGGCCCCCACGATGGCCCCCGGCAACACGCTATTTACCGTGACCTGACGGGGTGCTACTTCTTTGGCCAGAATCTCGGCAAACATCTTGATGGCCGCCTTGGTGCCGGCGTACAGGCTCATGCCCGCGATGGGATGCAGCGTGTTGCTGGACGAAATGACCACGATGCGACCCCCGTCCACGACGCGGGTAGCGGCCTGCTTGAGGACGTGAAACGTACCCTTCACATTTAAGTCGAACAGCCGGTCGTAGTCGGCTTCCGAATGGTCCCAGAGCTGGCGGCTGATGATTTCCATGCCGGCGTTCGACACCACGGCGTCGAGCCGGCCGAAGCGGTCCACCGCCTGCTGAAACAAGGTTTCCACCCCAGCGGCTTGCGACACGTCGGCCTTAATGAGCAGGCACTTGGCCCCGAGCTGCTGCACCGCGGCCTGCGTTTCGGCGGCGGCCGCGTCATCCGACGAGTAGTTGAGCACCAGCGTGTAGCCAGCGGCGGCCAGCTTCAGCGCAATGCCCCGCCCGACGCCCTTCGAGGAGCCGGTAATGAGCACGATTTTGTCTTTGGCAGTTGTCATGATAGCGCGGAATTAAAAGCCTTTCTGGCCGGCGGGGCGCAGCACCACTTCGTTCACGTCCACGTCGGCGGGCTGCTCCACGGCGTAGGCAATGGCGCGGGCAATGGCCTCGGCCGGCAGTAGATGCGTGCGGAATTGCTCAATCGCCGCTTTTTTCATGGCGGGGTCCGAAATGGTGTTGGCCAGTTCCGACTCGGTCACGCCCGGCGCCACCAGCGTTACCCGAATGCTCGGGCTTACTTCCTGACGCAGGCCTTCCGAAATCACGCGCACGGCGTGCTTGGTGGCACTGTACACGGTGGAAGTGGGCCCCACCCAGCGGTCGGCGACGGACGAAATGTTGACGAAATGGCCGGCGTCCTGGGCCTTGAACACGGGCAGCGCGGCGGCAATGCCGTAGAGCACGCCCTTCACGTTCACGTCCAGCATCTGGTCCCATTCGTCCACTTTCAGGCTTTCCACCATTGAAAGAGGCATCAGGCCGGCGTTGCTCACCAGCACGTCCACGCGCCCAAACGCGGCCTGGGCGAATTCGATGAACCGCACGAGCTGCGCTTTTTTCGTTACGTCGAGGGCCGTAGCGCGGGCCTCGCCCCCGGCGGTCTTAATCTCGGCCACGATGGCGTCGAGCTTGTCGGTGCGGCGCGCGCCCAGCACGACGCGGGCCCCCTTGCTGGCTAAAAAACGGGCAGTGGCTTCGCCAATGCCGCTGCTGGCGCCCGTGATGGCAATGACTTTGCCGGCGATGTTATCTGGTTGCGTTGACATACAAAGAAGAAAAAGAGGATGGAGATGTGGAGAACAATTCGGCCATAGCCGGCCAGGGCCGGGTTGCCCAGCAGCCCGGTTGCGCAGTGAAATGAAGGTGCAGAATCCGCCGCCCGGCAGCAGGAGCCGTCAGGTCATGGCCCCGGGCGGCAACTCAATCCAGAAGCTGAACGGACAAAAGCAGGTAGCTACCGAGACGCTTTTACCGAGTGTGGGCCAGGTTGCGCAGCCAATAAAACCGCTACCAATAGAAGCCGGTGGCGCCGGGTGGACTCGGCGCGAAGTGCTCACGGGCAATCGGTTGGCCACCCGACTGCGTTGTAGCGCTTTGACAATACAAAATTACGAACTGCCCTACCGGCAGCAGGGTCAGTTTCAAATCACTTATTGCTCAAATCAAACAATGCGGCGTTCCCACTGCAATCGGTAGGGTTCGGCGGGCGGCGGTTGCGGTCCTCCTTAAGCGGTGCGCACAGCCAGGGGAGGGAAGCCGGTGTTTTTCTTGAAAAAATGGCTGAAGTGGGCCGGCTCCTCGAAGCCCAGGCAGTAGCCGATGAGGTTGACGGGCCAGTCGGTGTGTTGGAGCAGGGCGCGGGCTTCCTGCACGAGGCGCTCGGCCAGCAGGCGGGTGGTGGTCTTGCCGGTCACCTCTTTCAGGGCCCGGTTGAGGTGGTTGACGTGCACGGCCAGTTGGTCGGCAAAGGCCTGGGCCGAGCGCAGGCGCAGGCGCTGCCCCGGCGACTCAATCGGGAACTGCCGGGCCAGCAGCTCGGTGAACAGGGAGGCAATGCGGGTAGCGGCGTTGCTTTCGCGGTAGAGCGTGGTAATGGGTTGCAGCTTCTGGGCGCTGTGAATCAGCTCCAGCACGTAGGCCCGCAGCAAGTCGTATTTATAGATATAACTGGAATCCAACTCCGTGAACATCTTCAGGAAGAGCCGGCGGGCTTCGTCCAATTGCTCGTCGGTAAGCACGAAAACGGGCTGGCCGCCGGGCTGAAACACCGGAAAGTCGGTGAGCTTGCTGCCTAAGTAGCGCTGCAAAAAGGCTTCCGTGAAAATGCAGAAAAAGCCGGTTTGCTGCGCGCTGCGTGGCTCCCAGTCGTAAGGCACCTGCGGGTTGGCAAATACCAGCGCGTTATCTTCAATGGCAATGCTCTTGTCGGCGTAGTGGTAGGTGTTCTGCCCGATAATCAGGCTAATTTTATAGAAATCCTTGCGCGAGTACGGTATCGGTTGGGCGTTGTGGCCCACAAAATCGTCGAGCCGAAACACGTTGAAGTGCCCCAGGTCCTGTTGCAGGTTCTCGGGTAGCCAGTTGAGCTTGGCCTGGTAAAATTCTTCTAACGTTAGCGTTTTCATGCCCATTGCTGAATCGACCACGCCCCGGCAGCAAAGGAGTGCGCCAGCAGCAGGTAGGGATGGTTGGTGGATGGTTGTTTTTATAAGCTACGCAACTGCCGTCAATCCAGCCCGCAAACGCTGGCCGAATGAGCTGCCTGGGTGCGTGCTACGTGGGGCAGGCGCCCAAGCAGCCGCGCTGCGCCGAGGCCAAAGACCAGGGCAGACAGCTCCCTGGCGGGTAAAAAAAATCTGTCTGGTTCACCAGGTTGCTCGTTTAGGAATAAAAATGGATAGGCTGGCAGTCGGCGCGGCGCGGCGCGGCCAGTAAGCCCCGGCTAGCTGCGCCGGGGCTTACTGGCCGCCATCCGAAGGACCTGGCGTTTGCTCGGCCAGTACTTTTTTAGCAACGGCAATGCCGTTGAGCGCCGCCGGGAAGCCGGCATACACGGTCATGAGCAGCATGATTTCAATAATATCCTGTGGCGAGCACCCCAGGTGCAGGGCCGCACGGGTATGGAATTCCAATTCGGCCGTCAGGCCGCCCTTCGCCGTGACCATGCCCACCGTGAGCAGCTGCCGCAGCGGCGGCGGCAAGGCCGGCCGCGAGAGCACATCGCCGAAGCAAAAATCGACAACGAACCCCACTACGTCGGGCGCAATGGCATCGTATTCGGCATGCAAATGCTGGAGCTGGCCTGCTTTGAGGCGCTCCAGGGCTTCTTCGCCGCGCGCGGGGCGCGGGGCCGCCGGGGCCGGGGCCGAAGGAGCAAGCGGCGCATCCGGCTTGCCTTGCCCATCGCGGATTTCAAACACTTCGCGGGCGGCCACGATGCCTTTGAGTGCGGCTGGAAAACCTGCAAATACGGCTACTTGCAGCAGCGCTTCTACCACCTCCTGGCGGGAATTGCCCGTATTGAGCGCCCCGTGCAAGTGCACTTTCAGCTGCGGCTCGGCGGTGCCCATCGCGGCCAGGGCCGTCACCACGACCAATTCCGTAGTTTTGAGGTCCAGCTTGCCGCGCGAATAAATGTCGCCGAAGCAGTACTCAATCAAATAGCGGCTCAGGTCGGGGGCAACATCGCGCAAGCCTTCAATAACTTGCTCGCCGGCCTCGCCGTCGATTTCTTGTAGCTTGGTCCAGCCACGAGCGTAGCGCTCGTCGGCAGGGGCGTTTGTGGTTGTGGGCAGCATAAGGAGGGAGTTGATTGACTCAAGGGGAGATTTGATAATGCAAATTTTGCCTCCTTTCTACCCTCCCGGCTATCTGAATTCAATCCGGTCCTTGTCAAAATCAAACAAATGTTTCTTCCACAGTTGAGGCGGGCGGGCCGCTAAAACAGCCGTTTTCTGAAGCACAAGCCCTCCTCAGAATCCCTGAACAGGAATTGCTGTTTTACACTTGCGCTACCTCGTGAACAAAAAGGAGAAGGGCTACCAGCTCGCCCATCCGCCAAGGCGCAGACGTGCTTAACCTGGATTGAACAGCACTTGGCCTTCACTACTATTTGGTGGCCAGTCGCTGATTAACGCAGTTACTGGCGAGGCAGATACTGCTGAGTGAAACGTACTGCGTAACCCGTGTTGGCTGCGGGCCAACGCTAATTAGACAGCTTGAATTCAATAACTTCGCCCCATGCCCAAGCCCGAAAGCCTGCCCGAATTTTACCAGCAGCACT
>CAXTBA010000092.1:0-8697 GCA_964242665.1 uncultured Hymenobacter sp.
AGTCGAGCACGGCCATGCGGATGGAGATGCCGTTTTCGACTTGGTTGGTGATGAGACTGCGCTCGTAGTCCATGACGGCGTCGCACAGCTCCACCCCCCGGTTCACGGGGCCGGGGTGCATGAGGTAGAGGCCGCGGTCGCGGATTTCTGCCAGCCGGGCGGTGGTGATGCCGTACACCCGGTGGTATTCGCGAACGCTGGGGAAAAACTGCACGTCCTGGCGCTCCAGCTGCACGCGGAGCAGGTACACCACATCGGGCGCCCAGGCCATGGCTGCCTCATAGTCGGTAAAGCGGGGGATGCTTTCCGGAACATACTTGGGCACCAACGACCCCGGGCCGAGGTAAGCGACCTCGACGCCCAGCTTTTGCAGCAATGTACTGGTGGAGCGCGCGACGCGCGAGTGGAGGATATCGCCGATGATGAGGACTTTTTTGCCCCGGGGGTCGGGGAATTTTTCCCGGATGGTGAAGGCGTCCAGCAGGGCCTGGGTGGGGTGCTCGTGCGCCCCGTCGCCGGCATTGATGACCGACGCCGTGGTTTGGCGGGCAATCATGCCGGGCAGGCCGGGGTGACTATGGCGGACGACGATGTAGTCGGTGCGCATGGCCTGGAGCGTCTCAATCGTCTCGCGCACCGACTCGCCCTTGGTGATGGAGGAGTGGGCGACGTCGAAATTCGTTACCTCCGCCGAAAGGCGTTTGGCCGCGACCTCGAAGGAGGAGTGCGTCCGGGTGCTCGCTTCGTAGAACAGCATGAGCACGGACTTGCCCTCGAGGGCAGGGATTTTCTTCACCGAGCGGGTGAACAGTTTTTTAAAGGACGTGGAGTGGTCGAGCAGGAACTCGATTTCCTCCCCGTGGAGGGAGACGATGTCAAGCAGGTCTTTACGTGCCATACCGAGGTTAAGGAAAAATGAGGTCGTCTAGTTGAAACGGACAAGGTGAGGTCTTATCGGCCACTACCCGTGACGGAGAAACGGGTCACCGGTGCGGGCCGGGGCGATGGCGGCCGCCGCTAAGGCAGGTGGGCATTGGGTAAGGATGGGAAAACAGGAATACTAGTCAGTAAAGACGATTACAGTAGCTTCGATCTTAAAGTACGCACCTAGGCCATGAAGCCCAGTGAATGTACTGCAGAGTGCAGGGGCAGCTAACCAATCCCCATCGTTCTGTGCTTAGCAGAAACCTAGTTAGCTCGTCACTGCTGAAGCGGCAGCAGATAGACTGGGCGCCCGTTCTGACTCGGGCGTCACTAACGCCGGGACTAGTGCCCGCCGGTACAAGCGCTTGACTTGCTCGGCCCGGAAAACCTTACCCGTACGGGTCACAAAGCGCAGCGTACCCAGTTGCGCGCCCTGGGCTAGCTTGGCGGCCAGCGCGTCTCTGGTTCGTTTGGAAATCGTTTCGCGCTCGTGCTGGGCGAGCACGGCGAAGATGCCCACGGTAAGGGTATTGGCGTCGGGCATGTCGCAGCAGATGAAGTTCACCCCCGCATCGCGCAGTTGGAAGATGAAGACCGTGTTCCGCGAGAGTCGGTCGAACTTGGCAATAAGCAGCGTCGCCCCCTTCGTCTTAGCCAGGGCGATGGCAGCGGCTAATTGCGGGTGCTGGTTTTGCTTACCTGATTCCACTTCGACAAACTCCTCCACCAAGTGGGCTGCCGATGTGAGAGCTTCCACGGCGGCCCGCTGGGCTTCGAGGCCGGACTGGCCTTGTTTCTGGGTGGAGACGCGCAGGTAGGCGACGTAGGAGTTCATGGAGATGGGGGAGTTTAAAGCGATTTCGTGGTCAGTGTATACGAAGAGTGCTTCCTTTGTGGGATGAAGCCTTATTCGGACGATTTGCGGGAACGTGTCGCGGCGGCCTGCGCGGTGGGCAACCAGTCGCTAAGCCAAGTAGCCACTCAATTTAGCGTGTCGGTGGCGTTCGTCAACAAGTTGCTCAAGCGCCAGCGCACCAGTGGCTCGGTGGCCGCCCTGCCCCATCGGGGCGGGCCAGCCCCGCTGCTCGATGCCGCCGCTCACACCCAATTGGCGGCCTGTGTGCCCCAGCAGCCCGACGCTACCCTGGACGAGTTACGCACGTACTTGGCCGCCAGCGGCAGCCCGGCCGTGGGGCGCACCACGCTCTGGCAGGCCTTGCAGGCGCTGGATTTGCGGCGTAAAAAAAGAGTGTCCACGCCGCCGAGCGCGACACCCAACGGGTGAACGCGTTGCGCCGCGCCTTCCTCGAAGCGCTGCCCAGCGAAGACGTGACGCGCTTTAAGTTCGGGGATGAAACCAGTGTAACCCTGACGTATACGCGCCGATACGGCCGGGCACAGGGCGGTCGGCGAGTCGATCAAGCCGTGCCGTTGCACAACGGACCCAATGTGACCGTTATTGCCGCCCTTACGCCCGAAGGGGTGGAGGCGGTCATGGAATTGGACGGGGCCGTGAACGCGGTCAGCTTTGCGGTCTACCTGGACCAAGTATTGGCCCCCCCGCTGGTAGCCGGTGACGTGGTCGTGCTGGACAACCTGCGCGTCCCCAAAGCGGCCGGTTTGGCGGAATTGGTCGCGGCGCGTGGTGCCCGTTTGCTGTTTTTGCCGCCCTACTCCCCGGACTTTACCCCCATCGAACTGGCCTTTAGCAAGCTTAAAACCCACCTGCGCGCTGCCCAGGCCCGCACCCGCGAAGCCCCGACAGCCGCTTTGCAGACTGCACTCAATTGGATAAACGCCGACGACGCCAAAAACTGGTTTCACCATTGCGGCTATCATGTACACTGACCGCGAATCCGCTCCAACCACTGCGAATCCCAACTCCAACCCACGTGCCACTTGTGTCCGGCTTAGCTGGACCACCTCACCCCCATTTTGTCGCGTTTATACAAGCATCGGGCCGGAGCCTTTCTCAACTTTGTAGTGGCAAAGCTACCCGCGCAAGCAAGTGCGTAAGGAGTTGTAAAATGAATTTTTCTTGATGAAAGCAGTTCAGTTCGGTGAGTATGGAGGCCCGGAGGTCCTGCGAGTGGTCGAGGTCGCTAAGCCGCAGCCCGGTCCGGGCCAGGTGCGCATCGCCGTGCGGGCCGCCGGGGTCAACCCCTCGGACTGGAAAGACCGGTCTGGCGACGCCCGCGATTCCACGCCCGTGGCCCTGCCCTCCGGGGTCGGCTTCGAAGCGGCGGGCATCGTGGACGAGGTCGGCGCGGACGTGACTACCGTTGCGGTCGGCGAGGCCGTCTTCGGCTACGGCATCAACACGGTAGCGCAGTACGCGCTGTTAACCCACTGGGCACCCAAGCCGGCAGCGATGCCGTTCGAGGTGGCGGGGGGCCTGCCCGTCATCGTCGAAACGGCTTGGCGCTGCCTGGAGCTCCTGGGGGTGCAAGCCGGGGAAACGCTCCTGGTGAGCGGGGCCGCCGGGGGCATTAGTTCGGCGCTCGTCCAGCTCGCCCGTGTACGGGGGATTACAGTAATCGGCACCGCGAGCGCGCAAAATCACGCTTATTTACGGGAACTCGGGGCCATCCCGACAACCTACGGACCGGGCTTGGCCGAGCGCGTCCGCCAGCTCGCGCCGGCAGGAGTAGAGGCGGCCCTTGACTTGGCCGGCTCGGGCATCATCCCGGAACTGATTGCCCTCGTCGGCGACCCGGCCCGCGTGGCTTCCGCCGCCGACCTAACCGCGCCGCAGTACGGCGCAAAGTTTTGTTACGGGCCGCCAAAAAACCCGGAGCAGGTCTTCGCCGAGGTCGCCCGGCTCTACGTGGCGGGCCATTTCAAGCTGCGCGTGGCGCAGACCTTCCCGCTCGAGCAAACCGCACAGGCACAAGCCATCAGCGCCGAAGGGCACGTCACCGGCAAGCTCATCATTTCCATCGGATGAAGGCGCAAGCATAAGGTTTGCGTCGGGCCAGGCAAGAAACAAGGCCTGCGCACCGGGCCGGTATACCCGGAATAGCCTGACGCTTGCCCCGTTCCGGCCGCCCGGCCAGCGAACGCCACCCCGCGGCCGTTCGCTGGCCGGGCGGCCGGCAACGGGCAATTAGGCAACGGGCAATTAGTAAAAACATGCGGCCGCTTTGGCAGCAAGCAACCACGCTAAGTAAACCTGGCAAGTGAAATCAAAAAGAAGCGTATTGTGGATTATCATCGGCATTGTGTCGTTGAATTCCGTTGGCATGTCCCTCGTGCTGCCCCTATTGCCCTTCATCGTGGGCCAGTACCTGCCGCCGCAGCAAGTGGTGTTTGGCATGAGCGCGCTGCTGTCCGTCTTTGCGGCCTGCACTTTCTTTGCCGCGCCCGTTTTTGGGGCCCTGAGTGACCGGTACGGCCGAAAAACCATTTTGATACTCAGTTTGCTGGGCTCGGTGGCCGGCTACCTCTTGTTTGGCCTGGGCAGCGCCCTGTGGGTGCTTTTTCTCGGGCGCATCATCGACGGGCTCACCGCCGGCAACATCAGCACGCTGTTTGCCATCGCCTCCGACAGCACCGAGCCGAAGGAACGCACCAAGTGGTTTGGTTACCTCGGCTCCGCGATGGGAACTGGCAAGCTGGGGGGGCCGGCCCTGGGCGGCCTGCTGGGCAGCCTGGCCCTTTCCCTGCCTTTTTTTATCACGGCCGGCTTAATACTGCTTTCCGCGGCGGCGGTGCATTTTTTTCTGCCCGAGTCCCTGGCCCCCGAAAAAAGAACCGCGCACTTCACGCGGGCCAGCTTCAACACCTTCGCCCATTTCAAGGACGTTTTTCAGGTGAGCAGCGTTAAATTCCTGCTGGTCCCGGGCGTGCTATTTTACGCCGGCCTGGGGGTTTTCCAATTCAACTTCACCGTCTTTTTGAAAGATGTGTACCGGTGGGGACCGGCAGTCATTGGTTCGTTGCTCACGCTGGTCGGCATTTTCGACATCTTCTCCCGCGCCGTTGCCTTGCCGTGGTTATTGAGGCGGTTCACGGAAAGAACCATCGGCCTGGCCGGCCTGCTCAGCCTGGGCACGGGCCTTGGCCTGCTCTTAGCGAGCCTCTACGTTCATTCGGCCCTCCTCATTGCGGCGGCCCTGGCCTGCATCATCTTCGGGGAAGGCTTGTTCGACCCCACGTACACGGGCAAGCTGTCGCAGGCGGTGGACGAAAGCAAACAAGGAAAACTACAGGGCGTGAACCAGAGCTTGCAATCGGCGAACAACGTGCTGGTGCCGCTGGGGGCAGCGGCCATTTATTTTTACAGTCCGGGCGCGCTGTATGCCCTGGCGATGGGCAGCGTGCTGGCCGCAAGTGCGCTCTACGCCAAGCTTTTGCCGCTGCCCAAACCGGCGTAGCCGGCTGACGAAAAACGGCCACGCACAGGCCCGCCGCGCTGGACCAGCCACGCTTTTAGGGGAGTAGCGTACCCAGCTTGCCGTTTGAGCCCCCGCTTGCGATGACCGAAACGTATGCCTACCCGCCCGAAGTGGCCGCCGCCCTGCGCCGGCAGTGTCCCGCCCACGGCTCGCCGCTGCCGGCCCCGGCCGTGCTGACCGGCTTCGTGGCCGTGGGCTTCCAGGCCAGCCTGCTGCGCGAGGAAGACCACCCCGTGCAAGGCAACCTCTACCTGATGCCGGCCCCGGCCCCCGGCCGGCACCCCGCGCCCCCGCCCGCGGTGGTGGCCGCCTTCCAGGTGCTCGCGTTCAGCGAGCCGCGCGCCTACGACGCGCAGGAGCTGCGGCGCCTGAGCCCGACCACGCAGCGTCCCGGCACGCTGCTGGCCGTGGCGCCCGCGCCCGCGGGCGGCTTGGTTATCCTGGGGCTGGTTTTCGCCACGCGCCCCTGGGACCACGCCGACGCGCCCTACAACACGGCCCTGCTGCCCCCATCCTTGTTCATGCAGGTGGCGGGGCCGGGCCGCCTGGCGTTCTTCTGCGGGCCGGAGCCGGTGCTGGTGTTGCAGCACGGGCAAGTGGGCGACTACGGCGGGCGGGAATTTCCCGCCGGTTGGCTGAGTGGCCTCACCGAGGGGCCGGACGGAGGGGGCACGGCCACCGGGGCACCCGCCGCTGCGGCCGAATTGCGCCGCCAGCTCATCAGCAACAACCTGCGCCGCTGCCTGGCCCGGGTCCGGGGCCACGGGGGAATGCTCGTGCTGGTGCCCGGCCCCGACGTACCCCGATTGGTCGGCCCGGCCGGGCTGCTGCGCCCCAAGTACGGCGTGCAGCCCCCGGCGGCGGGCGAGCAGCACCACGACTTCGGGGCCTGCTACCGGGAACTGCTCCAGTTGACGCTGGCCCGCAGCCTGGCGCTGGGCCTCACCGATTGGGCCGCCTACCGCTTGGTCCCGGACGGCGAGTTGCAGCAGCTGCGCACGGAGATGGAGCAGTTTGCGGACCTGTTGGCCGACCTGATGGCCGTGGACGGGCCCCTGGTCCTCGACCACCGGTTTACGCTGCTGGGCTTCGGCGTGGAGATCGCCGCCCCGGCTCCCCCACCCCCCCTCGTGTACCGCGCCCTCGACGCCGAGGGCATGCAGTTGCAGGACGAAGCGGCCGACAGCGGCGGCACCCGCCACAGGGCGTCCTTACCGGCTCTGCCAGGCCGAGGCGGGCTGCCAGGCCATCGTCGTCTCGCAAGACGGGGGCATTCGACTCGTGCGCCAGCGGATAGGGCAGGTATTGTTCTGGAATCAGCTTATCCTGTAAACAGTCGGGTTATTACTAGCTAAAGGACTTTGGGAGGCTCTTAACGTAATTTTATTCCCCCGCTGCTATTAAGAAGGCCTACTTGGTGGAGGTGCTGGCCCAGGAAATCGGCCATAAGGGCATCACCCGTTACCAAGACTGTTGCTGCTGTTTGCATGATGAGCGTTTTGTTACGCAAAGTTTTGCAGTAGACAGCGTAGTTTACTATGTTGAAAAGTCCTATTTTATTGTGTTGAAAAGTTCAGATACCGCGTCGTTATACATAGGAAGCAACGCCATGGGTCAACCCGGCGTTAGCACGCGACGACTGATCGCGATTTTAAGACTTTCACGGAAAGGCATGGCAATCATATGAGTTAAACGGGTGTGCAGTTGGTGCTGTCCATGCGATAAGCCCCGACTTCCAGGCCATCGGGGTGGTGGGCTCGTGTAAGCCTGCTCAGCCGCTAATTGGTTATTCTCGGGTTACTTCCAGAAGGGTTTCGCCCTGAGCCGGGCCGCGGGCCATTGCCAATCGTGCTGCAGGAGCCGGTAGCCCGCCACGCAGGTGGCGGCGGGGCCACCCCAGTAGACCTGGGCCTGGGTCAGGTGGCGCAGCCCCAGGGCGTCGGCCGCCCGCAGGTACTGCGCGGCCGAGAAGGAGTCCGCTACCGCCACGTGCAGGGGCAAGCGGCCGTCTAGGTCGGCAAACACGTCGTCGCCGCGCTGGGCATGGATGACGCTGATAAGCGGCACCGTAGGCGGCAGCTGCCGCCGCAGGGCGTAGAAATGCGCCAGGCAGGACACGTCCCCGAAAAACACGTGCGCGGGGGCCGTGGGGTCCAGCAGAAACTTGCCGCCCGGCCCGTAGAAATGCACGGGGTCGCCGGGCTGGCACTGGGCGGCCCACCGGGCACCCGGCCCATCGGAGAACGTGCAGACGGCCAGCTCCAGCTCCTGCCGGTCCGGGTCAAAGCCCCACACGGAATAGGTGCGCTTGCGCAAGCTGACATCGGCCGCGGCCAAGCCGAAAAAGACGTTCAGCGTCTGACCGGGGGCGTACGTCCAGCCCTCGAAGACTGGTCCGGTGAGGGTAATGCGGTAGGCATGGGCCGAAATGCGCGCGGCCCGCAGAACGGTGGCTTGCTGGGTTACCTGCCTAGCCAGGGAGGCGAAAATGCTCATCGAAAAACAACGGGGTAACGCATTAGTTGACTACCGGGCCAGAACACCCACTATACCAGCACGCTTACGCAGGCAGCGTAACGCCAGGGGGCTACCTAAACGGGCCAGAGGTTTGCCCTTCTACCGCTTCAGCGCGCGCCTTTGGCTTCCTGGGCCGACCAGTAAGCAAACGGGCGAATCTGCCACCGCACCAAGACACCGGCTGCGACGTAGGGGTCCCCTTGCACAATGGCTTCGGCGGCTTCGGCAGTTTCGGCATCGAGCACCCACAAGGCGCCGGCGTCGTCCGCAAAGGGACCCGCCGCTCGTAACTGCCCGTTCTCTAAAAACCGACGCAAGTACTCGCGGTGCGCAGCGTGCTCGGCTTGGAGTTTCTTTTGATCGGGGGCGTACTCAATAATGGCGGCGAATTTCATACTCAACTTGTTGTTGTAAAGGAGGACATTAACCTGCTAAGTCCCTCGTGTGAATCGCTTGGTGCGCTTAAGCCGCCAGGCTGCCCAGTAAGACGCGGGCACCAGAAAAATACTTTAATGCGCCATCAGTAATTCCACCCGTTCCATTCTGACGCGGGCCACGAGCAAATTGGACAGGTTACCAGCCGTGCGGGCGAAAGCCGCTGCGTCAGAGTGGCTGCTTGAGTCCAGTGGAGGATTGTGCTACTAGCCTAGCTAGTAGGAGTTCTTCCTGTAAAAGGGCAGATTTACACGCTTTCGTGCCCAGCGAAAGGTCTCAAAAAATAAAAGACCAACGCTTGTACGGCCAAGCCCCCGTCGCCATTACGCAGGCGGTGGAGCTGAGGAAGCGCATTATATATTCCATTCAGCTAGAGTGTGTGGACAGTTATCGTAGCCAATCTAAGGCAGCGACGATGTGGGCA
>CAXTBA010000093.1:0-8585 GCA_964242665.1 uncultured Hymenobacter sp.
TGCGGCAGGCTCTGGTCGAGCACCACGATGTTGTAGTTGGTCAGCGGCTGGGTCATCACCCGGCGCTGGCGGCCGCTGGCCGAGTCCTGCACCGTGGCGTAGCTGGCCGCCGACACGGCGTTGAACACGCCCACGCCCAGGCCCTTGCGGGTGCGCCCCGATATTTTGGTGGCGTTGAGCAGGCGCGTGATGCCAGGGTTTTGCGCGACGAATTCACCCTTCTCCAATTGCCCGCCCCGATCCACTGATTGGCTCGCGTCGCCGAAGCCCAGCGGCTGGGCCCCCACCCGTCGCGAGTAGAACAAGCCGCCCTTGTTGAACAACTCGGTACCCTCGGTGAAGAACGTCCGGTTTTCCTGGTACTGCACCTCAAAAGGCGACAGGTTAAGCACTTGGTTGTCGCTGATGGTTTGGCCGAAATCGGGAATCAGCGTGGCGTCCAGCGTGAAACTCTCGTTGATGCCCCACTTCACGTCGGCCCCGCCGTTGAAGCTGGTGGTGGTGTTTTTCTTTCCTTGCTCGTTGTACGGGTAGTGGTTCACGTAGGTGCTCACGTAGGGCGTGAGCGAGAGGCGCAGCGGCGGGTGCAGGTTTTCGAGGCCCCCCAGCTCGCCCCACTGATTCACAAACCCGTCCACTTCGGGCTTGATCGGATTCCAGGTAAACTGCTGGTTGTCGAGCTTACGCTGGCGGAAAAACTGCACGCCCCAGGTTTGCACCGGGGCCTGGGCGAAACGGATGGCCGAGTACGGAATGCGGATTTCCACGCTCCAGCCGTGGCCGTCGGGCAGCGGGGCCACGCGGCTGTCCCACACGGCGTTCCAGGCCACGTCTTCGCCGTTGGCAGGCGAGTAGCGGGCATCCATTTGCACGCCGGTGCTCATCACGAAGAAGCCGTAGCCGTTGAGGTGGTCGCGGTAAGGGTCAAGGAATACAGCGATGAAGTCGGTGTTGCCGATGTCGTCGCGCTGCGTCAGCTCGCGCCGGATGCTGTCGGGGCTGGCTTCTACCATCTTGGCCCCCACGTACATGGCCGCATCGTCGTACAGCACCCGCACCTCCGTGGGCAGGCGTTCGGCCGGGCCGGGGTGGGGCCGGTACTGGGTGAACTGGCCCGCCACCGGGGCCGTGGCCCACGCCGCGTCGTCGAGCAAGCCGTCGAGCTTGATGGGAGTCGCCGTGCGATGAGCTAGCAGCTGGCGGCGCGGCACGGCCGCGGCAGCCGCGGCGGGGGCCTTCTGGGCCACGGCCGGCGGGGCCATACCGAGGACCAGCAGGGTCAGCACCAGGGCCAAAGACCAGCGCAAAACCAGAAAATAATACATAGCGATGGCGGGTAGAGTTGAAGCGAGCCAAAGACCCTGGCAAAGAGCCTCCGTTGCCTGGAAACTTGCTTTTTATTTAAACCGAGGCCCTATCGCCCGGGCATACCGGACCGGCCGGGGCCCTGGCCATCGGCACTTTCTCGCCCCTAATGTGGCCCTACGGCTGCTTGCGGAAAAACACGTCGCCGCTCACCGACTCCAGCTTTACCAGGGGCCCGGTGCCGGTTCCGTAGCTGCCGTGCAGCTCGTAGCCCACGTAGCTGTGCGCCTTGAGGTTGCTGAAGGTTACGGCCGGGTCGGCGTACACTTCGCCGGTTATGGTTTTCATGCTCAGCTCGGCGGCCGTGGCCGGGGGCCAGCTCAGGTCCACATCGCCGCTCACGGTGGTGGCTTCCACAGCCCTGCTAGCCAAGTTGCTCAGTTTCACATCGCCGCTCACGCTGCGCACCGTCAGGGGGCCGCTCAAGGCGCTGAGCAACATGTCGCCGCTCACCGTTTTGGCCGTCACGGGCCCCGTGAGGCCGCTCAGATCCACGTCGCCGCTAAGAGTAATAATGCGCAGGGCCGTGCCGGCGGGCACGGTCACCTCATAGTCAATTTTCACGCAGTAGTTGTAGTGGCCGCCTTTGTGGTAGCGGACCTGGGGCCGCAGCCCGCCGGTTTTGGCCGAGCGGGTGTAGCCCACGTTCACGCCGCCCGACCCATTGTTGGAGCTGCCCTCGTCGCAGTCGCCGATGAAATTGGTTTGGCGCAGCTTTTCTTCGTCCAGCTTTTCCACCACGCTCAGCTCGGCCGCCGCAGGCTCAAGGCGCAGGCTGTACAAGTCGTTCTGCTGGTTGTCGTTGATGGTCACGCGGGCCTGCACGTTCAGGGCCGCCCCCGGCCGCACTCGAATGGTGTGGGCGTACTTTAAATCGAGAAACACCCCTTGCCCGCTAGCTAGGGCCCCGGCTTGGGTAACGAGGCGCTGGGCCAGGGCCGGGCGCAGGCTGCCGAGCAGCAACAAAGCAGCGAATAGGAAACGGTTCATGGCATTGGTAATTAAGCAGTTGGGATACTTTATCGTTGCGAGCGCAGCGAAGTGAAGCGCGGCAATTTTTCTTCGGTTTGCGTTATTCAAGCGCGGCGCGAACGGCAGGACTACTTCGTTGCGCCCGCAGTGGCGGTTCTTTCCCAAGCTCTACTTGGCTTTGCGAACGAAAATGTCGCCGCTGATGGTTTTGAGCGATAAAGCGGCACCGCCGCCGTTGGCGCGGCCCTCCACGGTTTGGCCGCCCACGTGGCGCAGGCCGTTGCCGTCGCCCAGGCTCAGGTCAAAGTCGGTGTAGATTTCACCCGAAATGGAACGCATAGAGAGGCTGATTTTGGCCGGCGCGGGCAAGGTCACGTCCACGTCGCCGCTCACCGACGAAATGGCGCTGGGCTGGGTGGGCGTGGCCCCAAACTTTATCTGGATGTCGCCGCTGATAGTGTTGGCCACCACGGGACCGCTCACGTTCACCAGCTTCAGGTCGCCCGATTTCAGGCTGACTTCGATGCGCCCGGCCAGGTCGCGCACCAGCAGGTCGTCCGAGCCCCAGCCGTCTTGGTCAAAGGCGACATCGGTTTGGCGGGGCAGGCGCACGGTGTAGTGGTCTTCGCCGCGCGATGTCCGGGCGACGCGGATGGTGTTGCCACTGGCCTGGGACACGGCCAGGCCCAGGCGGGTGTTGTCGGTACCGCCGCTGTACACGGCCCGCAGGCCGTTGGCCAGGGCCGGCGGGGCCTCGTAGCCGCCCGAGCCGTGGATCACCAGCTCGTCGCCGTCGTAGCCCTCCACCGTCACGTCGCTGCCGTGCATGTCGAGCACCACTTTGCGGTTTTGGGTGCTGTTGAACTTCATTTTGAACTCTTGGGCCCGCAGCTGCGCGGGCAGGGCCAACCCCAGGGCCAGCAGTGGAAGCAAGGCGTATTTTTTCATGATAACAGAAGACGAAAAAGAAAATTAGTAGCCCGAAAAAAGGCGCTTAGAGAATTTAAAATATTGGTTAATTGGGCCTCGCAAAGCAGAATAGCGCTCTTTTTATATCAGGTTATTTGGGTGTCAAAACGGAGCATAATTCCGTCTTACAAAGCCCGTCAAGCAGCAGAGGCCCCTCCGACCGGCGGTTGCCGCTAAATCAATTGGCCAAGGCCGCTTTCGGCTTGTTGCCGCACGGCGGGCAGCACGCTGGGCTGGCGGCTCATTTGTTCGAGCTGCGGCACGGCGCGCTTTTCGCGCAGCGTCACTAGGGTTTCGATAAGGGTAATCTGGACGTTGGGATCGGTTTGCAGGGGCAGCGCCTCCACCAGTGCGGGGCCCACGCGCGGGTCGGCCCGCAGGCGGAAGAGGGCATCGCAAGCCGCCAGGCGCACGTTGGGGTTGGGGTCGGTGTCGAGGGTGTGGATGAGGGCCAGCACGGCGGGGTCGTTGGGCTCGACCACGGCGGCCGGGGCCTGGCTCACCAGCAGCAGGCGCTGGCTGGCCGAGGCCGGCTGCTGCCGCGCCGCCGCCAGCTGCGCCGATAGCTGGGGCTGCTGGGCGGCCGGGGCCACCGCCACCTGCGCGGCTGGCTGCCCGCCGCGCAGCAGCAGGCCCAGCACCGCGCCCACCGCCACCAGGGCCACGCTGGCCGCGATGCGAAGCCAGTTGTTGGTGCCTGGTGCCTGGTGCCTGGTGCTTGGTGGGTTGGTTTCTAGGGGCTGGCCGCCGCGCTGGGCCGTCAGGCCAGGGGCGGGCGCGGTGGCGGCCAGGACTGCCTTTTCCTGGGCCAGCATCGCCAAAAAATCATCGCGCAGGGCCAGCGGGGGCACTTCAGCGGGCAGGGCGTCGAGGTCGGCGAACAGGGCCCGCAGCTGGGCCAGTTCGGCCTGGCAGGCGGGGCAGTCCGGCAGGTGGGCAGCCAGATGCGCTGCTTCGGCGGGCAGCGGCCGGCCGTCGGCCAGGTCGGGCAGCCAGGGCCGTAGCGCCGCGCAGGCCGGATCGGTGAAAGAAGATTCGCTAGCGTGGCTCATTACTTTAGTTATAAATGTTGGGTTTTTAATTATAAATTACTGTAAATCTTAATTTTAACTTAAATAAATTCGTCGTAGCGCGTCCAGGGCCCGGTGGGCTTTCACCCGTGCCGCGCCGGCCGAGCAGCCCAGCTGCTCGCCGATTTCGGCGTAGTCGAAGCCTTCGAAGCGGTGCAGCACCAGCACCTCGCGCTGGGCGGCGGGCAGCAGGGCCAGGGCCTCGTGCAGGGCCTGGTGCTCGTCGGCGGCGGCGCGCTGGGCCTGGGCAGCGCGGCCGTGGGCAGCGGTTTTCTCCACGCCGTCGAGGTCGGCGGCGGGGCGTTGGCGCTGGTAGTGGTCGGCCCACACGTGGCGGGCCATCTGGTACACCCAGGCCCGAAACGGCTGCCCGGGCAGGTAGCTGGCGCGGTAGCGCAGCACCCGCACAAACACGTTCTGGGTCAGGTCCTGGGCCACCTCCCGGTCGCCGTTTGCCAGCCGGGCCAGGAAGCCGAACAGGGGCCCCTGGTAGCGTTCAAACAGCACCGCGAGGCAGTCCAGCTCATCGGTCCGCACCCGCGCCATCAATGCTTCGTCGCTGGTCGGCGCGTCAATTACGGCAGGCGGCATACGAGTGGAAGCAAGCGGCGAAAGGAAGGGATTTGCAGCGGGTACCGCCGGGCAGACGGTTCGTTACACGGCCTCGGGAAAATATTTTTGGTCGCATCGTCATTGACTGATAATCGGTGGGTTAAGCCTTAAAAAAATGGGCCGGCTTCTTGCCAATCAAGAAGCCGGCCCGGGCGGCGTGTGAATGCCGACAAGCGCTACCGCTCGTCTACCGAAATGCTCATCGTGGACGTGTTTTTACCCTTGCCCGTAGCGGCGGGCAGGAACAGCCGGCGGTACTTATCGGCCTGGGCCGGGGTCAGGGCCCGGCCGTTCACGCGCCCGCCTTTGCCGTCGAGCTGGAACGCGAAGCTCTTGTCCTCGGGGCCGATGAGGCCGTCGCGGCGCAACTCGGCGCGCACCCGGCCCGAGTTGTCGGCCGGGACCTGCGGCGGCGCGGGCGGCGGCGGGAGCCGGCGGTGCGAAACCGGCGGGGCTTGGGGCGGGCGCGGCGGCACGCCGGGCCCGGTGGTTTCGCGGCGGGTTTCTTCCAGCGCGCGCAGCTCGTCCTGGGCCTCGCGGATGCGCTCCTGAATTTCCTGGCGGCGCTCCCGCAGCTCCTCGGCGCGGCCGCGGGCCTCGTCGGCGCGCTCGTCGGCCTCGGGCCGCTCCGGGGCTTCCGGAGGTTCGGGCGCTTCGAGCCGTTCGATGCGACGGTTCCCGGACTGCCCTTGTTTCAGGTCGAGCAGGGCCTGCTTGGTTTTGCGGCGGGTGTTGGCGTCCAGGTGCGGGTTGCGCAAGGTGGCTTCAAGCTCGTGCCGGGCTTCTTCGATGCCCTGGGCCGCGGCTTCCAGACCGAGGTTGAGGCTCAGGCCTCCCAGGGCGACGGCGTTGTTGGCCAGGCGGTTCAGGGCCGCATCGTCAATTTCGATGTGGATGTCGTGCGCACGGTCGGCACGGCGGCTGGCCTCGGAGCCCGCGTACACGTAGGATTTGGTCGATTTTTCCAGCTTTTTGGCCGCCTTGTTCAGCTTGTGTTCTAGCTTCTGGTCGAAATCGTGGCTCCATACGCCCTGCATCCGGCCGGTGTTCTCACCATCCGAGAGAGAGTAATCAACCGAAAAATGCTGGCTTTGGGGCGCGGGCGGCAGCGGAACCACCGTCACCTGGCGGCCGGCGCGCCGGTCGGCTTTGGAAAGCTTGGCCGTGGCTGCCTCCACCGGTTGCCCGTCCACCGTCAAGCCGGTCAAGCGGCCTTTTTTGTCCTTCTCGATAACAACCGTACCGGGCTGCGCGGCCCCCAGGCGCGGCGGCAGCGCGGGGGCCGCCTCCGGAGCTTCGGGCACTTCTGGTACATCCGAAGCAGCGGGCGGCGCTTCGGCGGCGGGTAGGCTCGGCGGCGCGGGGGCCGCTGGAGGGAGCTTAATAGTATCAGCCGGGCTGAATAGCGCGCGCCACGCCACCGGCGCGGCCGGCACCAGCTGGCGCAGGCGTTGGCCGGCCGGGGCCGGGGCCGCCGGGCCCGCCAAGGCTACGCCGGTGCCCAGCAGGCCCAGGCCGCCCAGCAGCAGGGCCACGGCGGCCAGGCTTTCGCCGCGGGTAGGCTGGGCCGGGTAGCCCTGCACCAACCGGCGCACCCGGCCCAGCAGCGAGCCGCGCCCGCCGGTGGCGGCCAGCGCCAGGCGCGGGGCGGGGGCCAGCACGGCGGCCTGGCTCCACTCGGCCAGGGCGGTGAGGGCGCGGGCCAGCCGCAGCGGGTCGCCGCCCACGAGTTGGGTGGCGAGATCGTCGCAGCAGTTTTCGCGCTCGGCGCGCAGGCATTGGCCGAGGTACCACACCGCCGGGTGGTAGAAAAACACGGTTTCGGCCAGGGTTTGCAGCAGGTTCACGAGGTAGTCGCGGCGCAGCACGTGGGCCAGCTCGTGGGCCAGGATGGCTTCCACGCAGGCCACCGGCAGGCCCGCCACCGCGCCCAGCGGCAGCAGTACCAGCGGCCGCAAGTGCCCCACCACCAGCGGCGCGGCCACCAGGCCCGACTCCAGCAGGGCCACCGGCCGGCGCAGGCCGGCCCGCGCCGCCAGGGCCCCGAGGCGGGCCTGCCAGGCGGCCGGCAGCGGCCGGGTGCGGTGCCGCCGCAGCCGCCGCACGTACAGCAGCCCGCCCAGCAGGCGCAGGCTCATCACCAGCAGGCCCAGGCCCCAGGCCAGCACCAGTAAGGGCAGGTTTTGGTCGAGGCGCTGGCGGCCAGCGGCCAGCCACGCCGCAGGGCCCTGGGGCACAACCATTTCACTCGGCAAGCCTGGAGCCGGGGCCACGGCAGCGGCTGTAAAGACGGCCGGCACGGTTTGCTCCACCGTGGCCAGGGCCGAAGCAGCCGGCGTTTCCGGGGCCCCATAATAATACCCAAACGTGCCCACCGCCAGCAGCACCAGCGCTGCCAGGGCCCCCGCCGCCACCCGGTAGCGCACGGCCGCCGCGTGGCGGCGTAGCGCCAGCAGCGCCACCGCGACTACTGCCGCCGCCAGCGCGCCCTGCCACAGCGAATGCAGCAGCGTCCAGCCCAAGGCCCGCAGCACGGCGGGCGATACCAATTGCTCAAGCGCGTTCATCGTCGGAAGCGGGGAAAGAAGTGGAAGAGTTTTGAATTTCGATGTCGTTCAACAGGCGACGCAGCTGGGCCAGCTCGTCGGCCGAGGTTTGGCGGTTGCCCAGGGCCTGCATCACCAGCTTCAGGGCCGAGCCGCCAAAAGTGGCGGCCACAAACTTGTCGAGCAGCAGGTTCTGGGTGTCCTGCTCGCGCACGGCGGCCCGGTACACGTGGCTGCGGCCCTCGTCGTCGCGCCGCACCAGGCCCTTGTCGAGCATCAGCTGCAACAGCTTCAGGGTGGTGGTGTAGCCAATTTCCGTCTGGCGACGCTGGCCCAGCTCATCGTTGATGGCCCGCACCGTGGCGGGCCCGTGCTGCCAGAGCACGTGCAGAATCTCCAACTCGGAGTCCGTAGGTTTGGGGGGCAGGGCTTTGCTCATGAGATACCAGTAAGGTACTACGAATTATTTCGTATGACAAGGCAAAGATTACACGAAACACTTCGTAGTTGCAAATCATTAGTACGAAAATATTCGTACTAATGATTTTTCAGTTGTAATCGCCTGCTAATTAGCAAAATATTTTCCTCACCCCCATCGCATTTTTTCTATGCGCTGCGGCCCTAGCGGCGGCGCTTCAGCGTAACGCGGGCCCGCTGGCAGATGCCGCCCAGCGGTGGGTTGAACTTGCTGACGCTGATTTTTACCTGCTGCACGTGGGGCAGCTCGGCCATCACGCGGTCGAGCACGCGGTGCGCCACGTGCTCCAGCAAGCGGGCGGGGGCCAGCATTTCTTCGGCTACCAGGCGGTACAGCACCTCGTAGTTCACGGTGGCCCCGAGCTTGTCCGATTCGCCCGCCGCCAGCAAATCGGTGCGGATGTAGAGGTCCACGCCGTACTTGTTGCCCATGCGCTGCTCCTCGTCGTAGTAGCCGTGGAAGGCAAAAAACTCCATCCCTTCGAGTGCGATTTGACCCATGGCCTGAGCGAGCAGTTGTTAGTGAGCAGTTGTTAGTGAGCAGTTGTTAGTGAGCAGTTGTTAGTGAGCAGTT
>CAXTBA010000094.1:0-7917 GCA_964242665.1 uncultured Hymenobacter sp.
CCTGCGCATGGGCGGCCTGCTGGCCGTGAACCTGGGCTCGCCCGAGCCGCCCACGTTCAGCATCCTGGAATGGAAACCGGCTAACGCGCAGAACACCAAGCCTTACGTGCTGGTGGGCAAGGGCGTAGTATTTGACACCGGGGGCCTCAGCCTCAAGCCCACGCCCAACAGCATGGACATGATGAAGTGCGACATGGCCGGCGGCGCGGCCGTGGCCGGCACGCTCTACGCGCTGGCCAAAAACCAGGTGCCGCTGCACGTCATCGGCTTGGTACCGGCCACCGACAACCGCCCCGGTGGCCTGGCCTACGTGCCCGGCGACGTGCTGACGATGCACAGCGGCCTCACGGTGGAAGTGAAAAACACCGACGCCGAGGGCCGCCTCCTGCTGGCCGATGCCCTTAGCTTCGCCAAAAAATACGACCCGGAACTGGTCATCGACCTGGCCACCCTCACCGGGGCCGCCGTGCGCGCCATCGGCACCGAGGGCAGCGCCGTGCTGGGCACCGCCGGCGCGGCCACCGTGCAGCAGCTGCAAGCCGCCGGCCACCGCGTGCACGAGCGGCTGGTAGAATTTCCGCTTTGGGACGAGTACGCCGACCACATCAAGTCCGACATTGCCGACCTCAGCAACCTAGGCAAAGGCGAAGCAGGCCACATTTCGGCGGCTAAGTTCCTGGAGCGCTTCGCCGTGGGCTACCCCTGGCTGCACCTCGACATCGCCGGTCCGGCCTACCTGACGGCCCCCGACAACTACCGCGGCAAGGGCGGCACGGGGACGGGTGTGCGGCTGCTGTATGAATTCTTTACGATGGTGCTTGGTGCGTAGTGCTTGGTGCTTGGCCCGTCGCCTTTGGACTTTTTAAAAGATGGAGAAGGAAAATAAATCCTATACCAATCTGGAAGTTTGGCAGCTTTGTCGAAAACTTGTGTCGGAGGTATATACCGTCAGCAGAAGCTTCCCGAAAGAGGAATTATTTGGCCTTACCAATCAGCTTCGGCGGGCAGCGGTTTCGGTTCCTTCGAACATTGCCGAAGGCTGCGGCCGGCAGACGACCCGCGACACCATCAATTTTCTTTTTATTGCCCGTGGCTCCCTGTATGAGTTGGAAACCCAGCTATACATTGCCTTGGACCTGGCTTACTTAAGCCTGGAAACCACCGAAGCCTTGCTGGTGCAACTGACAAGCTGCAAAAAGCTGCTTCATGGTTTCATAAGTTACCACCGCCAACAACTCTGACCACACCTTATGACAAGCCAAGCACCAAGCACTAAGCACCAAGCACCAAGATTAGGTTTTTCCGTGGGCGACCTCGCCGGCATCGGCCCCGAAGTCATTTACAAAACGCTGCTTGATGAGCGAATTTTGAAGCTTTGCACGCCGGTGGTGTACGGCACGGCTGCGGCGCTCTTCGACGAATTTCCGGTGGCCAAGGGCGCTGAGCCGCTGGCTTTTCGGCAGCTGCGCGACGCGGCCGACATCGCCTCCGGCCGCCTCAACGCCGTGACCTGCTGGGAGGAGGACTTTCACCTGGCCCCCGGGCAGCCGTCGGCTGCCACCGGGCAGGCGGCCCGCGAAAGCCTGCTCGCCGCCAGCCGTGACCTGAAAGCCGGCCTGCTCGACGGCCTCGTGACGGCCCCCATCAGCAAGGAAAATACCCAGGGCCCCGACTTCCGCTACCCCGGCCACACCGAGTTCCTGACCGCCTACTTCGGGGCCCCCGAGAGCCTGATGCTGCTGGCCGACGACGAATCGGGCCTGCGGGTGGCCACCGCCACCGGCCACGTGGCCCTGCGCGACGTGCCCGCCCGCCTCACGCCCGAATTGCTGCGCAAAAAAATCCAGCTGCTGCTCAAGTCGTTGAAGACCGACTTCGGCATTGATAAGCCCAAGATTGCCGTGCTGGGCCTCAATCCCCACGCCGGCGAAAACGGCCTGTTAGGCGGCGAGGAAATGGCCGTAGTGGAGCCTGTGCTGAAGCAGTTCATGCACGACGGCCACCTCGTGCTGGGGCCCTACCCGGCCGATGGCTACTTCGGCACCGGGCAGTTTCGGCAGTTCGATGCCACACTCTCGCTCTACCACGACCAAGGGTTGATTCCGTTCAAGTTGCTGGCCTTTGAGCGCGGCGTCAATTTCACGGCCGGGCTGCCGGTGGTGCGCACCTCGCCCGACCACGGCACGGCCTACGGCATTGCCGGGCAGTTTCGGGCCGATGCCTCGTCGTTCCGGGCCGCCGTGTTCATGGCCGCCGACATCTGGCGGCAGCGCCAGGAAGCTGCGCAGCCCCGCAGCGCCCGGTAAGCCGCTTGCGGGCAAACAGTTGGCCAGCAAAACCGGGCCTTGTGCTTGCCTAACCGATGAATTTTCACTACTTTTGCGCCCTGCTATTGAGTCTATCGTGAAAAAAGACAGCCATTACGACTTGAATTTAGTGAAGCTGGGGCCGACAGTGCACCGCTTCGACTACGAGCTGGGGCCGGACTTTTTCGCCCTGTTTGAGCCTTCCCTCGTGGAGCAGGGCCAGCTGCACGCCGCCGTGGAGGCCCTCCGCACCGAGCGCCTGCTCACGCTGCACTTCCACATCACGGGCACCGTGCGCTTGACCTGCGACCGCAGCCTCGACGAATACGACCAGCCCCTGGACGTGGAAGAGCAGCTGCTGGTGCGCTTCGGCAACGAGAACAAGGAGCTGGACGACGACGTGCTGCAAATCACGCCCGACACGCAGGTGCTGCCGCTGGCTCAACATTTATACGACTACATCGGCTTGGCCCTGCCCATGAAACGGCTGCACCCGCGCTTCCAAAATGAGCCCGACGACCAGCCCGACGCCCCCACCAAGCATATTTTTTCGACCCGCCGCGACGACGAGGGCCCCGACGATGACGAGCCGGCCGACCCGCGCTGGGCCGCGCTGCGCAACCTGAACTGACATTTTCTTTTTTAACCGGCCAGCCTGGGGAGGCCGGCCCGCCAGCTGGCGCTGGCGCGTTACCAAATTGTTTCCCTTGTTGCCTCCGTCGGCGATGCCCTTAACTCAACTCTCAACTCCCAACATTTCCTGACTCATGGCTCATCCTAAGCGCCGCACCTCCTCTGCCGTCCGCGACAAGCGCCGCACCCATTACAAGTTGACCCCTAAAGCCGTGACCCTGTGCCAGAACACCGGCGAGCTGCACCTGCGCCACAAGGCTTACGTGGTGGACGGCGACCTGTACCACAAGGGCAAAGTAGCCATCAAGAACTTCAGCAAAGTGGCGGCCGCCCCCGCCCCCGACGCCGACGAGGAATAGCCCGCGAAGTCGTTACTTCGCGGCACCGGAGGCATTCCGGGCCGGCTCTGCTTTAGCGGCGGGCCGGTTCGGGATGCTTTTTTGTGGGAGCCTTATCCGCTGATTTCCTAATTTCTCGTTCATGAAAATTGCCCTGGACGCCATGGGCGGCGATTTCGCCCCCCAGGCTGCCGTTGCGGGGGCGCTGCTGGCGGCCGAACGGCTGGCCGGCAAAGCCACCATCGTTTTAATTGGCCAGGAAGACGCGGTGCGGCCCCTGCTGCCCACTACCGGCTTCGCGCCGGACGCGTTTGAGTTCGTGGCCGCTTCTCAGGTCATCGAGATGGGCGAGCACCCGGCCAAGGCCTTCCAGCAAAAGCAGGATTCCAGCATCGCCGTGGGCTACCGCCTGCTGCACAGCGGCGAAGTCGAGGCCTTTTGCTCGGCCGGCAGCACCGGAGCCATGCTCGTGGGGGCCATGTTCACGGTGAAGCCGGTGTCGGGGGTGTTGCGGCCCGCCATCGCCAACTTCGTTCCCAAGCTCACCGGTAAGTTTGGCATTCTGCTCGACGTGGGGGCCAACGCCGAGTGCAAGCCCGAGATGCTGGAGCAGTTCGGCGAGTTGGGCTCGCTCTACGCCCAGTACGTGCTGGGCATCGAGCACCCGCTGGTGGGCCTGATGAACCTCGGCGAGGAAGAAGGCAAAGGCACGGCCCTCACCCAGGCGGCCTACCAGCTGCTGAAAATCAACCCACACATCCATTTTGTGGGCAACCTCGAAGGCCGCGACCTGTTCAACGGCAAGGCCGACGTAGTGGTTTGCGACGGCTTTACGGGCAACATTTTGCTGAAGATGGCCGAGTCGGTGCACGAAATCATGGCCAGCAAGAACATGCACGACCCCTTCTTCGACCGTTTCAACTACGAAGACGTGGGGGGCTCGCCCATCCTGGGCATCAACGACAACGCCATCATCGGCCACGGGCGCAGCACGCCCATGGCCATCGGCAACATGCTGGTGCAAGGCTACAACATGGCCGCCTCTGGCATCGCCGACCAAATCAAAGCCACGTTTAAGTCCTGACCGGGGGCCGCGGCCCCCTGCTGAAAAATCCGGCCCCGGCCGGATTTTTTGGTAATAAGCCGGTTAGGGCCCCACTGGGCGGCTCGGGCGGGCCCCGGCCGCTTCTTTCGCTCCCGTTTTTCCCGCCCCGCCCCTACTTTTGTTCGCATGAAGATTACCGCTGCCATTACCGGGATAGGTTCCTACGTACCCGATTACGTGCTGACCAACCAGGAACTTGAGAAAATGGTGGACACCACCGACGAGTGGATTACCTCCCGTACCGGCATTAAGGAGCGCCGCCTCCTAAAAGGCGAAAACCAGGGCACCTCGGTGCTCGGCATCCAAGCCGTGCGGCAGCTGCTGGAGAAAACCGGCACCCACCCCGACGAAATAGAACTACTGATTTGTGCCACCACCACGCCCGACATGCTGTTTCCGGCCACGGCCAACATCATTTCCCACGGCGTGGGCATCACCAAGGCCTTCAGCTACGACATGAACGCGGCCTGTTCGAGCTTTCTGTACGCGCTGGTGACTGGGGCCCAATTCATTCAGGCGGGCACCTACAAGAAAGTGATTGTGGTGGGGGCCGACAAAATGTCGTCCATCGTCGACTACACCGACCGCGCCAACTGCATCATTTTCGGCGACGGGGCCGGGGCCGTGCTGCTCGAACCTAGCACCGACGGCTACGGCCTGCTCGACCAAGTGCTGCGCACCGACGGCAGCGGCGAGGCCTACCTGCACCAGAAAGCCGGCGGCAGCCGCCGCCCGCCCACGCACGAAACCGTGGACCGGCGCGAGCATTACATCTACCAGGAGGGAGCCACCGTGTTCAAGTTTGCCGTGAAAAGCATGGCCGACGTGGCCGCCCAGGTGATGGAGCGCAACCACCTCGGCAACGACGACGTGGCTTGGTTGGTGCCCCACCAGGCCAACAAGCGCATCATCGACGCCACCGCCCACCGCATGGGGGTGGGCCCCGAAAAGGTGATGCTCAACATCCAGCGCTACGGCAACACCACCAACGGCACCATTCCGCTGTGCTTGGCCGACTACGAAAGCCAGCTCCGCAAGGGCGACAACCTCGTGCTCGCCGCCTTTGGCGGCGGCTTCACCTGGGGCTCGGTGTATTTGAAATGGGCATACGATTATAAAGCTGTTAGCTAATAGCTGTTAGCTTTCGTTTTCAACTTCTGATTTTATTATTTCGTCAAAAGCTAACAGCCATCAGCTATTAGCTATTAGCTAAAAAAGACCATGGCTTCAACCGCCGACTTCCGCAACGGGCTCGTGCTCAACTACAACGGTGAGCTGCACGTCATCACCGAGTTTCAGCACGTAAAGCCCGGCAAGGGCCCCGCGTTTGTGCGCACCAAGATGCGCAACATCAAAACCGGCCGCGTGATTGACAACACCTTCAACGCCGGCGTGAAGGTGGAAACGGCCCGCGTAGAGCAGCGCCCGCACCAGTATTTGTTCAAAGACGACTACGGCTACACGTTCATGGACAACGACACGTTTGAGCAGATTGTGCTGCCCGAGGCCATGCTGCCCTTCGCCGACCTGATGAAAGAAGGCCAGGCCGTGACCATCCTCATGCACGCCGAAACCGAGCAGCCCCTCACCGCCGAACTGCCCACCACCGTGGAGCTGATGGTGACCTACACCGAGCCCGGCCTGCGCGGCGACACCGCCACCAATACCCTTAAGCCCGCCATTATGGAAACCGGGGCCCGGGTGCAAGTGCCGCTCTTCATCGACCAGGACACTAAAATTCGGGTTGATACCCGCACCTACACCTATGTCGAAAGAGTCAAGTAAAGGCCAATCGCCCAAAAAGGACGCCCCTATGAAAGCCAAAGAGTTACAGGAACTGCTCGATTTCATCGCCAAATCCGGCTTGAACAAGGTGAACATCGAGACCGAGGAATTCAAAATCTCGGTGCAGCGCGACCCCAGCACCAAGCAAGTGGTGAGCGTGCCCCCCCCCGCACCGCAAGTTGCCCCTGCGGCTGCTCCGGCCACGGTGCCCGCCGCGGCCCCCGTGGCTGCGGCACCCGCTACGCCCGCTGCCAGCTATACGTCCTTGAAGGCCCCCATGATTGGCACTTTCTACCGCAGCAGTGGGCCCGATACGCCCGTCTTCGTGCAGGTGGGCGACATGGTGGAAAAAGGCCAGGTGATTTGCATCATCGAGGCCATGAAGCTGTTCAACGAAATCGAAGCCGAGCAGAGCGGCCGCATCGTGAAGGCCTTGGTGGAAAACGCCACCCCGGTGGAGTACGACCAACCGCTGTTTTTAATTGAGTAGCCGTGATTTTAATTAAAAATTAATGGATTAAAAATTGAAAATGCATGGTCATCCAGTTACTGGGCCAATTCATTTTTCTTGTTCAATTTTTAATTCATAATTCATAATTTTAATTAAAAAACCAGTGTTCAAAAAAATTCTCATCGCCAACCGGGGCGAAATTGCGCTGCGCATCATCCGTACCTGCAAGGAAATGGGCATCAAGACGGTGGCCGTGTATTCGACCGCCGATAAGGAGAGCCTGCACGTGAAGTTCGCCGACGAGGCGGTGTGCATCGGGCCCCCGGCCTCGGCACTCTCGTATTTGAGCATGCCGAACATCATCGCGGCGGCGGAGATTACCAACGCCGACGCCATTCACCCCGGTTACGGTTTTCTGAGTGAAAACGCGGAATTCTCGCGCATCTGCCAGGAAAACGGCATTAAGTTCATCGGGGCCTCGCCCGAAATGATCAACCAGATGGGCGACAAGGCCACCGCCAAGGCCACGATGATTGCGGCCGGCGTGCCGTGCATTCCCGGCTCGGTGGGCTTGCTCGACTCGGTGGAGCAGGGCAAGAAGATTGCCGCTAAAATTAAATACCCCGTCATCCTCAAGGCCACGGCCGGCGGCGGCGGGCGCGGCATGCGCGTGATCCACGCCGAAGACGAATTCCAGAAAGCCTGGGACGACGCCCGCACCGAGTCGAAGGCCGCGTTTGGCAACGACGGCATGTACTTGGAGAAGTACGTGGTAGAGCCCCACCACATCGAGGTGCAGCTCGTGGGCGACCAGTTTGGGCACGTGTGCCACCTCTCGGAGCGCGACTGCTCCATCCAACGCCGCCACCAGAAGCTGGTGGAGGAAGCGCCTTCGCCGTTCATGACCGACGATTTGCGTGAGCGCATGGGCGCGGCGGCCATCGCCGGGGCCGCCGCCATCGGCTACGAGGGCGTGGGCACGATTGAGTTTCTGGTGGACAAAAACCGGGATTTCTACTTCATGGAGATGAACACCCGCATCCAGGTGGAGCACCCCGTGACGGAGGAAATCGTGAACTACGACCTTGTAAAGGAGCAAATTAAGGTGGCGGCGGGCATCCCGATTTCGGGCAAGAACTACTTTCCCAAGATGCACGCCATCGAGTGCCGCATCAACGCCGAGGACCCGCGCAACGGCTTCCGGCCGGCCCCGGGCCGCATCACCACGCTGCACATCCCCGGCGGCCACGGCGTGCGCGTGGACACGCACGTGTACGCCGGCTACCAGATTCCGCCCAA
>CAXTBA010000095.1:0-7738 GCA_964242665.1 uncultured Hymenobacter sp.
TGCCCACATCGTCGCTGCCTTAGATTGGCTACGATAACTGTCCACACACTCTAGCGCATCATGCCGCCGGGGCCCCCTTTCAGGCCGCCCATCATCTTGACCATCTGGGCCATGCCGCCCTTGGTTTGAGACATTTTATTCATGGTTCGCATCATCTTACGCATGTCCTCGAACTGCTTCATTAGCGCGTTTACTTGCTGAATGTCAGTACCTGAGCCCTTGGCCAAGCGACGCTTGCGCGAGCCGTTGATGAGGTCGGGATTGGCGCGCTCCTGCCGGGTCATGCTCTTGATGATGGACTCGACGGGCTTGAAGGCGTCGTCGTCGATTTCGACGTCCTTCATGGCCTTGCTCATGCCTGGAATCATGCCCATCAAATCCTTGATGTTGCCCATCTTCTTGATTTGCTCCAATTGGGAGAGGAAGTCGTCGAAGTTGAACTGGTTCTTGCGGATTTTGGCGTTAATGCGCTTGGCTTCGTCTTCGTCGAACTGCTGCTGGGCCCGTTCCACCAGCGAAATCACGTCGCCCATGCCCAGGATGCGCTGGGCCATGCGGTCGGGATAGAACAAGTCGAGGGCTTCCATTTTCTCGCCCGTCGAGATGAACTTGATGGGCTTCTCGACCACGGCCCGGATGCTGAGGGCCGCCCCGCCGCGCGAGTCGCCGTCGAGCTTGGTAAGCACCACGCCGTCGAAATTCAGCCGGTCGTTGAAAGTTTTGGCGGTGTTCACGGCGTCCTGGCCGGTCATGGCATCCACTACGAACAGGGTTTCGCTGGGATTAATGGCCGCCTTTACGGCTTCGATTTCGCGCATCATCTGCTCGTCCACGGCCAAGCGGCCGGCGGTGTCGATGATGACGACTTTTTTATTGTTCTTCCTCGCGTATTCGAGGGCGTTGCGCGAAATTTCGACGGGATTTTTGTTGTCGATTTCCGAGTAAACTTCTACGCCAATCTGGTCGCCCAACACCTTTAGCTGTTCGATGGCGGCGGGGCGGTACACGTCGCAGGCCACGAGCAGCACGGTGCGGTTTTGCTTTTTGATAAAGCTGGCCAGCTTACCGGCGAACGTGGTTTTGCCCGAGCCTTGCAGGCCCGAGAGCAGCACCACGGCCGGGTCGCCCTTGATGACGATGTCCTGCTTTTCGCCGCCCATCAATTCGGTCAACTCGTCGTACACGATTTTGACCATGAGCTGGCCCGGCGACACGGCGGTGAGCACGTCGCGCCCCATCGCCGCGTCCTTGATGCGGTCGGTGACGTCTTTGGCTACCTTGTAGTTCACGTCGGCGTCGACCAGGGCCCGGCGGATTTCCTTGATGGTGGCCGCGACGTTGATTTCGGAAATGCTGCCCTGGCCCTTCAGGGTTTTGATGGCCCGGTCGAGCTTGGTGGAGAGGTTATCGAACATATAATCGCAGATTATGCAGATTTAAGAAATTTCACAGATTCAAGCAGTACATTTTGCGGAAATCCTGCGGATCAGGAAGCTTGGTTGAGCCGGTTTTCTGCTGTGAGCAAGCGCTGGTGCAGCTCGGCATTGGTGGGTTAGAGTTAGCCTTCCACGTAGCTCAGGCGCAGCCTGGTGGCCTGCGTGGTTTCGGTTAGCTGGCCAGCGTGCTCAAAAACATTGCCCAGGCGGCGGTTGGTTTCCTGGGCCTGCACCTTGATTTCCGCCACTTCGACGGTCAGGTGGTCAACCCGCCCGGCTACGTGGTCGACCCGTCTGGTCAGGTGGTCGAGACGATCGTAAGTGCCGCTGATTTTTTCTTCCAAGCGCCCGAATCCGTCCACCATTACCTGGTTCAGTCGCTCCAGGCGCTGGTCGAACACTTCGAATCGTTGATTGAAGGATTCGGTTTGCCGGTCGGTTGCCCGAATCAGGTCGCCCATCAGAGCCAGCAACTCAGAATTATTATCGTTGGCCATGGATTTCAGAACGAAAAATGGTAAGCAGGTAAAACGCAAAACTACCCAAGAAAGGCCAAAAACCGGTAAGTGGCCTACCTTCGTCCGGTCGTTTAGCCGCTGCCGCCCGTGCCCGAAACCCGTCCTTTTCGCTTGCTCGTCCTCACCTACTACTGGCCGCCGTCGGGCGGGGCGGGCGTGCAGCGCTGCCTGAAATGGGTGAAGTACCTGGGCGAATTCGGCGTAGCGGCCACCGTGGTTACCGTGGACCCGGCCCAGGCCACCTACCCGGTGCTCGACCCCAGCCTAGAAGCCGAAGTGCCGGCCGGCGTGCGCGTCATCCGCACGCCCACTTCCGAGCCGTTCGAGTCGTACAAAAAGCTGACGGGCAGGGCCGTGCCCTACGGTGGCTTCGCCAACGAGGGCAAGCCGGGAATGCTGCAACAGGCCTTGCGCTTCGTGCGCGGCAATCTGTTCATCCCCGACCCGCGCCGGGGCTGGAACAAGCACGCCTTGCGGGCCGTGGAGGCCCTGCTGGCCGCCGGCGAAACCTTCGACGCGGTGCTCACCAGCTCGCCGCCGCACTCCACCCAGCTCATCGGCCTGGAGCTGCAAAAGCGCCACGGCCTGCGCTGGCTGGCCGATTTGCGCGACCCCTGGACGGACATCTACTATTATAAAGACCTGCACCACACCCCGCTGGCCGCCTGGCTCGACGCCCGCTACGAGCGCCGGGTGCTGGCCCAGGCCGACGCCGTGCTCGTGACCTCGCCCGAAACCGAGCGCCTGTTCCGGGCCAAGATGCCGGGGCTGGCGGCCGGCAAAATCCACGTGCTGCCCAACGGCTACGACGCGCCCGATTTCGGCCAGCCCGCGCCACCGCTGCCGGATTGCTTCCGCATCACCCACACCGGCACCATCACCGAATTGTACCACCTCGGCGGGCTGCTGGGGGCCCTGGCCGCCGCCGCCGCCCGCCACCCCGAGGTACCGGTGCGGCTGCGCTTCGTGGGCCAGGCGAGCGCCGGATTGCGGGCCCAGGTGGCGCAGGCCGGCCTGGACAACCGCACCGAATACCTGCCGTTCGTGCCGCACGCCGAGTCGGTGGCCGAGCTGCTGGGGGCCACCGTCCTGCTGATGGCCATCCCCGACGTGCCGCGCAATAAGGGTATCTTGCCGGGCAAAATATTTGAATACCTGGCCGCCAACAAGCCCGTGCTGTGCGTGGGGCCCGCCGGCTCCGATGCCGACAACCTGCTGCAAGAGTGCGGCGCGGGCCAGGCCCTGCCCTACGCCGACGCGGCCCTGATGCGCGAAACCCTCGACGCGCTGCTGCACCAGTGGCGCATCAACCCCAACCTCGATTTGCCCGCCGCCAGCCACGGCCGCTACGCCCGCCGGGCCCTGGCGGGGCAATTGGCGCAAATTGCCCGCGAAGTGGCCCCAGGCCGCAAAGAATAAATACTCCGAGTACCATGAACCACCTTGATGAGCTGTACCAGGCGTACGACGCCGCGCCCGAAGTTTTCCACGCCTCGCGGTACTGGCGGGCCTACGAAGCCAAGATTATTGCTGAAATAAAAACGGCGGATTTGAGCGAGTTGCGCAGCGGCAAATACCCCGTATTCACGACGTTCGGCTTCAACGATTTGGTGTATTATTACCATCCGTCGATGCCATTTTACGTGCGCATGGCCCGCCAGCTCGTGCGCAAATTATTTATTGACAACCGGGCCTCGTTGCCCTATTCTTTGCGGCTGGATGACATCCGGGAAATGGCATATTTGCACTGTGTTCTGCAAGGCGAGCTGGCCGGGGCCCGGCCCATCAGCAGCATTGAAACGAGCCGTTTTGGCAAGCCGCAGGATTTATTTACCGTCGGAAACAAGGCCTACACCACGAAATTTTTAAATTATTATATCCGCTATTGCTTCGCGCAGCGGCACTTGCAGCTCAAAGGCGACGAAATTATTGTGGAGCTGGGTTCGGGCTCGGGCATGCAGGTAGAAATCCTGAAAAAGCTGTACCCGAACCTCACCATTTTGTGTTTTGATTTGCCGGCGCAATTGTTTTTGTGCGAGCATTACTTGGTTAATGTTTTGGGCCCCGACAGCGTCGTGGGCTCGGCGCAAAACTTGGCCCTTACCGACCTGTCAAACCTTGAAAAAGGCAAGGTGCATTTGTTTGGCAACTGGCAGTTTCCCCTGCTCCAAAACTTTGCATTTGATATATTCTGGAACGCGGCCAGCTTTGGCGAGATGGAGCCCGGCATCGTCGCCAATTATTTGGGCTACATCATCGGCAATTGCCGCTGGGTGTATTTGATGCAGGCCAGGAACGGCAAGGAAAGCTCTGAGAGCGCCGGGGTGGTCAACCCCATCAAATTCGAAGACTATGCCGCTATGCTGGGCAGCGAGTATCGCTTGATCCAGGAGGCCGACGCGTACGATTCTAACCGGCGCGTGTCGCAAACCGGCGGCTATTTCCAGGCGCTATGGAACCGCCCGGCCCCGCAGCCCGGGGCGTAGGCCGGGCCCGTATTCTTTCTCAATTTTTAAGCAGGTCCGCCGCTAGCCGTTGGCTGAACGCCGCGCTGGCGGCGCGCTGAAGGTGGTTGCCGTCGGTGGTGGCGTAGGGCTCGGCGCTGTAGTCGAGGTAGGGCACGGCTTCAG
The DNA here is from genome assembly GCA_964242665.1 of uncultured Hymenobacter sp. GTDB lineage: Bacteria > Bacteroidota > Bacteroidia > Cytophagales > Hymenobacteraceae > Hymenobacter. The sequence continues at coordinate 4,585 of CAXTBA010000095.1, forward strand.
CAGCAGCGGTTTGGCGCATGAGCCGGTCGAAATTGGGCTGGTAGGCTTGCTCTAGTCGTAGCAGCGGGGGCCCCACGGGCAGGCGCACCACGTACACGCGGCCGTGCTGTTTCAGAAACTCAATGGTTTGGCGCAGGGCCCCCAGCCGGCCCGCCGAAAGGCGCTGGGTGGCGGCCAACCGGCGGTAGTCCTGCAATTTTTGCGCGGTGCGGGCCCGCACCTGGGCGCTGTCCGTGCCGATGCGGACTTCGAGCCAGCCGTCGGGGTGCAGGCGCTCGGTGGCCGTGGCGTAGTCGAGCAGCAGGCGGTACAAGGGCTTGGTCTGGTAGTGCGCGAGGTAGGCCAGGTTGGGGTTTTGGCTGACTTCGCGCAACTGACCGATGAACGAGTTGTCTTCGGGAAATTTGCCCTCGGGGCCCGTCAGCGACAGCGACCACGGGTCCACGGCCACGATGAACAGGCCGTTGCGCACCCCCGGCCGCAGCTTGCGCCGGATGCTGCGCAAATATGCCGGGCCGTAGGGCGAGTGGGTGAGCGTGAAGGCGTAGTTGAGCAGCGGCCCCTCGAACCGCCCGCCCAGCCGGGCCCCCAGCACCGCGGGCTGCACGCCCTGCGCCGCCCGCGAGGTGCCCAGCACCAGCGAGCCCGCCGGCGGGCCCGTGAACCGGCCGTAAAATGCATCGACCTGCCCCTTGAGCACCACGGGTCCCAGCGCCAGGGCCCCCGCCAGCACCGCACCGGCCAGCAGCAGCAGACGCGCAACTAGGCGGAGCACAGCGTGTTGGGGCGGGTTCGTCAAAATTGAAAATAAATAAAGCTGGTGCTGTTGAAAACGCCCAGGTACAGAATCAGCAGCGCGAGGCCCACGTAGCCCGACCACCGCACGGCCGGCGCTTGGGCCGCTACCCAGGCCTGCGGGCTGCGGTGCCGGCCGAGGTATTCAACGGCCAGCATCACGAAAACACCGAAAGCGGCCACCGCCAGCTCGGGGCGGTAGTGTTGGGAGAAGTCCAGCAGCAACGTAGCCGCCCGCCCGCCGCCCAGGGGCCCCCACCCGCGCAACAGGTGCCGGCTGATGAAGACGGCATCGCCTAAATTATTGGCCCGAAAAAATATCCAGGCGTAGGCCACCAGCGCGAACGTGACCAGTACGCCCAGGCCCCGGCGCAGGCGCGGCCGGGCGGCCAGGCCCGTCAGCTGCGCCAGCCACTCGCGCGCCGGCCGGGCCCAGGTGCTGGCGACCAGGTACAGCCCGTGGAGGCCTCCCCAAACCAAAAAGGTCCAGTTGGCTCCGTGCCAAAGGCCGCTTATCAGGAACACTGCCAACAGGTTGCCATACGCCCGGGCGGGCCCCACGCGGCTGCCGCCCAGCGGAATGTAGAGGTAGTCGCGGAACCAGCTCGACAGCGAAATGTGCCAGCGCCGCCAGAATTCGGGCACCGAAGCCGACAGGTACGGCTGCCGGAAATTGAGGTTGAACTCGAAGCCTAACACCCGCGCCGCGCCCCGCGCCATGTCGGTGTAGCCCGAGAAGTCGGCGTAAATCTGGAACGTGAAGGCCAGCGTAGCCAGCACCAGCAGGGGCCCCGCGGGGTGCTGGCGCGGGGCGTTAAACACCGGATTGACGAGCAGGGCCAGGCGGTCGGCCACCACCACTTTCTTGAACAGGCCCCACGCCATGAGGCGCAGACCGCTCGCCACACGCTGGTAATCAAAGGCGTGCGGCTGCCGGTACTGCGGCAGCATGTGGCCGCCCCGCTCGATGGGCCCGGCCACCAGCTGCGGAAAAAAGGCCACGAACAGGGCAAACCGGCCGAAGTCGCGCTCGGCTGCCAGCCGGCCCTGGTACACGTCGATGATGTAGCCCACCGACTGAAACGTGTAGAACGACACGCCTACCGGCAGCAGCAGCCCCAGCGCCGGCCCGGCCGCCAGCGGCAGGTGCAGGGCCCCGGCCAGCTGCCCCACGGCCTCCCGAAAAAAATTGAAGTACTTGAAGACGAACAGCGTACCCAAGTTGCTGGCCAGACTGAGGTAAAGGTAGGGCCGGCGCTGCCGCTTGGCGGGGAGCTGGCTCATGCGGTAGCCGCTGAAATAGTCGACCAGCGTGGTGGCCAGCAGCAGCAGCGCATAAACCGCCCGCCAGCTCATGTAGAAATAATAGCTGGCCAGCAGCAGCAGGGGCCCCCGCCAGCGCGGCGGCAGGCCGAAGTACAGCCCGGCCACCACCGGGAAAAAAACCAGAAAATGCAGGGAATTGAAAAGCATTCGGGACGCGGCGGAAGCTCCGGCGGCCAAAGGTCGGGCGCGGGCGGGCAGTTTTGGCGCAAGGGGGTAGAAACGCGCCATAGTGCGAGAACCCTGCGGCAGCCGTATTGCCTGCGCCCTCGGCACTCGGAACGATTTGTGGCGCACACGCCGAACGCGCCGTAGCGCGTTCCTACGGCTGGCCCGCCCCCCTTGCACTACTTTTGCGGTCTTGTTTCGGCTTATTTTATTTCATGGCTCTCGACCTCAACCACAAGTCCATCCTCGTCACGGGCGGCACCGGCTCGTTCGGCAAGCAGTTTGTGCGCACTGTGTTTCAGAAATTCCCGCAGGTGAAGCGGCTCGTGGTATTCTCGCGCGACGAGCTGAAGCAGTACGAGATGAGCCAGGAATTTTCGCCGGCCCAGTACCCCGCCATCCGCTATTTCATCGGCGACGTGCGCGACCCGCAGCGCCTGCACCGTGCCTGCGAAGGCATCGACATCGTGATTCACGCCGCCGCCCTCAAGCAGGTGCCGGCCGCCGAGTACAACCCGATGGAGTGCATCAAAACCAACATCTTCGGGGCCGAAAACGTGATAAACGCCGCGCTGGACTGCGGCGTGAAGGACGTGGTGGCCCTGAGCACCGACAAGGCCGCCGCGCCCATCAACTTATACGGGGCCACCAAGCTGTGCTCCGACAAGCTGTTTGTGGCGGCTAACAACATGAAAGGCAGCCGCGACTTGCGCTTCTCGGTGGTGCGCTATGGCAACGTGATCGGCTCGCGCGGCTCGGTGGTGCCGTTCTTTTTGAAGGAGCGCCACACCGGCGTGCTGCCCATCACCCACCCCGACATGACGCGCTTCAACATCTCGCTCGAAGAGGGCGTGGACCTGGTGCTGTA
>CAXTBA010000096.1:0-7226 GCA_964242665.1 uncultured Hymenobacter sp.
GTAGCCCTTGAGGCCGGCGGCTTCGGCCAGGGCCCCGAAGTTGGGGTTGTCCAGCCAAGTGCCGTATTCGAGGGTGCCGGCGGCCTTCATTTCCAGCTCCACGAAGCCGAGGGCAGAGTTATTGAAAACGATGATTTTGACGGGCACCTTGTGCTGGCGCACGGTCAGTAACTCGCTCAGCAGCATGGCAAAGCCGCCGTCGCCGCACAGGGCCACCACCTGGCGGCCGGGGTACGCCAGGGCCGCGCCGTAGCCCTGCGAGAGGGCCCCGGCCATGCTGCCGTGCACGAAAGAGCCGAGCAGCCGGCGGCGGCCGTTCATGTGCAGGTAGCGCGCGGCCCAGATGGTGGGCGTGCCCACGTCGCAGGTAAAAATGGCGTCTTCACTAGCCAGCTCGTCGAGCAGGCGGGCCACGTGCTGGGGGTGCAGCTCGGGGGCCCCGGCCTCGCCGGTGGCCAGCTCGGTGAGGTGCTCGTCGTCTTTGCGGTGGCGCTCCTGGGCAGTTTTTAAATGATTGGAGTCGCCCTTGGGATGCAAGTGAGGCAGCAGCGCACGCAGCGTAGCGGCCACGTCGCCGGCCAGGCCCACTTCCACGCGGGTACGGCGGCCGAGGTGGGCGGGTCGGGTATCGACCTGTACCACCCGGGCGTCGGCGGGGTAAAACTGGCGGTACGGGAAGTCGGTGCCTAACATCAGCACGGCGTCGGCGTCTACCAGGGCGTGGTAGCCGGCGGGCATGCCCAGCAGGCCGGTCAGGCCCACGTCGTAGGGGTTGTTCGGTTCCACGAACTCCTTGCCGCGCAGCGCGTGCACCACCGGCGCTTGCAGGGCCCCGGCCACTTCCAGCAGCTCGGCGTGGGCCGCGGCGCAGCCAATGCCGGCCAGGATAGTGATTTTTTGGCAATCATTTAGCAGCGCGGCGGCCTGTTGAATATCCGCCTCCGAAGGCACCAGGGCGCTGCGGCGGCGCAGCGCGGGCAGGCGCACGTCGGGCGCGTCGGTTTTCAAATACGCCACGTCGCCAGGGATGACGACCACGGCCACGCCGCCCAGGCCCAGCGCCGTCGTCACGGCCGTCTCGACGATGCGCACGGCTTGCTCGGGCGTCGCAATCACTTCGCAGTAATGGCTGCACTCCTGAAACAGCCGCTCGGGGTGCGTTTCTTGGAAGTAGCCGGTGCCGATTTCCACGCTCGGGATTTGGGCCGCGATGGCCAGCACCGGCACCCGGCTGCGGTGGCAGTCGTACAAGCCGTTGATGAGGTGGGTATTGCCCGGCCCGCACGAGCCGACGCACACCGCCAAGTCGCCGGTGAGGTGGGCCTCGGCCCCGGCCGCGAAGGCCCCGCCTTCCTCGTGCCGCACGGCGATGAACTCGATGCCGTCGCGGGTACGAATGGTGTCGGTGATGCCGTTGAGGGAGTCGCCCACCACGCCAAACACGCGCCTGACGCCGGCAGCCTGTAGGGTATCGACAATGATTTCGGCTACGGATTTCTGGGACATGGCAAGGGGGCGTGGAGCGCCGGAAGGTCGGCCTTGCTTACGACGGCCGGCCGTCCGGCGTTCAGGCGCGGGGCCCCTATTCCACGGCTACGGGCGCAGCGAGGCCAGCGCCGCGCCCGAGAGCGTGGCCTTGGCGCTGTCGTCAAAATGGTAGCGCAGGCGCGGGATGGCCACGTTGTCAATCAGCAGCTCGCTGCGGTGGCGGAGGTCAAGGTCGGCGGCCCCGATGCGGTTGCCGGAGTTGATTTGCAGGATGGAATTGCTGCCCGCACTGGCCCCGGCCACGGCCCGCAAGTAGCCCAGGCGGTTGCCGGCCAGTTCGACGCGGCTGCCCCGGTCCTGGCGCAGGACCAGGCTGTCCTGGGCAAAGCCTTGCACCAGCACCCGGTGGCCACCGAAGTCATACGAGAAGCTTTTATCGACCTGGGGCTGACCTTCGAGCTGGTACACGGCATCGGTGGCCAGGGCCGCTAGGCGCGGGCAGCTGATGACCACCACGTCGCGCCCCGCCAAGGAATTCCGCTGCGCTGGGAATGCCGCCGCCACCACGAGGCGGCCCCCTTGCTGACTTATGTGGACGAACTCGGTGGCGAACGGGGCAACGCGCACGCCGAATGGACCGGCCACAATTTTCACGCTCGCCGTGCTGGCGGCTGGCACGGCCACTTCGGTGAAGTTTTTAAAATTCAGCGCCGCGTAGTCGCGCAACGGGTCTTTATAAGTGCCGCGGCGGTACTCGGTCCGCAGGCCCATGTTGTACGCCGTGAGCGAGCCGAGCAGCACCAGCAGCGCCGCCAGCCCCCATTTATTACTGTTTTTCATTGGAAATAGCGGAAATGAGGGCGACTGGCCCGGCTTGAAACTGTTGGTAGCGCTGCTGCAACTCGTCGAACCCGATGCCCAGCAGCGAAATCGTGTTGAAAAACTCCGGCAAGTCTTGTTGCAGAAACCGCTCTTTGCGGTACTGCTTCACCCGGGCGTCGGCGTCGGGGGCCACGAAGAAGCCGATGCCGCGCTTGTTGTACACCACGCCCTGGTTTTGCAGGAATTCGTAGGTCCGCATCACGGTGTTGGGGTTCACTTGCAGCTCGGTGGCCAGGTCGCGCACCGACGGAATTTTTTCGTCGGGACCCCACGGCTGGCGCAAAATCTGCTCGCTCACGTACCCGGCAATTTGCAGGTAGATGGACTCGTTGTCTCTGAATTCCATGACTAGAGCTGTTTTTCCGTCAGGCGCAGGTACGTGGCCCGCCACAGCAGCGCGGCTAGGACCAAGGGCAGCACCAGCAGCCACCGCGCCTGTGCGTCGGGCAGCGACACGCGGTGGAAACCCGTGGCATCGGCGAGGGTGATGCCGCTGAACGGCGAGGCCATTTGCAGGCTTTCTCCAACGAACGCTTTCACCACCTGGTAGTTGGCGGCCACCAGCACCGCCGCCAGCAACAGGGCCCCAAACGCGGTTTTGATGAAGTGGTTTCGCTCGAAATAAATCGCGCCCCACAGGGCCCCGGCGTGCAGCGCGGCGTAATAGAAAAACGCCTCGTACACCTTTTGCGGGGCCCCAAACAGGCTGAATAGCTCTTTGGGCCGGCCGTGCCAGTCGTCGAGGCCCACCAGCGCCCAGTCCACCAAGTAAAAGCAGGCGGTGTACACCACGCTGAAAATCAAGAAAGAATACACCCAGCCCACCAGGTATTTCTCCAGCTGCGAGGCCGGCAGCGTCAGGGCCACCGTGGCTTGCTTGGGGGCCCCGTACTGCGCAAAAATGCCGCTTGTGAACAGGGCGCCCGCCGCCAGCAGCCCCAATGAGAACAGCAAGCCCTGGATGACGGGATTCAACTCGTTCATGTACACCACAAAGCCCAATACCAGCCCAATGCCGCCCATTAGCACCACCACGGCCATGCCGTAGCTGGGCAGGAACTCGGCCGTGTGCCGGCCAAACAAACGGCCGAACCGCGAAAAACTAAACAGCTGGCTCATGGCGCGGTTGGTTTAGGTATAAATAATTGACCACAGCCGCGTCGTCGCCAGCCACGGCGTTGAACAGCAATTCCAAATCGACCTTGCCATAGGCCCCGCCCGGGTTGGGGCGGATGACCTGCCGGCCGCGCACCGAAGGCTCGGCGTACAGGGCCCCCGCGCCGTCGGCCGGGCCGGCGGTGCCGAAGGTGAGCCGCTCGGCCAGCGCGTCGAGGGCGCTGTTGAGCACGATTTGGCGGTTGTGCACCACCAGCACGGTGTCGATCAGGCTGTCCAGGTCGCGCACCTGGTGGGTCGAGATGATCATGCAGCGCTCCTCGCTCAGGGCCCCGGCCATGAGCTTGCGGAACTGCACCTTGGACGGGATGTCGAGGCCGTTGGTGGGCTCGTCCATTATCAGCAGACCGGTGTTGGTGGCCAGCGCGAAGGCAATCATGAACTTCTTTTGCTGCCCAAACGAGAGCTTCGGCAGCTTCACCTGGCGCGGCACTTCCAACTCGGCCAAGTAGCGGTGGAACATCACCGAGCTGAATTTCGGGTAGAAGCCGGCGGTGTGGGCCACAAACTGGTCGGCCGTCAGGGCCGGCACGTGCAGCTCCTCGGGCAGGAAAAACAGGTCTTCCAGCGTGGCCGGGAGCCGCGCCGCCGCCGGCCGGCCGTTCACCTCGCAGGTGCCCGCCTGCGGAAACGCCAGGCCCACGATGTTCTTGAGCAGCGTCGATTTGCCCGCCCCGTTCTTGCCCAGCAAGCCATAAATGTGGCCCTGGTCCAGCGCCAGGCTCAGGTTTTCAAACAGTGGCACCCGCCGCGAGTACCCAAAATGGAGGTTTCTGATGCGTACCATATATCTGTTGTTTTAGTGTACTAATGCTCTAACACACTGCAAACATACGTGCGGACTTCCAACCACCAAATTTTTAATCTGATTTTTTGAATACGCCCTGCGCCAGCGGTTTCCAATCCGGCACGGAGCCCACGCCGGGGCCCCTGAACCCGCGCAAGCGGCTGGCCCCCGAACCTTCCTCCTACAGCTGCATGATAATTGGCCCGGTGCCGGCCTTCGGCACCCGGTACGTCTTCAACCAGGCTTTGAGCGCGGCCGGGTCGTGCTCAAAGGCCAGCACTTCGGCCGCCAGCTGCTTGATTTTCGCTTCCAGCTGGGCTTTCTGGCGCTTGAAGTCGTACTCCATCGCCGCTGGCGTGGACAACGCATAAAACGGCTGCCCGGTGAAACCCGACAAGTCCATTTGCTCCTGGTACAGGGCCTCGTCCAGCTCGCGGGCCTGCTCGCGCAGGAGCTTGTTGTAGTAGCGAAGCTGGTCTTCGGCCAGGTTTTCGAGGTGCGTCTGATCGATGCGCTGCAACTCCAGCTGCAAGCGCAGCAGCGTTAGCAGCTCGTTGTCCTGGTAGGCGGTGGTCACTTTTTGCAGCAGGACGGTTTTACGGGTTTTTTCGGCCTCGTCGGGCTCCAAATCGGGGTGCAGGGCCTTCACCAGGTCCATGTAGAGCGTGCGCACGGCTTTGGTGATGTTCCTTTCCTCGGCCTGCTTTTTGGCTTCGGCGGCTTGCTGCCTGGCCGTTTTGGGACGCTGGGCGCGGCGTTCGGCTTGTTGCTGCTGCTGCTCGGCAAACCCGGCCTCGCGGGCGGCCATCTGCTCGTCCACGTAGGCCCGGAATTTCTCCCGCGTGCTCACGTCCACGGCGGGGTCGAACTCGATGCCGAAGCGCATGGCAAACAGCTGCTTCATGGCCTCCGAAGTCTGCCGCTCGGCTTCGGCTTCTTCCTGCTTCGACTCCGGCGGCGGGGCGTACTTGTCGAAGATGGGTTGCAGGTCGGCATAGCCGCGCTCCAGCAAATCGTAGCACCCGTTCACAATCAAGTCCACGATCTTGTTGCGTTCGCCCTTGGTGAGCTTGTAAGCCTCAAGGGCACGGTCGAATACGCGCACCAGGGCGGCCCGCCCGTCGTTGTGCCGGCCCTGAAGCGGCCGGTACTCGTTCTGCACGCGCTGCCGCAGCCGGGTAGCCGCTTCGCGGAAATCGTGTACGTCCTGCTCCAGCTTCGCAATGCGCTTGGTGAGGCGGTTGAATTCTTTCTGCGCCTTGGAGAGCAGCGGGTTATCGGCGCTGAGCGACGGAATGTGAACCAGCTGGGGCTTGGGTACGGCAGTTTTTTTAGCCATGACGAACAGGCAATAAAGGCGGACGGCGCAAATTACGGCCGACGCGGCTTTTCCAAAAACCGGTGCCGCATGGGGCCCTCACGCTTCCCAATCCCCCGCCGGGGCCGGCAGCATTTTCGAGGCCGGCACGTGCAGGATTTGCCCGTTGTGGGAGATGACCACCGGGCTCTGCTTGTACTGTTTGAAGGCCAGTATGGCTTTGTAAGCGGCGACCAAGCCGAGGCGCAACTGCTGATTGATGTGGGCAGCTTGCTCTTGCTTAGACATCATATTTCGCGGTTGGGAATTGCCAAAGAAGCTCATTTATTACTACCGTTTCGCCAGCGGCACTAGCAGCAATAAGTTGCCCTGCCCCATCCGAATTATCAATGAACGACCAACAATCCACAGCGGTGCAATAAGAGGCAAAAAACTGCCGCAGCCTACCTTCGTAGCGCCGCCGAATTATTGACCTCGGGAATATTGTGGCCGCCTTCGCGCACGCGGGCTTGCACCCGGCTCACAGCTAAATCCGGCGAACTGAGCCAGAAAAAGAACGGGCTAACAAAATACCCTTGCGCCCGCGCCTCTTGAACAAACCGCAGGTAGTGCCGCGTCGCCAGCGTGGTTTCCAACGCAAAGCCCTCCCCGGCCGCCAGCAGCTCATCCAGCCGCACCAGCATCAGCCGGCCCGCCTGGATGCTCACAGTTTCGGGCCGGAGAGGCGAGAGGCCCCGGGCGATTTCATCAGCATTCACGAACTCGCGGACGCCCGGCAAGTCGGGCAGCAGGGCGTAGGCAGCCGTGGTTTCGCCCGCCCCGTTGCAGCCGGCGAACAGGCAAAAATTTCTACGTTCTTGTCAACCACTTCTGAAACCTAGTATTATCCTTCCAGAAGGTAAATTCTCCTGTAGTTGAATTCCAATTCGAATTATAGCCAAAGCTGTAGAAGAAGCGACTAACTTCTAGTTGAAAAGCAAACCAGCCGCTTCCATCAGAATGCTCACGCCCAATTATACCATTGACACATGAAGCAATTACGCTAAAATCGGTTTCGACAAAGCTGTCCTTAGCAAAAATCAAGTCTACCGTTGCAGATGCTATTTCATACTCAATTTCCCTTAAATGATGCTTACTATCTTGAGCAAGCATCTGGAAGTATTCAATACAACGGGGCAGTTCTGCCCTAGCTTCTTTCTGTTTCACCGTCATAATTTCTCACACCTGAATAACGCCCACATTATACGCCTTCTCAATTGGTGCATGATTCGCCGCCGCAATTCCTTCCGAAATAACCTTGCGCGTTTCAAGCGGGTCAATCACTGCATCAACCCACAGCCGCGCCGCCGCATAATACGGCGATAATTGCTCCTCATAGCGGGCTTTGATGCGGTCAAGCAATTCTTTTTCGGCTTCGGGCGTGATGACTTCGCCTTTGGCTTTGAGCGACGCGACCTGGATTTGCAGCAGCGTGTTGGCGGCCGCCGCGCCGCTCATCACGGCGAGCTGTGCTGTCGGCCAGGCCACGATGAGGCGCGGGTCGTAGGCTTTGCCGCACATGGCGTAGTTGCCGGC
>CAXTBA010000097.1:0-7196 GCA_964242665.1 uncultured Hymenobacter sp.
AGGCCACGATGAGGCGCGGGTCGTAGGCTTTGCCGCACATGGCGTAGTTGCCGGCCCCGTAGCTATTGCCGACGATGACCGTGAACTTGGGCACCACCGAGTTGGCCATGGCATTCACCATCTTCGCGCCGTCCTTGATGATGCCGCCTTGCTCAGAGGCCGAGCCCACCATGAAGCCCGATACGTCGTGTAGAAACACCAGCGGGATGCGCTTCTGGTTGCAGTTCATGATGAAGCGGGCGGCTTTATCGGCCGAGTCGGAGTAGATGACGCCGCCCATCTGCATGCCGGTTTTCTTGCTTTTCACGATTTTGCGCTGGTTGGCCACCAGGCCCACCGCCCAACCGTCGATGCGGGCCAATCCGCAAATCAGGGTTTGGCCGTATAGGTCTTTGTAGGGCTCAAACTCGGAGTTATCGACCAGGCGGTCAATGATTTCCATCATGTCGTAGGGCTTGGCGCGGTCGGCGGGCAGCAGGCCGTAAATTTCCTGCTCATCAAGCTTCGGGGCGGCGGGCGCGGCGCGGCTGAAGCCGGCCGTGGGCAGGGCCCCCAGCTTGTCGAAAATGTTGCGGATGTGCGCCAGGGCCTCCTCGTCGGTGTCGAACTTGTAGTCCGTCACGCCCGACACTTCGGAGTGCATGGCCGCGCCGCCCAGGGCCTCGTTGTCGATGGTTTCGCCGATGGCCGACTTCACCAAATACGAGCCGGCCAGGAACACCGAGCCGGTGCCGCTCACGATCATCGCCTCGTCGGACATGATGGGCAGGTAGGCCCCGCCGGCCACGCAGGGCCCCATGATGGCCGAAATCTGCACGATGCCCATGCTGCTCATCACCGCGTTGTTGCGGAAGATGCGGCCGAAATGCTCCTTGTCGGGGAAAATCTCGTCTTGCATCGGCAGATATACGCCGGCCGAATCGACCAGGTAAATGATGGGCAGCTTGTTCTCGATGCTGATTTCCTGGGCCCGCAGGTTCTTTTTGGCGGTGATGGGAAACCAGGCCCCGGCCTTCACGGTGGCGTCGTTGGCCACCACCACGCACTGCCGGCCCTGCACGTAGCCGATGACCACGACCACGCCGCCGCCGGGGCAGCCGCCTTCTTCCTGGTACATGCCTTCGCCCGCGAAGGCCCCGATCTCAACCTGGGCCGCGCCCTTATCCAGCAAATAATCGATTCGTTCGCGGGCCGTGAGCTTGCCCTTGGCTTTGTGGGCGGCAATACGCTTCTCGCCCCCGCCGAGGGCCACCTTGGCCAGTTTCTGGCGCAGCTGGAAGGTAAGCTGCTTGAGTTGGTCTTCGTTGCGGTTGAACTCGACGTTCATAAAAATTGGGTGGGAATGCGGGAGGAAAGGGCACAAAAAAATCCGCCCGAAGGCGGATTTCAAAGGTACGAGGAGGCAAGCGGCAGGAAGGAGTTTTCAGCCTGCCCCTATTTCACCACGGGGGAAGTTTCCACCTTCTTGGTTTCGGTGGTCACGGTGCCATCGGGGGCCTTGGTGGTTTCCTGCTTGGTTTTGTCCTTGCCGCCGCCGAACACCGAGAAATGCACGTAGCGCTTGGGATTGGCCTTGAAATCGACGAGCAAAGAGTTGGTGCTGGCGGTGGTGGCCGTCAGGTTGTTGTAGAGCGTCGAGTCGTTGAGCAGCTTGCCCATCGAGCCGCTTTTATCGTTCAGGGCCTTGTTGAGGCCGGCCACTGTGGTTTGGGCTTCGGCCATTGTGGCGTTCAGGCGGCGCACGGCGGAGCCCACAGGGGCGCTTTTCAGCGAGTCGGACAGCTGCCCGAAGTTGGCGGCAATAGCGTCCAGCTTTTTGCTGCTGCCGTTCAGGGCCCGGGTGAGATGGGCCATGTTGGTGGTGATTTCGTTGATGTTGCGCTGGTTCTGGATAATCAGGTTTTTCAGGGCCTCCGAGCTGCCCTGGGCGTTAAGCAAGGTGGCTTGCAGGCTCACTTTGGCGTCTTTGCTGAGGAAGCCGTTCACGCGCAGCAGCGTCGAGTCCACGGTGCCGAGCAAGGGCAGGGCCTTGGCCTGAAAGGCATCGGTGATGCTGGACACGGTGTACGATTTCAACTCCTCGCCGCCGGTGAAAGCCTTCGAGTTTTTGCCCATGAACAGCGTGATGGTTTTCGTGCCCAGCAGCGAGCCGGCCAAGCTGGCCACCGTGGAATCGCCCACTACAATGCCCTTTTCGAGCTCCACAGTGGCCTTCACCTTGTTGCCTTCCAGGGGCAGCAGCTCCAGGTTTTTCACCTGCCCCACCTTAATGCCGTTGAACACCACGGGGGCCCCCACGTTGAGCCCGTCAACGTTGCTATACTTGGCAAAGTAGGTGTGGCTGCTGGAGAGGATATTGGACCCGCGCAAGTAGTTGAAACCCACGAACAACGCCACCAGGGCGACCAGGGCCAGGAGGCCCACTTTTATTTCTTTAGACAGCACGGAGAGGAAAATTAGAATGCACAGAAACAGGTAATACGTAATTGCAGGCTGCGGGGACGCCGGCCGGGGCCCGCTCGTCAGTCGTCGACTTCGTCGTCGGCCGGGGCCCCTTCCAGCTCGCGCTTGTAGGACCGGAAGGCGCGAAAGATGCCCGCGGCCATATACGTCTGGTTGGTTTTATCGTTCAGATACCGCTCCTCGGCGGGGTTGGTGAGGAAGCCCGATTCGATGAGCACCGAGGGCATGGTCGATTTCCACAGCACCAAAAACCCTGCCTGCTTCACCCCGCGCGTGGCCCGGCCCACGCCGCTGCGCAGCTGGCCGTCCACGCACTGGGCGAAGCGCAGGCTGTTGGTGACGTAGGCCGACTGGAACAGCGAGAACAGGATGTGGCTTTGGGGCGAGCGGGGGTCGAAGCCGTCGTAGCGGCTCTTGTAGTTGTCTTCTTGCAGGATAACCGAGTTTTCGCGCTGGGCCACGCCCAGGTTGGCCGTGGACTTATGCAGGCCCATCGTCCAGACTTCGGTGCCGTGGCTGGCGCGGGGCCCGGCGTTGCAGTGGATGGAAATGAACAGGTCGGCGTGGTGACGGTTGGCGATGGCGGCGCGCTCGTCCAGCTCCACGAACACGTTGGTTTTGCGGGTGTAAATAACTTTTACGCCGGGCATATTTTTTTCAATCTGGCGGCCCAGGGCCAGCGCCAGGGCCAGGGCCACGTCGCACTCGCGGGCCTTGGTGCCGTTGCAGCCGGGGTCCTTGCCGCCGTGGCCGGCGTCGAGCACCACCGTGCGCAGGCGGTAGCGGTAGGGGGCCGGAGGCCCGGCCAGCGGCCGGGGCCGGGCCGGCGCGGCTAGCAGAAGCGCGGCCGCGCCGGCCAGAAAAGCAATAATCCGCACGTCGTTCGTTAAGGTCGGGTAGCAACCCGCTACCTTTGTAGAAGCCCCAAAAGTAACCGGATTGCCCGCTATTTCTCACATCAACCGCCGCCCTTTTATGCTTTGCTGGTTTGATGGGGGCCGCCCCGGGGCCCTGCGCGCCTTGGTGCTAGCTTGGCTGCTGCTGAGCAGCGGCGCGGCCCTGGCCCAGCGCACCCCCACCGCCAACCCCGACTCCGTGCCCGGGCAGCGGCGGGGCAGCGCGCCCATGCCGCCCGTGCGGGTCATCTCCCCCGATCCTACGCTGCCCCAGGGCCCGCCCCCGCCCGGCACCACCAACCCCGGCCAGCACAGCATTCCGGGCACTTCGCGCAAGCCCGTGGCGGGCGTGCCCGACAGTATCCTGGTCAAGCAGGCCCGGCAGGACTCCATTACGCTGGCCGCCAAGCCCAAGGGCCCGGTCGAAGCCACGGTACACTACGTGGCCAAAGACTCGATTCAGTTCGACGTGTCCCGTAAGGAGGCCAAGCTGTACAACAAGGCCGCCGTCAACTACGGCAAGCTCGACCTCAAGGCGGCCGTTATCACCGTCAACTACGCCACCCACACCATGCTGGCCGAGGGCCGGCGCGACTCACTGAAGCACAAGATGGTGGACAAGCCCGTGTTCAAGGACGAGGCGGGGCAGTACGCGGCGGGCAAGATTGCCTACAACTTCCAAACCAAAAAGGGCAAGATTACGGAGACGGTGACCCAGCAGGGCGAGGGCTACGTGAGCGCCCAAACCATCAAGAAGGCCCCCAACAACGACCTCTACGGCCTGCGCGGCCGCTACACCACCTGCAACCTGGAGCACCCGCACTTCTACATCCAGGCCAGCAAGATGAAGGTGATTCCGGGCGACAAGGTCGTGACGGGCCCCTTTAACCTGGTGATTGGCGACGTGCCCACGCCGCTGGGCTTTCTGTTCGGCTTTTTTCCGATGCCCAACAAAAGCCGGGGCTCGGGCGTCATCATCCCCACTTTCGGACAGGCCCAGGACCGCGGCTACTACCTCACCAACGGCGGGTATTATTTCGCACCCACCGACAACATCGGCGTGCGCCTCACCGGCGACATCTACGCCGGCAATGCCCAGACCTTCGGGGGCTGGGGCACCACGGCCGACGTGAGCTACCTCAAGCGCTACCAGTACCAGGGCACGTTCAACTTCCGCTACACGTACCGCCCGACCACCCAGATCCTGTCCAGCACCTCGCTCGACACCAACCCTCAATTCATCAAGCCGCCCTCGGCCCAGACGTTCTGGATCAGCTGGAACCATACGCCCGTGGCCCGGCCCGGCGGCGGGCGTTTTTCGGCCAGCGTGCAGGCCGGCAGCAGCAGCTACAACCGCGTCAACAGCCTCACGGCGCGCACGTTTTTGGCCCCGGCGTTTAGCTCCAGCGTGTCGTACTCGAAACAGCTACGCTACCTGCCCATCAACTACAGCGTTAAAATGAGCCAGAGCCAGAACACCCAAACCGGCATCATGGCTTTCACGCTGCCCGACGTCAGCGTGGGCGTGGCCCGGCAGTACCCTTACCAGCTGCTGGGGCTGAAGCCGCGGCCCTATTACGACCAAATCAGCATCAGTTACAACCTGGTGGCCCAAAACCAGATAACCAACACCGTGGCCGCCCGCTCCATCGACGGCACCATTCCGCTGCTGGGCGGCACCACCGCCAGCAGCCAAATCCCGGTGAGCTTCAAAAACCTGGGGGCCCTGCTGCGCAACGCCCAGAACGGGGTGCAGCACCAGTTCGGTATTTCGCTGGGTTCCTACACGTATAAGTTTCTGCACATCAGCCCCAGCGTGAACTACGCCGAAACGTGGTACGCGCAACGCCTTAATTACAAGTTCGTGGAGCGGGCCCAGGCCGTGCGCATCGATACCATTCGTGAATTTAGTCGATCTTATTCTTATTCAGCCGGGGTCGGGTTGAACACTACGTTTTACGGCACCATCGTGCGCAAAGGCACCCACAAGATCCAGGCAATCCGCCACAAAGTCACGCCCAGCCTCAACTACAGCTTTTCGCCCGACCTAACCCATGGCTCGGCTTACGCGCCTACCCCGCTGGGCCAGCTCGATGCCCGTAACAACCCTATTTCCGGCTTACGAGACGCCAGCGGCCGTTTTCTCGACCCGCGCAATTTTTCCCGCTACCAAGGATTTTTATATGGGGCCCAAGGATCGGCCAAAGTGAGCCAGGTTGGCTTTTCGCTCCAGAACGCGGTGGAAATGAAGGTGCGCGACTCGAAAGACACCACGGGCACGAATCCGTTCAAAAAGGTGAGTCTGATTGACGGGCTGGATTTTAACGGGTCGTACAATTTCCTGGCCGATTCGCTCAAGCTCTCGCCCATCACGGCGTCGTTCCGCACCCAGGTGGCGCGCAAGCTCAACCTCCAGGCCAACGCTTCTTTCGAAGCCTACCAGCGCGACAGCACGGGCCGCGCCATCAACCGCTACCTGTTCGACCAGGACCACCGCCGCCTGGCCCGCTTGGCCGCGGCTTCGTTCACCACCAGCTACCAGTTCAACCCGGTGGCAGGCAAGAAAAAAAGCGTGGTGCCGCGCCAGGTGGCCCCCACCAACGACCCCGCGCTGGGCACCTCGGGCCCGCCGGCCCAGTACGCCGACTACGTGGATTTTGACATTCCATGGGAGCTGAGCCTGAACTACACGGCCGGCTACACCAGCACCACGCAGCAGCAGCGGGCCGCCAACGCCCGCCTGCTCGCCGCCACCCCGCTGCTCAACCAGTCCTCGCTCAGCGTCAGCGGCAGCGTGAAACTCACCGAAAACCTGCGCCTGAACTACAACACGGGCTACGACTTTGCCCACGCCACGGCCTCGTACACCACCATCAGCTTTTTCCGCGACCTGCACTGCTGGCAGGTGGCCGGGCAATGGACGCCCTTCGGCACGTACCGGGGCTACAACTTCACGATTTCGGCCAAGAGCAGCCTGCTCCAAGACCTGAAGTACCAGCGCAACCGCAACGTGCAGTTCCAGTAGCCGGCGGCAGAATCGGGCGCGCGGTGCCACCTTTGCCCGCCAGTCGGGCCCCCGCCCGTGTTCCCACCCGCCCTTGCCATGTCGCAGCACCGAGAAGTTAAGATCGTTACCACCCACCAGATGCTGGCCATGAAGCAGCGCGGGGAAAAAATCTCCATGCTCACGGCCTACGACTACTCCATGGCCCAGATCCTGGACGGGGCGGGCGTCGACGTGCTGCTCGTCGGCGACTCGGCGTCCAACGTGATGGCCGGCCACGAAACCACCCTGCCCATCACCCTCGACCAGATGATCTACCACGCCCAGAGCGTGGTGCGGGGCGTGAAGCGCGCCTTTGTGGTGGTCGATTTGCCGTTCGGCTCTTACCAGGGCAACAGCTCGGAGGCCCTGCGCTCGGCCATCCGCATCATGAAGGAAGGCGGCGGGCACGGCGTGAAGCTCGAAGGCGGGGCCGAAATCAAGGATTCCATCATCCGCATCCTCACGGCCGGCATTCCCGTGATGGGCCACCTGGGCCTCACGCCCCAGAGCATCTACAAATTCGGCACGTACTCGGTGCGCGCCAAAGAAGACGACGAGGCCCAAAAGCTGATCGAAGACGCCCGCCTGCTCCAGGAAATCGGCTGCTTTGGGCTGGTGCTCGAAAAAATTCCCGCGGCTCTGGCCAAGCGCGTGGCCGAGGAGCTGACCATTCCCGTCATCGGCATCGGGGCGGGCCCCGACGTGGACGGCCAGGTGCTGGTGGTGCACGACTTGTTGGGCATCACCAAAGAGTTCAAGCCCCGCTTCCTGCGCCGCTACGCCGAGCTGCA
>CAXTBA010000098.1:0-3638 GCA_964242665.1 uncultured Hymenobacter sp.
GTGCGGTCGGCCTGGTACTCCACGTCGCTCAGCTTCATGCGCAGGCGCAGCTCGCCCACCATGGCCCGGGCCCGGAACATGGTGCCGTTCTCCAGGTCGCGCACGGCCTGCCAGCGCTCTTCGTCGTCGGGGGTGGCCACGCGCAGGATGGGGCGAATGTCGGCGGCGTCGGTGGGCACCTTCTTTTTGCGCATTTGCAGGCGCACCAACTCGCCTTTCAGGCTCACGTGGCCCAGGTGCCAACCGCTGCCGGTGGCTTCCACCACCACGGCGTCGCCGGTGACGAGGGGCAGGCGGGCGGCGTTGCGGAAGAACTCTTTGCGGCCGCCTTTGAAGCGGATTTCGACGATGTCGAAGCCGGCGAAGGAGTCGGGCACGTCCACGTCGGCCAGCCAATCGAACACGTTGAGGCGGGTGCAGCCGCTGCTGCAACTCCCTTTGGAGCCGCAGCCGCCCACCTTATCGGTAGAGCAGCCGCCGCCGGAGGAACAAGTAGAACAAGCCATGAGGCTAAGGAATATATATTGTGAAGCAGCGCTTTATCCGGGCCACAGAAAGTTCGGAATCTAGCAAAGATAATCGTTTTGGCAAGGCGGAAGGTTGCCCGCCTGAGGGCCCCGCAGCGAATGGCGCGGGGCTCTGCCCCGTGCCGGCTACCGGCGGGCCTCGGGCCCGCAATCGGTGCACGATTAGCTAATGGGTCGGCCTGGGGTGCGGGCCGGAGGCCCGCCAATAGCCGGCACGGGGCAGGAACCCCGCGCCAGTGGGGCCGTTCGTTTTTATTTTTGGCGCTATGTCTCACAAGTACAAGACACATCCCGGCGGGCTGTACTTCGTCACGCTCACCGTCGTGGGCTGGATAGATTTGTTTACCCGCCCCGAGTACGCCGATTTGCTGCTCGATTGCCTGGCGCACTGCATCCGGCACAAGGGTCTGCGGGTGTACGAATACGTCATCATGCCCAGCCACGTGCATTTGCTGGCCGACCTGGCCGACGATGACCAGCTGCTGGCCCACGTGCTGCGCGACCTCAAAAGCTACTCGTCGAAGGAACTGCACCGCCTCGTCGAAACCCATCCCCAGGAAAGCCGGCGCGACTGGCTGCTCTACCAGCTCGGCTACTTCGGCCGGCCCCACGGGCAGCAATACAAAGTGTGGCAGAATGGCTCGCATCCCATCGGCTTGCACCAGCCGGGGCAGGCGTTGCGCTGCCAACACTACATCCGCCACAACCCCGTAGCCGGGCGCTTGGTGACGGAGGCCCCCTACTACCTCTTCAGCAGCGCCTGCCCCGACCAACGCCTGCCCTTAACCGAACTGTAGCCCCACTGGCGCGGGGCTCTGCCCCGTGCCGGCTATTGGCGGGCCTCCGGCCCGCAACCCAGGCCGGTCTTGTCCCAACTAACTGTTCAACGATTGCGGGCCCGAGGCCCCCCGGTAGCCGGCACGGGGCAGAGCCTCGCGCCATTCGCTGCGGGGCCGCCCACAAAAACGCCTCGGCCGATTCGGCCGGGGCGCGCGATGCAACCGGGTTGGGGCCTTGGGGCTACGCCACTTTGCTGGCCGGCTTCTTAGCGGCGGGCGCGGGGGCCGTAGCCTCGATGACTTCGTAGCCGTAGTCGCCGATGGCGGCGGGGTTGGCGGCGTACTTGGCCAGCAGCAGGTCGCGCGAGCGACGGTCAAGGTCGGTGAAGGCGGCCAGGTGCGGGTCGCGCTGGCCATAAAGTGTTTTCAGCTCCTTCTCCAGGGCTTCGATGCGGGCTTGCGTGGCCAGGGCCGTGTCCACTGCGGGGCCCAGCTCGTCCCAGGTGGGCGAATCGAGGATGACGAGCGGCGACTGGGTCCCCAGCTCTTTGTGGTGGGCGTAAATGAGGCCGGTGAGCTTCATCAGCTCGCCGGGATTTATGGGAATAACAACGCGGGGTTTGCGGACCATATTAAACGGGAAAGGGAGTGAGCAAGAAGGATAAACGTTTAAATGTAAGCGCATTTTCTGCTTCCTGTACTTCAGCTTCGTTTTGTTATTTCGCAGCTTAGCCCTGTGCCATTTGTAGTGTTGCCTGTTCTCATAAACCACCGAATAGCCGTTTTTAGGCTCAACATTGCCAGTGTCAGGGTTAAAATCAACGATAATGAGCCCAACATTGCCAATGCCGGGCTCACTATCGTTGATGTTGGGCCCGGTATCGGCAACATCGGACCCAATATTGGCAATGTTGGACCCAATATTGGCATTGTTGAGCCCAACATTGCCAACATTGGGTCCAACATCAACGACAACGAGCCCAACATTGCCAATGTTGGGCTCATTATTGGGTGTTACGAACTTATATTAACCGAACCGAAGCTCCGGTCACGGTTTCAGCACCACCTTCACGCAGTTGTCTTTCTTATTGCGGAAGATGTCGTAGCCGTGGGGAGCCTCGCTCAAAGGCATGTGGTGGGTGATGATGTCGTCGAGCTTCACCTTGCCGTCAATCACGTATTGCAAGAGCTTGTCGATGTGCTTTTGGGCGGGGGCCTGTCCTCCGCGGATGGTGATGCCCTTGTCGAAGAACTGCCCGACGGGGAAGTTGTCGAACGGCGTGGCGTACACGCCCACCACCGACACGATGCCGCCGCGCCGCACGGCGCTCATGCAGGTTTCGATGATTTTGGGCGAGCCTTTTTCCAGGTTCAGCACGGCCTTGGCGCGGTCGAGCAGGTCGCGGTCGGGCTCGAAGCCCACGGCATCGACGCACACCTCGGCCCCGCGCCCGTCGGTCAGGTCGCGGATTTGCTTCACCACGTCGTCGTGGCTTTCCCAGAGGATGGTTTCCACGTCGGCCGATTTCTTGGCCATGTCGAGGCGGTACTGCAAGGTGTCCACAATCACGACCCGGGCCGCGCCGCGCAGCCAGGCGCTTTTGGCGGCCATGATGCCCACGGGGCCTGCCCCAAAAATGGCCACCGTTTCGCCTCCCTTCACCTCGCCCCAGTCGATGGCCGAATAGCCGGTCGGGAAGATGTCGGTCAGGAACAGGGCCTGGTCGTCGGTGAGCGAATCGGGGATAACGCGGGGGCCATAGTCGGCGTAGGGCACGCGCACATACTCGGCCTGGCCGCCGTTGTAGCCACCGTACAGGTCGGTGTAGCCGAACAGGGCCCCGCCTTTTTGGGTGAGCACGCCGCCTTCGGGGCCGTAGTGCTCGGGGTTGGAGTTTTCGCAGTGCCCGGGCAACTCGTGGTTACAGAAAAAGCAGGTACCGCAGGCGATGGGGAAGGGCACCACCACCCGGTCGCCCACCTTCAGCTTGCCGTTGATGCCCTTGCCCACTTCCTCCACGATGCCCATGAATTCGTGGCCGAGCGTCATGGGCCGGGGCTGGGGCAGGCTGCCATTATAGATGTGCAAGTCGGACCCGCAAATGGCGGTGCTGGTCACGCGGATGATGGCGTCGCGGCCGTCCTCAATTTTAGGGTCGTCGACGTTGTCAACGCGCACGTCGCGCATGCCATGGAACACAAGGGCTTTCATACAGACTGGGTTGGTTTTGGAGAGAGGAACAGAAACGTTTCCTTTGCCAACGACCCAATTTGCCCGCGGGTTGTCGGCGCCCAGCTTTTTCTCTTGATCCGCTGGCTGATGTCGGTTGGC
>CAXTBA010000098.1:3738-7029 GCA_964242665.1 uncultured Hymenobacter sp.
GGCACGGGGCCGAGCCCCGCACCAACCGTTAGCCATTCGCTAAAGCGGCAACTGGTACACGGCCACGCCCTGGGCCGTGAACAGGTAAGCGTACTTCTCGCCTACTAACACCTGGCGCAGGGCCCCGGCGTCGGCTTCCGGCGGCAGGGCCACAGCACGCTCGGTGAGGTTGTAAAGGTGGAAAAACCGCAGCTCGTTGCCGGCCAGGTAGTACAACTCGTCGCCCCGGAAGCCCACCGTGTTCAGTCCCGGCAAGGGCAGTTTTTTCTTGTAGCTGCCCAGGTTGTCGAACACGTAAATGCCGGTGGTCTTATCCACCAGGTACGTGTTGTTCTGGTACTGGCGGATGAAGCGGAAGTCGGGCCGCGTGCGCCCGATGAGCAGGTCGAGCGGCGTGCTTTGCACCAGGCGCAGGGTGCTAGGGTCGAACTCGCGCAGCGTGAGCGTGCTCTCGTCGAGCAGCCAGATCTGGTTGTCGGGGGCCAGGGTGGCCGCGCGCACCGTGCCGTCGAGGTAGTCGGCCAGCCGCAGTTCGCTCAGCGGGGCCAGGAAGCGGTCGAGCAACACGAGTTGCTGGCGGTCGTCGTAAAAAACCAGGGTGTTGGTGAGGTTGAAGGCTTCGAGCTGGGCCACGTGGCCTGGCTGGGGCGGGGCGTAGGTGTTCAGGGGCAGGCCTTCGGGGCCGAACTGGCGCACGTTGTTGTCGGCGTCGGCCACGTACAGGCCCCCGCGCCGGTCGAGGGAGGCGGCCCCGGGGCTGGGCAGGCGCAGGGTGCGCACCAGCGTCCAGGCACCGGCGGTAGCTCCCGCGGCGGGGGCGGCTCCGGGCACCGGGCGCGGGGCTTCGGTAGGCGCTGGCGGGCCCGGGCGGGCTACCGAGGCGGCGCTGGGCACGGTGGCCTGGGCCCGGGCCCCCAGGGCCCCCACGAACACCGCGCAACACTGCGTTTTTAAACACCGCGCAACGCTGCGTGAAAGTCCGCCGCGCCGGTTATTGCTCAAAATACCGCAAAGCCAAGTCATTGCCATCGTACACAGCGTAAGAGCAATAATTGACCCATTCGCCCAGGTTGATGTAGCGGCTGCCGGGGCCCACGGGCACGTCGAGGGGCAAGTGGCGGTGGCCAAAAATGTAGTAGTCGTGGTGCTGGCGGGCTTCCAGCGCACGGCAGTACACGAGCAGCCACTCGTCTTCGCCGAAGTATTTGGCGTCGGCCAGCTCGTTTTGCACGCGGCTGCGCTGGCTCCAGCGGGTGGCCAGGCCGATGCCCAGGTTGGGGTGCACCCGCGCAAAGAGCCACTGCGCCAGCGGTGAGGTGAATACTTTTTTCAGGGCCTTGTAGCTGTGGTCTTTGGGCCCCAGGCCGTCGCCGTGCCCGACGTGGAACAGCTGATTGCCGATTTGCTGCGTCACCGGCGCACGCAAAATCGGGATGCCCAGCTCCTGGGTGAAGTAGTCGAACATCCACAAGTCGTGGTTGCCGGTGAAGATGTACACCGGCAGGCCGGCGTCCGCCAGCTCGGCCAGCTTGCCTTGCAGGCGGATGAAGCCGCGCGGGATGGCGTGGCGGTACTCAAACCAGAAATCGAACAAGTCGCCCACCAGGTAAATGGCCGCCGCGTCGCGGGCCGCCTCATCGAGCCAGCGCACAATGCGCCGCTCCCGCTCGGCCGAAGCGGCGGCGCTGGGCGTGCCCAAGTGAAAATCAGAAGCGAAATACACCCGGCGGCCGGGCGGCAAGGCCAGCGCGGGCAAAGTCGAGGGCTGGCTCATGCGGCGTCGGGGGCAGGCGCGCCGTCGAGCAGAAACAATACCAGCTGACGCGGCCCGTGGGCCCCCAGCACCAAAGTTTTTTCAATGTCGGCGGTACGGCTGGGGCCCGTGGTAAGCGAGGCCATGGAGGGCAAGGCCCCGCCGTAGTGGGTTTGCAGCATCCGCAGCGCGTCGCCGATTTCGGCTACTACTTGGCTGGTGTAAGCTAATACTAGGTGATGGTCGGGGTAGATGCTCAGGCGGCGGCCGCTGGCCGTGGTGGGGGCCACCAGCAAGCTGCCGGTGCGGGCGACCAGGGCTTCGCAGGTGGTAAGGCCGGCGTCGGCGTGGGGCAGAAATTCCGTTTCGTCGGCCACGAACGGCACCTGGCCGGTGTACAACCGGTTTTGCAGCGCCGGCTCCCAGGCAAACAAGCGGCCAATTTGCTGCTCCCGCAGGTAGGCCTCCAGCTGGCTAATGAAGTGTGCCTCCGAAGCACAGTAATAGAATACACCGCCCACGCGCACGAAGCTTTCGGCAAACGCCACGGCCAAATCGGCGGCCAGGGGCGGGTGCACAGGGGCCCCGAAGTCGGGGCGCGGGGGCCGCGGCGCGGGCCGCGCCAGCCCTTGGCGGATGCGGGCCAGCACGGCGGCGCGCGCGGCCGCGGCGGAAGATTCAGGAACCATGAGCAAAGCAAGCTGAGGCGGCGAAGATACGGCCGGGCCCGGCGGGGCCGGGGGCTTCCCTCCGCACTGTTCTAGCCAGGGCCGGTCGTTAATCTGGACATTGCCTTTGTGCTCAGCGAGTAGTACTTTTATTTCTCCGTACCCAACTCGTTATCACATGACTATCTATTTCTTCCACTCGTTTTATTCCAATCACCTGCTGCCGCCGGTGACGATCTCCCTCGCCCCAGGCTGGATCTGCCTCACCCACCCCCACTTCGACTAACCAGCGCTATTTGCAACAACCCTACACTCGCTTCCCCAGCCGCTGCCAGCTTTGGTTCAATCCCAACAAAAAACCCCGCTCCTTTCGCAAGAACGGGGTTTTAAAGCGTAAGAAAGTGCTTTACGCGCCGGCCACGGCGCTACTGCTGGGCGCGGCGGCTTCGTTGCCGCTATCCTTTTGGTCAAGGCCGGGCAGGCGCAGGTCGGGCAGGTCGTTGCCGATGGCGGCCCCGACGTGCTCGTTTATCAATTCGCCAGCGGTTTCGCTGCGGTCCGTACCGGCCATGTGGGCCTGGTAGTTGGTCTGGCCGCCGAAGGGGCGCTTGCCCACAAGGCGTTCCAGGTCGTCTTGCAGCAGCACTTCCTTCTCCAGCAGCTCCTTGGCAATCACCTCCAACTCGTGGCGGCGCTCGGTGAGCAACTCCTTGGTGCGGGTGTAAGCGTTGTCGATGATGGTACGCACCTCTTCGTCGATCATCTGCGAAGTGGCTTCCGAATAAGGCTTCGAGAAGCCATACTCGTTCTGGCCCTTCGAGTCGTAGAACGACACGTTGCCGAGCTTGGCGTTCATGCCGTACATCGTCA
>CAXTBA010000099.1:0-6507 GCA_964242665.1 uncultured Hymenobacter sp.
CGTATTCGGCCTTGCGCTCCTGGAACCAAGCGCGGTCGTTGTGCGCGGCCAGGCCAGCGAGAAAAGTAAAAAGCGGGGGAAGCTGCATGGGCGTATCAACAAGGAAAACGGCTCACCGGCCAAAGTGCCGCGGGCGCTGCAAAATAGCAGCGGCAAGTTGGCGTTGAAGCGGCGGGGCCCACCGGTGGGCCCGGTTTTGCGTTAATCCCGCTTTCGCGCTGCTTTTTTGTGCTTATGAACATTCCCGCGTTTTCTTTTCGCTTGCTTCTATTGCCCTTGCTGCTGCTGGCCGGGGCCGCCCGCGCCCAGCGTTCCACCGACCTTTGGTACTTCGGCCAGCAAGCCGGCCTCAACTTCGCCGACGGGGCCCCCAAGCCGCTCAGCGACGGCAAAATGAGCACTTACGAAGGCTGTGCCGTGGCCACCACAGCCAAAGGTGAGCTGCTGTTTTACACCAACGGCGTCACGGTCTGGAACCGCCAGCACAAGCCCATGCCCAACGGCACGAAGCTACTGGGCGGCACCGGCGGCACGGGCCCCGGCAGCAGCACCCAATCGGCCCTTATTGTGCCCGACCCCGGCTCGGGCAACTTGTTTTACGTCTTCACGGTGGCCCCGCAGGGCGGGCGCGACGGCCTGCGCTACTCGCTGCTCGACATGACCCGCGCCGATGGCCTCGGCGACTTGCCCCGCACCAACCTGCTGCTGGTGCAACCCGTGGCTGAAAAGCTGGCCGCCGTGCGCGCCGCCAACGACCGCGACACCTGGGTGCTGGCTCACCGTTGGCAGTCGAGCGCCTTTGTGGCCTACCTCGTCACGCCCGACGGCGTGCAGGGCGGCAAGCCCGTGCTGAGCAGCGTGGGCAGCGTGAACTCGGGGCCCGGGCGCAACGCCATCGGGGCCCTCAAGTTTTCGCCCGACGGCCGCCGCGTGGCGGCGGCGCTGTGGCGCGAGAACAACAAGTTTGAGGTGTACGATTTTGACCGGGCCACCGGCAAAGTCAGCAACGCCCGCAGCTACGGCCCCTTCGCCGAAGCGTACGGCGTCGAGTTTTCGCCCGACGGCACCAAGCTTTACGGCAGCTGCAACGGCACGGGCGGCGGCGAAACCCAGATCTGGCAGTTCGACCTGAGCAAAAAAGGCGCGAAAACCTTGGTGGGCCACTCGGCCAACCGCAAAATTGGGGCCCTGCAACGCGGCCCCGACGGCCGCATCTATGTAGCGCGCGAAGACAACACCAGCCTGGGCGTTATCCAAAGCCCCAACACCGCGGGCATCGCCTGCGGCTACGTCGACGACGGCGTGAAGCTGGGCGGGCGGCACAGCAAGCTCGGGCTGCCCAATTTTGTGGTGACGCCCCAATAAATGCAACGGCACGCTTTTTTCTTAAGCGTAACTATTACCGCGCCTTTCGCCGCTGTTTTCGCCATCATGATGAAGCCTTCTTTCTTCGCCCTGCTGCTGGCCCTATCGGGGGCCTCGCTCAGCGCCAACGCCCAGTTCACGCTGCCCAAAATCGGAAGCTTCAAGCTGCCCACTTTGGGCAAAGCCGCCCCGGCGCCCGGCACTGCCGCCATCCCCGCCGGGCTCACCAACACCGAAGCGGCCGGTGGCCTCAAGGAAGCCCTCATCCAGGGCATCAGCAAGGGGGCCGACCAAGCGTCCAAGACCGACGGCTTCAATCTGAACCGCCTGATTCGCATTCCGTTTCCGCCCGACGCGCAGCGCGTGGCCAACACGCTGCGCACCATTGGGCTGGGCGGCCAAGTCGACAAGTTTGAGTTGTCGCTGAACCGCGGGGCCGAGGACGCGGCCAAAAGCGCCAAGCCCATTTTCCTCAGCGCCATCCGCAGCCTGACGTTTTCCGACGTGTGGGGCATCCTGACGGGCTCGAAGGACGCGGCCACGCAGTACCTCAAGCGCACCACCACGGCCCAGCTCACCACGGCGTTCAAGCCCATCATGCAGCAAAGTCTGGACAAGGTGGACGCCACCCGCTACTATTCGGTCCTGACCACGCGCTACAACCAACTGCCGCTGGTAACGCCCGTGCAAACCGACCTCAACCAGTATGCTACTGGCAAGGCCGTCGACGGACTGTTCACGCTCATCGCCCAGGAGGAAGCCGACATCCGCGAAAACCCTGTGGCCCGCACCACTGCGTTGCTGAAACGGGTGTTTGGACAGTAAAGACACTTCTTTACCTCTTGGGTTTGCACGATCCGGTAGGCCAACGGGCAGCACGTAGAGACGCATTTCTGCGTCTCTACGTGCTAGCCGGGTGCTAAACTTCACCAACTGGTAAGTTTGCAACTCCAATCCACCTGCACCTGCTTTGTCCGCAACCCGTCTTTCCGCTGCTGCTTACGCCCAGGGCCTGCTAGCAGGCGAGCGCGGCGTGCTGAGCCGGGCCATTACCTTGGCGGAAAGCACCTTACCATCCGACCAGGCCCTGGCCCAGGAAGTACTGCAAGCGGTGTTGCCCCGCACCGGGCGCAGCCTGCGCATCGGCATCACGGGGGTGCCGGGCGTGGGCAAAAGTACGTTCATAGAGGCTCTGGGCCGCCACGTGGTGGAAACGCTGGGCAAAAAACTGGCGGTGCTGGCCGTGGACCCCAGCAGCCAGCGCGGCGGCGGCAGCATTCTGGGCGATAAAACCCGGATGCCGTGGTTGGCGGCCCACCCGGCGGTGTTCGTGCGGCCCTCGCCGGCGGGCAGCAGCCTGGGCGGCGTCACGCGCGCCACCCGCGAGGCTTTGTTGCTGTGCGAAGCGGCGGGCCACGACGTCATTTTCGTCGAAACCGTGGGCGTGGGGCAGTCCGAAACGGCCGTGCACGGCATGGTCGATTTCTTTTTGCTGCTGCTGCTGGCCGGGGCCGGCGACGAGCTCCAGGGCCTCAAGCGCGGCATCATGGAGATGGCCGATGCCCTGTGCATCACCAAAGCCGACCAAGCCAATGAACTGGCCGCCCGCCGCGCCCGCGTCGATTACCAGAACGCCCTGCATTTGTTCCCGCCCGCGCCCTCGGGCCAAGTGGTGCCAGTGCTGCTCACTTCCGCCATCAGCGGCGCGGGCCTGGCCGATACTTGGACCACCATCGAAACCTACACTGCCCAGGCCCGGGCCAGCGGCTACTTCGCACAGCGCCGGGCCCAGCAGCAGCTTCAGTGGTTCGAGGATGCCGTGCAGCAGGCCCTGGCGGCGCAGTTCTACGGCCGAGCGGCGGTGCGGGGGGCCCTGCCGGGCATGCGGGCGGCGGTAGCGGCGGGCCGTCTTACGCCGTGGACGGCGGCGGAAAAGCTGCTGGGGGCGGAATAACTCCTGGCAGCAGGCAACCGGGATGAGGCTCTCAAGGCGATGTGGAAACGTATCCTTGCGTCTCAGGTTTGAACGAAACCGTTGCTCGATTTCCTTGCGTTTCGGATTTGAACGAAACCGTCGCCCGGTTTTGTCCAACAATTTCGGCCTAATCTGAGACGCAAGAATGCGTCTCCACATCGCCATTCTTCCTCGCCGACCCCATGCCCGTCCGCCACTACCCAACCCTCCACGGCTACATCGAGGCCAACCGCCGCACCACGCCCGAATACGACGACGTGGCCTTGGAGCTGCTGGAAGGGGCCCTGCCGCCCGACTTGGTGGGCACGCTGCTGCGCAACGGCAACGGCCACTTTGAGCAGCACGGCGTGCTGTACGACCACCTATTCGACGGCGACGGGATGGTGGCGCGATTCGTTTTCGACGGGCAAACTGTGCGCTACCGCAACCGCTACGTGCGCACCGACGAGTTCGTGGCCGAAGAGCAAGCCGGGCAGATGCTCTACCGCAGCTTCGGCACCAACCTGCCCGGGGGCCTGCCGGCCAACTTTCTCAAAACCAAGTTCAAAAACACCGCCAACACAAGCCTAGTGCAGCACGGCGGCCAGCTGCTGGCCCTCTGGGAAGGCGGCCTGCCCCACGCCCTCGACCCCACCACGCTGGCCACCCGCGGCCGCTTCGACTACGGCGGGGTGCTGCGCAACCCGTTCTCGTGGCTCGACCGGCGCATCACGCCCGAACTACCGTTTTCGGCCCACCCCAAGGTCCACCCCACCACCGGGGTGCTGCACAACTTCGGTACCGTGGCGGGCAGCCAGCACCGGCTAGTACTCTACGAGGTGAGCCCCGCCGGGCAGGCCCGGCTGGCTCACGTGCTGCCCATGCCCGAGGCCACTTTTGCCCACGACTTCGTGCTGACCGAAAGTGGGCACCAGATTTTTTTCCTGACCCCGGTGGCCTTCGATGTGCTGCGGGCCTTCGCCGGCCTGACTTCGCCGGCGGCTTCCATCCGGGTAAATACCGCCCAGCCGACGCAGATAATCGTGGTGGCCCCGGACGGCACCGTGCACCGGCTGCACACCGGGTTCGGCTTCGTGTTTCACTTCGTGAACGGCTTCCAGGACGCCGACGGCACGCTGGTGGCCGACGCGCTGCTGCTCGGCAACTACCCCGACTCGGCCAGCGTCAAGGCATACCTGTGCAGCCACCTAGCCGACGACCAGCCCCAGGCCCGCTTCGTGCGCTTCCGCCTCGACTTGGCCGTCGGCACCGTGTCCCGGCAGTCGCTGTCGGACTGCGAAGGCGAGCTGCCCGAAATCCACCCCGACCACGTGGGCCGCCCCTACCGCTACGCCTGGACCATCGGCCGCCCACCGGGCCATCCCCTGCCCTTGCTCGACCACCTGCTCAAGCTCGATGTGCAGACTGGGGAAGTGCGCCACGCCTACGCGCCCGGCACCCTGTGCAGCGAGCCCGTGGTGGTGCCCCGCCGGGCCCACAGCAATGGCCTCGAACCCGCCGAAGACGACGGCTACTTGGTGTACCTGCGCTACTCGGCCCCCGACGACGCCACCGACCTGTTGGTGGCTGACGCGGCCAACCTGCGCCCGCTGGCCCGCCTCCGGCTGCCGCACAACATTCCGCTGGGCTTCCACGGCTTGTGGCTCAAATAGGGCGCGGCCTTGGGCACGAGCAGCAGGTCGGGGCTGCTCGCCGCGCAACCACAGTCCCGCGGGGGCCCGCAACGCCCCAAACAGCCCGGGTAGCTGGCAGCACAGTATCCGACTACGTTGCCTTCCGCAACTATCCGCAGCTTCGGGGCTGTTCGCGGCGTTTGTGAGCGGTAATGGCCGCATATTATCAGCGCTTGGGCCGCAGCTTCAGGTAGTCGAGGTAATACAAAATCTTGATCGACACGTTGTTGTTGTGCGGGGTGTTGATGGTGTTGCTCAGGTTGTCGAAGTAGAGCGGGGTAGCCTCGTTGCCTTCGAAATAGGTCGAGCCGGCGTTTTTCCATACCAAGCTCACCTGCGAGCCGGGGGCGAACCACCACACGAAAGCCGCGTCGATGTTGAAGGCGTTGAAGCTGTTGTCGTGGTTGCGGAAGTAGCCCAGGTTTTCTTCCGCGCCGTTGGGGCGCAGGCGGGTGAAGCTCTGGTAATGCACGTTGCTGGTGTAGTGCCGGGCGCGGAAGGTAAGCGAGACGCGGTTGGTGAAGGTGTAGTTGGCCGCCAGCGTGTTGGTGTAGGTCACGACGCGGCGGAGGCCCAGCAGCACGTCGGGGCCCATCACCGCGATGAGCGGCTGGTCGAGCGGGTAAGCAGTGCTCAAGCCGTCGTTCACGTAGCCCATCTGGTTCATCTTCAAGCTGTAATCAAACGTGTATCGAAAGTTCAGCTTGTCGCTCACCCGGTAGCGCGGGCTCAGCGTGAGGCCGTAGCTGGCGCGGCGCGGGCGGTCGAAGCGGTCGTCGAGCGCGTACTTGCGCACGCCGCCGTTGACGTCGTAGGCCAATTTTTTGCGGTAGTCCGACGACACGAATCCCCCCAGGTTCACGCTGCCCGGCAGCCACACGTAGTACTGGCCCAGGGGCGTGGTGCGCGGCTCATAAAAATCGCGCTTGGCGGGGTCTACGTTCAGGTTGAAGCCCGTGGTCAGGAAGCTCTTGGTGAAGGTGGTATTGGCCTGAACGTAGAAGTCCAGGTCCTGGTAAAGCAGGGGATGCAGCAGCAGCGATTGGTTGATGCCGAAACTGGTATACAGGTTGTTAACCTTCCAAAACGGCTGGTACTTGTTGTAGCTTGCGTTCACCGACTGGCTCACGTTGTTGTTGCCAAACAGGATGCCCAGGTCGTTGGGGTTGTAGCTGGCCGACTGAATGCCCTGGTCCACGTACCAGGTGAAGTTGCCCGAGACCTTGCCGTAGTTCAGGTAGTACTGGTAGCCGTTCTGGTCGTCGACGGGCAGTTCCGAGTTCAACAGCTGGCCGCGGCGGCGCGAGTACGTGAGCTGGCCCCGAAAGGCGTGCTCGTTCTTCTTATCGGCGAAGCGGAACAGGCCGGCCGTCACGTTGGCGTCGTAGGTGCGGCCGGCGCGGGTCACGTTGGTGTTGATGAGCGACACGTAGGAATTGTGCGGCAGGCTCTGGTCGAGCACCACGATGTTGTAGTTGGTCAGCGGCTGGGTCA
>CAXTBA010000100.1:0-6413 GCA_964242665.1 uncultured Hymenobacter sp.
GCCGGCGCTTTCTAGAAGTTTTGGGTAAGGACAAGGCCAGGCGGCCGGGGCTTTTGAAACAGGCCGGGTGGCCGTTTATTTGGTCGGCATCAGCACGGTGTCGATGACGTGCGTTACGCCGTTCGAGTCGATGATGTTGGGGATGGTCACGGTAGCCGTGCCGCCTTTGGCGTCCGTCAGCGTCACCGTTTTGCCTTTTTTGGACACCTTCAGCGTCTCGCCTTCCACGGTGGTCAGCGTTTGGCCGTCGGTGAGGTCGGCAGCGGTGAGGCGGCCGGGCACCACGTGGTAGGTGAGGATGGTGGTGAGTTTATCCTTCATGTCGGGCTGCGTCAGCTTGTCCACCGTGCCGGCGGGCAGCTTGTTGAACGCCTCGTTGGTGGGGGCAAACACGGTGAAAGGCCCGGCGCTTTTCAGCGTTTCCACCAAGCCGGCGGCTTTTACGGCGGCCACCAGCGTGGTGTGGTCGGTCGAGTTCACGGCGTTGTCGACGATGTCTTTGTCGGGCACCATCATGGAACCGCCTACCATTACGCCTTTGCTCATGTCCATGTCGGCCATCTTGCCTTTGCGGGGCTTGGTGGTGGCTTTTAGGCGGTCGCCGGCGTCGGTTTTGGCCTTCACCTTCATTTTGCCGTCCTCGTCCGTCTTGGTTTTGGTCGTCATGCCGTCGGCCGTGGTTTTGGTCTTGTCGCCGCCGTCCGAGGTGGTGGTTTGGGCAAAGGCGGGGGCAGCGCTCAGGCCCAGGGCCAGGGCGGCAGTAGCGGCGAATAATTGCTTGGTAGTCATCAAAAAAGAGTAAATGAAGTATGAAAAAAAAGTATGAAAGAACAGAAATGTAAGGTGTAGGTGCGGGCCGCTATACGGTCCGGAACGGTTTGGGTTGAGCCGGCTTTACAAGAACCTGGCCAATCCCCGGGGCCTATTCAAACCCGCTGCTGCCGGCGGCGGCGGGCTGCTCGTTTTTCTTGGGCTCGCTCGCCTGGGCCTGGCCAAAGTGGTAAGAGAAGCCCAAGAAGCCGATGCGCGACTCCCGCTTGAAGCGGCTGAAGGCGGCGAAGACATTTTCTGGAGCAAGTCGATGGCCGTGCCGCCGGTGGTCAAGTATTTGGATACGGCGATGACCCGTTTGTCGAGGTTGTCGCTCACCACTGGCCGCTCGGCTTTCACTACTACGTCTTGGAACTGCGTGGCCGCTGCCCGCACCTGTAGGGCCCCAACTCTAAGGTGGGCGCGGCGGCGGGCAGGACCACGCCTTTCCGGGCCGGGCGGTAGCCGATGGCCAGGGCCCGCGTAGCGTATTAGATCCCAGCGGTGGGCGTTCAAGCGCGAAGGCCCCGGTTTCGAACGTCTGGGCGGGCCCCCGCCATCAGGGCGGAGTCGTCCTGGGCGCGCCGTAGCACCAAGTCGGCGAAAGGCACGGGCTTTCAGGTGGCCGCATCGGGCAGCGTGCCCCGCGCACTGCCAGACTGGGCACGGGCCCCGGCCAGGCCCACAAAAAAGAATAGCGCCGCCCAACGTCGCCCCAAAAACTTGACGAAGAACTTTATGCAGCCCAGGCCGAAAGCCGCTGGCCCCGGCTCAAAACCGAGGTGCTCGAACTACGCGAGTGGCCCGTTTTTGCCGACTTGGCCGACGCCCAGGCCAGCGTCGCGGACTTTTTTGACCACTGTAATCATGACCGTCTGCACTCCAGCATCGACTACCAGAGGCCGTACCACGCCCACCAACAACTTCTTTAATCTACTGCCCTAAACTGTTCGACCTGACCGGACCGCCTCAATATTAATGCCTTAACTTAAACCAAGTCCGTACTCGTACATTGTTCAGAAACGCAACTGTTTGAGGTTGTTTTAGCGGAGCAGCCTTCCACTGGAAGCAACTGGTCCGTTCAATCGCCGACTCAGAAGGTTTTTCCTGCCGGTTGCACAACTCCTTTGGTGGTCTGCTCCACCAGCCAGGCCCTTATGGTTTCCTCGGCCAGGGGCGAAAACGTGGCTTGGGGCTTGCCTGCTACGATGGGCCACTGCCCCGGGGAGGACTGGAAAAGGTGGTTGACGCCGGGCAGCTTTTTAATGCGCACGCCCCGGGCGCTCTTCAAGCCCCGCGCCAGGGCCCCCAGGTTGGCCTCGTCGTTCACGTCCCCGTCGTCGGTGCCGTGGAGCAGCAGCACCGGGCAGTCCACTTCGGAGAGCTTGGCGAGCGGGTCGAAGTCGAGGGCGTAGCGGTAGTGCGCGGTGGTCATTTCCGCAGCACGGCGGCGCGCCGCGGTCGCGTCCAGGCCCCCCTGCCGCAGCAGGGTGGCCAGCAGCACCTGAGCTAAGGCGTTATCGGGCGTGCGGCGCAGGGTCTGGAACATTTCCTGCCGGCGTTTGAGGTCCGCGGCCACCTGGGCCTCGGAGCGGCCGGCCCGCTGGAGGGCTGTGCGCTGCTGCTGGAGCAACACTTCCTGCCCGGGCAGGCCGGCGGCGGCGAGCGCTACGACGAAAGCCGGCGGTTCCGGCTGGGCGGCCGCCAGCAGCGCCACGTTCCCCCCTTCGCCG
Organism: uncultured Hymenobacter sp.; assembly: GCA_964242665.1. Classification (GTDB taxonomy): domain Bacteria; phylum Bacteroidota; class Bacteroidia; order Cytophagales; family Hymenobacteraceae; genus Hymenobacter. The sequence goes on from CAXTBA010000100.1 coordinate 2,544, forward strand.
TAGCCGACGAGGCCGAGGCGCGCGGGGTCGGCTTCCGGCCGGGTGCGCAGCAGCGCGAGCCCTTGCAGCGCGTCGTCCACCAGTTCGGGCAGGGTGGCGTCGGCCCCGGGCGTGTTCCGCAGGGCGTAGCCGCGCTCGTCGTAGCGGAGCACCATCACCCCACGCCGGGTGAGGTAGTCGGCCAGCGCGCCCAGCGGGGCGTAGCCGGCGGCCCCGGGCCCGGAGCCGTTGCGGTCGGGGCGGTCGGCGTCGCCCGCCAGCACCACGCCGGGGAAGGGCCCGGGGCCGGGGGGCACGGTGAGCGTGCCGGCCAGGGCCGGGCCGGGAAACGCGCCGGGAAAGGCTATTTCCTCCTCGCGGTAGGGCGGCGGGAGCCGCCGCTTCAGGGCGTCACCGGCCGCAGCCGCGGCGAAGGTGAGGGTCATCTCCACTTGGAAGCCCGGCTGTTGCCAAACCCCGACCAATTGCTGGCCCCCGGCGAACACGCCGGTGAAGCAGCTGCCAATCGCAGGCGCGGAGAAGCGCACCGTGTCGGCGCTTTGGGCTACCTGCACCTCCACGTGGCTCACTTTCTGGAGCGGTACGTCGAGCGTGCCGAAGTACGCGCCGCTGGTCAGGTGCACGAACCGAAAGACGGCCTCCAGGACCCCGCCGGGCACCCGCAGGGGCCCTTTCCACAAGCCGTCGGCCAGCACCGGTACGGGCCGTTCGTTGGTTGGGGCTTGCCCAGCGGCGGAGCGCGCCAGCAGGCCAGCCAAGGCCACGAAAATGTAAATAAAACGCACGTTACGGAAAAGATTAAAGCGCCGAAGCGCCGGTGGATTCAACCGCTTGTTTAATATTGTAAAAGTGCAATAATAATGCTTTTTTTTGAACATAAGATCAATAATAGCCTTTAAAAGTTTTATTAGCTATTAATTCTTGGCTTAATGCTTTATTTGCTCGGTTAAGGGAGATAAAAACCGGGTGCCGGGTGATTCGCTCCTCATTAAGCCCTTTTGGGGTTTTATGAGCTTTCCTGTTTGCGAGGTCAGGGATTAGTAAAGGGCCAGCAACGAAAAATCGATTACTACGCCTGCTTGGTGATGGCTGCTTAAATCCGGTAGCCGATTGTTGTATCGGCCCGGAAGTAGGCCATTTGCTGTTGGATGAATGCCTGATCGTAGCTGTACAGGGCCCTGCGCTGGAAGCCAGAGGCTGCAAAACGGACGGGCGTCGCGTGCCGCCCACGGTGGCAACTATAAAGTTGACGGTGAACGTGTTGGTGCCGCGGCCCACCTTGAATTCGTGCCCCGCCAACGCGTTAAACACGTAGTGGCCTTTGAAGGGCATGTTGCGCACAACGCCGTTGCTGCTCGGTATTTTAATTCAAACAAAGGCGGCGTCAACAAGAAGCAGCGCCTCTGCGCAAAGGCCCGCTCCAGGGTGAACTCCACCCCAGGCGCCCAGAGCCCCGCTGACCAAGTATTCGGGCATGGTTTTGCGCGCCACCGTCGTATTTACAGCGCTTGTCGGGCGACGACCCGCTGGATTTGGTTGCCGTAGCAGAAGAAGTATACGCCCTTCTTCTGTCCATCATTCCCAGACCACGTAAAGAATTGCTTCCGCCACTTTTCCGTGGGCTATGCCAACTGATTGATGGATTGACGCTTGTTGTTTCAGTGCGAGATATAAAAAGCTAACAACAATATTGAAGCTGTCTCCTAAATCATCACCTGAAAAAATAAAAACCCCGTTTCCAACCTGGAAACGGGGTTTCAGTGGTCGCGCTAGGAATCGAACCTAGATCAAGAGCTTCGGAAACTCTCATACTATCCGTTGTACGACGCGACCAGGCCCGGATGGGACTGCAAAAGTAGCCGTAAAACCAGCCGCCGCCAAATAATCCGGGCGAATTGGCGGTTGGGGCCCAAAATTCCGCCATAACCCTGGGCGGCAAAAGACAGTTTATCTTACTTCAACCCCCTACACTTTTTACCCACATGGAATCCACCAAAAAAAATCTTTACACGGCCGACGCCACGGCCGTAGGCGGCCGCAGCGGCCACGTACGCTCGGCCACCGGCATCGTTGACCTCGACATGTCGGTGCCCGAAGGGCTGGGCGGCAAGAAAGGGGCCACCAACCCCGAGGAGCTGTTTGCCGCCGGCTACTCGTCGTGCTTCCAGCAGGCGCTGCTCGTCGTTGCGCAGCGCGCCGGCGACCGGCTCGACCCCGGCACCGAAGTAAAATGCTCGGTCACGCTGTTCCAGGAAGGCGAGGGCTACGGCTTGTCGGCCGTGCTCGACGTGGACCTGAAATCTTTCGACCACGACAAAACCATTGAAATGGTGCGCCAAGCCCACAAAATATGCCCTTATTCGGTGGGCACCCGCGGCAACATGGAGGTAGAGTTGAAAGTGCAAGGTGAATCCATTCCCGTTTCAGCCGAGGAAAACGCTGGGGTAGCCGAAGGGAAGTGAGTTTTTGAATTAAAAATTAAAAATTGAGAATTAAAAATGGTCCGCCTGAATTACCAGGCGGACCATTTTTAATTCAACTAAACCCCAGCACGGGGTGCGGCTGGTAAGGTTCTTCGAGGCGTTTTATTTCCTCTGCGGTGAGCTGTACGCCCACGGCGGCCACGGCGTCTTCGAGGTGGCCGGGCTTGCTGGCCCCCACGATGGGCGCGGTGATGGCGGGCTTGGCCAGCATCCAGGCCAGGGCGATTTGGGCGCTGGGCAGGCCGCGCGCCTCGGCGATTTCCGTCACGCGGTCGGCCACGGCAAAGTCGTCGTCGCGGCTGTAGAGGCTTTTGCCGAAAGCGTCGGTTTCGGCGCGCTTGGTTTCGTTGCGGGCCTTGCCGCGGCCGCCCGTGAGCAGGCCCCGGGCCAGCGGCGACCACGGAATGACCCCGATTTTCTGGTCCTGGCACAGCGGCAGCATCTCGCGCTCCTCCTCGCGGTACACGAGGTTGTAGTGCGGCTGCATGCTCACGAAGCGCGTCCAGTTGTGCTTATCAGCCAAGTACAGGGCCTGGGCAAATTGCCAGGCAAACATCGAGGAGGCCCCGATGTAGCGCGCCTTGCCGGCCTTCACCACGTCGTGCAGGGCCTCCAGCGTTTCCTCAATGGGCGTGTCGTAGTCCCAGCGGTGAATCTGGTAAAGGTCCACGTAGTCGGTGCCCAGGCGTTGCAGGCTGGCGTCGATGGCGCTCATGATGTGCTTGCGCGACAAGCCTTTATCGTTCGGCCCGGGGCCCATCGCGTTGAATACTTTGGTGGCCAGCACCACCTCGTCGCGCTTTGCGAAGTCGCGCAGGGCCCGGCCCACTACTTCTTCGCTGGCCCCGTTGCTGTACACGTCGGCCGTGTCGAAGAAATTGATGCCCAGCTCCAGGGCTTTCTGAATGAAGGGGCGACTCTGCTCCTCGTTCAGGGCCCAGGGCCAGCGGTCGGTGGGCGTGCCGTAGGTCATGGTGCCCAGGCAAATTTTGGAAACCTGCAAGCCAGTGTTTCCCAAGCGGGTAAATTCCATAAGAATGGGTATTAGGAGAACGTCATGCTGAGCACAGCCGAAGCATCCCTCCCGCTGACTGAATCCAATAAATTGGTTTGCTATTGCAGGAGGGATGCTTCGGCTGCGTTCAGCACGACGACCTTATTCGACATTTGATTATTACCCAAAAAAGCCCGCCTGGGTTACCAGACAGGCTTTTACAAAAGGGTGCTTTGGGGCCCTAGCTCAGCGCCAGCACTTCTTCCACGCGGGCGGCGGCGTCTTTCAGCAGCGTGGCCGAGTACACTTTCAAGCCGCTTTCGTCGATGATGCGGGCCCCTTCTTCGGCGTTGGTGCCTTGCAGGCGCACGATGATGGGCACGCGGATGTCGC
>CAXTBA010000101.1:0-6336 GCA_964242665.1 uncultured Hymenobacter sp.
TGCGCACGTAGCGGCCCTGCGGGTCGTAGCGCTTGGCTTGCTGGGCCACGTCGAAAGCGGTATCGCGCACATCGGTGCCGGTGCCGGCGATGTACTTCCAATTGCCCCAATTCAGGGCGGCGTCGTGGTCCACGAGTTGGTGCTCAAACCAGGCAGCGCCCCAGCGCCAGTCTTGGTGCAGGTCGTGAATGAGGTAGCTGGCCACGTTCTGGCGGCCGCGGTTGCTCATGAAGCCGGTGGCGGCCAGCTCGCGCATGTTGGCGTCGACGAAGCGGTTGCCGGTGCGGCCGCCGGCCCAGGCGTCGAACACGGCCCGGTCGGGGCGCGTGGGCTTGGGGATTTGGTCGCGCAGGCCGCGCCAGCCAAAAAATGCCGGCCCCGCGCGCCGCGCCAGCAGCCGGAAGTAGTCGCGCCACAGCAGTTCCAGTCGCAGCTGCAGGGCCCCCTTGCTGCGGGCCCCGTGGGCGGCGTCGTAGCCGTCAATGGCCGCCCACACTTGGCGGGCTGACAAGCTCCCATTGGCCAGCCAGGCCGAGAACTTGGTGCTGAACGCCTCGCCCAGCAGCTGGTTGCGGGTGTCGTCGTAGCGCCCGATGAGGCGGCGCTCCACGGCAAAGTCGTGCAGGCGGGCCAGGGCGGCGGTTTCGCCGCCGCCCAGCGCCGGCCGGGCCGAGTGGCGGTGGCGGTCCACCGCGGCCAGCGCCGGTAGCCCCAGCGCCGCGGCCAGGGCCCCCGCCGTGGGCAGCGCGGCCGGCGCGAAGCCCGCGGGCAGCGGCGTCAGCCGGTGCAGCGCGGGCAACGGCGCCCGCACCAGCACCTTCGCCGCCACGTCGAACCGGAACTTGCTGAACGAAAACGGCAGGTCGCGCACGGCAATGGGCAGGTCGGCGGGCGGCAGCAGCGACAGGTTCTCGAAGCGGCGCAGCGGCACCGGGGGCCCTAGGGCGGCGGCCACGGCGGTTTCGGCGGTGGCTTCCTCGGTGGTGGGTTCGGCGCTGGCCCACACGGCGTGCGCGCCCAGGCGCTGCGCCAGCGCGGGTAGCACGTCGGCGGGCCGGCCGGTGGCGAAGTGAATGCCCGAGCCCAGCGTGGCGTAGCGCGCTTGCAGGTCGGCCAGTGTTTCGAGGAGGAAGGGGAGGCGGTGGGGGCCCACTTTGGGCAGGCCCAGGTAAGCGTCGGGGCCCAGGGCGGCGGGGTCGAAGCAATACACCGGCAGCAGGGCCGTGGTGCCGGGCGGCAGGGCGGCCAACACTTCGTTGTCGTGCAGGCGCAAGTCATTGCGCAGCCAGTACAGAATGGTCATGGGATTGGAAGAGGCGTGAATTGCCTGCTTAACAGCGCAACCCGAAAAACCTCCTCGGGGCCCCCAACGTGTAGCGTAAACGTTGCGAGCCCGCGCCGTTGCGTCGTTGCCCGATTGCCCTCAAACACGCAAATAGGTTAGCGTCCGCGCCGCAAGCCACGCTACACCACGGCGTCCAGGGCCCCGGCCCGCCGCGCCCGCCGCCGGCTCCACTGGTCGAGGACGGGGTGAATGAGCACACTCAACAGAATGATGACGGTGCCCAAGTAGAAGCCGCCCGACATGCGCTCCTGCCCGAAGCCCGGCACCCGCAGCCAGTACAGCAGCTGCGCCAGCACGATGCCGTACACCGGCTCCAGGTTGACGGTGAGGTTGACGACGAAGGCCGACAGCCGCTTCATCAGCTCGACCGACGAGGAGAAGGCGTACACCGTGCACACGCCCGCCAGCAGCCCCAGCCACAGCCAGTCGTAGCCGTGCAGGGCCAGCCGCACGCCCGCGCCGTCGGTGAAATGTTGCCCATAAAACGGCAAAAACAGCGCGATGCTCAGGCAGGCCCCCGCCATCTCGTAAAAGGTGAGGCGCACCGGCGCGTGGCGCTTCACCAACTGCGAGTTGAGCACGCTGAACAGCGCCGACAGCCCCGCCGACCCCACCGCCACCAGCAAGCCGGTGAGCTGACTGAACTCGGCCTGCGAGATCAAATACAGCCCCAGCATGGCCCCCAGGCCCAGGGCCACCTCGTAAGCGCGCACCCGCCGCCACAGCAGCAGCGGCTCCAGCAGCGACGTCCACAAGGCCAGCGTGGCCATGCCCGCCAGGCACACGCTAACCGACGAGAGGCGCGCGGCCAGGAAAAACGTGATCCAGTGGGCGGCCACCAGGGCCCCCACGGCCAGCAGCTTCAAAGCCTCGGGGATGGCCATGCGCCAGCCCGCGCGCCGCGCCGCCAGCAGCAGCCCCAGCCCCGCCGTGGCCAGCCCCGTGCGCCAAAACACCAGCTCCACGGCCGGCAGCGGAGCCAGCAGCTTGCCCAAAATGGCCGTGAAGCCCCACAGCAACACGATGAAATGCAGGCGCAGGTAGTCTTTCAGCAAGGGAGGAGGAAGTGAAGAGGTGAATGGATGTGGCGTGATGCGGTTGGCGCGGGGCTCTGCCCCGTGCCGGCTACGCACGGGCCTCGGGCCCGCACCCTAGAACGAGGCCGTTGCGGACCGTTCAATGATTGCGGGCCCCAGGCCCGTGCGTAGCCGGCACGGGGCAGAGCCCCGCGCCAACCGCGGGTTTTGCGCTATGACTCACTTTGGCACAAATCGGTACAGGGCCACGCCAATGACCAGGAAAATGGAGTTGGGCACCCAAGCGGCCACCAGCGGAGCGAGGCTGCCCACCTGGGCCAGGTTGCGGCTCAGCATCACGAAAATGATGAACACGAAGGCCAGCACGAAGCCCAGCGCGATTTGTCCGCCTACGCCGGCCCGCGACTTCCGGGCGCTCAGCGACACGCCGATGAGGGTGAGAATGAGCGTGGCAAAGGGGTACGAGTACCGCTCGTACTTCGCACTGAGGTAAGTGGCCGTGTCGTCGGCCCCGCGCTCCTGCATCTCGCCGATGAATTTGTTGAGCTGCGGCAACGTCAGGGTTTCCTCCTCGCGGTAGTGGCTGGCGAAGTCTTTCGGGGTGAGGCGCAGCGTGGTATCGCGGGCCGGAATGGTGCGCAAGGCCTCGTCCTGGGCCCCCCGAAACGTGCGGTCGAGCTGCTGCGTGAGGTGCCAAACCTGCTTGGTCGAGTCCCAGGTAATGGCGTCGGCCGTGAGGCGGCGGCGCAGGATGGTGCTGTCGATGGTTTCGAGCGCGAAGCGGTAGCCCACGTTGCGCGTGTTGTCGTAGCTCTCCATGTACACGTAGCTGCGGGGCCCGATGCGGATGTGCACGTCGCGCCCCTTGAAGCGGTACGGCAGCTTGATGTAGGCCCGCTCGAAGCGCACGCGCTCCTTGTTCGCCACCGGCAGCACCCAGCCCGTGAGCACAAAAATGAACAGCCCCACCAGCGCCGCTGCCGCCAGGTACGGGGCCAGCAGCCGCCGGAAACTAACCCCACTGGCCATGATGGCCACAATTTCGGTGCGCGCCGCCAGCTGTGCCGTCACAAACACCACGGCGATGAAGATGGTGATCGGGGCCAGCAGGTTGGAGAAGTACGGAAACAGGAACACATAGTACTCGAACACAATCTGCTTCAGCGTCAGGCTGTGCTGAATAAAGTCATCGTTCTTCTCGGTGAAGTCAATCACGCAAATCACCGACACGATGATGAGCACCGTGAAGACGAACGCCGTGAGGAACTTCTTAATAATATACTTGTCGAGGATGTTCACCTTGATGGGAATTAAAAATTAAAAATTATGAATTAAAAATTCAAGCTTGGGCCCGGCAGTTCAGTGGCTGTTTTGTCGAGCATTTTTAATTTTTAATTCATAATTTTTAATTACAATCTAGTCATCACCTGCTGTACCATGCGGTCTTTCCAGGGCCCAAACGTGCCAGCTTGGATTTGCGTGCGGGCCTCGCGCACCAGCCACAAGTAAAACGCCAGGTTGTGGGCCGAGGCAATCTGGGGCCCCAGCAGCTCCTTTCCTTGGAACAAATGCCGCAAATAGGCCCGCGAGTAGAACGAGCTGGCCACGCCGGGCAGGGTGGGGTCGATGGGCGTGAAGTCCATTTCCCACTTCTTGTTGGTGATGTTGACGATGCCTTGCGTGGTGAACAGCATGCCGTTGCGGGCGTTGCGGGTCGGCATCACGCAGTCGAACATGTCCACGCCCAGGGCAATGTTTTCGAGGACGTTGGCCGGCGTGCCCACGCCCATCAGGTAGCGCGGCTTGTCGGCGGGCAGGATGTCGCACACCAGCTCCGTCATCTCGTACATCTGCTCGGCGGGCTCGCCCACGCTCAGGCCCCCGATGGCGTTGCCGGCCCGGCCCTGCGCCGCCACAAACTCGGCCGACCGCACCCGCAAGTCCTTAAACGTGCTGCCCTGCACGATGGGAAACAGGTTTTGCTCGAAGCCGTACCGGCCTTCCGTGGCGTCGAAGCGCTGGATGCAGCGTTGCAGCCAGCGGTGCGTGAGGTCGAGCGAGCGGCGGGCGTAGTCGTACTCGCAGGGCCAGGGCGTGCACTCGTCAAACGCCATGATGATGTCGGCCCCGATGACGCGCTGAATGTCCATCACGCCCTCCGGCGTAAACAAGTGCTGGCTGCCGTCGATGTGCGAGCGGAACGTGACGCCTTCCTCCTTGATCTTGCGCGTGTTACTGAGCGAAAACACCTGGTAGCCGCCCGAGTCCGTCAGCAGCGGCCGGTCCCAGCCGTTGAAGCGGTGTAGGCCCCCGGCGGCTTGCAGCACCGCCAGGCCCGGGCGCAGGTACAGGTGGTAAGTGTTGCCGAGGATAATTTGGGCGTCGATGTCGGTTTTCAGCGTTTGCTGGCTCACCGCTTTCACGGTGCCCGCCGTGCCCACGGGCATAAAGATGGGCGTTTCGATGGCCCCGTGGGCCGTGTGCAGCAGCCCGGCGCGGGCCTTGGTGGCGGGGTCGCGGGCGAGAAGGTCAAAGGTCATTCCTGGGGAAGCGGGTTTTGGGAAGCGGGAAGCGAGGATGGACCGGGCCGGGCGGCCGGCTTTTCGCCGGCGGCCCGGTAATCGTTGCGCCGGCAGGGCCCCCAGCGGCCCGTTCAACGAGGCAGCGGTTACCGGGCCGCCGTCGAAAAGCCGGCCGCCCGGCCCACTTCCCGCTCCCGCAAAGGTAGCGGCCTACCTTTGCCGGCTCATCCGCGTTACCCGCCGTTGCCCCCACATTTACCCAAATCCCCCGTTTTCTGGCTGCTCGTGGCTTGCGTGCTGGTGCAGCTCTACTACTGGGTGTACTACTTCGGGCCATTCGCCCGCCGCCCCGCCGAGGCCCCCGCCGCCGCGCCGGGCCCCGATTATGGGCCCGTGTCCGTCATCGTCTGCGCCCGCAACGAACTGGACAACCTGCGCCGCCTGCTGCCCCTGCTGCTCAAGCAAGACTACCCGGGGCCCTTCGAAGTGGTGCTGATTGACGACCGCAGCCGCGACGATACCCAGGCCTACGCCCAGCAGCTGGGCCAGTACTACGCCGAGCGGTTCCGGCTCGTCACCGTCAAAAGCACGCCCGACGGCTTCGCCCCCAAGAAGTACGCCCTCACCCTGGGCATCAAAGCCGTGCGCTACCCCCGCCTGCTTTTCACCGACGCCGACTGCCTCCCGGCCACCAGCCAGTGGCTGCGCCTGATGCAGCGCGGCTTCGCGCCCCAGGGCCCCCAGCCGGCCGCCGACCTCGTGCTCGGCTTTTCGGCTTACGCGGAGGGCCCCGGGCTGCTCAACCGCCTCATCCGCTACGAAACGCTGCTCACCGCCGCCCAGTACCTGAGCTTTGCCTGGCGCGGGCGGCCTTACATGGGCGTGGGCCGCAACCTGGCTTACACCCGCGCCACTTTCGCGGCCACCAAGGGGTTTGCCAGCCACATCCGCCGCCTCAGCGGCGACGACGACTTGCTGGTGCAGGACGCGGTGGGCCAGGGCCTGCGCGCCGCCGTGGTGGCCGACGGCCCCGCCCACACCCGGAGCGTACCCGCCGCCACCTGGGCCGCTTGGTGGGCCCAGAAGCGCCGCCACCTCTCGGCCGGCGGCCGCTACCGGGCGGCCGACCGCTGGCGCATCGGGGCCTTCGTGCTGGCTAACGTGCTTGGCTACGTCCTGGCCGGGGGGCTAGTATTTTCGCCTGAACTTTGGATACCTTTGGCGGTTGTTTGGGTTCTCCGAACCATCATGTCAGCGCACGTGTATGGCCTGCTCAGCCGGCGGCTTGGGCAGCCGCTGCCGCTTGCCTGGCTGCCATTGCTCGACGGCATATATTTTGCCCAATACGTCACCATCAGCTTCTCCTTGCTATTCAAGCGTCCCCTTCGATGGAAGTAAACAACCAGGATATTCAAAAGCAGTTTTCCGCCAA
>CAXTBA010000102.1:0-6087 GCA_964242665.1 uncultured Hymenobacter sp.
AGCTCCTCCAGCATGTCGGAGGCGTAGGCCTCGCCGCGGGCGATGATTTCCAGGATGCAGAACTCCAGGATGCCCTTACGCATCTGCACCTGGGTGTTTTCAAGTTTCATGGGCGATGAGGTAGGCTAGTGGGTGATGAATGGTACAAATGTATGGTAGGTACTTTGTTTTGCAAGGTACTGTTGTAAAATAATTTGTTATTTATCGAAGATAAATTTGTGAAACAGCCTAAACGAGCCGTTTAAGGCTTTTTTAGCGAAAAAATATTTTTCAAAAAATCAGAAATTTTTTGTTCGCCTGGTCCCAGTGGGAGGGCTGCTGGCGGGGCCGGGAGCCATCTGGGCCCCGCCCGCGCCGGTCCCGCCGTCGCTGCGGGCCACTGGGGGCCCCAACGGGCGCGGAGCAGCACACCAGAAAGCGGTAACTTGCGTTCCGTCTGCGAAAAATCTATACCCGTCCGTTTATTATGCCCCAGTTCTCCCCGCTCGCGCGGTGGCTGACGGTGCTGGCTGCCGCAGCCCTGGCCCGGCCCGCCGCTGCCCAGTCCACCGGCGCGCCTAAGTACAGCAATGATTTTCTTAACGTTGGCGTGGGGGCCCGCGCCCTGGGCATGGGCAAGGTGCAGGCGGCCCTGGCCGACGACGCCACCGCCGGCTACTGGAACCCCGCCGGCCTCACCGGCCTCACCCACAAGTACGACGGCGTGCTGATGCACTCCGAGCTGTTTTCCGGCATCGTGAAAAACGACTACGCGGCCTTCGCCATGCCGCTCGACAAGGAAAGTGCCATCGGGGTGAGCATCATGCGCTTGGGCGTTGATAATATTGCTGACACGCGCAACCTTATCAACGAATACGGCTACATCGACTACAGTAAGATCACTTATTTCTCGGTGGCCGATTACGCCATGCTGCTGTCTTACGCCCGTAAAATTGGGCGGATAGAGGGCCTGAGCGTGGGGGCCAACGCCAAGCTCATTTACCGCAACGTGGGCAACTACGCCAATGCCTACGGCTTCGGCATCGACCTGGGAGTGCAGTACAATCACAACGGCTGGAAGCTGGGCCTGGTGGCCCGTGACGTGACCACGACGTTCACCGCCTGGAGCATCAACGCCGACCAGTACCAACAGGGCCCCAACAGCGCCGTTGCCAACGGCACGGACCCCGTTCCCGCCAACCGCAACGAAATCACGCTGCCACGCCTGGTGCTGGGCGCGGGCCGGCGGTTCAAGCTGCCGCAGCAGCTCACGGCCCTAGTGTCGACTGATTTGGAAATTACCACCGATGGCAAGCGCAATACACTCATCTCCGGCGGCGCAATAAGTGTAAACCCGCGTGCTGGGGCAGAGCTGGGATACAAGAATTTGATTTTTCTGCGCGGGGGAGTCGGTGACTTTCAGCAAATTATCGACTTCAGCGGCAATAAGGTGCAGAAGGGCCAGTACAGCCTGGGAGCGGGCGTGAACGTCAGCGGCCTGCGCGTAGACTTGGCCCTTTCCCGCCTGGCGGTGGAGGCCCTGGGCCAGACTTCCCAAACCAACTCGCTGATTGTGAGCCTGGGCTACGGATTTAAGTAATTGACTACTAGGTTTGGATAAAAATAAAAATTACCGGCCGTAGCAGCGGCTGGGTGCGTTGCCAGCTATTATATGAAAAAAATTACTACGGGCAAATTGATGCAATGGGGGGCGTGTATACTGTGGCTGGTGCTGCTGGGCAGTGGCGCGGCGCGGGCGCAGTCGGGGCCCTACGGCAACGAGTGGATCGTGCCCGGCCAGCCGTACTACAAAATCAAAATCACCCGGGACGCCCTCTATCGGCTCGACTACGAGTACTTAACCAAGGCCGGCCTGAGCGGCATCGACCCCAGCCGCTTGCAGCTGTGGCGGCGCGGCAAGGAGCTGGCCGTGTACCAGGGCGGCGCGGCCAACGCGTTCGACGCCAGCACCTACCTGGAGTTTTTCGGGCAACGCAACGACGGCCAGCTCGACCGGGGCCTTTACAAAACCCCCGCCGACCAGCCCCACCAGCTCTACAGCTTTTACACCGACACGGCGGCTTATTTCCTGACTTACCCGGGGCCCACGGGCCCGCTGGGCAAGCGCATGGCCGAGTCGAAGTCGGCCGGCGGGGGCACGCCGCACGCTTGGTGGCTGCTAGTATTGGCCAAGCCCCAAGTAAGGGCCTACTTGGACATTCCCTTCAGTTCCACCTTTCTGCCGTGGCTGGAACCTGGCGAAGGCTTTTTTGGCGGCGACGTGGTGGGTACCTACATCGAAACTATAGATGCGTTATTGGCAGCATCGACTACTGGCCCAGCTCCCACCATCGAAGTAGGACTAACTGGCGGTACTCTGGTGCCCCATGCCACAGAAATAGCGGTAAACAATCCATTGAACGGCACTTACCGCGTATTGGGTACTGTTACCTATAACAACCGCGAAAATGCGGTACAACGTTTCACATTGCTGCGCTCGGATATTGGGACAAACGGTAAATTAACCATTCGATTTTTGGGCCCCACCGGCGGTACTGGTTCTTCCCGCGACCTTTTCCATGTGTCCTATTTGCGGGCCGTAGTGCCGCAAGCCAACCGTTGGCTTAATACTGGGCCACAGTTCTTCCGCAACGATTCGACGCTGAGCGCGCCGGCCACATTTGAGGTGGACAGCTTGCCGGCTACTGCGCATGGCTACGATATCGACGACCCCTGGAACGTGCAGCGCGTGACGCCCGCCGCAGCCCAAACCCTGGGCCCGCTGGGGCGGCGCTTCGTGTTTCCGAGCGCCAGCGCGGGGCAGTCGCGCCGCCTGCTGTTGGCCGATGCTTCGGCAGCGCTGGTGCCGGCCGGGCCCCGGCGCGTCGTGTTTCGCAGCCTCAACGCCAAGGCCACTTTTGCCATTATTACGCACCCTCAGGTGTACGGGGCTTCCAAGGCCCCGCGGCTGTACGCAGCTTACCGCGCCTCGGCCGCCGGCGGCGGCTACGACACGCTGGTGGTGACGGCCCCGCAGCTCTACGACCAGTTCCACTACGGCGAGCGGTCGTGGCTGGCGCTGCGCCACTTTGGTTTGTGGCTGGCCAACGGGGCCCCGGCCAACCCCAACCGCTACCTGCTGCTGTTGGGCAAAGGCATTGTGCCGAGCGAAGGGGGGCTCCGCTACCGCAATGGGGGCGAACTGGGCTACGATCTGGTGCCGACCAGCTCGCGGGCGGTGTCGGACAATATGCTGACGGCCGACTTTTACAACGGCGACTACCGGACCAAGCTGCGCACCGGCCGCCTCACGGTCGTCAATGAGCAACAGGTGCTCGTCTACCTGGACAAGTTGAAGCAACACGAAGCGCTGGGCCCGGAACCGTGGCGCAAGAACATCCTGCACCTGGTGGGCGGCAAGGACAAAACCGAAGCAGACTATTTTAGGGAGGTCTTGGACCGTAGCAAGGTGCGGGCCGAACAGCCCTACTTCGGGGGCACCGTGACCACTCGTCAGACGATGTCGGCACTGCCCACCTACGTTAACATCGCCACCGAGCTAAACGCGGGCCTCTCGCTCATCACTTACTTCGGCCACGGCTCCAACAACATTTTTTTGCTGGACTTCGGCAACCCCAGTAATCCCGCCTCTAACTACACCAATGCGGGCAAATACCCGTTCTTGTTCCTGAACGGTTGCGCTGGCAACCACACGTTTACCTCTGGCTATACCAAGGTTGAGGACTGGCTGTTTTATAAAGCCAACACCGGGGCCCTGGGCTCGCTCGGCGAATACGGCTTCAGTTACCCCGACCGGCTCGAAATCTCGCAGGACCTGATGTATCAGCTGATGCTCAACGACCCCAGCTTTTACGGCCAGCCCATCACGGCCATCCACGACGAGCTGGTGCGGCGGCTTCAGTCCACGCCGTCGTTTGCCGATGACATCGGCACCGAGCAGCTGCTGGCCACCGGCTGGCAGGGCGACCCCACGCTGGCCCTGTTTGCACCGCCCAAGCCCGACTTTGTGGCCAGCAGCGCGGCGCTGTCCGTCAGCTCGGCCAACCCGCCGGCGGAGGTGACGGCAGCCTCGCCCACGTTTTTGTTGAACGTTGGGGTGAGCAACCCCGGCAAAATCACCCGCGAGCCGGTGGAGGTGCGCGTGACCCGCCACTACGACAGCAGCCGGCCCGACGACGTGTACACGCAGGTGTTCCAGCAGGCATTCCGGCGCGATACGGCGTACACCTTCACCATTCCCAACACCGTGGTGAACGGGGTGAACGTGTTCGGCAACAACCTGTTTACGGTGGAGCTGGACTACTTGAAAAAGGTGGCCGAGCTGGACGAGACCAACAACACGGCCACGCTCAGCTACACCTTTTTGCAGGGCGGCGTGACGGTGCTCAACCCGCCCGAATTCGCCATCGTGCCCGCCAGTACGCCCCGGTTGGTGGCCCAAACCAACGACCCCAACGGCCCGGCCCGCCTCTTCAATGTGGAGCTGGACACGACGGCCGCCTTCAATAGCCCATTGGTGCAGCGCACCGATATCACGGCCCCGCTACTGGTGAGCTGGCGGCCCACGCTGCCGGCCCTGGCCGGGCGCGACAGCGTGGTGTGGTACTGGCGGGTGCGCTTCGCGACGGCCGCGGCGGGCGAAGACGGCCGCTGGGCTACCAGCTCGTTCCGGGTGATTGCCAACACCAGCGGGTGGTCGCAAAGCCACTACGCCCAGCTTCAGCGCGACTTATTGAAGGGCGCGAGCGTGGCCGGCCCCAACGGCCGCTGGACCTTCGACGCCCAGCAGACGCGCGCCGTCATCACTTCCACCCGCATCGGGCCGGCGCAGGAATGGAAAACCCTGCTGCACCAGGTGGCGCGCGGCAGCAGCACCGGCCGCTTTAAGCTGCGTTTGCTCGGCATCGACGCGGCCGGCAATACCAAGGAGCTAAACGCTGGCGTGCCGTCGTCGCGATTTTCGCTTGCCGGCATTTCGGCCGCTGATTACCCTTATTTGCAGTTGGAGCTGAGCGTGGCCGACACCAACCGCGTGGCCCCACAGCTGCGCGAATGGCTGGTGACCTACACCGGCGTGCCCGAGGGCATCGTGCGCCGCGACCTGGTGCCGGCCGTGAGCTACGACCCCGCTACGCTGCTGCAACAAGCCACCACCAGCCCGGGCAAGCTGAGCTTCCCGGTGAAGTTTGAGAACGTGTCGGACCTGCCGTTTGGCACGCCGCTGCTGGTGAAGGCGGAAGTGTTCGACAGCAACACCGGCCGCCAGGTGGGGGCCCCGGTGATTCAGACCGTGACCACGCCGTTGCTGCCCGGGGCCATTCTGACCCAAAACATCGTGATTCCGCTGGTGGGCAGCTTTGGGAATCTCTCGACGAAGGTGACATTCAACCCGCTGCCCACGGCCCCCACCGACCCCAAGGCCCTGCCCGAGCTTACCCACGCCAACAACGAGCTGAATCTGCTGCCCTTCAAGGTGGCCGACACCAGCGTACCGCCGGTGCTCGACGTGGCCTTCGACGGCCGCCACATCCTCAACGGCGAAATCGTGTCGCCGCGCCCGGTCGTCACCCTTCAGCTCACCGACACCGACAAGCTGCGGCCCATCGCCGATGCTTCCGCTTTCACCGTGTACTTGCAGGCGGGCAACGCCCCGGCCACGGTCGTGAACGTGCTGGGGCCCGACGTGACGTTCCGCGTTGAGAAAACCGCCGCTGGCAGCACCGCTTACCTCGACTACAACCCCGGCCGCAGCAATCCGCTGCCCGACGGCGTGTACACGTTGCGCGTACAGGGCCGCAACACGGCCGCCGCCAGCGCCGCCGCTCAGGAGTTTGAAGTGAAATTTACGGTCGTGAACGCCTCGCAAATCACCAACGTGTACCCGTACCCGAACCCGGTGACCAGCAAGGCGCGCTTCGTGTTCACGGTGACGGGCCAGGAGCTGCCGCGCAACATGAAAATCCAGATCATGACCCTGACGGGCCGCGTGGTGCGCGAGATTTTCATGGGCGAGCTGGGCAACGTGCACCTCGGCAACAACCTCACCGACTTCGCCTGGGACGGCACCGACCAGTACGGCGACCGCCT
>CAXTBA010000103.1:0-5889 GCA_964242665.1 uncultured Hymenobacter sp.
TTGACCTGCTGCACTACCTGCTGCTGCACCGCGGCCGGGTGCTCACGCGCCTGCAACTGGGCGAGCACCTGTGGGGCAACGTGCTCGAAGACGATTCCGACTCGAACTACATCGACGTGCACATCAAAAACGTGCGCAAAAAACTCGCCCAGTTCGCCCCCGCCGACTTCCTCGAAACCGTGCGCGGCATCGGCTACCGCGCATCGGAGTAGTTTCGATTAACATTGATCAATCAGCATTTAACAGGAAATTCTGGCCTCCTCTCCGCTTTGAGGTGCTGAATGGCTTCACGCAGTTGTTAAATGATAAATGTTAATTGATCAGTTAATTGATCAATGGAATGAGACTCGAAGCCAAGCTGGCCCTGTTCAATGCGCTCTCGAAGCTGCTGCTGGTGCTGCTGGGGGTGCTCATTATCACGCCCATTGTGCAGCGGGTGGCGGTGGCCCACACCGACTTGCGCCTGCGCGAAAAAGAGCGGCAGGTGCTGGCCCTGGTGCGGCGCGACGGCTTGGCCGCTTTCGTGAAGGCCGAGCGCAGCGAAGCCTACGCCGACTACAACATCCTCAAGCAGGAATACATCAGCCTCACGCCGCTGGCCGTGGGGCCGTCCGCGCCCGTCGAGCGCATTTTTGAAGAGCCCCGGCAGGTGGACAAGGACGTGGAGGATTTCCGCATCCTGAGCTACGCCGTGCCGGCGAGCGGGCCCCACGGACGGGCGTTTCGGCTCGAAATCGGCTCGTCGCTGGGCACGCTGGAGCTGCTCACGCACACGCTGCGCCAGCTAGCGCTGTGGGTGCTGGTGGCCGTGTCGCTGCTCACGGTGCTCACCGACGTGGCCTTTGCCCATTACTTGCTGGAGCCCCTGCGCGAGCTGACGGTGCGCAAGCTGCGCGGCATCAGCCAGCCGTCGGAGTTTTCGTTTGCCCCCATCGACACCGGCACCACCGATTTCCGCCGCCTCGACGACGGCCTGAACGCGCTGATGCGCCAGATTCAGTCGGCTTTTGAAAAGGAGCGCGAGTTCATGAGCAACGTGAGCCACGAGCTGCTCACGCCGGCCAGCATCTTGCAGTCGCGCTTCGAAAACATGCTGCAAGACCCCACCCTGCCCGAGGCCCACGCCCACCAGATCGTGGAGTCGCAGCGCACGCTTTACCGCCTGCGCAACACGGTGCGCACGCTGCTGCTCATCGCCAACATCGAAAACGAGCAGTACCTGCGCGACGAGGTGGTAAGCCTCAACCAAACCGCCCACGACGTGGCCGAGGAGCTGGACGACCGCCGCCAGCAGCGCGACCTGGCCCTGACCCTGGACCTGGCCCCCGATCTGGTGCTGCCCCGCGCCAACGCCACGCTGCTGCACACGCTGCTGCGCAACCTGCTGGCCAACGCCATCAAGTACAACCACATGGGCGGCTGCATCGGCATTGTGGGGCGGCCCACGCCCGCCGGCGGCTACGCCCTGCGGGTGGAAGACACGGGACCCGGCATCGCCCCCGAGCACCTGCCCCACCTGTTCGACCGCTTCCGGCGGTTTTCGACGCCCGGGCCCGGGGCCCCCGAAGGCTACGGCCTAGGCCTGCCCATTGCCCAAACCATCGCCGCTTTCCACGGGGCCACCCTGCGGGCCGAATCAACGGTGGGCCAGGGCACGGCCTTCGTGGTGGAGTTCGGCGAAATAATTAAAAATTAAAAATGAGGGATTAAAAATGACGTTGGACGTTCCAGGCGTCATTTTTAATCCCTCATTTTTAATTTTTAATTATTTTCCCTGCCGGGCCGTAGTCGGCGGCGGCGATGGGCTGGGGCGGCGCAGGGACGGTGCCGGCGGCGGGCAGCGGCAGCTGCCATTGCTGGCTCAGAAAGTCCAGGCCCTGGTAGGCAGTGAGGTCGAACTGGCAGGGCACGATGGAGACGTAGCCGTTGGCCAGGGCCCACTCGTCGGTGTCGGTGCCGGCGTCGAGGTTCACGAACGAGCCGATGAGCCAGTAGTACGGGCGCTGGTAGGGGTCGTGGCGCTCGTCGAACTCCTCCTGCCACTTGGCGCGGGCCTGGCGGCTGAGGCGCAGGCCGGCAATGGGCCCGGCCGCGTTTTTGGGGATGTTCACGTTCAGGGCCGTACCGGCGGGCACGCCGTGGGCCAGGGCGTGCTGGCAGATTTGGGTGATCCAGGGGCCCACGTGCGAGAAATCGGCGTGGTCGCCGTACTCGCAGAGCGAGAAGCCGATGGCCGGCAGGCCCTCGATGGCCGCCTCGATGGCCGCCGACATCGTGCCCGAATACAGCACGTTCACCGAGGCGTTGGAACCGTGGTTGATGCCGGACACCACCAGGTCGGGCGTGCGGCCTTTCAGGACGTGGTGCTTGGCGATTTTCACGCAGTCGGCCGGGGTGCCCGAGCACTGGTAGGCGGCCACGTCGGGCCCGAACACGCGGTTTTCGGTGAGGCGCAGCGGCGCGCCGATGGTGATGGCGTGGCCCATGCCCGACTGCGGCGAGTCGGGGGCCACCACCACTACTTCGGCCCCCAGGGCCTGCACGGTGCGCACCAAGTGCCCGATGCCGGGGGCGGTGATGCCGTCGTCGTTGGAAACCAGGATGAGCGGGCGGCGGGCGGGAGTGGAATTCAAATCGGACATAAAAAAGAAGCAAGGGAAGAGCCCAAAGGTACGGCCAGCCCCAGGCGCAGTTCGACTTTTTGGCGGAATTTGCGGCCATGTTCGCCCTCCTGCTCGCCGCCTCGATGACCGCCTCCCCTCCCACTCCGCCGGCCCCGGCCTGGCGCACGCCGTTCGAAAACGACCCGGCCCACAACACCACCGCCACCTACGCCGAGTGCGTGGCCTATTACCAAAAGCTGGCCGCCGCCTACCCGGCCCACATCAAGCTCGGCGAGGCGGGACCCACCGACGCCGGCCAGCCCCTGCACGAAGTGGTGCTCTCGGCCGACGGCGACTTCGACCCGGCCAGCGGGCGCGCCCAGCACCGGCCGGTGCTGTTCATCCAAAACGGCATCCACCCCGGCGAGCCCGAGGGCATCGACGCCAGCATGATGCTGGCCCGCGACCTGGTGCAGCAGCCCCGCCTGACGAAGCTGCTGGCCGGCGTCACGGTCGTCATCGTGCCCGTTTACAACATCGACGGGATGCTGAACCGCAACGCCACCACCCGCGCGAACCAGAACGGGCCCGCCAGCTACGGCTTCCGCGGCAACGCCCGCAACTACGACCTGAACCGCGACTACGTGAAGCAGGATTCGCGCAACGCCCGCTCGTTCGCGGCGCTGTTCCAGAAGTGGCAGCCGGAGGTTTTTGTGGAAACCCACACCTCCAACGGGGCCGACTACCAGTACACGATGACGCTCATCGCCACCCAGCACAGCAAGCTGGCCCCGGCCCTGGGGGCCTATTTGCAACGCGACATGCTGCCCGCGCTCTACCAAGGCATGGACCAAAAGAAGTGGCCCATGACGCCCTACGTGGACTTTGACGGCGAAACGCCCGAGAGCGGCCTGCAGGCGTTTCTCGAAAGCCCGCGCTACTCCACCGGCTACGCGGCGCTGTTCCACACCATCGGCTTCATGCCCGAAATCCACATGCTGAAGGCCTTCGGGCCCCGCGTGCAGGCCACGTACGACTTGCTGCTGACCATGCTCGAAACCGTGCAGCGGCAGGCCCCCGCCCTGCTGGCCGCCCGCGCCGAGGCCCTGCGCGCGCAGGCCGCCCAAACCACCTTCCCGCTAGCCTGGGCCCTGGACGAGCAACCGAGCGAAACCGTGCAGTTCCGCGGCTACGAAGCCGGCCACAAGGCCAGCGAAGTGAGCGGCCGGCCGCGCCTGTACTACGACCGCGCCCGGCCCTACGCCCGGCCCGTGGCCTACCGCAACACGGCCCACGCCACGGCGTCGGTGAGGGCCCCCACGGCCTACCTCATCCCCCAAGCTTGGGCGGAAGTGATTGACAACCTGCGCCGCAACGGCGTGCAGCTCCAGCGCCTGGCCCAGGCCGTGACCGTGCCCGCCGAAGTTTATTACGTCGAAGATTTCCAGACCGAGGCCCGCCCGTTCGAGGGCCACTACCTGCACAGCCAGGTGAAGCTGCGCGCCACGACGGCCCCCACCGCCTTCGCCGCCGGCGACTACGTGGCCCACCTCGCCCAGCCCGCCGCCCGCTACCTCGTGGAAACCCTGGAACCCCAGGCCACCGACTCGTTCTTTGCCTGGGGCTTTTTCGACAGCATTTTGCAGCAGAAAGAGCACTACTCGGATTACGTATTCGAAGACCTGGCCGCCGACCTGCTCCGCCGCGACCCGGCCCTGCGCCAGCAGCTCGACGCCGCGAAGCAAGCCGACGCCAAGCTCACGGCCGACGGCTCCGCCCAACTCGAATGGGTGTACCAGCACTCGGCCTACCACGAGCCGACGCACAACCGCTACCCGGTGGCGCGGTGGCTGGGCGCAGGGGCCCTGCCGACCGAATAAAACGAACGAAATGGCAAAAAATGGCGCGGGGCTCGGCCCCGTGCCGCTTACTGGCGGGCCTCGGGCCCACACCCCTAGGCCGATGCAATTAGCGCCATTCAACGATTGCGGGCCCGAGGCCCGCCAGTAGCCGGCACGGGGCAGAGCCCCGCGCCAATCGGGCCAACCGACACCCTTCGCCGGATGAAAAAACTGCAAAAGCCCGTCTGTACCGCTAATCTTGCCGGCCCGGTGCGCCTGTGGGCCCCGCAGGCGCGGCCGGATGGCGCGCCGCAACGGGCTCCTGGCGCGCCGGTGGAGCCCGCGGGCGGTGGCTTGTCGCCGAGGCGGCAACCGGCTACTTCATTTCCAGCGCCGCCCGGTCCCAGTGGGCGAGGTCAGCGGCGGCTTCGTAGGTGCTTTGCAGGAAATCGAGCACGGCGGCGCGGGGGTCGGCGGCAGTGCGGGCGGCCTCGTAGGGCAGCAGGAACTCGCCCATCTCGGCGTTGAACGCGGCGGTGGCGGGCCGCACCGGGGCCCCGGCAAAGCTAGCCGGCGCGGGGTAGGCGTAGGAATAAAACGCGGCTTCGGCCCCGTCGCCGCCGGGCCACCAGCCGGCGCTGCTCAGCTCGGCGTTGTACGAGGCGCGGGTGACCCAATCGGCCAGGTGGGGCACGCCGCCGGGGTGCGCGGGCGCGGGCCGCCCCGAAAAGCGCGTGACGGCCAAATCGAAGCTGCCCCAGAAAAAATGCACCGGGCTACACTTGCCGCTGAAGCCGCTGCGGAATTCCCGCAACACGCCGTCGGCCGCCAGCAGCGCGTCCCAGAAGCGCTCGGCCGCCGCGGCGTCGTAGCTATGGTGGTGCTCGTCGTCGGCGAAGGGCGTGGCATCGGCCACCTCCACCGGCACGGGCCACATGGTTACCTCGATGCCCGCCGCGCGCAGCAGGGCCCGGTATTCGCGGTAAAACGCGGCGACCGACTGCGGCCGCAGCGCCAGCCCGTGCTCGGCCCCGGCGCTGGTGAACAGGCGCAGCCGGTGGGCCCGGAAATCGAACAGCACCTCAAACGAGCCGGCGGCGAAGGGCACGGGGCCCGTCGTCAGGCCCCGGGGCGTCACGTAAAACGCCACCTGCCACCACTGGTTGAGCCAGGGGCGCAGGGCCAGCGACGTCTTGCCCACAATTTGCGCCCAGCGGTGCAGGGTTTCGCGGGTGGCGGTCCAATCGGCGGCGGGCAGGGCGGGCCAGGTTTGGGCGGGGGCGGGCATGGCAGGAAAAATAATTGAACGATTGGCTAACGGGTCCTTCTGGGGTGCGGGCCCGCGGCCCGCCAGTAAGCGGCACGGGGCCGGGCCCCGCGCCGCTTACTGGCGGGCCGCGCTACGCCGGCTGGGCCGCCACGTCGGGCGTCATTTGTTGCAGGAT
>CAXTBA010000104.1:0-5480 GCA_964242665.1 uncultured Hymenobacter sp.
TACCTGCCCCACCGCCAGGAAACCCGCGGCGTGGGCGGCATTTTTTTCGACCGCCTGACGGTGGGCCCCGACGGCAGCGCCGAAGAACTCTTCCGGCTCATCAAAGACGTGGCCGAGCTGTTCGGGCCCTTCTACACCGAAATCATGGCCGAAAACCGGGCCCTGCCTTTCGGTCCCGCCGAAGAAGCCTGGCAAACCCAGCGCCGCGCCCGCTACGCCGAGTTCAACCTGGCCTTCGACCGCGGCACCCGCTTCGGCCTCGAAACCGGCGGCCGCACCGAAAGCATCCTCATGAGCCTGCCCCCGCGCACCGGCTGGGCCTACCACCCCGCCCCGCCCGCCCCCGGCTCGCCCGAGGCCGCCACCCTGGCTTGGCTGCGCAAGGGCGTGGCGTGGACGGGGGAGGGAATTAAAAATTAAAAATGAAGAATTAAAAATGGAGAGCTGCCGGTGCTTTGCCCCAGGGCCTTCGGTTGGTTTTGCCAGGATGACCACGGGCCCATTTTTAATTTTTAATTCTCAATTGAAGCCAAGTGCCGACACGCATGACTACGGGCCCATTTTTAATTTTTAATTCTCAATTTTTAATTGAAGCCGACGACCGCCTGCTGCTGGCCGTGAACCACGCCCGGGGCCCTGTGGTCGACGCGGTGATGACCTTCGCCTCCAACCGCCTGGTGTGGTTTCCGTTCTACCTCGTGCTCATCGGATGGCTGATCTGGCACTTTCGGCGGCGGGCGGCCGTGCTGCTGCCTTTGCTGATTGCGGCCGTGGCCCTGGCCGACAGCGTCACGAGCCGCTTGTTCAAACCGTTTTTTGGCCGCCTGCGCCCCTGCCACAACCCGGCCCTGGCGGCCCAGCTCTACCTGCCCGACGGCTGCGGCGGGCAGTTCGGCTTCCTGTCGTCGCACGCGGCCAACTCGTTCGCGCTGGCTGTATTCCTGCTGCTGGCGCTGCCGGCGGGTCGCTTCCGGGCCCTGAAAACCGGGGTGTTTCTGTGGGCCGGCTGGCTCTCGTACAGCCGCGTTTACCTGGGGGCCCACTTCCCCACCGACGTGCTGGGCGGGGCCCTCGTCGGGGCCCTGCTGGGCTGGGGGGCCGCCGCGCTCTTCGCGCGCATAGAGGACCGGCACCGCCGCGCGGCTGGCTCCCCCGGGCAGCCCTTTTAGTCATTCCTGAACTACCCCAGTTGAGAGCAAAATCCGGCTCCTGCGATTATGCGACCGATGCGGAACCCGCCCCACGCAGCTGATAACGGGCGTAGCTGAGGGCTCGCCCAAGCTGTCTTCCGTGGGCAGATTATTCAGGCTGGCCTTCATCACTATCCTTCATCACTATTCGGACATTGCCTTGCACAAACCTGGCTGGCGGTGCGTAGCTTTACTGAAACCGGCCGGCAACGCTTTTTCAGCAATAAATGGTCATCAGACTCCGTTCTTTATAAGGCGGTGAGTGGTGCTTTTCTTCTTGAGTATCGGCTTACCTGTCTGCCCGCTTACCTGCTTCACTATGCCCCAAGAGCTACCGCATCTTGCCCTATCCGCTGCCACTATTCCCTTCCTGCCTATTTCCAAGCCCGGCCCGCCGGCCAGCGCCAGCCGGCGGGGCCCCGCCAAGCGGGCGCGGCCGGCGGCCGGCCGGCTGCTGACGCTGCTGCTGCTCCTGCTGCTGAGCGGCGCGGCCACGACGGCCTTCGCGCAAGCGACGCCGCCCCCGGAGTGCAGCCAGGACGAGAAGTTCGCCAACACCTGGTACTTCGGCTACAAGGCGGGGCTCGACTTCAACGCCGCCACCGATTCCATCCCGCCCAAGGCGCTGACCGATGGCCAAATGACGGCCCCCGCCGGGGCGGGGATCATGTCGGATGGCACCGGCAAGATTCTCTTTTACAGCAACGGCGACACCATCTGGAACGGCAACCATACCCTTATGGCCAACGGCACGGGCATGGGCGGCAACCGGCTGGGCACCGACGGGCCCCTACCCATCCGAATGCCCGGCAGCCCACCCGTCGGGATGCCGGGGGCCGAAACACACTACCTCATCTTCACGCAGGACGCCAAGGGCGGCCCTAAGGGCCTGAGCTACTCGGAAATCATCATTCCCGCCGGCGGGGGGCCCGGCACGGTAACGGCCGCTACTAAAAACACGCCGCTCACCCAGGGCACCACCGAAAAGATGACGGGGGTGTTTCACAAGAATGGCTGCGACATCTGGATCATCGTGCACGGCTGGGGCAATGCGAAATCCGGCACCGCCAACCGCGGCGACGCCTTTTTGGCCTACCGCGTGCGAACGACCGGCGTCGATGCGATACCCATCATTTCAAAAGTGGGCTCGCTGCACGCGGCGAGCGTGGCCCCGATGGGCTACCGCGGGCAAATGAAGGTGACGCCCGACGGCCAGCAGTTGGCCGTGGCCCGCTTCAGCGAGGCCGTGGGCGACAGCAGCAGCAGCGTGGAGCTGTTCAATTTCGATGCCGGGACGGGCATCGTCAGCAACCCAAAAATCATTGACAGCAAGGAAGGCGGCTACTACGGCGTCGAGTTTTCGCCGGGCCGCAGCCGGCTCTACGCCACCGTGCTCAGCCCGCCCCGGCCCCAACTGCTCCAGTTCGACATCAGCGGCACCGGCGCGGCCGGCAAGCAGGCCATTCCACTCAAACAGAAAACTCCTGTCAACCTGGGCTCGATGCAAGCGGCGCCCGACGGCAAGATTTACGTGGCCCGCGAAAACCAGCCGGCGCTGGGCTTCATCACCTTCCCTGACTCGCTGGGTGCCAAGGCCCGCTACGCCGACGACAGCCTGACCCTGCGGCTGGGTGGCCGCCGCAGCGGCCTGGGTCTGGTCAATTTCAACCAAAGCTCGCTGTTGCGGGTGGGCTTCGGCTACCAATCCACGGCTTGCCTGGAAATTACTTTTCAGGCCCCGCCCATCGATTTCGACTCGAAAACCTACGCCTGGGATTTCGGCGACGGCACCAAGTCTGCGGAGGAGAACCCGAAGCACACCTACCCCAAACCCGGCGACTACGCGGTGACGCTGCGCATCACTACCAACTGCTTTTGCCGCCAATCCCAGGGCCTGATTCGGGTGCCCGGGGCCCCTACGCCGGGCAGCATCGCGGCCAACCAAACGCTGTGCGGCGGGGCTACGCCGGCCCCGCTCACCAGCACGGCCCCCGCCGGCGCGGGCACCGGGCAGTTCAGCTACCAGTGGCAATCGTCGCCGAACAACACCAACTGGACCGACATCGGCGGGGCCAACGGACCGAGCTTCGCGCCGGGGGCCCTGACCGCCACGACCTACTTCCGGCGGCTGGTCACCTCGGGCTTCTGCGGCCCGCGCACGCCCACGGCGTCCGTCGCCATCACCGTCCTTCCGGTCCTGGCGGCCGGCACCATTGCCGCCGACCAAACCGTGTGCGCCGGCAGCGCCAACGCGCTGCTCACGAGCACCGCCCCGGCCACGGGCGGCACCGGCACGTTTACTTACCAGTGGGATGCGTCGCCGGACAACGTAACCTGGACGCCCATCGCTGGTGCCACGGGCCAAACCTTCGCGCCCGGGGCCCTCGCTGCTACTACTTACTTCCGCCGCCGGGTGGCGTCGGGGCCGTGCACCGCAATATCCAACACCGTGGCGGTAACCGTGCGGCCCGCCTTGGCCGCTGGCAGCATTGCGGCCAACCAAGCCCTCTGCCCCGGCGCTACCCCTACGCCTCTCACCAGCACTGCCCCGGCCACGGGCGGCACGGGCCCCATTGCCTACCAATGGGAATCTTCCCCGGATAACGTGACCTGGACGCCCATCGCCGGGGCCAGCGGGCCGGCTTATGCGCCGGGACCGCTGGGGGCTGCCGCCTACTTCCGCCGCCGGGCGAGTTCGGCCAGCGCCTGCGCCCCGGTGTTGTCCAATGTCGTGGCCATTATTGTGGCCCCGGCGCTGGGGGCCGGCACCATCGGCACCAGCCAGGGGCTGTGCCCGGGCGCTACCCCCGCCCCCCTCACCAGCACGGCGGGGGCCAGCGGCGGCACGGGCAGCTACGCCTACCAGTGGGAATCGTCGCCGAACAACAGCACCTGGACCCCCATCGCCGGGGCCACCGGTGCCGGCTACGCACCCGGCCCGCTCACGGCCACCACTTACTTCCGGCGCCGGGCAACTTCGGGGGCTTGTGGGCTGGAATATTCGTCCTCCGTTGCCCTGACGATACTGCCGACGCTGCGCGCGGGCAGCATTTCTGCTAATCAGAGCATCTGCGTCGGTGCCATTCCTTCTTCGCTCTCCAGTAATACAGAGGCCGGCGGCGGCACGGGCACCTTTGCCTACCAGTGGGAGTCGTCGGCAAACAATTCCAACTGGACCGCTATACCCGGTGCCACCACCCTGATTTATGCGCCCGGCCCGCTCACGGCTACGACCTACTTCCGGCGGCGGGTGACTTCGGGCACCGGCTCCTGTTCCACGGCGTTTTCCAACGTCTTGACCATACAGGTACAGCCCATTGTAACGCCGGGGGTAAGCCTGGCGACGCCGCCCGTGCAGTGCCCCGGCACGGCCCTCGCCTTCACGGCCGTGGCTACGAACGTGGGCCCCGCGCCTGCTTTCCGTTGGCTCGTCAACAACGTGGCCGTGGCCAGCGGGCCCACGTTCACCAGCAGCACGTTGGTTTCCGGCGACCAGGTGCGGGTCGAGGTGACGCCCACGGCGGGGCTGTGCGTCACGGCGACCGTGGCCACGGCCACCGTCACGGTGACGCGCACCGTGCCGCCGCAGCCCGGGCTCGCCATTGGCGTGCAGCCGGGGGGGCCTGTTTGCCCCGGCGAGCCGCTGACGTTCAGCATTGCGAACGTCAATGGGGCCGGACCGGCCCCGGTTTATCAGTGGCAGCTCAACGGCAACGACGTAGCCGGGGCCACGGGCCCGGTTTTCACCGCCACGACGCTGCGCGATGGCCAGACGGTGACGCTGCGCCTGCGCACGACCAACGCGTGCGGACAGCCCGTAACGGCCGTTTCCAACGGCGTGGGCGTGCGCATTCTCGTGCCGGTTGACGTGGACGCCGGCCCCGACAAGGAGATTCTGCTGGGCACTTCCGTGACGCTGGAAGGCCGCGCCGACGGCACGTACCCCGTGACGTGGACGCCGACAGCGGGGCTGACTTTTCCGGCCAACGACCCGCTGCACCCCGTGGCCGCGCCCCTGGTGACCACGACCTACACCCTCTCGGCCGGGGCCGGGGGCTGCGCCGACGCCGACCAGGTGACCGTGACCGTGCGCCCGCCCATCCGCATTCCCAACGCCTTCACGCCTAACGGCGACGGCCGCGACGACACCTGGCAGATTGAATTCATCGAGCAATTTCCCGACAACACCGTGAGCGTGTTCAACCGCTGGGGCAACCGGATTTTCTCGACCGACCACTACAGCCGGGCCAACGAGTGGCGCGGCGACATCAACGGCCAGCCCGCGCCGGT
>CAXTBA010000105.1:0-5456 GCA_964242665.1 uncultured Hymenobacter sp.
GGCCCCGCCGTAGGCGTAGCTGCGGGCCTCGCGCAGCTGGGCGGGGGTAGCGCCGGCGTAGCGATTTTCCAGCACCGGTACCAAGTGCCGCGTCCAGCACGAATCCACCACCGCCTGGTGAGAGAGAGCCGAAAAGGCAGCGGCTACAGGTGCCCACAGCAGCAAGCAGAAAAGCAGCAACACGCGCATTGGCCGGGAAACGGGGCCCGACGGGCGCAAACCCGGCAACGCCAGTAAAAGTCCGCTGGGCAGTAGTCGGAACGGGTAGAGAAACGCAAGGCAGCACACCTGCCACTTACCAGACGCATAACCCAGCGCCTACCCCCACGCGGGGGCTCATTTTAATCCGAAGGCTTAGCGGGCTAGGTTTTTCAGAACCACTAATTGGAGTTTGATAGTCAAAATAATTAACTGACTGACAATGAAATAGCTAACCGTCAATAAAAATAAGCCAAATTCTAAGGGCCCGCGTGGGGGTAGCGGCTGCTTCACGTCTCTTACCCTTAACCCCGCCACGCAGGCGGCACTACGTCGTGCTTAATCAGGTAGCCTATAGACAGCTCTTTACGATTTCACCCTTTTTTCTTCAGCTAGCGATGGCGAACAATTCGGAAATGAATCGGAAAGAATTTATGCAGCTCTTCGGGCTCGGCGCGGCTTCGCTACTGGCCTCGGCCTGCCTGGGAGGCTGCAATGCTGCCACGGGGAGCAGCGACAGCACGCCGGTGCCCGTGGCCGCCGGCGTCAGCACGACCCTCGACCTGACGGCTGCGACCAGCGCGCCGCTCAACGACGCCAACGTGGGTTACGTCTACGCCGACAGCCGCGCCATTATCGTGGCCAAAACGACGGCCGGCACCTACCTGGCCTTCCAGGCCCCGTGCCCGCACCAGGGCACGGCCGTGTACTTCAACCCGTCGGAGGGCCGCTTCATCTGCCCGAACCACAACGCCATTTTCAATTTGAGCGGGGGCGTGGTTAGCGGCCCCGTATCGAGTGGACTGCGGCAATACACCGTGACCCAAAGCGGTAATATGTTGACCATCACGGGCTAGCCGGAACTTGACTTATTCAAGCTGCGGTTCCTCCGCTTTCTACCCTTAGCATAGTATGCGCACCCTCATTTTTCTCCTAAGCGCGTTGCTGACGGCTGGTAACTCGCCCGCGCAAACCGCCCCGCTCTTGGCCTGGACTTCGGACCTGGCAGTGGCCATGCGGCAGGCCCAAGCCAGCCGGAAGCCGGTGCTGGCCGTGTTTTCGGGCTCCGACTGGTGCAAGCCCTGCATGATGCTCAAGCAGGAAGTGTTTGACCAGCCCGAGTTCACGCAGTTCGCCCAAGACAAGTTGGTGCTGGCCCGCTTCGATTTCCCACGCAACAAGAAAAACCGCCTCGACGCCGCGCAAACCAAGCGCAACGAGGACGCGGCGGCCAAGCTCAATAAGGAAGGCGCCTTCCCGGCCGTAGTGCTGCTCTCGCCGGAGGGCAAAGTATTGGCTCGCACCGGTTACCGCCCCGGCGGCCCCGCCGCTTACGCGGCCTACCTCCAGCCCTTTCTTGCCGCTAAATGAGCAGCCTGCTTCCTGCGTTTACGCCCCGCACCCGGCAGCGCGCCCGCTGGCTGGCGCAGTTCCTGCTGCTGGGGCTGCTGCTCGTGCTGGGCCGCGCGGCGCGCGCCGCCGGCCCGCCCCGGCCCCGCGCTTACACCCGCGCGGCCCATCTGATGGGCTCGCACTTCACGTTCACGGCCGTATCCAGCGACGATTCGCTGGCCTGGCGGGCCCTACGCGCCGGCCTGCGCGAAACCCAGCGCATCGACCGGCTTTTTTCCTACTGGGACTCGACTTCGCAAGTGGTCAAAATCAACCGCCTGGCCGGCATCCGCCCCGTGGTGGTCGACCAGGAAGTGTACGACCTCATCGCGCGCACGCTCAAGGTTTCGGCCCTGAGCGGGGGCGCGTTCGACATCACGTTTGCCAGCGGCGACAAAATTTATCGGTTTGACACGCAAGAACATGCCAGCCTACCCGACTCGGCCACCGTGCGCCGGTCGGTCCAGCGCATTGGCTGGCAAAAAGTGAAGCTCGACCCGGCCACACATTCGGTTTTTTTGCCCGAAAAAGGGATGCGCCTCAACCTGGCCGGCATTCTGCAAGGCTACGGCGTGCGCCGCGCCCAGGAGCTAATGAAAAAGATGGGCATTACCGGCGGACTCATTAATGGCTCGGGCGACGTGTACTGCTGGGGTAAGCAGCCCGACGGCACCGGCTGGCGCATCGCCATCGGCGACCCGGCCCGGCCGCACACCGTCTCCTCGTGGCTCACGGTGAGCGATTTGGCCGTGGTCACGGCCGGCAACTACGAGCAGTACTTTACGGTGGGCGGCAAGTACTACGGCCACATCATCAACCCCCACACCGGCTACCCGGCCACGGGCCTGCGCTCGGTCACCATCGTCTGCCCCGACGTGGAGCTGGCCGATGCCCTCGACGACGCCGTGTTCGTACTCGGCCCCGTCGAAGGGCTGGTCCTGATAAATCGCCTCCCAGGCATCAACTGCACCCTCATCACCGACGCGGGCCAGACGCTGGTTTCCAAGGGGATGCAGCTTAATCCTTACCACAGCGCCGCGTCGGCCGCCGTGGTGCCTCCTACCCCCCCGAAACCATGAGATACCTTACTTCTTTTCGCCCGGCGCTGCTGGGCTTGTTGCTGGCCAGTGCCGCCGCGCTGCCCGGCTGCGTGTCGGTGGCGGCCTACCAAAAAGCCTACCTCAACGACGAGGACATGAAGCTGGCCACCAAAAAGGTGGAGACGTCGGAAGTCAACTTTGAGAGCTACCGCGAAGGCGCGGGCGGGGCCAATGGCGGCAAAGTGGGCGGCGGCTGCGGCTGCAACTAGGGGCCGGCAACCAGAACAAACCAGTAAAATATGAAGCTTTTAGTAGCGGTTAGCCTGGCGCTGGCGGTTCCGTTGACAGCCTGGGCGCAAGGTACGCCTACCCCGAACCGAATTGATGGCTCGGGCCTGCCGGCCACTTCGTCGGCAGTCAATCAGGCCCCGGTATCGGTGGGCGAAACCGAGGTAGATTTCATCAGCAGCTACTACCAGCAGAGCGGCAACCACTCGGCCGTGGAGGGCGGCGTCGGCACCCAGAAGCTGACCGACGTGGCCCCTACCATCGTCCTGAACCTGCCGCTCGACTCGGTGGCGCGCTTCACGGCCAACATCGGCTTCGACTACTACGCCTCGGCCTCCACCGACCGCATCGACCAGGTACTTTCCTCGCCCTCGGCCTCCGACGTGCGCTACCACCTCGACCTGGGCTACGCGCGCACGCTCAAGGACAAGCGCACCATTTTGGGCATCGGCGGCGGGGCCTCCAAGGAATACGACTACCAGTCGTTTAACCTGGCCGGCTCCTGGACGCACGGCTCGCGCGACGGTAACCGCGAGTTGAGCGTGGCCGGGCAAGTCTACCTCGACCAGGTGACGCTGATTTTGCCCGTCGAGCTGCGCACCGGCAGCACCGGCACCGGCAACCAGGCGCACGGCTCGGGCACGGACAACCGCCAGAGCTACAACCTGAGCCTCGCGTACGCGCAGGTCGTCAGCAAGCGCCTGCAACTGGCCGTGAGCACCGAGCTGGTGAGCCAGCAAGGGCTGCTGAGCACGCCGTTTCACCGGGTGTATTTCTACGACAGCAGCCCCGCGCGGGGCACGCCCGGCACGCTGGGCACCGCCAAAACCGAGCGGTTGCCCCGCCTGCGCAACAAGTACCCCGTGGGCCTGCGCCTGACCTACTACGCCACCGACCTGGTGCAACTACGCGGCTTCTACCGCTTTTATAACGACAACTTCGGCATCCAGGCGCATACCATAGAGCTGGAAGCGCCGGTGAAGGTGTCGCCGTTTTTCACGCTCTACCCCTTCTACCGCTACCACACCCAAACGGCCTCTACCTACTTCGCGCCCTACCTCACCCATTCGATTACAGACGACTACTATACCTCCGACTATGACCTGTCGGCCTTTACGGCCCAGAAGCTGGGGCTGGGATTTCGCTACGCCCCGCTCTACGGCCTGAGCCGGTTCAAAACGCCCTTCGGCGGCCGCGTCGCCAAGTTTAAGTCGCTGGATTTGCGCTACGGCCACTACTGGCAAACCACCGGCCTCACGGCCAACATCGTGAGCGTGGACCTGGGCTTTACCATGCCCTAGACCGGTTTTCTCTGCCGAAGCTGTTTGCGCCGGCCAGAACCATCGTGTCTAGTCCTCGGCTCGGATTGTGTATTCCTGCCCAAACTGCATCCGGTGCATACCCACCTCCGCCCGGTGTGGCGCGAGAAATCGAAAGACTACGGCGGTAATTAGCCGGGGCCGGTCGAGAAAAGAGCTGGTAGC
Source organism: uncultured Hymenobacter sp. (assembly GCA_964242665.1). Taxonomy (GTDB): domain Bacteria; phylum Bacteroidota; class Bacteroidia; order Cytophagales; family Hymenobacteraceae; genus Hymenobacter. Next base: position 4,403 of record CAXTBA010000105.1, read on the forward strand.
CAAAGCAGTTAAGTAGTTTTGGCTGTCAACCCAGGAGCGGGCAATCACTTTTCTTCCCCTTGTATATGCGCACTACTTTTCTCCTCGGAAGTTTAGGCTTGGTGGCATTGCCGGCGCTAATGGCCTGGCAGCGCCAAACCCCGGCCCCCGCGGGCAGCGCCATCGTGCAAGCCAAGCCCGTGGTAGCCCCCGGCTGCGCGGCGGCGCAGGGGCTGGCGCGGGTGGTGTGCCTGGCCGAGGCCTTCAAGGCCACCCTGAGTCCGAGCCAGTTGGCCGAGGCGCAGCGGCCCTACTCGAAGGCTGATGCTGCCCGCTGGTCGAACTTCCCGCAGCAGTTTTCGCATCCGCAGCGGGTGGGCATCAGCCTGGGCGCGCTCAGCGCCGCGCAGCTGGCCGCGGCCAAAGCTTTGCTGGCCAGCGTGCTGGTAGCGGGCGTACCCAACGAAGGCTACGACGAGCTGGAAGGCAACCTAGCGGCCGATAATTACTTGGGCACGGCCACCCACCAAGCCGGCACCTTCGGGGCCGGCAACTATTACCTGGCCCTGCTGGGCACCCCGAGCCTGACCGGGCGCTGGGAGCTACAGTACGGCGGTCACCACTTTGCCTTGGCCAACACCTACCAGGGCGGCAAAACGGCCGGCGTAACGCCCGACTTCCGAGGTGCCGAGCCCATGACACCCGTCACCGAGCAGGGCCACACCTACCAGCCCCTGGAGCAGGAGCGCGCCGCCTTTGCGGCGCTGCTCGGCAGCTTGAGCGCCGCCGAGCAGGCCAAGGCCCGGCTAAGCACTACCTTCCGCGACGTGCTGCTGGGGCCGGGGCAGGACGGGCAGTTCCCCGCTACCCGGCAGGGGGTGCGCCTTGGGTCGCTGAGCACTGCGCAGCAGCAGCTGGCGTTGCAGGCCCTCAAGCGCTACGTCGGCGACCTCGACCCGGCCACGGCCGCTCCCATCCTGGCCCGCTACACCGCCGAGCTGCCCGCTACTTACCTGGCCTTCGTGGGCAGCGGCACGATGGGCAAAGACAATGACTACGTGCGCCTCGATGGACC
>CAXTBA010000106.1:0-5110 GCA_964242665.1 uncultured Hymenobacter sp.
TCTACGGGCAACCCTGGCCAACAGGTCACTTCTGCAACAGCCACGCCCCTTTATTCTTGCTTGAAATAAGTCATCTGCATTTGAAAGGTGGCCAGCGCCTCGCTATCCGGTAGCAGGAACCGTTGGCTCGGGCTATTTGGAGGGAACTGGAGCATTTCATTCGGCACGTCGAGGCTGCGCAGCAGGCGGTGTAGTAAGCGGGGCTCCTCCTTCTTCAAGTTGCCGTTTTTCAGGTTAATAATGGTGGTGTAGGGAAACTTGTGCGCCTCGCAAAAGGGCAGCAGCCCGCCCCGAGCAATCATTTTCAACCGGTTTTGAGCATAGAGCAGCACGTCCTGATAGGGCAGAGCCAGGCTCAGGTCGGGAAAGCTCAGGGGCGCTACTTCCGGCCCGCGTTTTTCTTCTTCCATGCTTTGTAGCTTTTAATCATTCCAGCGGCCTGCTCGGCCGTGGTGGCCCGGGCCTGCTCCTCCGTACAGTCGGGCTTAAACCTAGTCTTTACCTCTCCATCGGTGACATAGAGGCCCCACTCGTTGCGGCCGATGGTGTACTTGCCCACAGTAGCCAGCACGTTTTTGGCGGCCTCCGCCTGGACTTTGATGAGATAATTAACGGCCAAGGCCGGGGTAACGGCCGCGGCCGATACGCCGGCCGGCACGTTGAAATACTGCTCGCGCCACTTTAGGTAAACGCCTTTCGGCCCCTGCCCTACCACCACCGGTTTACCCTCGTGCAGGCCCACCTCGCGGGGGGCCGACGCCCGGCGCTGGGTGATGAGGTCCTGAGCCTGCGCTTCGCTCAGCTGCGCGGGGCTAACGTCCTCGGGAAGGTTGTAATACTTCTCGGCGTGCAGGATGTAGGGGCCATTTTTGCCGGTTCCCAACTGCATTTCCGCGCCTTCAAAGTGGCCGATGAGGCGCTTTTGCAGCTCGGCCCGGTCCGGGGTGAGCTGGTCGGCAGCGGCCACCCAGCCCAGCAGGTTTTGGTCGAACATCGGCACGAACTGCTGGTAGGTCTGCTGGCCCCGGGCAATCTTGTCGAACATCGCTTCGCAGCCGGCGGTAAACTTGTAGTCCATCACCTTCGGGAAGTGGCGCTCCAGAAAATCCGTTGCCTGAGTACCGGTGGCCGTGGGCAGCAGCTTGTCCTTGTCCGCGCCCAGCGTCTCGCTGCGCTGGCTGGTGGTCAGCTGCCCACCCTGCCAGGTTAGGACCTGCGCCGTGAGCTTCTTGCCCGCCACGCTGCCGGTGCTGATGTACTGGCGGGCGAAAATCGTGCGCAGGATGGCCGCGTAGGTGCTCGGCCGGCCAATGCCCTGCTTTTCGAGGTCCGCGACCAGGGTGGCCTCGTTGTAGCGCTTGGCAGGCCGGGCAAAGCTCTGCCGCGCCTCCAGCTTTACCAGCGTCAGCGCTTCGCCCTCCTGCACCGGGTGTTTAAGGGTAGTTTCCGCTTCATCTTCGGGCTCCTCCCCTTCTTCCTCGGCATCCTGGTACACGGCCAGGTAGCCGGCGCGGGTGAGCACGCGGGTGGAGCTGGTGTAAGTGTCGGTGGTATCGGCTACCGGCGCAAGGGTTATCGTGGTCTGGTCGTACTGGGCGGCCAGTATCTGCGAGGCCAGAGCGCGGGTGTATATCAGCCGGTAGAGCGCCTGCTCGTCGGGCGTATCGCCGGCGTGGGCCTGCTCCCAATGCGTGGGGCGGATGGCTTCGTGTGCCTCCTGCGCGCCGTCCTTGTTTTTGGTCTGACGGGCCTGGAACTGGCTGGCCCCGAACTGCGCGGTAATCTGCGCCTGGGCCTGCAGGGTAGCCTCTTCGCCTATGTTCACGCTGTCGGTGCGGATGTAGGTAATATGCCCGCCCTCGAACAGCTTCTGGGCCAGGTCCGACACCTTCTGCACGGTGAATCGGAGCTTTTTCACGCCTGCCTGCTGCAGCGTGGAGGTGGAGAATGCCGGCGCGGGCTGCCGTTCCACCAGCTTTTTCTCCACGCTCAGCACTCCGAAGTCCGCGCTGCGGCCAACCTGCGACAAATAGGCCTGCGCCTGATCGAGGGCGGCAAAGGGCGGGGCCGTGCGGCGGGCACGCAGCTGCTCGCCGTGGCTGGTCTGCAGGGTGGCCACCACCGGCACGGTAAACGTGTCGGTGAACTGCTGAATCTGCCGCTCCCGCTCCCGCTCCACCACCAGGCGCACGGCCACCGACTGCACCCGGCCCGCCGAGAGGCCGGTCGCCAGCTTGCGGTTGAGCACCGGACTGATGGTGAAGCCCACCAGCCGGTCCACGGCCCGGCGGCCCTCCTGGGCGTGCACCAGGTGCAGGTCCACCGTGGTGGGCGCGGCCAGCGCAGCCTTGATAGCCTTCTCGGTGATTTCCTGGAAGGCGATGCGCTTGGTCGTGTGCGGGTCCAGGCCGAGCACCTCGCAGAGATGAAAGGCAATGGCCTCGCCCTCCCGGTCGGGGTCGGTGGCCAAGTACACGCCCTGGGGGCCAGCGGCGTTGGCCAGGCGACGCAGGTTGGCCACCACGGCCTTCTTATCGTCGCTGACGACGTATTTCAGGGCGTGGCCGTGTTCGCGGTCGATGCCAATGTCGCCCCCGCCTACGGGCAGGTCCCGAATGTGGCCCACGGAGGCGGCCACATCATATTCTGGTCCCGCGTAGCCCTTGATTTTTTTAATCTTGTTGGGACTTTCGACAATAATAAGCTTCATGCTGGGCAGCTAGTACGCAGCGAAACTACCAGGCCCAATTAGCCCTTTGGAGAAAAAAGGACGAGTGGTAAAAAGTCGGCGGTGAAGTGCAGAAACTGGCTACGAATGGTAGCGGAGTTGATGCAGAAGCTAGGCGTTTGCTGACTAAAAGCTAGCTGGCGTCTGGCTGGTTCTTCTTGAAGCGCGGGCGGCCCAGCGCCGGTGCGGGTGGCTCCACGGGGTTGTCCATCTGCTTCTGGGCCAGCTTGGTCATGGTGAGCAGGTCGGACTTGGCCAGCTCGGCCACTTTCACCAGTTCGTCCAGCGTGAAGCTGCCGGGCTTGGCCATGCGCACGTTCAGGGTGTTGTGTGAGATGCCAATGTGCTTAGCTGTGTCGCTGCGCATGCCCAAAGCGTGAATCAGCTCGGCCAGCGAATTATAGGAACTTGGTTTGAGCATAGCCGGGGCCGCAAAGAGGTCTAACACGAGCAAAGATTAGTCAATTTTTGCAACATTACGCCCCCCGCTGCCCCGTAGTTCAGCTATTCAAAAAAGCTGGGCGCCTGGTAGCGGACAATCTCCGCCCCGTCCGGCTCGGTGATGCGGTCGAGGTAGACCAGCACGTTGCCCTCGCGGGCCTGGCGCTCGTCGGCCCGCTGCCAGATGGGGTATAGCTCAGCGTAGGGGAAGAAATTCATCTGGTCGAAGCCGCTGGCAAAGCCCTGCACCATTTCCTCTACCTGCTCCCGCTGCTCGTGGGACACCTCGTTGTAGACCCAGCGCAGAAACTCGGCGGTGTCGGCCGGCAGGTCGAAGTAGGCCACGGTCTGCGGTACGGTGTGGCTGCCCATGTAAAGCAGCAGTTCCCAGAGCCGGTAGTGGCTTTTCTCGCGCTGCCAGTATTCCACGATGTCCCGGCGCCCGGTTCCCATGGCCTGCCCGCCAAACTTCATGGTGCCGGGGGCTGCTTCTAGGGCTTTGCGAAAGCCGTAGTCGGTGGCCCAGTCTTTTTTCATGAGGCTCGGAAAGTTGTACATGCGGGAATAGGAGGCAGGCGTTAGAGAGGCAAGTTAAGGCAAAGCCGGAACTGAAAAACCACTTTTTATAAGCGGCTATTCCGGCCCCGAGGTGGGGAGTGGGCTGTTCCACTCGCGGTAGGCGGTGGTGTAGCGGTCGGCCACGATGGCCAGGCGCCCGGGCTGGTCGTCGCGCTTTATCCAGACGTGCGAGCTGCCGCAGTGCACCTGGTAGCCGGGGCCCAGTAGTTGGCGGGCAGCGTCGGCAAACCCGCGCAGGTCGGTCGTATCCGGCGCGGCCTCGATAAGCTGCCGCAGCTTCTCCAGGCGCTGCGCTTCGGCGGAGTCGGCCGGTTGCTGCTCGACGGCCAGATAAGCCCGCTGCGGGGCGAAAACGGGGCTATTCAGGGGGTGCTGAGTGGTCGGGGGCATGGCAAAAAGAACAAATGGGAGATAGTGGCTACTGAGCGGGCGGCTCGGGGCTGGCCAGCTCCCGTGCGAGCAGCAGCACCCGGGCGTTGTGGAAGGCCTGGCCGAACACGCCGCGCTGGTAGTCGCGGGCCAGCTGGGCCACGTTCACAAACTCGTAGCGCAGGCTCGTATCACCCAAAGGCTGTAGAAACTGGTCTGCCTCCTCGGCGCTAAAGCCGCTCAGGTCGCGGCCGTCGCTGAGCAGCAGCTGCACGCCGGGGCGCTCGTGGCTGCCCCGCTCGTAGGTGGTATAAATCAGGCCGACGGCTCGCTCCCGGGCGTAATACACGGCATCGCCAACAACTAAATCCTGGGGCTGAGGCATGGCATGGGGGCTAAAATAGTAGCAGAGAAAACTGGCCGCCCTGGTCCTCACGGGTGGCCCGCAGCGCTTCGCGGCCGATGGGGCGCAAAGCCCGCACCAAGGCATTGAGCACGTCGAAATCGGCTTGGGTATCGATGAGCAGCCCGAGCCGCTGGGCCACTTCGGCGGTTAGGCCGTCGCAGTCGAGGCCTTTGCCCAACTGCTGCATCAGCATTTCCACGTCGGTAATGGCGGCGATAACCCGGCTGCGGTACTGGTTCCAGCCCGGGTGGATGATGGTGGGGGCTTCGCTGGCTCGCATCAGGCAGGGGCTACAGGTGGGTATCGTAGCCCGTCACCGAAGTGAAGAGGGCCGGTAAATCCTCCCCGTACACCATTTCAAAAGTTTGCTGATTGGTGATAACCGGCTCCCAGTCGACCAGCTTCTGGTGGTAAAACTCCACCTTATAGGTGTCAGTCGGCATGAGCGTAATTTTCAGGCGGTTTACCTGGGCCTGGTTGCGGCGCAGGTCCATCCGCAGCCAGGGGTTCGGGTTGCTGGCCGTCCGGCCGGCGGCCATGAGCTTGTCGGCCCCGGTCATCACTAGGAAGCGGCGGCCTCCCAGCTG
>CAXTBA010000107.1:0-5025 GCA_964242665.1 uncultured Hymenobacter sp.
TTAGTGAGCAGTTGTTAGTGAGCAGTTGTTAGTGAGCAGTTGTTAGTGAGCAGTTATCAAAAACTGCCAGCTTCACTTCGCAGATTATGACCACAAAAGTGGCACAAAAAAGCCTGCGGTTTCCGCAGGCTTTTCAGCGAATCGGCCGCAAAATCCGACCAATCCGCTTAATCCGATAAATCCGCGGTTTAGATTTCGTCAAAAAAAGACGTTTCCACCGTTGCGCCCATGGGCTGGCCGGGGTGTGTCACGGGCGAGGGCGGGTTGATTTCGGGGCGGCTGGGGCCGATGGGCCGGATGTCGGGCGCGGCCGGCTCAACATACGGCGGAGCCGGGTCGGGCACCTGCGACGGGGCCGGTTGCTCGATGTTGGGTGCGGGCGCGATGCCGGGGTTTTCGGCCGGCGCGGTGGGCCGCTCGATGTCGGGGCCCGGGGCCTGGTCGGGGTCGGGCTGCTGGCCGGGCTTGGGGTTGTAGTTGGTGGCGGCCAGGCTGGAGGCCCGGTCGGGGTGGTCCACGAAAGCCGACGGAGCGGCGGCAACGGGTTCAGGGATGGGGAGCATGGCGGGGCGGGGTTCGGGAGCGGCCGGTTCGGGGGGCCGTTCCACTTTTACGCTGGCCGCCCGCGAAAGGATGGCCGCCGCGCCGCCCTTGGGCCGCTGGCCGGCTTTTTCGGCCTTTTCGAGGGCGTCGGCGGCAAGGTGCTTCAAGTCGCGCACGAGGCCGTCGAACTGCTGCTCCAGCTGCTGGCATTCCTGGCCCAGGCCGCTGGTCTGGCGCTGCATGTCGGCCACGGTTTTCTCGGCGGTCTGGTACGCCTCGTCCACGATGGCGCGGGCGCGCTGGCGGGCCTCGGCCAGGGCGTGGTCGGCTTGCAGCTGGGCCTCGCGCAGGTGCAGGGCGGCCTCGCGCTGGGCCTGCTCAGTGATGCTGTGGCCGGTGTCTTCGGCCGTTTTCAGGGTGCGGTAGAGGCTGCTTTCCACTTCGCGCATCTTCTGCACGTCCTGCTGGGCGTGCTCCAGCTTGAGGCGCAGCTCGCGGTTTTCATCGCCCAGTCGCTCCCACTGCTGCGACACGGTGGTCAGAAAAGCCTGCACTTCGTCGCGGTCCACGCCCCGAAAGGACTTTTCAAACGTCTTCTGCCGAATATCGAGGGCGGTAAGTTTCATCTTTTTGGCTGTTAGCTTTTAGCTGCTGGCTGCTAGCTTCTGGGTTTAACAAACTTATAAATCAGCACATCAACGCGAAAAAGCTAACAGCCAGCAGCTAAAAGCTAACAGCTCCCTCACCCTCAATCGCCCACACGGCCAGGCTGCGGTCGTCGCTGCACGAAACTAGCCGGTTTTCGGTGCCCGGCCAAACCAGGCGGTTCACCGACGTGCCGTGGCCGGCCGAGCGGGCACGGTCGAGCACGCGCAGCAAACCAAGGTCGGTAGCATCCCAGATTTTAATGCTTTTGTCGAGGCTACACGAGGCCAGGTAGCGCCCGTCGTGGCTGAACGCCAAGTTGTTGATGGTGTACATGTGGGCCGCCACGGTTTGCGCGAGGACGTAGCCGGCGGCCACGTCCCAGGCCCGGATCTGGGCGTCGCGCCCGGCCGTGAGCAGCGTGCCGCCGTCGGGCGAATAAGCTACCGCGAACACCGAGTTGGTGCTTTCGGCCAGCGTATATTTCAGGGCCAGCGAGTCGAGGTCGAGCACGCGGGTGAGGGCGTCGGAGCTGCCCACGGCCAGCTCGGCGCGGCCTTCGTGCAGGGCCAGGCAGCGCAGGCTTTTGCCCTGGGCCACCCGCAGCAGCTTGTCGAGGCGCAGGTCGGGCACCGTGAGCACGGCCAGCGTGCCGTCGGCCAGGGCCGCGTACAGGCGCTGGTGGGCCGCCGAATACACGATTTCGAAGATGGCCACCGGCGGCAGGGCTGCGGCCCGCACCAGCGTTTTTTGGCCCAGGTCGATGGCCTGGAGGCCCTGGAAGTTATGGCCCAGCACCAGCCAACCCAATTCCGGCAGGTGGCGCAGGGCGTACACCGAGTTTTCGACGCGGGCCAGCACTTCGCCGTCGCGGGCGGGGTCGGCGGCGTCCCAGCCCACCACCAGGCCGTCGGCCCCCGACGAATACACGGCGCTGGCCGGCCCCCCGGTCAGCGCGTACACGGCGTCGCGGTGGCCGGTGAGGGCGGCAAGCTTATGCGCTTCGGGGCGAACCATGCCGCGAAGGTACGGCTGGCCCCTACCTTCGCGGCCCTGCTTCCGCGCCCTTCCATGCCCCTGCACCGCCTGCTGCGCCTCTCCCCCACCGCCGCGCTGGGCCTCTGGCACCGCACCGAGCCGGCCGCCGCCCTCTGGCCCCTGCTGCCCAACGCGGGGACGGCCTATGCACCGCTACTGCCCGCCGCCGGCCCCGACCGCCAGGCCGAGTGGCTGGCCGGCCGGGCCCTGGCCCACACCGTAGCGGCGATGCTTTGGCCGGCCGGCCCCCACCTGCTCGTGCGCAACGAGGAAGCTACCGGCCGCCCCTACCTCAGCGGCCCCGGCGCGCCGGCGGGCGCGGTAGTGTCGCTGTCGCACTCCGGCGAGTGGGCCGCTGCCCTGCTGGGCACCGATGGCCGGGCGGGCGTGGACGTAGAAATGGTGCGCGACAAAGCGCAGCGCATCGCCGCTAAGTTCTTGTCGGCCACCGAGCTGGCGGCCGCCCAAGCCGCGCCCGCAGCGGTGGCCAAGGCTCATTTTACGCTGCTGTGGAGCGCCAAGGAAACCTTATACAAGCTGGCAGCGCGGCGCGGCCTTAGCTTTAAGGAGCAATTGCTGCTGGAGCCGTTTCCGACGGCCCCCACAGGTGAAATCCCGGCGGTGCTGCGCCTGGCCGAAGGCCAAAGCCGGCACCGCATTTGCTACTTCCAACCGGCTACCGGCTACGTGCTTACGTACTGCTGGGAGCCCGGCACCCCGGCCCTTGTCCTTTAGCCGCTTATGCCTTATTTCTACTTTTCTAACATGTCGATTCGTCGCCTTTCCATTATCGCCGCCGCCGCGCTGCTGTTTTGCACCGTGGCCGTAAGCGCTGCCCGCGCCCAAGGCACCGTGGCCGATTTCAGCCTGCAAACGGCCAACAACGCCACCGTATCGCTCAAAAGCTACGCTAGCAAAAAAGCCGTGGTGGTGGTATTCCTGAACCCGGCCTGCGCGTATTCGCGCCTCTACCAGGAACGCTTGGCCGCGCTGAGCAGCAGCTTTGGCGGGCGCGGGGTACAGTTTCTGTTCGTCAACGTACCCATCAACCTGGAGGCCCCCGGCGGGGCGGCCCCCGGCCAGGTGAACCTGCCCACCCTCACCGATGCCTCGCAGCAAGTGAGCAACCTGCTGGGCATCAGCAAAACCACCGAAGCCGTGGTGCTGGAACCTGCAGGCGGCGGCTTTGCGGTGCGCTACCGGGGGGCCATCGACGATAACCCGCAGGTAGCCAGCGGTGTGCAGCAGCCCTACCTGCGTCAGGTGCTCGACAACCTGCTGGCCGGCCGCCCCGCCGGCGTGGCCGACAAGCGCGCCACCGGGTGCTTGATTAAGCGGTAGCGGTAGCGGTTGGCCCGGGCAGCCGGCTTTTCGCTGGCCGCCCGGTAATCGCTGGGGCCCTTCGCAACGACGGCAACGATTAGCGGGCAGCCGGCGAAAAGCCGGCTGCCCGCACCTGCGGGGGCCCTACTCCTCTTCCGCTTCTGAAGCTTCGCTGGTCAGAATCTCCAGCAGTTGGGCTACTTCGGCGGCTTTGGCGGGCTCTTGCAGCTTCTCGAAGCTCATTTGCAGGTTGCGCAGGGCGCGGCGCACGATGTCGAGATTGGAGCAGGGCTCGAAAAAAATGTCGTTGGGCGTGAGGTTGAGTTGGGTGACGTAGTGGGCGATGTCGGTGCGCGAGAGCACCAAGCCCCGGTTGTAGCAGTTGATGTAGAACGGCACGGCCCCCGGCAGTTCGGGCCGGAAGGTGAGCACGAACAGGTTGGGCAAGTTCACCCCAAACACGGGCAGGTGCAGCCGCTCGGCCACCAGCAGGTAGATCACGCAGAGCGCCAGCGGGTTGCCGCGCTTGGTCTCAATCACGCGCTGGAGCATGGAGTTGGCCGGCGAGTGAAAGTGCTGGGTGTTGGCCGCGAACTTGTGCGAGCGGAACAGCACGTAGTTCAGCACTTGTACCTGATCGGCAGGGTGCATGTCGGGCCGCATCAGCGTCCACGCCTCGAAGCGCAGTTGCTCGATGGCGCGGTTCAGGGCCTGGAGGTCGGCGTCGGGGTATTGGTAAGTATTCAGCAGCCACATGCCTTCGAGCAGGTCGGTGGCCCCGGCTTCGCGCCACACGCGCAGGCGCTGCTGCAACCCTTCGAACTGCAGGTGGTGAATAAGGTCTTCGAGCCGCTGCTGTTGCTGAGCGTCAAGGGTTTCCTCCCACGACTCCTCTAAAAACGGAATGATGCTTTCGCCCAGGTTCTGGATTTCGCTCTGGATGTGGGGGGCCACTTCCGGATCGTCGAGCAGCGAGATAAGGGCTTTGATTTCTTTGTTGGTCATCGGATACGAAAACGGCCGCCGCTGTGGTAGCGGGGCCGAATTTAACAACTGGGGCCGGGTTTTATGTTCACTTTGGGCGGGAATTAACCCGGGCAGCCGGTTTTTTGCCGGCTGCCCGCTAATCGTTGCTATTGCTGGAACGGGCCCCGGCGATTAGCGGACAGCCGGCGAAAAGCCGGCTGTCCGCGCCGTTTCTACCGAAACAGGTTGGTTCTGGCCACTTCCAGCAACTCGCTGCCGCGCCCGTCCATCAACGCCTTCAGCGCGTAAAGGCCGAACCCGGCCGCCTGCTTGGCTTCAATGGTGGGCGGGATGCTCAACTCCTGGCGGCGCACCACGGCGTCGACCACCACCGGGCCGGGGTGGGCCAGGGCCTCGCGCAGCACGCTTTCGAGCTGGCCGGGGTCGCTCACGCGGTAGCCCTTGAGGCCGGCGGCTTCGGCCAGGGCCCCGAAGTTGGGGTTGTCCAGC
>CAXTBA010000108.1:0-5015 GCA_964242665.1 uncultured Hymenobacter sp.
CTTTCGGTCGCCGCAGAACAGCCTGGGCAAAGCCGTGGAATGGCAAATGGCCGACCGGAAGCAGACCTGCCTGGTGGCCGGGGTGTTTGCCGGGGTGCCCCGCAACTCGTCCGAGCAATTTGACTTTGTGCTGCCGTTTGCCTCGTTCAAGGACCAGATGCAGACGGACAAAGGGGTAGGCCAAGCCTTTCAAACCATCACGTGGGACGACGACGGCCCCTTCACCACCTACCTGGCCTTGAAGCAGGGGGCCGACCCCGTGCAGTTTCAAGCCAAGCTGGCGGGTTTGTTGAAAACCAAAAGCGCGCAGGCCCAGAGGCGCACGCTGTTCGTGCGGCCGTTCTCGGCGGCGTACCTGCACGGCACCTACGAAAACGGCGTCGCCACCGGGGGGCGCATTACCTACGTGCGGCTGTTCGCCCTGATTGCCGGGCTCATTCTGGTGATTGCCAGCATCAATTTCATGAACCTGTTCACCGCCAAGGCCTCGCGGCGGGTCAAGGAAGTGGGCATTCGCAAGGCCCTGGGGGCGAGCCGCGCCGCGCTGATAGTACAGTACCTGACCGAGTCCGTGGTAATGGCCTTGCTGGCCCTGGTGGTGGCCGTGGGGCTGGTGCAGCTCGTGCTCCCGCAGTTCAGCGCGCTGACGGGCAAGCCGCTGGCCTTGCGGTGGGAGTGGCCGCTGGTGGGGGCCAGCCTGGCCCTGGCGCTGGGTACGGGGCTGCTGGCGGGCAGCTACCCCGCGTTCTACCTGTCGGGGTTCCAGCCGGCGGCCGTGCTGAAAGGCAAGCTGCCGACCAAGGCCGGCGACGTGTGGACGCGGCAAGGCCTGGTCGTGCTGCAGTTCACGCTCTCGGTGCTGTTTATCGTGGCCGTGGTGGTCGTCAACGCGCAGCTGGCATTTGTGCAGCGCCAGCCGCTGGGCTACGACAAGGCGCACGTGCTCCGCTTTGATACGGCCGGCAAGGCGGCGCGCCAGCAGGCGGCCTTTCTGGGCGAGGTGAAGAAATTGCCCGGCGTCGTGCAGGCATCCAGCGTCTTGGGCGGCTTCCTGGGGGGGCGCCACGTAGAGGAGATGAGTTGGCGGGGGAAGCGCCTGCCAGTAGCGACGATGCTGGTCAACTATGACCTGGTGGAAACGATGGGTATGCACCTGGCCGCCGGCCGCAGCTTTGCGCCGCAGTTCCGCGCCGACAGCGCCGCCATCCTCGTCAACCAGGCCCTGGTGGCCGGCCTGGGGATGCCGGACCCCGTGGGCCAACAGCTCGACGGCGCCCGCATCGTGGGCGTGGTCCGCGACTTCCACTACGAGTCCTTGCACGAAAAAATCAAACCCCTGCTCCTCAAGCTCGACCCCCAGATTAACACGGTGCTGGTGAAGCTCCAGCCGCACGCGGAGCAGGCCACGATTGCGCGGCTTCAGCAACTATACGCCGCCTACAACCCCGGCTTTACGCTCGACTACACGTTTCTGGATGCCGACTACCAGGCCCAGTACGTGGCCGAGCGGCGGGTGGCGGTGCTCGCCCGCTACTTCGCCGGGCTGGCCATTCTCATTTCCGCCCTGGGCCTGTTGGGGCTGGCGGCCTTCACGGCCGAGCGGCGGCGCAAGGAAATCGGCATCCGCAAGGCCTTGGGCGCGAGCGAGCTGGGCATTGTGTGGCTATTAACCAGCAGCCTGACCTGGCTGGTCGTTGTGGCTATTGGACTGGCACTGCCCCTCAGTTACCTGCTCCTGCAGCGGTGGTTGGAAGGCTTTGTCTACCGCGTGGCGTGGCAGTGGTGGTACTTTGCAGCCGCCGGCATGGGGGCCCTGCTCATTGCCTGGCTCACCGTAAGCGTGCAGGCCTGGCGGGCCGCCCGCCGCAACCCCGTGCTGAGCCTGCGGGCAGAGTGAAAGGCAAACAGGTTGGCCGCGCTCAATTGCTGAAAGGCAAGGAGTTATCCTCATTCACAGTTGTAGGCAAAAGCGTATTTAACTCTTATCGGACCCAAAGCCTGATTAGGTGGGTTGTCAAACTCAATTTTGCTAAGGGAAGGGTATCAGAACTTGTTCCGGGTCTTGCTGGCATTGGCGACACGTTCGATCAGCGAAGCTGGGCGGTTCTCCGATGCAAAACCAGGCCGCCGCGTGCTTTCCGGGTTGCCGCTTGTCCGAACCCGCGTCGCGGGCTCCGTTGGGCCGGCGCTGCCCGACGCAACAGAACTTTCCCCCGGGGGCGCGCCATGCCTTCCCCCAATTGAACATAACGTTCGTCCTCGGACACCTCTTTTGTAGCTAGTCCCCTTGCTGGGGCTAACGAAACTTAGAAAGGCAGTACAGCCAAGGTTTTAATTAACATTATGACCTCGGCTGTACTGCCTAATATAAAATTCATTACCGGACACTTTTTAGAATGAGGTCGGTTACCATTTATTTAAGTCACAGTCGACACTGTAGTACTTTTGGAAAATCGCACCCCATTCTTGTGGCTACCTCCTGTTGCTTTGCTGGTGCTTCGGATGAGCTCACCAGTATGCCCTAATTGCTAGACCAATGCCTGTTGATGGCGGCCAATTATGGTACGTGCCAGAACTACCTGAACTAGAACTACTCACTGGCCAGTACAGCCGGCACGTGTTCCCCTGGCATTTCCACGACACGTACTGCATCTCGCTACAGGAGCAGGGCAGCGAAGAAATTGCCTTTGCTCAGCAGGTATTGCAGGTCCGCCCGGGCACGATACTGGTCATCAATCCCGGCGAAGCCCATTCCAACTATAATCCGGCCCAGGCAGCCTGGCAGTACCGAAGCCTGTACGTGCCGGTGGCGTTGCTGCAAGCAGCCGCTGGCTGGGGCAGTTCGAGGCCCCATTTCCCGGCGAAGCTGCTCGATGACCCCCCTCTTTTCCACCTGCTGCGGCGAGCCCACCACCAGTTGGAGGTAGAAGGATTCTCCTCACGGAATCAGCTGTTGCTGGAGCAAAGCCTGGCGACCTTAGTGAGGCGGTACGCGCAGCCAGCACGTTGTCTAGGCGCTCCCACTACGCTGACTCGGTTGCCCGAAGTGTTGGCTGTAATACAGCAGCAATTGCCGCATAAGCTTTCCATCACTGGCTTAGCGGCCGTAGCGGACCTGAGCCGGTTCCATTTCATGCGCATGTTCGCCCGCGCCACGGGACTTACGCCGACGGCCTACATTACCCAACAGCGCATTGTACTGGCCAAACAGCTGTTGCAAACCGGTATTACCCCGGTCGTTGCGGCGCTGGAAACCGGTTTTTTCGACCAAAGCCACTTTGCGCGCTACTTTAAAAAATTGGTGGGCACCACCCCGGGCAACTATCAATCGCACCACCGCACTATTGTACAATAATTGCGGCCGTGAGCGGGCGTCCTTTGCCCCTAGTTACGTCTTGGCCCCGGTTGACACTACGCACCTGGGTGGCACGAGGCGGGAACCGGAAGCCCATGCATCTTGACTTAATAGGAAATACGCGATTTCGCAGCAAGTGGTGCAGAGCTATTATGTTAGCCTGGCTGCTTACAGCGGGACTACCGGGTGCTCCGCGAGCGCAGGCAGCCCTGCCCAAGCAAGACTACCTCGCGGATTTCGACTTTTTCTGGACCAGCGTCCGCGACCACTACGCGTACTTCGACCGCAAGCAAACGGACTGGAACCTTGTCCGAACCACCTACCGGCCCCAAGCGGACACCGTTCGGAGTCGCCGGGCCTTTGTGCGGCTACTCGAACGGGCGCTGGCGGAACTCTACGATAACCATGCTAGCCTGGGCACCAACCGACCGGACTCCCGCCGGCTAGTACCCTCCGGCAGCGATGTTGCCGCCGAGTGGGTGCAGGGCCAAGCCCGGGTGCTGGACGTACGTCGGGGGTACGGCGCGGCCCGGGTAGGCGTGCGGCCCGGGATGCGGATTACGGCCATTAACGGCCTGCCGGTGGCGCAAGCCATTCAACCCTTTTTGCCCCGTTGCTTGCGGCAAGCCGACCCAAACGCGCGCACGTTTGCCCTGAACCAAGCGCTGGCGGGCGACCACGTGACCCCCCGCCGGTGGACCCTGACCACCGCGCAGGGGACCATGACGGTGTTCCCTGACGAGCGCGGCAGTCAATTAGAACACAGCCACTACCCCAGTCGACTCACGGTTGCCCGTTACGGGCGCATGGGGTACCTGAAAATCAATAACAGCTTGGGCGATGAGCGGCTGATTGCGGCCTTCGACAGCGCCTTAAACACCCTACGCGATACGCAAGGCCTGGTGCTGGACCTGCGCGAAACGCCCAGCGGCGGCAATACGTCCGTTGCCCGCGCCATCATGGGGCGCTTTATCACCCGCGAACAGCCCTACCAGAAACACGAATTACCCGGTGAAGAACGCGAAACAGGCATTCGACGCAGCTGGCTGGAATTAGTTTCTCCCCGTCTGCCTACTTATCCGGCGCCTCTTGTGGTGCTGGCGGGCCGCTGGACCAGCAGCATGGGAGAAGGCCTGACCGTGGGCTTTGACGCGTTACGGCGCGCTACCGTGGTTGGCACCCCACTAGCACGCCTAGCAGGCGCGGTAAATGATTATACCTTGCCCCATTCCGGCATTAGCTTCAACATTCCGTTCGAACGGCTCTACCTCGTTAACGGGCAGCCGAGAGAACAATATGTGCCTCCTACACAAATAAATCCAGCAGCAACAATACCAGCAGGACCTAGCACCGATACAGGACTGAATACTGGTTTGGCATTACTCAAGCCTACTAATCAGACTCGAAAAACCTCTAAGATTCATCGCTTGTGAATGTTTATGGGCTGTCAATGACCTTCCTAACTATGCAAAAAAGCGAGCAAAAGAAGCTTTGTCACCTTTCTTAAATTTCTTAAAGGCCTTCTTATAGCAGCGGAGAGATAAAATTATTTTAAGGCCTTTTGGACAGTCGTAACTATTGTATTGGCCGTGGTGGCGGATTGTTTCTTAGAGGGTGTAGGGAAATAGAAGTGCTATGTACCTTTACGTGATGAACCGTA
>CAXTBA010000109.1:0-4802 GCA_964242665.1 uncultured Hymenobacter sp.
TGGAGCAGCTTTTGCCCGCCATCAGCCCCCGGATGCTGGTGAAGGTGCTGCGCGAGTTGGAGGACTATGGCTTGGTGCGGCGCACGGTGCATTCGGTGGTGCCGCCCCGGGTGGAGTACGCTCTGACTGAGCTGGGGCATTCGGTGTCCCCTTTGATTGAGTCGCTCCGCAACTGGGGTACTCACTACCAGGCAATGCAGCCAGCCGCCATGGTCGCGCAGTGAGGCCCCATTTATTAGCGCCAGCTTACTTCTTGATTTCTGTTTCCCCGGCCAGCAGGGTGATGGCCGCGGCAAGAACGCCGTCGCTGAGTAATTCTAGGAGGTTAGTCGCCTTATTCGCACTTCTTCCAGTAATTCCTCTTGTCGGAAGCCAGACAGCAAATAAGCCCCTTCAGCACCAGGCGAGCAGCGGGGTATCCACGGACACGTGCCCACGGACGGGCATACTCGCGCAGAAAGGCCGTTTTTTCATCTACGCAAAACGCCGGGTGGTTGAGCGTAGCATCGCCTGAGCAGGAAACACCCGCCGCTTAGCCAAAGGCGATGAACGCAAAACTGCTCCTGCCAATCCCGGGCTCTAGGTGGCTTACATTCACCTCCTTGTTTCTTAGCTTAAACAGCTTCTTGGCGGAAAGCTTAGGCATGGCCTCGTCCAACTACTAGAAGCGCATTTTGCCCGAGTCATTGCCAGCATCGGCAACCTGCGAAGTTTTCTGGCCCGCGACATTCCCATCAGCGGGCGGGAACGCGGGCGCGAATTGCGTGATATTCATACTTTCTGGTTTGAATCGTGTTTTTTTGCTGCTATTGGGAAGGAGGACCTTTGTGGAGTCAATGGCACCGGAGTAAAACGGCGCTGGCAAGGTAAAACGGCGCTGGCAAGCCGGTTTTCGCGCGGCGGTTAGAAGCCGGTAACTCAAGGCAGCTATTCCGGCAAAAGCCGGAACGATTCATCCACTCAATCAGCATAAACCAGCATGGCAACAGGAGCAGCAGCGCAGTCGGGTCCAGAACAAACCCGCGAACAGGCGCAAACAGCAGAAGAACATACTACGCCCCAGCCGGGGGCCACGCAGCCGGCCGCCACCATGCAAGCCGTTCGGCTGCACGCATTTGGGGGGCCGGAGGTGCTGCGGTACGAAGAAGCCCCGAAGCCCACACTGAAGGCGGGAGAAGTGCTCGTTCGCGTGCACGCGGTGGGCTTGAATCCCCCCGATTGGTACCTGCGCGACGGGTACCAGATGCTGCCGCCCGAGTGGCGACCTGCGGTGCCTTTCCCCATCATTCCGGGGTCAGATGTGTCGGGCGTCATCGAAGCCGTCGCCCCCGATGTGCACGATTTCGCCGTCGGCGAGGAAGTGTTCGGCATGGTGCGCTTCCCGAGCTACGGGGAGAGCGCCGCGTATGCCGAGTACGTGGCCGCGCCAGCGGCGGACCTGGCCCACAAACCGGCCGGTATCGACCACGGGCAGGCCGCCGGGGCAGCCATGTCCGGCCTCACCGCCTGGCAGTTTCTGATTGAGCGGGGCCACAACGTGCCGAACCCGCTGCAACCAGCCCTTCATAGTCCGGTGCCCCTTCAGGGCAAGACGGTGCTCGTCAACGGGGCCGCGGGCGGCGTGGGGCACTTGGCGGTGCAACTGGCCAAATGGCAGGGCGCACACGTCATCGCGGTGGCCTCGGGCGAGCAGGAGGCCTTCGTGCGCGCGCTCGGCGCCGACGAATTCATCGACTACACCACCAGCACGCCGGAGGACGTGGCGCATGACGTGGACCTGGTCGTGGACACCCTCGGCGGGCCCACCACCGGTCGGTTTTTACGCACGCTCAAGCCGGGTGGGGCGTTGTTCCCGGTATTTCCTCTGGGCTTTACCGGGGCTGAGGAGGCCGCCAAGCAGGGCTTTACGGTTTCGGCGACCCAGGTGCGTTCGAGCGGCCCTCAGCTGGCCGACCTCGGGCGCTTGCTCGCGGCCGGAACGGTGCGCGTCGCTATCGACAGCACCTTTCCGCTGGCCGAGGCGCGCCAGGCGCACGAGCGCGCTGCCCGCGGACAACTCCGGGGTAAAATCGTGCTCACGGTGGCCTAAGCCCGAACGCGCGAATGATGGTCGGCCCACCCCGGGAGCGAAAATACGCGCCTGCGGAGGTGGGCCGACCCGCGCCCTTGTCACCTCAACACCCCCTCTTATGCCTACACCTGCTAAAGCCGCCGAGCGGCACCTGCTCATCACCCTTCGAAGCCAGCCGGAACACCGCCCGCGCGTGCAAGACCTGCTGCTCGAACTCGTGGACCTGGTCCGCGCCGAACCCGGCTGCCTGTATTACCACCTCTTCCAGCAAGCCGACGACCTGGAGGCCTTCTGGCTGACCGCCGCCTGGGCCGATGACGAGGCCGTGGCCGCTCACCCCACGCCCCCCCAGTCCCGCTTGGTCGAATTGCTGGTGCCGCTGCTGGCCACGCCCCTGCAGGTGTGGCCCACCCGGCGGGTGAGCGAGAACCCGGCGTGAGGGTCGCCCCCAGCCGGGCGGTTGCCCGGTGGCGAGGACGGCTTGCTTGATTATCGTACTTTTGTGCCATGATAACTGCGGCTAGCCCACCCCTTTCGTTGACGACCAGGGACCTGAAATTGAAAGGTTTTAAGGTGTACCGCGTGGACCGCCCGTGCACGACGAAGCCCCATTTTACCCGGCGCGACTACTACAAGGTGATGCTGCTGACGACCAAGGCCCGGCTGCACTATGCCCACCAAAGCTGGGAGCTCGACGGCACCTACCTGCTGTTCTTCAACCCGCATCTTCCGTACGCGATGGAAATGCTGGCGGACTACCGCCACGGTTACCTCTGCCTTTTCACCGAGGAGTTTATCACGGCGCTCGACCGTTCGGAGAGCTTGCCGCAGTCGCCCCTGTTTAAAATCGGGAGTGTGCCGCTCTTCCAGCTTCAGGAGGAGCAAGTCCCTTTCATGACCGTCATTTTTCAGAAAATGCTGGCCGCGCAGCAGGCCGATTACCCGTTCAAGGGCGAGCTAGTGCGCACCTACCTGCAGCTCGCCATTCACGAGGCATTGCAGCTCCGGCCCGCCGCAACCTTTGTGCCGCACCACCACGCGGCGGCCCGCCTGGCCACCCGGTTCCTGGATTTGCTGGAGCAGCAGTTTCCGTTAGAAAGCCCCGAGCAGACGCTGGAGCTGAAAACGGCGCAGGAATTTGCCGACCGGTTGGCCGTGCACGTCAACCACCTCAACAAGGCCGTGAAGGAAGTCACCGGCAAGCCCACGAGTGCCCACCTCACCAGTCGCCTCACCGACGAGGCCAAGGCCCTGCTGCAACATACTACGTGGAGCGTGGCCGAAATTGCTTACTGCCTGGGCTTTGCCTACCCCACCTACTTCAACAACTTCTTCAAAAAGCAGACCGGCACCACCCCACTGGCCTGCCGCAAGGCAGCTGGCACAGCCGCCCGGGCCTAAGCAGATTCCGTCCAGATAGAGCTGGTTTGATTTAGCTGGCCCGAAGTAGCCTGGGCAGGCGGTTATCAGCAAGGCAATGACGGCCGGACTGGCCCCTGCTTGCGGGCCGAAAACCACCGGCTGGCCGGCCGCTTTGCCAGGCACCAGCGCCAAGCTAAGCAGCTTCCGAGTCGGAGGTTCCATCTAGTTTGTTTACAACACCCACTTTTTACTCTCCTACTTTTTATGGCTTTACACACGATTCTCGGCGCGGGCGGCTCGATGGCCCACAGCCTCCTTGACGAACTCCGCGCCCAAGGCGAAACCGTGCGGCTCGTGAGTCGCCGCGCCACTTCAGCGGCGGGGGCGCAAGCCGTGGCGGCCGATGCCACTAACTTCAACCAGCTCCGAGACGCCTTGGCCGGCTCTGCCGTCGTGTACCTGCTCGTGGGCCTACCCTACAGCACGAGTGAGTGGCAGCAGCACTGGCCCGTCATCATGCGCAACACCATCGAAGCTTGCAAGCAGGTAGGGGCCCGGCTCATCTTCTTCGACAACGTGTACATGTATGGCCTGGTGCGCGGCGCCCAAACTGAGGAAACCCCGTTCAACCCCATCAGCAAAAAAGGCGAAGTGCGCGCGCAAATCGCCACGGCGCTGCTGGGCGAGATGCAGGCCGGTAGCCTGCCAGCCCTGGTAGCCCGCTCGGCCGACTTCTACGGGCCGCACAGCACCTCGCAGGTGAGCTTGGTCAATATGCTGCTCTTTAGCCATCTGGTCCAGGGGCAGCCCGCGCAGTGGTTCGGCAGTGGGCAGGTGCCCCACTCGCTGGGCTTCACCACCGACATGGCGCGGGCGCTGTACCAACTGGCCGGCGATGAGCGGGCCTTTGGCCAGACCTGGCACCTGCCCACGGCACCCCACCCGCCCACCATCGCCGGGCTGGTGCAACTGGCCGCTCCGCAGTTTCAGGCCGCGCCTGACCTGCTGGTGTTGAGCCGCGAAACGGTAGCCGAGGCCGCCCAGCAAAATCCGCCATTGGCCGAAATCCTCGAAATGCTCTACCAGTACGAGGAGCCGTATGTGTTCGATTCGAGCAAGTTCGACCGCAGCTACGGCTTCACGCCCACGCCCTACGCCGAGGGCATTCGGCTGGCGGCCGACGATTTCAAGCGCAGTCAAGGCGCAACCTAAGGGGCGGAAGTGCTCACCCGCCACTGTTCTTTTTACTTGTCGAAATAGTGCCCCTGCGCCAGGTCGGCCAGCAGCGTGGGTTGGGTGGGCTGCCAGCCCAGCCGCTGCTGCGTGAGCTGGCTGGCGGCCGGAGCATCGAGCTGAGTAAAGGCGGCGA
>CAXTBA010000110.1:0-4697 GCA_964242665.1 uncultured Hymenobacter sp.
CAAACGCCACCCGCAGCCCGCCGCCGTGCGTGGCCAGCCAGCCCATGAGCGGCGGCAGCAGGGCCCCGCCCACGATGGCCATGATCAAATACGACGAGCCCTGCTTGGTGAAGGGCCCCAGCCCGGTGATGGCCAGCGGAAAGATGACCGGCCACATGATGGAGTTCATCAGCCCGCACAGCACCACCAGCCACAGCGCCGTTTCGCCGTGGCTGAGGATGCTGGCCCCTACCAGCGCCGCGCCGGCCGCGCACACCGCCACCAGCAGGGCCCGGTTGTGGAATCTCAATAACAGTGGAATGCCCACCACCCGCCCCACCAGCGAGCCGAACCAGTACGACGACACCAGCACCGCGCCCACCGCCCGGGTGAAGCCGGCCGACGTATCGATGGCCGCCGGGGCCTGCCCGAACAGGGCCCCGGCCCAGCCCGTGGCCAGGTTCAGGGCGCGCACCAGGCTTTGGGTGAAGGCGGACAGGTGCGCGATGCCCTGGCTTTCGCCGTAGCGAATCAGAAACGAGCCCAGTCCGACTTCCACCCCGACGTAAACAAAAATGGCCCCGATGCCCAGCACCAGGTGCGGAAAACCGAGGGCCGAGCGGCGGCCGGCGGCCACGGGCCGGGTTTCCAAAGCGGCTTCTTCGGGGATGCTTTCGAGGTCGGGCAGCTTCACCAGGAAGAAAAACACGCCCGCCAGCAGCATTAGAAACGCCGCCAGCCCGAGGTAGGGGCCCTTCACCAGCTGCGATTCGCGGCCCAGGCGCTCGGCCAGGGGCAGGGCCGCCAGCCGCGCCTTCAGGGCCACCGAGCCGCCGAACAGCACCAGCCCGCCCACCAGCGGCGAGAGGGCCCCGCCGAAGTTGTTGGCCACGCCCACCACGCTCACCCGCGCCGCCGCGCCGCGCGCGGGCCCCAGCACGCTCACGTAGGGGTTGGCCGCCACTTGCAGCAGCGTGATGCCCGCGCCCAGTACCCCCAGCGCCGTGAGGAACAGCCCGAACGCCCGCGAGTCGGCCGCCGGAACGAAGAGCAGGGCCCCCCCGGCCATCACCAGCAAGCCGGCCACGATGCCGCGCTGGTAGCCCAGCTTTTTCAGCACCCACCCGGCCGGCAGCGACATCAAAAAGTAGGCCCCGAAGAAGGCGGACTGCACGGCCGTGGACTGAAAATCGGTGAGTTGGCAGATGTCCTTGAGGTAAGGCATCAGCACATCGTTAAAATTCGTGACGGCCCCGAACAGGAAGAACAGGCTGGTCATGAGCACCATGGGCCCGGCGTAGGAGCGGGCCGGCGCGGCCGTAGAAGCGGCGGAAGCAGTAGTAACAGGAGTAGCCATACGGGCCGGAAGGTACAAAAAAGCCGGCCACGGGGGCCGGATAACGTTATGCCTGAAAATAAGTAAATTTTAAATCGTATCCATAAGGCTCTTGCCGGGGTGGTTCTTGAGGTTCAGTATCGAAAACCTCCACCTTACCCGTAATAGTGAACCCTACCTGCTCGGCAACTGAGTCTACTATGTCCGCTGCTTCGTCATAATTTATCGCCCACATCTTAATGCCCATGAATGCATTGCCGGGCGGGGAAGATGACTTTTCGTTTATAATTCCTTTGATAATGGCAGTAAAATGTTTAAAATCAGTCTTTAATTTGCCATATCTAAGTTTAAGCTTCCAAATTTTATTTTCGTCGTTCATTTTTGAAAATATTTGCTATGGCATAATTCGTATAATCTTTCCATCGCGTGCTACCACTACTACGCTGTTCTTCTGACGCTTGAATTCAAGCATTCGCTCGTAGGCGATTTTTAAACCTGCCATGATTTTCTCCTGGCGTTCAAGTTGCTCTTCCCGATTCATAGCAGTTTCTTAGTTGTTGATACAAAGTATCGTTCATTACATGGAAGCCATCAACCAGCTTTCGCGCCAGTAAAATCGGTTCGCCGCTCGAATTATCGTAAAGCCAAGCTTCATCAACTAACGATAAATAATTGTCAAAAAGGTTGATAATGCCTTGCTGGTACCTTCTTGTAATCACCTCGGGCTCAATGCTGTGCCCGCCTTCCAAAACCCTGGTCTTTACTCTTTCCTGGGCCAGTTCTACGTTATTCAGCCAGAAGAATAACAGGGTAGTGGTGTAGCCTTGCTGCCTAGCCGCCACAATCTTCTGCTGGTAAATTTTGGTGGCCAGCGTGGTTTCGACGGCAAAGGTTTCGCCCCGGGCAAACAGTTCATCGATGCGGTGGAGCATGATGCGACCCGCTTCAAAGGCTACTTTTTCGGGTTGGAACGGCGACAGGCCCCGAGCTATTTCGTCGGCATTGACAAATTCCCGGCAACCGAGTATTTCGGGTAGGATGGTGAAGGAAGCCGTGGTTTTGCCCGCTCCGTTGCAGCCGGCGATGAGGTACAGGTTTTTATCCGGCATAGCCGTGCGTGGGCAAGAAGTTCAAGCGCATCCGGCTCGTGGCCGCAAGATAGCGGCTGGGGCTACTTCGGGCAGGAGCGGGCCCCAACCCGTTCGTGCCCGACCTTTGCGGCCATGCATCTTACCGCCACCACCCAGTTCGGCCTGGAAGAACTGCTCGCCGACGAGCTGTACGCCCTCGGGGCCGACATCACGCACGTGGGCAGCCGGGCCGTCGAGTTCATTGGCGACCAGCGCCTGCTGTACGAAACCGTGCTTTGGAGCCGCCTTTCCATGCGCTTGCTGTGCCCGCTGGCCGGCTTTTACGCCCCCGACGAGCGGGCCCTGTACCGCGAGGTGGGCCGCATCGATTGGAGCGAATACATCGGGCCCGGCCAGACCTTCGCCATCACGGCGGTGGTCAACAAGTCCACCTTCGAGCACTCGCTGTTCGTGGCCCAGCTGATGAAGGACGCCATCGTGGACCAATTCCGCGACCGTACCGGCCACCGCCCCGACGTGGACACGCGCCACCCCGACATCCGCTTGCACCTGCGCATGTTGGAGAATGAAGTCATCATCAGCCGCGATGCGGCCGGCGACTCGTTGCACCGCCGCGGCTACCGCCAGGCCACCAACGACGCGCCCCTGAACGAGGTGCTGGCCGCTGGCCTGGTGCTGCTCGCCGGCTGGGACGGCAAAAAACCGCTCCTCGACCCCATGTGCGGCTCGGCCACCATCCTCACCGAAGCCGGGCTCATTGCGCAGCGCATCGCGCCGGGCCTGTTCCACCAGGGCAAGTTCGGGTTCGAGAACTGGGCCGATTTCGACGCCGGCCTCTGGCAGCAGGTCCGGGCCGAAGCCGAAGCCCAGCGCCTGGAAGAGCCCCAGGCGTACTTGTCGGGCTCCGACATCGACCCGAAAGTTATCGACCAGGCGGCCCAGAACATCACCGCCGCCGGCCTCGAAGACTGCATCCGCCTGGCCGTGCGCGACGTGAAAGACGCCGCGCCGCCCGCCGACCAGGGCCCTGGCCTTGTCATCACCAACCCGCCCTACGGCGAGCGCATAGGGGAGGAGGCCGAAATGGCCGCCTTCTACAAAACCATCGGTGACGCGCTGAAAACCAACTTCCAGGGCTACGAAGCTTTTGTGCTCACCGGCAACTTGGACGCGGCCAAAACCATTGGGCTGAAGGCCACGCGCAGGATACCGCTCTTTAATGGACCGATTGACTGTAGGTTGCTGCGGTACGAGCTATACCGGGGGTCGCGGCGGGAGGTAAAGCCGGAATAAGCGCCACGGCCGCTTTGTAAGGGCCCGTTGGAACTTCGCGGCCCGCGCCGTTCCTTTATTGTAGGATACCCTTGCCCCATTATGCCCGATACCCTGACCGCCGCCGCTGACCTGCTCCCCGCCGCCCGCCGGGCCCTGAAACGCTATTACGGCTACGACAACTTCCGGCCCATGCAGGCCGACATCATCCAGAATGTGCTGGCCGGCCACGACACCGTCGTGCTCATGCCCACCGGCGGGGGCAAGTCGGTGTGCTTTCAGATTCCGGCCGTCGTCAGCGAGGGGACTTGCGTGGTGGTGTCACCACTCATTGCCCTAATGAAAGACCAGGTGGAGGCCCTGAAAAGCAACGGCATCGCCGCCGCCTACATCAACTCCAGCGTGGGCTCGGCCGAGGCCAATGGCATTACCAAGGCGGCCCTGAGCGGGCATTTGAAGCTGCTCTACGTATCGCCCGAAAAGCTGCTCTCCGACGGGTTCATGCAGTTTCTGGGCCGGGTCAACATCAGCCTGTTTGCCATCGACGAGGCGCACTGCATTTCGAGCTGGGGCCACGATTTTCGGCCCGAGTACACCCAGCTGGGGGCCCTGCGGACGCACTTTCCCAGCACGCCCATCGTGGCCCTCACCGCCACCGCCGACCGCCTCACGCAGCGCGACATCCGCACCCAGCTCAACCTGACCGAGCCGAAGGTGTTCCTGTCCAGCTTCGACCGGCCCAACATCAACCTCATCGTGCGCCCCGGGCAGGACCGCGTGGGCGCGGTGGTGGAGTACATCGGCCGCCACCCGCAGGACCCGGGCATCATCTACTGCCTCTCGCGCAAAACCTGCGAAACCATCTCCCAAAAGCTCCAGCAAAAAGGAATCAAGGCGGCGCATTACCACGCCGGCCTCACGCCCAACCAGCGCAGCGCGGCCCAAGAGGCGTTTTTGCAGGACGACGTGCAGGTGATTGTGGCCACCATCGCCTTCGGCATGGGCATCGACAAAAGCAA
>CAXTBA010000111.1:0-4610 GCA_964242665.1 uncultured Hymenobacter sp.
GCACGGCCCCCGTGTTCATGCCCTTGGAGTTGATGCGCGGGTTTTTGCTGAACGCAAAGTGCGAGCGGTAAATCAGGGCAAAAGCGTCGAGCAGGAAGAGCTTTTTGGGCGCGGAAGCGGCGGTATCGGTCATGGTAGGCGAAAGTACGGCGGGGCCGAGCGGTCTGTTCGCTACACGCCGCCAGGCCGGGGCCCTGGCAAGCCGCGGCAGGCAGCGCGTGAAAACAGAAGCCCCGGAAGCTACAGAAGCTGTAACGCCCGGGGCCCCGAATGAGCATCTTTACTTAACTACATCTTCGACAGCCCCTTGAAGAAGCTCTCCTGGTACGACTTGCCGATGGGCACGTAGTAGCCGCCCTTCAGGTTGGCGGTGTTGTCTTCGATGGATTCGATGTGCTGGGTGTTGAGCAAGTAGCTGCGGTGCACGCGCACGAAGTTGGGAAACACCGCCAGCCGCGCCTCCAGGGCCTTCAAAGTAGTGTACACGATGTACTTCTGCTGGGCCGTGACGATGTTGACGTAGTCGGACAGGGCCTCGACGTAAAGCACGTCGTCGAAGTTGATGCGCACCATGCGGCTGTTCACCTTCACGAACACGTCGGCGTTGGCCGGGCCGGTGGGCACGTCGGGCACCCCGCCGGGCCGGGCGTGCTGGCGCACCCGCTCCACGGCCTGGCAGAAGCGGCCGTACTCGAACGGCTTCACCAGGTAGTCAGTCACCCGCAACTCGAAGGCATCGACGGCGAAGTCGTTGCGGGCGGTGGTGATGATGACCTCGGGCGGGTTTTGCAGCAGCCGCAGCATCTCCAGACCGTTAAGGTGGGGCATTTCGATGTCCAGGAACAGCAAGTCCACAGCGTGGCCTTCGCGCAGGTATGCCAAGCCGGCGATGCCGTCGGCCAGCGAAGCCTTCAACTCCAGGTTGGGGGTGAGGCCGACGTAGTGCTCCAGGGTGAGCCGATTAATTTCGTCGTCGTCGATGATGGCGCAGGTGAGCATAAACGGAAAAGCAGCGCGGCTGGGAAAACTATTGGGCAGGAACGCACGATCGGCAGGGCTAAGATAGCCGTTCGCGGAGCAAAACCCAGCGTTGGGCCGGATGTTCCTGGCTTTTGCACTTTTTAACGCTATATCCCGGCAATGGCCAGCTCCTGGGGCAGCTGCGCCTGCACGGCGGGGCTGTCGAAATCGGCTTCGGCCAGGATATTGGGCATCAGCCGGGCCATCACGGCGTCCTGGCGCTGGCCGGCCGCCCAGGCGTCGGCGTAGGGCAGGTGCGAAAACGTGACCCGCGTGTAAAGCGGCACCCAGCGGGCGGGGTACAGGGCCGCGATTTTGTTTTCGATGCGCTTCTGAAGCAAAAAGCGCGGGTCGGCCACCCGGTCGCGCATCTCCACGAAATTGTACAGGGCCAAGTCGGCCATGGCGTCGGCGTTGGGCTTGCGTTGGCGCTCAAACGCGGCCATCACGGCGGGCCAGTTGTCGTCGCCGTGCTGCGCCAGCAGGCCGTCGAGCACGGTGCAGTCCTCAAAGCCCACGTTCATGCCCTGGCCGTAAAAGGGCACGATGGCGTGGGCCGCGTCGCCGAGCAGCAGCGCACCGGCGGCGTGCCACGGGTAGCAGCGCACCGTAACAAGCGAGCCGGTGGGATTCGCAAAAAACTCGTCGCCGAGGCGCGGCATCAGCGGCACCGCGTCGGGAAACACGTCGGCGAAAAAGGCCGTCACCGCCGCTGCGTCGGGCAGGGCAGCGAAGCTCTCGGGGCCCTCGTAGGGAAAAAACAAGGTGGCGTTGAACGAGCCGTCGAGGTTGGGCAGCGCAATCATCAGGTACTGGCCGCGGGGCCAGATGTGGAGGGCGTTTTTTTCCAGGGCCCACGCGCCGCCGGGCCCGGCCTCAATGGTCAGCTCCTTATAGCCGTATTCGAGGTAGGTCTGCGAGTAGTTGTAGCGGTCGGTGCGCTGCAGGGCCCCGCGCACAGCCGAAAACGCACCGTCGGCCCCAAACAGCTGACTATACGGCTCTTGGTAAGCGCGGCCGGTGGCCACATCGAGTAAGTGCAGGGTGCGGCCGACCAGGTCAAGGCGCTGCAACTGCTGGCCGAAGCGCATCCGCACGCCGGGCCGGGCCTCCAGCAAATCGAGCAAGGTGCGGTTGAGCTGGTCGCGGTTGACGGAATAGATGGCCTGCCCATCGGCCCCGTACGGCTGGCCGGTGAGCTGGCCCTGGCGGTCGTGCATCACGCGCCGGTAGAGTGGGATGCTGACCTGCCGGATGTCGTCGGCGATGCCCACGCCGTCCAGGGCCCGCCAGCCGCGGTCCGACAGCGCCAGGTTGATGGAGCGGCCCTCGCTGCGGCCGCGCAGGCGCAGGTCGGGGCGGCGGTCGAGCACCTGCACCTGGTGGCCGCGCCGGGCCAGGTACAGCGCCAGCAGCGAGCCCACCAGCCCTGCCCCGGCCACGGTGAGCGGCCCCGCCGGGGCCGCGTCGGCGATAGAAGAAGTAGGCAGTAACATAACGGTTTCTTAATCTCTATAGAATCGATGGTCATTGGCGCGGCCGGGGCCCGGCGCCATCGGTAAGACAGCCCGCGGACGCCACGGTTTTTCGGTGGCGCGGAAATGCTTAGCCCTTGGGAAATTACCTCGCCCCCGCCCCCGCGAGCCGCTCCGAAAAAGGAACGGGCCGCGAAGCTACGCCGGGCCCAGCGGGAGCGGCCCGTTAACCCCATTTTTTCCTCCGTTCGTCCTGCAAAAGGCTCAATCCACCGAAAGAGCCGCCGGGCTCCAATCCAAGGATGATGCATTATCGGATGCATAAGCAGACCTTTGCACAGAAGGAAGAATATAGTTTCTTATATGATGAGAGAAATACCTGATTCATTAGCTTGCCTCAATGCTTCTGTTTTCGTTGTGCTTTCCATGCTCAAAGCCGCCGACGCCGGCACCCGGCAGTTGCCCGAGCCGGCCCCGCCCACGCTCTCCATTTATGGTTACCAGATAGGCGCCGAGGCCGACCCGCTGCTCTCGGGCCACCCCGACCTGGCGTACTAGCCCGGCCGGCTCGCGCCGCTACCTTTGCGCTCTATGATGACGCGCTACATTTTTTTGGCCGCCATACTGTTGGCAGTGCTGGCGGCCGGGGCCTACGCCTGGCTGGGCGGGCTCCGGCAGCCGGCCGTGGCCCTCGAAACCACCGCCGCGCCGGTGCTGCTGGCCGGGCAGGCCTACGCCGGCCCGGCGCAGGGCGAGGGCTTCGGGCCCTTATTCCAGCGCGCCAAGCAGGTGCTCGACGAGGGCCGCCTGCCCGGGGCCGTGCTGGCCAACCTATACTACAACAACCCCGAAACCGCCCACGACACCGTGCGCGCGTTTGTTGGCCTAGCGGTGGCCGACACTCTGCATCCGCTGCCGGCGGGCCTGCGCTACCGCTTCGTGCCGGCGGGCCAGCGCGTGGTAGCCGCCCGCGTGGCCGGCGTCAGCTACCTGCTGTCCCCCAACAAGCTCTACCCCGCCGCCCTCGACTTTGCAAAGGCACAAAACCTGGCCCCGCGCGATTTCTACCTCGAACGCTTCGGGCCCGGCGAAACCGCCGAGGTGTGGGTGGGCGTAAAATAGCCAGGGGCCCTATTTTCGGCCCGGCGGCGCATCGGGCACGCTGATTCCCAGGCTCAGCACGTAGGTCGAAAATTGGTTGTCGGCCCCGAACGGCACCGCGCCGTTCCACTGCCGGTAGCCGCAGCGTAAACCACGGCCCGCGCTGCCCTTTACCTTTGTGAATGGCGGCCAAACCAATTTCAGTGACCAGCGCCGTGGACGAGGCCATTTCTGCCGCCGTATTGCAGCCGCAACTGCCCCGCACGGGCACCCCGCGGGCGTTGTCGTACAGGCCCACGCCGCCCAGGCCTGCCCCGCCTTGCAGCGCCAGCCGCCACCGGGGGCCATCGGCCAGCAGCACGTTATTGCTCCACGTTAAGCTGTACTGTTCCAGTCGGGGCTGGAGCACACCCGCGTAGTACTCGGGCGAAGGGTCGGCCGGCATCAGCCCCGTAACGGTGCCCCGCAAGCCCGTGCTCCAGCGCGGCAGCACCCAATAATCCACGTCCACATCGAGCCCCATGTAAGGCGTGCCCGCGCGGTCGGCCAGGCCCAGCAAGCCACCATACGCCGTCCAACGCCCGGGCACGTAGGGGGCCGCTGGCCCACTACTGTGGCTGTGGTGGCTGGTGGAACCGCTGTGGTGGTACGTCGAACAGTGGCTGTGGCTGTGGCACTGCGCTTGGGCCCGTTGCGGGCCGAGGGCCCATCCAGCCCCTAGCAGGAGCATCAAAATAAAAGTGGTTTTCACGGCGTCCACATTAGGTTGGTATAATGAAAATACCGGACGTACCGTGTTGATTTTGTGAACCTAACCCAATTATTTGAAAAATATTTAAGCCGGCGAGGAGCCGTGCCTGAAAGGACGCGAACGCGCCTTACGTGCTCAGCAAGCGACCGAGACGATGGAACAAAAAGAAAGGCTCGTTCCCGACGAGGAAAGAGCCTTTCTTGTTAGCGTCGGGGTGGCAGGATTCGAACCTACGGCCTCGTCGTCCCGAACGACGCGCGCTA
>CAXTBA010000112.1:0-4386 GCA_964242665.1 uncultured Hymenobacter sp.
TGGAAGCCGAGCCCTCCACCGCCGGCCGCGCCATGAACGGCCACTTCGGCACCCGTCTGCTCGACGACGACGGCCGCTTCCGACCCCAAACTTCCACCAAGAATTCGTCGGCCGACATCTCGCCCACCGCCGCCCAAATGCCGCGCCTCGTGGGCTTGGCCTACGCCAGCAAGCTTTACCGCCAGAACCCTGAGCTGCACCAGTTCGACGATTTTTCGGTGAACGGCAACGAGGTGGCCTTCGGCACGATTGGCAACGCCAGCACGTCGGAAGGCATGTTTTTCGAGGCCCTGAACGCGGCCGGTGTGCTCCAGATTCCGATGCTGGTGTCGGTGTGGGACGACCACTACGGCATCTCCGTGCCGGCTGAATACCAAACCACTAAGCAAAGCATTTCGGCGATTATGGCGGGCTTGCAGCGCGAGGGCGAAGGCCAGTCCGGCTTTGAGCTTTTCGTGGTAAAAGGCTGGGATTATGCTGCTTTGGTCGACGCCTACCAACGCGCCGCCGACGTGTGCCGGGCCCAGCACGTGCCCGTGCTCTTCCACGTCACCGAGCTCACGCAGCCCCAGGGCCATAGCACCAGCGGCTCGCACGAACGCTACAAATCGAAGGAGCGCCTGGGTTGGGAAGAAGCCCACGACTGCCTGCTGAAAATGCGCGAGTGGCTGTTGGCCGAGGGCCACGCCACCGCCGACGAGCTGGACGCCCTCGAAAAGGAAGCCGCCGCCACCATCAAGCAGGCCCGCACCACCGCCTGGGCTGCGTTCATGGACCCCATCCGGGCCGAGCGCGACGCCACCGTGGCCCTGCTCGACCGCTTGGTGAAGGCCACGGGCGCGGAGCACGCCCTGGCCGAAACCGTTAACCAGCTCCGCACCAACCCCGCGCCCATCCGCGCCGACAGCGTGCGCACCCTGCGCCGGGCCCTGCGCCAGGTGCGGGGCCTGGGCCGCCACCCCGGCCGCCGCGCCGTGCAGCAATATTTGGAACAGCTACTGGCTGAAAACGCCGACCGCTACAACTCCAACCTGTTCAGCCAGAGCGAGGAAGCCGTGGGCAACATCGATGAGGTGCCCGTGGCCTACGCCGCCGGGGCCCCGCAAGTCGACGGCCGCGAAGTGCTGCAAGCTTGCTTCACGGCCAATTTCCAACGCGACCCGCGCATCTTCGCCATTGGCGAGGACGTGGGCAAGATTGGCGACGTGAACCAAGCCTTTGCTGGCTTACAAGAGCAGTTTGGGGAGCTACGCGTGACCGATACCGGCATCCGCGAATGCACCATTGTTGGGCAGGGGATTGGGGCAGCGCTGCGCGGACTGCGGCCCATCACGGAGGTTCAGTACCTCGATTATTTGCTGTATGCGGTTCAAATCCTGAGCGATGACCTCGCCAGCCTCCAGTACCGCACCAAGGGCGGGCAGAAGGCCCCGCTCATCGTACGCACCCGGGGCCACCGGCTGGAAGGCATCTGGCACTCGGGCTCGCCGATGGGCATGCTGCTGGCCACGCTGCGCGGCATCCACGTGTGCGTGCCCCGCGACATGACCCAGGCGGCCGGATTTTACAACACGCTGCTGCGGAGCGACGAGCCCGCCGTGGTGGTGGAGTGCCTCAACGGCTACCGCCTCAAAGAGAAAATGCCCGCCAACGTGGGCGAGTTCACGCTGCCGCTGGGCCGCCCCGAGGTGTTGCGCGCCGGCACCGACGTCACCATCGTCACCTACGGCTCAATGTGCCGTGTGGTGCTGGAAGCCGCCCGGCAGCTGGCCGAGGTCGGCATTTCGGCCGAAGTGGTGGACGTGCAAACCCTGCTGCCCTTCGATACCCAGCACCTCATCGCCGACAGCCTGCGCAAAACCGGCCGGGTGCTGTTCGCCGACGAGGACGTGCCCGGCGGGGCCTCCGCCTTTATGCTCCAGCACGTTATCGACGAGCAGGACGGCTACCAGCTGCTCGACGCGGCCCCGCGCTGCCTCTCGGCCCAGGCTCACCGCCCGGCCTACAGCTCTGACGGCGACTACTTCAGCAAGCCCAGCGTGGAAGACGTATTCGACGCCGCCTACGCGCTGCTGAGCGAATCCGACCCGGCGCAGTTTCCGGACATCTACTGAGGGCCCCGGGACGAGATGCTCCGTGGAGGTTTTTTATCTATAAGAAAACGGCCGCTTCCTGCGAAGCGGCCGTTTCCCTAAGCCAACAATTGGTCAAAACTTCTCGATGATTCTACTGGGTGTCGTCACAGTATTGCTCCTGTGCAGGGCCCTGTCCTGAATACTGATTACGAAGCGCACTTCCTGGCCGGGCAAAAAGGTGGTGCCCAAATCAAGGAGAAACGACTGTCCGTAGGTGAGGTCTCCCTTCACGGGGGCCTCCTTGCTGCCATCGGCCGTAATGCGCGGGAACCGGCCGTAGTCCTGCCCCGGCTTGATGAGGGGGGTGGTGAAGTCCTTGAAAATCTTGTCAACAGGATCTCTTACCTGCGCTTGCAGCAAGTAATTGTAATAATTGATGTTGTTCCCGTTTTCGTAAGCATAAACGCCTTCCATGTCGGCACCCGACGAGTTGAGGCCCAGGTCGCCGTCGCCGTCCTGGTACGAAACGGTGATGATCATCGAGTCGCGCAACCCCAGGCTGCCCTTCGTTATGCGCTGCACATCAAGCCGTGCGTTGTCGATGCTGGGGGTGGTTGAATAGTCCGGTGGGTTGAGGCAGCCGCTGACGGCCCCGCCCAGAACGGCCAGGAGCCCGGCCACGCGCAGCGAGTAAAAGAGAGTCCGCATACGAGAAAAAATACGAAAATGAGTCAGTTGGTCCGGTCACCGGCCCCGCCCGAAAGCGGCCCGAATGTACGTTTTCCGCAACGAAGCCGGCCCGGTTTTGTTGTGCCCTGCTAACCCCTACGCTTGCCTATGAGTTTCCGCGCCGAGTTTCTGCGCCAGCTGCCCGCCGTGGCCGCCGCCACGTTCGAAACAGCGGCCCTGGCCCTGTTCCGCCACCAGGCCGCGCACTGCCCGCCCTACGCCGCCTACCTGCGCCAGCTGGGCCGGGCCCCGGCCGACGTGGGGGCCCTGGCCGACATCCCGTTCCTGCCCATCGAGTTTTTCAAAACCCACGACGTGCGCACCGAGCCGGACGCCTGGGCCCCCCAAGAAGAATTCCTCAGCAGCGGCACCACCCGCCAGCAGCGCAGCCGCCACCTGTTGCGCGACCCTCAGTTGTACCGCGACAACGCGGCCCGTATTTTTGAGCGGTACTACGGGGCCCTGTCGGGTTGGACGTTCCTGGCGCTGCTGCCCTCGTACCTGGAGCAGGGACAGTCGTCGCTGGTGGCGATGGTGGACGATTTTGCCCGGCGCTCGGGGCAGGCCCAACCGGCGTTTTTCCTGCACGACCACGGGGCCCTACGCCGGGCCCTGGCCGAGACAAAAGGCGACCCGGGCCGCCGCGTCATGCTCATCGGCGTGAGCTACGCCCTGCTCGACTTGGCCGCCGAGGCGGGCCCCGCGCCCGAGCTGCAAGGCCTTACGGTGCTCGAAACCGGGGGCATGAAGGGCCGCCGCCGCGAGATGATCCGCGAGGAACTGCACCAGGAATTGCAGCAGGCCTTTGGGCCCGCCGGCATTCACTCCGAGTACGGCATGACGGAGCTGCTCAGCCAGGCCTATTCGCTGGGCGACGGGCGCTTCCACTGCCCGCCGCCCATGCGCGTACTGCTGCGCGATCCTGCCGACCCGTTCGATGTGACCGAGCAGCGCGCCGACGGTGCCATCAACGTTATCGACTTGGCTAACATCGATTCGTGTGCGTTCATCGAAACCAAAGATTTAGCCCGGCAGCACGCCGATGGCTCGTTTGAGGTGCTGGGGCGGATGGATAATTCGGACGTGCGCGGCTGTAACCAATTGGTGGCGTAGCGGGACCCCGGGACCCCGGGAAACGGCCCGGGCAGCCGGCTTTTCGCCGGCTGCCCGGTAATCGTTGCATCGGTTGAACGAACTTCCGGGGCCCCCGAACCGGCGCAACGATTAGCGGGCGGCCGGCGAAAAGCTGGCCGCCCGCCCCGGGAGCCCGGCGCTGCGGCGCTGGCGTTGGCACCTCTTTCGCCGTACCTTCGTTGCCTTAAAAACCGCCTTTTGTGAAGAATATCCGCAACTTCTGCATCATTGCCCACATCGACCACGGCAAAAGCACCTTGGCCGACCGCCTGCTGGAGTTTACCAGCACGGTGGCCAAGCGCGACATGCAGGCCCAACTGCTCGACAACATGGACCTGGAGCGCGAGCGGGGCATCACCATCAAGAGCCACGCCATCCAGATGCAGTTTCCCTACAAAGGGGAAGTTTATACGCTGAACCTGATTGACACGCCCGGCCACGTCGATTT
>CAXTBA010000113.1:0-4381 GCA_964242665.1 uncultured Hymenobacter sp.
GCGCAGGGCGGGGCCGCGGCGCTGCCCGCCCCCAACGCTCCGGCCGGGGCCCTACCGCCCGGCCCGCCCGCGGCGGCCGAGGCGCTGCGCCGGCTCCAGGCCGGCAACCTGCGCTTCCAGAGCGGTCAGCTCCAGCACCCCGACGAGACGCTGCAACGGCGCCACGACGTGGCCCTGCAACAGGCCCCTTTTGCCACCGTGCTCGCCTGTTCCGACTCGCGCGAGTCGCCGGAACTGCTGTTCGACCAGGGCTTGGGCGACTTGTTCGTGGTGCGCACCGCCGGCCACGTGCTCGACAACGCCGTGGTGGGTACGCTGGAGTTCGCCGTGGCCGAGCTGCACGTGCCGCTGCTCGTGGTGATGGGCCACCAGCGCTGCGGGGCCATCAAGGCCACGCTCAGCGCCGTGAGCACGGCCGCGCTGGCCCCGGGCCAGATGGAAGCGCTGGTCGACGCCATCCGCCCGGCCGTGCTGCTGGCCCAGGGCGAAGGAGAAGCCCGGTTTGCCAACGTGGTAAAGGCCAACGTAAAAGTGACCATTGACCGGCTGCAAAACTCCCGCCTGCTCGCGCAGGCCGTGGCCGACGGAAAGCTGCAAATCGTGGGGGCCTACTACCAGTTGGACACGGGCATCGCCGAGTTCCTGGCCTGACCGCTGGAGCCGTGAGGTGGTCGAGTCAAAACAGACAGTGCGAAGTCTTACCTTCCACTGCCCATGCCCGACAAACCCATTCCGAGCGGCTCGCCGCTGACCCGCAAAAAATATACACCGGCTTTTAAAGTCGAATGCGTGCGCTAGGTGGCCGCCGGGGCCCGGCAAACCGACGTGGCCCGCGCCCAGGGCCTGTCACCCGCCCTGCTCGGTCGCTGGCAGCGCCAGGCGTTAGCCGGGGCTGTGCCTAGCAGCGCAGAACGTGACGAGATTAAGCGCTTGCGTACCGAGCTAAAACGCGTGGCACAGGAGCGCGACATGTTAAAAAAAGTCTTGACCAGTGCCTGCTTGCGGCGCAGGCTCTCCCAACCGCCTCAATCATGAGCCGTTACCAGTTTATCGACCAGGTTGTGACCACCGAGCCCGTGCAGGTGCTCTGCCGCGTGCTAGCGGTCAGCGCCGCGGGCTATTAACAGTGGCGGAGCCGGGCAGCGCGCCCAACGCCCGCATTGGAGCCTGCGGCTACCGCCGCCTTTTCGCGCCATGCCCAGCGCTATGGCACCCGCCGTTTGCGGGCAGAACTGCGGGCCGAAGGGCACGCTGTCGGGCGCTGTGCCTTACGCACTTGGCTGCGTCGCCGCGGCTTGCGGGCGCTGAGCACGCGGCCGCAACGCTCCCGCACCACCGTGGCCGACCCCGCGGCCGTCGTGGCCGAAAACCTGCTCCTCGGCCAGCTCGCGCCCACCGCGCCCAATCAGGTGTGGGTCGGTGATATCACTTACTTGCCCCTGGTCGGCGGGCGCTGGTGTTATCTGGCCACCTGGCGCGGTACCTGTTCGCGGCGCGTGGTCGGCTGGCACCTCGACCAGCAGATGCGCAACGAGCTGGTGCTCAGAACCCTGGAGCAAGCGCTGACGCTGCGCCAACCGGCTCCCGGCCTGGTAATCCACGCCGACCGCGGCCGTCAATACACCAGTTCGGCTTGCCGGACGCGCATCGAAAAAGCGCAGGTACTGGCCAGCTATAGCCGGCCGGGCAACCCCTACGATAACGCCCAGGCCGAGGCCGGGTAGAGCACGCTCAAAACGGAACTGCTGCCTTACGGCGGTGCGTTTGCCAGCCTCGGAGAAGCTCGTTTAGAGGTGGCCTACTACCTCGACACCTACTTCCACCTCGACCGCCGCCACTCTGCCCTGGGCTACCGCTCGCCCCGCCAATTCGAACGCGACTTCCCAACCACCATATCTTAGCTCACTGTCCGTTTTTACCGGACCACCCCATCGCGCAAGTTTATAAGTAGTAAAGAGGCCGTGCAGAACGTGGTTTCTGCACGGCCTTTCTGAATAAAGCCGGGGGCTACCTAGTCGAGAAAACCTCTTCAAACACTTCTCTCCCAACCGCTACGAGCACCTTAATCGGTTCCTACCTTAACCCCGCACATCTTGACCCGCCGCCTGCCTCACCATCTTGGCCGGCCAATGGCTTAGCGGGTAAATCCGTCCTTTTGGAAGAAGAATCCCATCATAGCGGGCGCCCAGGCCGGTACACAGCAGGAAGCGGCCAGCGGGCAGGAGGGCCCGCGCCGTCTGCCGGCCCCCTCGCGTGCCCCCCCAGCCGCTTCCGCGCTACGGTAGGTTCTCCGAACGAGCGGTCGCCTGATACAGTTGAACGGCGCGGGCCGGGTCGTTGTGCAGGGCATCTCGTAAAGTAGGATCGGTGACGGGCGGCCCGTACTTGGCCCCCCAGCGCAGGAATTCGAGCAGCAAGGGCGCTAAATCCAGGCCTTTGGGCGTGAGTTGGTAGGTGAATCTCGATTTTTTACCCGCCGCTACGGCCTTCGTCACGATGCCCTGGCTTTCCAGCAGGGCCAGCCGGTCGGCCAGGATGTTGGTGGCCACTTTTTCCTCGGACCGGCGAAACTCGCTGTAGGACGACTTGCCGGCAAACAGGATGTCCCGCAGAATGAGCAGGGTCCACTTATCGCCCAGCACGTCGAGCGAGGTACTCACGGGGCACGTGGAACGCTGATTTACCTGTCGCATCACTAAAAAATAGCTGACTTGCATTTTGCAAGCTAGAACCGCCTACCTTTGTACTTGCAAATTGCAAGCTGCAAACAAATATACGCGCTTCATGCCTCTATACGCGCTTCATGCCTCTGGGTCAAGTGAGCGCCGTGCACTTGCTGTTAGTATCAGTCTGGCGAAAGACGCCCCAGCTACTTTTTTCCACCGCAGACACTGCCCGGCAGCCTGCCCCTCCACTACCTAAGGTTTTTATATGAAATACAAGTCGTTCGGAAATAATGAGCGAGTGTCGGCCCTGGGGCTGGGCTGCATGACGATGAGCAACATGTACGGCCAAGCCGACGACGCCGAGTCGGTCGCCACGCTCCATTATGCCCTGGAGTTGGGCATTAATTTCTGGGACACGGCCGATGTGTACGGCAACGGCGCCAACGAAGAGTTGCTGGCCAAGGTGCTGGTGCCCAACCGGGACAAGGTATTCCTGGCCACCAAATTTGGATTTGTGGGCAACCTGGGCGGGGGAGACCTGCGCGTCGATGCCTCGCCCGCCTACCTTAAAGGCGCGGTGGAGCGCAGCCTCCGGCGCCTCCGCATCGAGACCATCGACCTCTACTACGCGCACCGCCTCGACCCCAACGTGCCCGTGGAGGAAACGGTGGGCGCCATGGCCGAGCTGGTGCAGGAAGGGAAGGTGCGCCACCTGGGCTTGTCGGAGGTATCGGCGAGCACGCTGCGCCGGGCCCACGCCACGCACCCCATCGGCGCGCTGCAAAGCGAGTACTCGGTCCTCAGCCGCGAGGTGGAAGCCGCGGTCTTGCCGGCCTGCCAGGAGCTGGGCATCCTCTTCGTGCCGTTCAGCCCCCTGGCCCGGGGCCTGATGACGAATACGGTTCAGCTGAACGACTTGCAGGACAACGACTTTCGCAAAAACATGCCCCGTTACCAGCCCGAGCACCAAGCCAACAACCAGCAGCTGGCGGCGGGCTTCGCCGCGCTGGCGCAGCGGAACGGCTGTTCGGCCGCGCAACTGGCCCTGGCCTGGGTGCTGGCGCAGGGCGACAACATTCTGCCGATTCCGGGCACCAAAAAGCGTGAGAAGCTGGCCGATAACGTTGGCAGCGTGGACGTGGTGCTGACCCCGCAAACGTTGACGGAGCTGGACGAGCTGTTGCAGCAGTACCCCAACGTGGGCGAGCGGGGCCCCGCGGCCAACTTGAAACTGATGGACCCGGGCAAGTCCTGATTTGCCTTACCTCTTGCCTCTCCCCGCTGGCAAGCGGGGAAGGGGGGTAGCGCGAGATGCCGTACCAAAGAGGGTGCCGCCCGACCCGTCGGTTTTTGCTGCCGTAACAGAAGACCTGTCCGTCCTGCTTGCCTTCGTCTTGTCCAAACCGCCTCAACTCACAGGCAGTGGCAACAACGCGTTAAGTAAGCGAAGGCGGCATTCCGACGCTTATGGCAAATGCCTCGGCTGCGAGCAGGCTACCCGGATGACGCATCCGCTGCGGCCCACCGGGCCGCACGATGAACTGTCGGGCAGGCCAGACCCCTGGCAGCGACCAGCCGACCAATGGCATCTGCTTACGAGGAAAGCCCGGCACTTTACCAGTGCCGGGCTTTTTTCGCCCGAAACGGCGAGTCGGTTTTTAGCTTAGCTGTATAGTCCCAGGAAGTGATGGTGTATTTTCCGGGCTGGAATTTCG
>CAXTBA010000114.1:0-4355 GCA_964242665.1 uncultured Hymenobacter sp.
CGCATCTGCAAAAACGACGGGTACACGGGCACCACCCGGTTTTGGTCGTAGCGGAACCGGCGGCGCACGAGCCCCAGCGGCGAGGCGGCGTAGATATTCAGGGCCCCAAACTCGTACTCGCCGCGCTTGGTGGGCCGCAGCTGGTAGCGGATAACCTGCGTCGCGCCCGGCTGAATAGCGGCTTTGAACAGCACGTCGCGCCGCTGGAACTGGTGCGGAATCTCGTCAATCGTCTCGGTGTGGACCGCGAAGCGGTAGCGGTTTTCGAGGTACAGCTCGATGTCGTTGTCCGAGCCGTTGGCCAGCTTGTCGCCCAGCACCCGCCGTCCGAAAATGGGGGCGGCCCGGTCCTTGTCCGGCGCGTAGAGCAGCAGCGCGTCGAGGCCCGTCAGGGCCCCCAGCAGCAGCCCGATTACCTGCACGGGCCCCAGCAGCCACGGCAGAAAAAAGGCTACGGTGAAGCCCGCGATGAGCAACACCAACAGGTAAAAGAAACGCGGCGTAAGGAAAAAAGTCAATTAAAAATTATGAATTAAAAATTAAAAATGATTTCGACTCATTTTTCTTGCTGCCGTGACGAAATGATTATTGCCGCAAGAATTCGTTTCAGCTCATCGGCGTCGTTAATTAGCGATTCAGCCAGTCTTGGTTCTAGGCATTCTGTGTCGCGCAACAGCCGCAACCAGTAGTGCGACTCGCGGGCTTCTTTATAAGCAATGCCGCATTTTGCGGCGAAGTCGCGGCGCGAAAACCCACCGACTGCCTCCTCCATGTTGGCCCCGACTGAGGTTCCACAACGCAAAATCTGGTCGGCCAATGGACGCGGATGCTTGTTCTCGATTAAAAGCTTGTAGAGCAAAACAGTGCGCTTTGAAAAAGCATAGCTTTTGATCAATACCACGTTTTCCTCTTTCATGCCTGTCGTTCGTTTGTAAATGCGTCACCAACCATTTTTAATTTTTAATTCATAATTTTTAATTTTAATCACCGCGGTACTTCAATACTCTGCACAATTTGCTGCACCACCTCGTCCGGCGTGCCGCCTTCCATCTCGCGCTCAGGCGTGAGCAGCACGCGGTGGCGCAGCACGCTGGGGGCCAGAAACTGCACGTCTTCGGGCGTCACGAAATCGCGGCCGCGCAGGGCCGCCAGGGCCTTGGCCCCGTTCAGCAGGGCCAGCGAGGCGCGGGGCGAGGCCCCCAGGTACAGGGCCTTGTGGGCGCGGGTCTGGCCCACGAGCTTGGCGATGTACTCCAGAATGTTGGGCTCTACGCGCTGCTGGCGCACTTGCTCGCGCAGCGCGGCCAGGTCGGCGGCCGTGAGGACGGGCTGCACCGATTCCAGCGAAGCGCCGCCGAAGCCGGCGTGGTGGCCCTGCAAAATCTGGATTTCCTCGGCCAGGCTGGGGTAGCCCACGCGCAGCTTGAACAGGAAGCGGTCGAGCTGGGCTTCGGGCAGGCGGTAGGTGCCTTCCTGCTCCACGGGGTTTTGGGTGGCCAGCACCAGAAACGGGGCCTGCATGGCGTAAGTGGTGCCGTCCTGGGTCACGGTGCGCTCCTCCATCACCTCAAACAGGGCGGATTGGGTCTTGGCGGGGGCCCGGTTGATTTCGTCGATCAGCACCACGCTGGCGAAGATGGGCCCCGGCCGAAACTCAAACTCGCCGGTGTTCTGCCGGAAAACCGAGGTGCCGAGTACGTCGGCCGGCATCAGGTCGGGCGTGAATTGGATGCGGCTGAACGGCACGGCCAGCGTGCGGGCCAGCAGCTTGGCGGTAAGGGTTTTGGCCACGCCCGGCACGCCTTCGAGCAGCACGTGCCCATCAGCTAGTACCGCCGTGAGCAGCAGCTCCAGCAAGTCGTGCTGGCCGACGATGATCTTGCCAATCTCAGCCCGCACGGCTTCGGCGCGGGCCGCGAGTTGGGCAAAATCGGTGCGGGGCGCAAAGTCGGCCAGGGGCGCGACGCCCAGCGCTTCGGGCAGTGCGTCGGCGGCCGGCGCGGCCAGCGGCGGCGAGAAGTCGGGGGCTAACGGGTAGTCGGGAGCGGAGTCAGTGGGTTCCATGAACAGAAAAAGAGGCAGTAAAAGCAGGCCGGCAGCGCCAGAACAGACAGTAAAAAGCCCGATTCAGTAACAGCAGGGCATTATAAAGGAATAGTACAATTAGAGAAAAACGGCGCTTCTGGGTTCTGTGCAAAAAGTGATAATCAGCGGGCTTCGCGCCGGAAATCGTTGATAGCCCGGCTCAGCTGGAGCAATGCCCGGTCGTCAATCTGGGGCGCGGTGCAGGCGAAATTTACGAGCCGCAGCAGCTCGTCCACGCGGGCGCGGGGCAGCCCGGCCTTCTGGCTGAGCCGCTCGCGGAAGTCGTTGTCGCCCAGATCGGGGCTGGTTTCGTGGAAGCGCACCCGCAGGTAGTCGAGGAACAGGGCCACCTTTTTTTCGGCAATGAGCGCGTGGTTGCGGCCCTGACGGTAGAGCCCGGCCACGGTGCGCGTAAACAGCAGCGTGGTGTTGGGCAAAGGTTTGAGGACGGGAATGATGCGCTGGCGGCGACGGGCTTCTACCAGCACAAACAGCAGGGCCCCCAGCAGCGTGAGGTAGTAGGCCCCGCGCAGCCCCGGGTGGGCCAGCAGCACCCGCAGCAGCGACTGCTCGCCCAGGGGCCCCTGCTTTTGGTACTCGTCCCACCAGGCCTGGCGGGCGGGTAGGTAAGCCAGGGCCCCGGCGGCAAAACCGGCGGTGCGGGGCCGCAGCAGATAGTAGTTGGTGAACGCCAGCGGCACCGAACACAGATAAAAATGGCCCGCGCCGTGGTCGAGGCGCACGAACACAGCGCGACCTTGCGCGTCGGTGGCCAGCGTGCGGCCGGTAGGCACGCGGCCCTGGACCGAGTCGAGCGCGATGCGCGCGCCGGCCGTGCCGGGCAGCCGGTAGCGCGGCCCGGCCAGCGCGGGGTTGGTGAAGCGCAACGTCACGGAATCGGCCTGGGGGCGGCCCCGGGCATCGGCCCGGACGGGTAGCACCGGGGCCGCGTCGGTGAGGTGGAAGCCCAGCGCCGGGCCGAGGGCCCCGCGAAAGTCGCCACCGAACTCTTTAGCCGTGATGAACACGTCGCCGCCCCGCGCCGCGAAGCTGAGCAGGGCCTGCAAGTCGGGCTTGCTGCTGGCAAACTCGTCGCTGACGAACAAGTAGTTGGCGCGCTCGGGACGGATGGGCAGCGAATCGGCGGCCACCACGGCCGCGCTGGACGCGGCGTCCTCGTCCTCATCCTCAGATTCCGGGGCGTTTGCGGCCCTGCTCGCCGTGCTATCCGGCGCGGCCGCTGAACCGGCGTGGGCCACAGAATCTGTCCGAGCCACCGAATCGGAGGGCGCGTCGCTGGGGTCATCGGCAGCGGCTGGCGCGTCGGGCCGGGTCAGCGCGTCGTTGAGGGAGGCCCCGGTGAGCTGGCTGTAGGCAGGCAGGCGCACTACGGCCACCGAATCGGTGCCGAGCAAGCGCGGGAGCTGGTCAAACAGCACGAACGTGCCGTAGGGAATCTTGTCCTTGTTGGCGTAGGTGGGGCTCCAGTTGAGCGGCTTGGGGCGGTTGTATTCCAGCGCCACATAGCCTGCGAACAGCAGCCCGATACCCAGCAAATACAAGCGAAAGGTCGAAATCTGGCGCATCAGGCGGGCACGGCGGCGGAAGTGGAAGCAGCGGCGGCCACGGCCCGCTGGGCCCGGCGCACCTGCTGGTAAAGGGCCGGGCCCAGCGGCAGCTCGCCGTACCACAGGTACTCAAACTGGCGGGTGCACTCGCGGAAACCTTCGCGCAGGGCCCCGGCGGGCAGCTCGGCCAGGTAGGCGCGGTTGGTTTTGTCGGGCTGCCAGGCCAGGCGGCCGGCGTCGCTGAGGCGCTTGAGCACCTCCAGGTAGCCCACGCGGGCGGCAAGGCGGAAGTTGCCGGCGGCTTCCGCTTCGGCCAGCCGGGCGGGGAAGTCCACGGCGTGAATGTCTTCGCTCAGCAAGTCGTAGGGCAGGGCGGCGCGGCGCGGGGCCCTGCCAAAGGCGCGGGCCAGGTCTACTTGCAGCAGCTTCAGCACGGCGAAGCCCAGCACGCCCGCCAGCACCGCGTAGAGGCCCCACTGCCAGGCCACGCGGCCGGCGGCCGTGCCCCGCAAGTGGTTCAGCCACCGCCAGACGCGGCCCCAGAAAACGTCCCAAAACCCGTTTTCGGCTGCGGCTTC
This sequence comes from uncultured Hymenobacter sp., assembly GCA_964242665.1. GTDB lineage: Bacteria > Bacteroidota > Bacteroidia > Cytophagales > Hymenobacteraceae > Hymenobacter. Next base: position 4,232 of record CAXTBA010000114.1, read on the forward strand.
CACGTAGCGGAACTCGCGCTGGCCGCGCAGCTCGCGCAGGCGGGCGGCGTCGGGGCGGCGGGCGGGCAGCGGGGCGGTGCGGTCGGGCGGGAGCGGGGCGGCCGCCCGGGGCGCGGCAAATAGC
>CAXTBA010000115.1:0-4300 GCA_964242665.1 uncultured Hymenobacter sp.
CGGGCGATGTACAGCTCCAGGTTGTCGGTGTAGTTGATGATGTCGATGTTTTCGTTTTCCAGCTCGCGCACCACCGGGTGGATGCGGCTGCCCTTCATGCCCACGCAGGCCCCCACGGGGTCGATGCGCTCGTCGTAGCTCTCCACGGCCACTTTGGCGCGCTCGCCGGGCTCGCGCACCACGTTTTTAATGGTGATGAGGCCGTCGTAAATCTCGGGCACTTCCAACTCGAACAAGCGCTCCAGAAAGGCCGGCGCGGCGCGGGAGAGGATGATTTTCGGCGTGCCGTTAATCACCTCCACGCGGTGCACTACGGCCCGCACGGTGTCGCCCTTGCGGAAACGGTCCTTGGGAATTTGCTCGCCCTTGGGCATCACCAGCTCGTTGTCGTCCTTGTCCATGATGAGGGCCTCGCGGCTCCACACCTGGTACACTTCGCCGGTCACAATTTCGCCCACCTGGTCCTTGTACTTCTGGTACAGGTTGTCGCGCTCCAAGTCCTTCACGCGCTGAATCAGCGTTTGGCGGGCCATGAGCACGGCGCGGCGGCCGAAATCTTCCAGCTTGATGGACTCGGGCAGGGTTTCGCCCACCTCAAAGTCGGGCTCGATTTTCTGGGCCTCGGCCAGCGGAATCTTGTCAAAATCCCAGATGTCCTCCGAGTTATCGTCCACGATTTCGCGGTTGCGCCAGATTTCCAAGTCGCCGTTGTCGGGGTTGATGATGACGTCGAAGTTGCTGTCCTCGTCAAACTTCTTGCGAATCATCGTCCGGAACACTTCGTCCAGGATGGACATCATCGTGGGCCGGTCGATGTTTTTGCTGCGGGCAAACTCGCCGAAGGATTCGATCAGTTCGTTGCTATTCATTTGCTTAGCTGTTAGCCAATAGCGGGGGCCTTTAAGCGGTCCTTAGCTGTTAGCTTTTTTTAAATAAAACGATTGGGCGGCGAACACGCCGGAAGAACTTCAGCTAACAGCTAGCAACTGTTAGTCAACGGCTCATTTGAAGGAGATAACAACCGTGGCCTCTTTTATATCCCCGAAGGCATAGAAGGCGGCGGGCAGGATGGTTTTTTTGGTTTTCACTTTGATAACTTCGGCAATCTCAACGCCCTCGGAGGTGGCGGCGAGCAACTCGCCGGTTTTCTCGGTGCCGTCGGCCAGCTTGAGGGCCAGCGAGCGGCCGATGTGGCGCTGGTACTGGCGCGGGTCGGCGAGGGGCTGGTCGGCCCCGGGGCTGGTCACTTCGAGCGAGTAGGCGGCTTCTTCGCCGTAGTGCTCATCGATGCGGCGGGCCAGGCGGCGGCTCACCTTGGCGCACTCCTCAATGCCCAGGCCCAGGGGCCCGTCGAGGGTGACCGTCACCTTGGGTAAAACCGAATCGGAGACGGTCAGGTTCACCATGAACACGTCCACGTCGTCGCCGATGGCGTCGTGGAGCATTTGCAGCACTAGAGCACGGTCGAGGACCATAAAGTAACCCGGGCTAGGACAAAAAAAGAGGGGACTGCGCGTCCCCTCTTTTCAGATTGAATACCAAACTTCGGGGCAAAGGTACGGCGCTGTCAGTGCTAAAGCAAACCGCTCCGGGGGCCCCTACCTTTGGCCTTCGTACCGCCTTTTGCCCCATGAAGTTCATTTTGCTGCGCCCGCTGTTCGAGTTTCTGGCGGTGCTGGCTTTGGTGCTGGGCGTGGCGCGCTGGGTGGCCGGCTGGTTTGGCAAGCGCACCCACACGTACCGGGTCACCGGGGCGCGGCAACTGCGGCTGCTGGCGTGGCCGCTGCTGGCGCTGGGCACCGGCCTGAGCGTGCTGCCGGCCCTGGCAATGGCCCCCCGCGGCGGGGCCGGTTCGCTCGAATGGCTGCTGGCCGCCGGGTTGGTGGCCGTGGCTGTGGCCTTGGGGGCCCCCGCCCTGGTGCTGCACCTGCGCTACTGGGCGCTGAACCACGAAACCGTGCTGGTGCTCGAACCCAAAGAAAACCGCCTGGAAGTGTACCAGCACGGCCAGCGGCAATACTTCGAACGGCGCGACGTGGCCCGGGTGCAGCGCGTGACGTGCCGCACCCGGGCCACTTTTTGGGCCCCCTACAACTACGTGCGCCTGCTGCTGCACGACGGCCGCGAAATCGTGCTCACCTCGCTGCTGGCCGATTTGGAACCGCTGACGTTGTTCCTGCGCTCGGTGCCTACGGACCGGCGCACCGTGGCCTGGGCCTGGGCTTGAATTTTTAGTGAGCAGTGAGCAGTTATCAAGTGAAAGAACGTCATGCTGAGCGCAACGAAGTGCAGCCGAAGCATCTCTCCCGCTTCGTTAAACGATTGGATTACTGCTGCGGGAGAGATGCTTCGACTCCGCTCAGCATGACCGCCTTCCAGTTGCTCACTGTTAATTGATAACTGTTAACTGTTCACTGCACAATGCCGCTGCTTCACTACCTCGACCAAGGCCAGGGCCGGCCCTTGGTCATCCTCCACGGCCTGTTTGGGACGCTGGACAACTGGCAAACCCTGGCCCGCCGCTGGGCCCAGGAAGCCGGCCTGCGCGTGGTGAGCGTGGACTTGCGCAACCACGGCCGCTCTTTTCACAGCCCCGAGCATACTTACGTCGCGATGGCGGCCGACGTACTGGCCCTGTTCGACCACCTCGGCCTGGGGCCCGATGCCACGCTGCTGGGCCACAGCATGGGCGGCAAAGTGGCCATGCGCTTCGCCCTCGACCACCCCGCGCGCCTAGCCCAACTCATTGTGCTCGACATCGCGCCCGGCTTTTCCAACATGGCGCATCAAGACGAGGTGCTCGCCGGACTGCGCGGCGTGGACCTGGGGGCCCTGGCTAGCCGCCAGGAGGCCGATGCGGCCCTGGCCCGGCACATCCCTTTTGTAGGCGTGCGGCAGTTTTTACTAAAAAACCTATACCGCGACGAAGCCAACGCCTTTGCCTGGCGCATCAACCTGCCGGTGCTGGCCGGGGCCATGCCGGCCGTGGGCGAAGAGATTACGGGCGCGCCGTTTCTGAAGCCGGCCTTGTTCGTGCGCGGCGGCACCTCGCATTACATCACCACCGAAGATAAGCTCTACGCCATTCCGGCCCTGTTCCCTAATTCAGAAGTGGCCACCGTGCCCGACGCTGGCCACTGGCTGCACGCCGAAAAGCCCGACGAAGTGTATGAGCTGGTGCGGGCATTTGTGGGGGCCCTGGGCGCGTAGCGGAGCGGCAAAAAACTTGTGGGCCCGCCCGCGCGGCCGCTGGCTACTCGAGCACTTTCACCTGCGATGCATCGTAGAGCCGGAGCCAGTCGCGCCGCAAAATGGCATACAGGCACTCGTCCTCAAATTCGCCCCGCTCGTTTACACCCGACTCGCGCATGACGCCCTCAAACTGAAAGCCCGGTGTTTTCTCAATGGAGCGTTTCGAAGACAGGTTAGAAACCAGGTGGCCCGTGGCCACTCGGTTCAGTCCCAGCAGCTCGAACGCCAAATAAAACAGGTGCGGCTTGCTGTGCGGGGTAACGCCTTTGCCGCGCATATGCAAGAGCACGTCGGCCCCCGTGGAGCCGGTGCGCTCCTCCCAGCTGTCAACGCTCAGCAAACTCGCGCCGGCCAGCTCCTCGCCCAGCATGGCGTAGAAACCGTAGTTCGTGCGTTTTCCTTTTTCGAAAGCCGGGAGGTAATTTTTGAATATTTCTTCTAACATCGGTTCCGAATCGGGAAACCCTTGAAACAAAGAATAGACCGTGCCCAGGTTGTCGTCGTTGATGAGGTGCAGGGTAATTGAATCTGCCTGCAATGCGTTGAAAGTCATGAGCCAGTGCGGGTTGGAGATGAAAGACAGCAAGCGCGAACATAGCAAGGAAACGGGCCCTGGGTACTGGCTCGCACAAGGCCCGTTTCGCTCAGTAGGCGGCAAGTCCGCCTACTACCGGGAGCAGGGCCTCTAAATCCGGCCGTCCGTTCTTTGCCGCCATGCCCGGAACCCTCTACCTCATCCCCACGCCCCTGGCCGACGACACGGCCGCGCAAGTGCTACCGCCGCAAGTGGTGGCCGCCGTGGACCGCCTCCCCTATTTTTTGGTGGAAAACGCCCGCACGGCCCGCCGCTTCGTGAAAAGCGTGGCCCCGGCGCGGGTAATCGAAAACATTCGCTTCGCCGTTATCGACAAAGACAGCACGCCGGCCCAGGTGCGCGCTGCCCTAGAACCGCTGCTGCAAGACGGCCTGGACGCCGGCGTGCTCAGCGAAGCCGGCTGCCCGGGCATTGCCGACCCGGGCGCGGCGCTGGCCGCCGAAGCCCACCGCC
>CAXTBA010000116.1:0-4212 GCA_964242665.1 uncultured Hymenobacter sp.
CGCCCGGCAGCGTCCGCAGCGCGGCGGCCTGCGCCGGGGTGGCCCGCACGGCCACGGCATCAAACCAGCGGCTGACGAGCGTCACGGTGTCGACGGCGGCGCGGACGCGGGCCAGGTAGTCGGGGCGCACGGGCCGGTCGGTGGTCTCGGCGGCGGGCAGGTGCTGGCGGGCCCGGCGGGCGCGGGCGGCGGGCGAAAAGTACGTGCGGGGGTCGAAGGCCACGCCGTTTTTGTCGGCCAGCGTCACCCAGTAGCGGGCGGGCGGCGCGGCGGGGGCCGCCGGCTGGGCCCGGGCGGCGGGCCCGCCTACCAGGGCCCCCAGGCAAGCAACGAAAAAGAAACGACGCACGGACAGAAAAAGGGCGAAAAGCCAAAGGTAACCCTGGCCGCCCGCGCCCGTTTCAAGCCCATCGGTTTGCGGACCTACCGGCCTGTGCCGGGGCCCGCGCCTTCACTCCCATTTTTTTGCCATGACCCGCTCCTTCGCCTCCGCCCTGCTGCTGGCCGCCACCTTGGCCCTGCCCAGCTGCAACCAAAAAGAAATCGCTGCCTTGCAGCAGCAAAACGCCGACCTGACCAAATCGCGCGACCAGCTTCAACTCGAAAAAACCAACCTCTCGTCCGAAAAAGCCCGCACCGAGGAAAGCCTGCGCGGCAGCCTGCTCAACAAAAACAACCAGGTAAACCAGCTCAACAACACCCTGGGCACCACCGAACAGGATTTGGCGGGCAAGAACGCCCGCATCGCGGAATTGCAGCGGGTGCTGGACGAGAAGGATGCCGCCACCAAGGCCCTGCGCCAGCGGGTGAGCGACGCCCTGCTCGGCTTCAACGCCCAGGACCTGCAAGTGAACGTGAAAAACGGCAAGGTGTACGTGTCGCTTTCCGAGCAGCTGCTGTTCAAATCGGGCTCGACCAAAGTGGACCCCAAGGGCCAGGACGCGCTGGTAAAACTCGCCAACGCCCTCAAAGACAACAAGGACGTAAACGTGCTCGTGGAAGGCCACACCGATAATGTGCCCATCAAGGGCGGCCTCACGAGCGGCGCCAAAGACAACTGGGATTTGAGCGTGCTGCGGGCCACCGAAATCACGCGCCTGCTCACCGCCGCCGGCATGGATCCCGGCCAGGTGACGCCCTCCGGCCGCGGCCAGTACTTGCCCGTGGCGGCCAACGACACGCCCCAGAACAAGGCCCTCAACCGCCGCACCGACATTATTCTGACGCCGAAACTGGACGAGCTGTTTTCAATTCTGAACCCGAATTAGTCGGTCGGCCGGAGGTTTCCGGCTGTTGATTCGCAAAAGCCCGGCCGGTAGCGGCCGGGCTTTTTTTATTTACTCCTTTTTATTTACTCCTTATTGTTCGAAATTATTGGTTGAAAGCCATGCGTATTCCCATCGTGCGCGCCGCGCTGCTGTTCGTGAGCCTGATCTTCGGCGGCGTGTTGCTGTTCGTCTTCGACTTCTACGAACTCAACAGCCCGCGCGTCAACGCGCTGCTGCTACTGGTGCTGCTGGCCGCCAAGGTGGTTTATTTTCTGGCGTCCACGCTGAGCTGGATTCGTAAATCGGTGTCTTCGCCCTACCACCTGAAGTACCTGACAGGCTTCCTCGTCCTGCAAGTGCTACTGATCGTGCTCTCGTTCGGCATCGACTACTACTGCCTCTACCGGATCGACCCGTCCTCTTTTTCGCTGCCGTTCAGCCAGAAGGGGCCTTGGGAGCTGATGCTGACGTTCCTCTACTTCAGCCTGGGCAAATTTACGACCGCCGGCGGGGGCGAAATGCACCCCGCGACCGCCGTGGCCCAGGTGTGCGTGATGGCCGAAATGGTGGTGTCGTACTTCACCACGGTGCTGATCATTGCCAACGTGGGCTACCTGCAAGGACTGTTCGGGGCCAAGCCCGAAGCACCGTAGCGCGGGGCCGCGGCCTACAGGCTGTACTTTGCCAGCAAATAAAGCAGCGCGGCCATGCTGCCGGCGCCCAGCTCCAGCTCACGGCGGTTCACCTTGTCGAACGTGTCGGCGGCGGTGTGGTGGATGTCGAAGTAGCGCTGCGAGTCGCAGTCGTAGCCGATGAGGGCCCTGGGGTGCACGGCGGCTTCGAGGGGCTCGATGTCGGTGCCGGAGTGGCCGGGCCCGATGTCGGCGGCGTGGTAGGGGCGCAGCAGGGGCGCCCAGGCAGCGATTTTGCGCTGCACCTCGGTGCTGCCCTGCACCACGAAGCCGCGGGGCGTGAAGCCGCCGCCGTCGCTCTCGATGGCGGCCACGTGGGTTTCTTTATTTACCTGGGCCAGGCGGGCGTATTCGTTGCCGCCGCGGGTACCGTTTTCTTCGTTCATGAACAGCACGGCGCGCACGGTGCGCTCGGGCTTGAGGCCGGCGGCGCGCAACAGGCGCAGGGCTTCCATGCTTTGCGTGACGCCGGTGCCGTCGTCGTGGGCCCCCTGGGCGAGGTCCCACGAGTCGAGGTGACCGCCGACGGTGACGATTTCCTGCGGGAATTTTGCGCCCCGAATTTCGCCCACCACGTTGTAGCTTTTCGCGTCGGGCAGCATGATGCAGCCCATTTCTAACTCGAACTCCAAGGTGGGGTCGGCCTTGAGCAGCAGGCTGAGGCGGTCGGCGGCCACCGTGCTGAGGGCCGCGCCGGGCACTTGCTTCACGCCATCTTCGTAGCGGGTAGCTCCCGTGTGGGGGTAGTTGTCGCGGGCGCTGGTGAGCGAGCGCACGAGGGCCCCCACGGCGCCGCGCCGGCCGGCCTCGGCGGGGCCGCTGCGGCGCTGGTCGCCGGCCGCCCCGTAGGCCGCGCCCGGCTCGATGAGGGCGTCGTCGAAGGGCCGGTTGAAGAAAATGAATTTGCCTGTCACGGCCGCGTCGGGCAGCTTTTTCAGCTCGTCGAGGCTATGCACTTCCACCACGCCGGCCCGGAGCTTGCCGCCGGTGCCCACCGAGCCGCCCAGGGCGCACACGGCCACGACCACGCTTTTGCCCTTATTGCCCACGATTTCGCCCCGCTCCCGGGGGCCCCGCACCCAATGCGGCACCATCACTTCCTGCAAGTACACCTTGTCGAAGCCCGCTTTTTCCATCGTGCGCTGGCCCCATTCCACGGCCAGCTGGGCCTGGGGCGAGCCCGAAAGCCGCCCGCCGATGGTGCCGGTGAGGTAGCGCAAATTCTCGTAGCACTGCCCCCGCAACAAGGCTTCGTCGAAGATGCGGCGGATGTTGAGCGAATCGGTTTTGGGCCCGACGGGCGCGGTTTGGGCGCGGGCGGCAAAGGGGCCGGCCAGCAGGCCAGCCAAGAGCAATGAGGAAAAACGGCGCATCGGTTGGAAAATAAAAGACGAGGTAGTCGGCCAAAAGTAGCGCCCAGCGCCGTTCGGGCTCCACCGCGTTTACTGATTTGGGCCGGGGCGATAAAAAACAAGGCCCGCAAGCGGAGCCGTTTGGCTTCGCCCAGGGGCCTGCTCTGCCCGTCGTGGCTTGCGCGTCACTTCGCGAAGTGCCGGCAGCCAGCCGAGCGGCTACTGCCCAGCCGGCGTCCCAGGGGGTTGAATACTTTTTGGGTTTTCGCGCGCCTTCATCAAATCAACAGCGAATCTTCATCTCTCCCTTACCGCCCTGTGCCGTATGTTGTAATGCCGATTCGGCCCCATTCCCCCACCTTCCCACCCAAAAGCCATGCACGTTCTGCTTGTCGAAGACGAAAAAAGCCTCCACCAGGAAATGCGGCAGTTTTTGCGGCAGGCCCAGTACCTGGTCGACTCGGCGTTTACCTACACCGAAGCCTCGGAAAAGCTATTTGTCAACAGCTATGATTTCGTGCTGCTCGACCTGGGCCTGCCCGACGGCGACGGCCTGAACCTGCTGCGCGAGGCCCGCCCCCGCGAAGGCCAGGAGGCGTCGTTCATCGTCCTCACCGCCCGCGGGGCCCTCGACGACCGCATCCGCGGCCTCGACCTGGGGGCCGACGACTACCTGCCCAAGCCGTTTTCGCTGCTGGAGCTGACCAGCCGGATGCAGGCCATCACGCGCCGCAAGTTTGGGCTGAAGCGCTCGGAAATCACGTTCGGTGAAGGCTTCAGCCTCGATGCCACGGCCCGCATCGTGCGCCAGCGCGGCCAGGAGGTGCCCCTCACCAAAAAGGAATTTGACCTGCTGCACTACCTGCTGCTGCACCGCGGCCGGGTGCTCACGCGCCTGCA
>CAXTBA010000117.1:0-4127 GCA_964242665.1 uncultured Hymenobacter sp.
TTCTGGAGCCCGACGGCGCGGCCCTCTACAACCTGAGCACCGGCGGCGGCACCTTTACCGTCGACGGCCAGGAATCGTTCTACACCCAAAAGCAAGACGTGGTGTACGACAACAGCCGGCAGCCCGTGCAGTTCACCTACGCCAAAGGTGCCGAATACAAAAAAGGCGTCCACACGGTGGAGCTTTACGAAGGCGGGTCGCTGATGGGCAAAACCACGTTCACGCTCAAATAATCGCTTTTGCCTTTTAGCAAAAAAGTGCCGTCCCGGTAGTCCGGGGCGGCACTTTTTTATTGTCATTCCGAACGCAGTGAAGAATCTGAGGGCCGCACTCCAGATTCCTCACTGCGTTCGGAATGACATCTAGAGTACTTTCACTTCGTTCTCGTACGCGTCCAGCTTGGCCAGCGTAGCGGCGATGTTTTCCGTGAACATCGTCACCACGGCGCCTTCGGGGGCCGTGGCCAAAACGTGGTCGATGGCGTCCATTTCCTTCTCGATGTAGGTGATGAGCAAGTCGGGGTTGTCGAGGCGCAGGCCCCGGGTCATGATTTCGCGCAGGTAGTCGGCCGACTTGCCGCGCAGGTCGCGGTCCTGGCGCAAAATGATTTCATCGAAGATGCGGCCCGCGATGCGGGCGAAACCCAGCGTGTCCTCGTCGCGGCGGTCGCCGAGGCCCGATACCACGCCGATTTTGCGGGTGGCCGGCGTGGCGTTCATAAAGTCGGCGAATTTGGTGATGCCGGCCGTGTTGTGGGCGTAATCGACGATGACCTCGAATTTGGGAAATTTGTAGACGTTCATCCGCCCCGGCGTTTTGGTGGCCGACGGCACAAACGTGCGCAGGGCCGTCTTAATGGCGTCTTTGTCGAAACCCGCCAAGTAGCCGGCCAGGGCCGCCGCCAAGCTGTTTTCGATGTTGAAGCCCGCCCGGCCCCCGAACGTTATCGGGAACTCGGCTGCCCGGTCGATGCGCAGCTTGTAGCTGTTGCGGTAAATCGTGACGTAGCCCTCCTCGTACACCGCCGCGATGCCCCCGCCGTCCACGTGCTCGCGGATGCGCGGGTTGTGCTCGTTCATGCTGAACAGGGCCACGTGGCAGTCCAGGGTGCGGGCCATGTTGTACACCAGGTCGTCGTCGGCGTTGAGCACGGCCCAGCCGGTCTTGCGCACCGTGCGGGGCAGCACGCCTTTCACGGCGGCCATTTCCTCCACGGTGTGGATGTCGCGCAGGCCCAGGTGATCGGCGGCCACGTTGGTCACCACCGCAATGTCGCAGGTGTGGAAGCCCAGGCCCGAGCGCAGCATGCCGCCACGGGCGACTTCGAGCACGGCGTAGTTCACAGTCGGATCGCGCAGCACGAACTCGGCGCTCTGGCCGCCGGTGCAGTCGCCCTTTTGCAGCTGCACGCCCTGGATGTAGATGCCGTCCGTCGTCGTGAAGCCCACTTTGTAGCCCTTGCTAGCCACCAAATGCGCAATAAGGCGGGTGGTAGTAGTCTTGCCGTTGGTGCCAGTGATGGCGATAATGGGAATGCGGCCTGTGCTGCCGGGCGGGAACAGCATGTCCACCACGGGGGCCGCCACGTTGCGCGGCAGGCCCTCGGTGGGGTCGATGTGCATGCGGAAGCCAGGCGCGGCGTTCACTTCAATCACGGCCCCGTGGCTCTCGTTCAGGGGCACGGCGATGTCGTTGGCCATCAAATCGATGCCGCAGATGTCGAGGCCCACGATGCCGGCCACGCGCTCGGCCAGCAGCAGGTTGTAGGGGTGGATGGTGTCCGTCACGTCGGAGGCCGTGCCGCCGGTGCTGATGTTGGCGGTGCTTTTCAGGTACTGGGTTTCGCCGGCGGGCAGCACCGTGTCCAGGGCCCTCCCCTGCTTGGCCAGCAGGTCCAGCGTGTGCTGGTCGGCCTTGATGCTGGTGAGGGTTTTTTCGTGTCCAATGCCGCGGCGCGGGTCTTCGTTCACCTTGTCAATCAGCTGCTTAATAGTGCTGATGCCGTCGCCCTTCACGGCCGCCGGGGTACGCTTGGCGGCGGCAATGAGCTGGCCGTTCACCACCAGTAGCCGGAAGTCGAACCCTTCGATGAACTGCTCCACAATCACGGCCTTCGAATATTTCTGGGCCGCCTTGAAGCCCGCCGCCGCGTCTTCCCAGTTCGTGATGTAAATGGTGGCCCCCTTGCCGTGGTTGCCATCGAGCGGCTTGGTCACGAGGGGAAATCCCAATTCCTCGATGGCGTCGCGCAGCCCGTCCTCCGAGTAAACCGTGGTGCCGCGGGGCACCGGCACGCCCGCTTCGTGGAGCATGGCCTTGGTGCGGTTCTTATTGCCTGCTACCTCCACCCCGGCGTGCGAGGTGAGGCTGGTGGTGGTGGCCCAGATGCGGCGTTGGTTCACGCCGTAGCCAATCTGGATGATGGAAGTGTTCTTGAGTTGGATGTAGGGGATATTGCGCGAAGCGGCCTCGGCCACAATGCTGTAGGTGCTGGGCCCAAAAAACTCCTCCTCCCGAATCTCGTGCAGTTCGGCAATAATGGGTTTCAAATCCACTTCCTCGCCCCGGCACAGGGCCTCCACCACGTCCACGGCGGCTTCGGCGGCTAGGCGGCCGGCGCGCTCTTCCTGGTAAGCAAACACGACGTATTCTACCCCGTCTTCGCGCGCCGGGTACGACTTGCCCCAAAATACAGGCATGGCCGCCAAGCGTTGCAATTCCAGCGCTACGTGCTGGATGACGTGGCCCAGGGGCTCGCCGTCGCTCAGGCGCTCCAGCGTCAGGGGCGGGTGCTTGGTGGTGTGGCGGCTGCCGGCTCCGCTCACACCTGCTGGCTGCTGGGCCTCCCCAATGTGGGGCAGCAGGGCCAGCAGCCGCTCGGGCAGGCCCGGCACCGCACCCGACCACTGCCCGGCAAACTCCTTCAAATCAACTTTGGCCACGATGAGCTTGTAGTGCTTCACCGACCAGTAGCTAGGGCCGCGCATGGTGCGCAGGTCAACAATTTTCATATCCGCGAGAGGAATTAACGACGTTTTCCAGGAAGTGGGTCATTCAACATAAGCCCAGCCACGAAATGTAGGCATAACACCGCCTAAAACCATATTCTGGACGCTAATGGGCACAACAAAGCCCCGCCGGCCAAAAGGTCAGCGGGGCTTTGTTGCTTGATAAAGAAGAGGTGACGGGCGGATTCGAACCGCCGTAGGAGGTTTTGCAGACCTCTACCTAGCCGCTCGGTCACGTCACCAGAGAGCCTTTCGGGAGCGCAAAGGTACGTAGCCCGTCCGGCCCCGGCAACGAAAGCGCACAAAAAAGCCCCGGTGCACGCACCGGGGCTTCTGTTAGCTGTCGTTCAGCAGGCTATTCGCCTTGAATTTCAGCGTTGTCGGGCGAATCGCCGGCCAACGGGGTTTTAGCCGCTACCTGGTCCTTCAGCTTTTGCTCGCCAGCCTTGCGCTCCGCGCCGGCCATCTGGTCGCGCAGGGCACTCAGGGCGTCGAGGTCGCCGAGGGTCGACTTGTCGTCGGCCGGCTTCTTCAGGTCGCTCATTTTGCCTTCGCCTTGGGGCTCGCCCTTGGCACCGGTACCGGGCTTCTTCTTGAACTTGGCGTTGCGGCTGTCGTCCTCGGCAGCGGCGGCTTGGTTGTACACCGCGGTGTGCGAGAGTACAATGCGGCGGTCGTCCTTCGAGAACTCGGTCACGCGGAAGTCCAGGGCCTCGCCGTTTTCGGCGTTGCTACCGTCTTCCTTCACCAAACCTTTCGGGTAGGCGAAGCCTTCGATGCCGTACGGCAATTCGAGCACGGCCCCACGCTCCGATTTCTCGGTGATGGTGGCGCGGTGTACCGAGCCGGGAGTGAACACCGACTGGAACGTATCCCAGGGGTTTTCCTCCAGCTGCTTGTGGCCCAGGGCCAGGCGACGAGCGCCCAGGTCCAGCTCCAGCACCACCACATCGAGGCGGTCGCCCACCTTCACGAATTCCGACGGGTGCTTGATTTTTTTGGTCCACGACAGGTCCGACACGTGCACGAGGCCGTCCACGCCTTCTTCCAACTCCACAAAGAGACCGAAGTTGGTGAGGTTGCGCACCAAGCCGTTGTGCTTGGTGCCCACGGCGTACT
>CAXTBA010000118.1:0-4080 GCA_964242665.1 uncultured Hymenobacter sp.
AGCATTTTCTCGCGCTGGGGCCGGCTCGTGTACCAGTCGCCCACGCGCAGCTTTAGCTGGGCGGGCGGGGGGGTAGGGGGCATCTACTACTACCTCGTCACCTTCACCGATGGGCGGCGCTTTAAAGGCTGGGTAGAAGTAATGCCTTGATTATTCGAGCCTTTTTCGATTAGCCGCTTCCGCTTTCATTTTTTCACTCACCTTTTTTCACCTCTTTTTATATGAAACTTTTTTCTTCCCGCAGCGCGGCTTTCGCTACGCTAACCATCCTGGGCCTGGGGACCAGCACGCTGCTCACCGGCTGCTTCGACAAAGGCGATAAGACGAGCTGCACTCCGACGGGCGGTACCTGCGACACCGCCGCCGTGGTAGTAGACCTGAGCAAGACCACCGGCTGCGGCCTGGCCCTGCACCTGGCCGACAGCACCTACGTCATCCCCACCGGCAGCACGTGGGCCAACTTCGCGCCCGTGGTCGGCCAGAAAGTAACCGTGGGCTACACCGTTAAGAGCAAGCAAACCGGCAATACCTGCCCGGCCGGCAAGCTGGTAGAGTTAGGCTGCATCACGCTAGTGACGCCTACGACCACGGGAGCCAACTAGCCGTTGCGGATAGGCCCACACAGCAAGAGCGCGTTTGGCCGGCCGCCAAACGCGCTCTTGCTGTGTGGTAGGGTGTTGCTATACTCGTCGCACAGTAGGGTGCGGGGGCAAGCCCCGCACCCTACTGCGTTTTCGCAATCCACTTCGCGGCGTATACAAATAGGGAAAACCTCCAGGTCCGAAACGGAATGCTTATCGCTTATAAATAGCCAATCGAATAATTTCTCCGTGCTCGTTGAACGTGAAAACATCAACTATTGCCGCCGTTTCGCCTGCTTCGAGCTGTACTTCAAACTCGACTACGCAAGTCAAGCCATCCGCATAGTAGCGGGCATTGATGATGGGCCGGTTTTTACTTTTTACGTGGTTAAGGTAGCCTGCCCGAATTGCTTCTCTGCCTCTACGGGGTTCTAGGGGAGAGATGGGTACCCACTCCGCCTCTTCAGCAAAGAGGTCAGCCATGCCGTTGTAGTCCACCGCGTTAGACAGGTCTACGTACTGTTTTGCGATGCTTTTAACGTCGGGGAGCGTAATCATTGCCGCTGGCAGTTGCTATTCAACTTGTTGTTAAACTCTAAAGAACGTATAAAGCGACTGGTTTTCGCTGCTCATTAAGCAGCAGTTAAACCCTATCAAGAGGAGCGCACCAGTTACCACGAACCCGGAAGTTTGCCTCTATTCAACAACACCCGTGCGCTGGGCACACGCGCCGCTCGGGCCGGCCACCACGGCGCAAGTAGCCAGTTCGCTTAAAACCGCAAGCCCAACTGCACCCCTGGCCAGAGGCGCAGCAAAGACGGGCCATCGTCGGAATTGACCCAGAGCCATTGGTGCTCGCCCAGGGGCCAGGGGAAAGGCGCGCGCGACCGCCGGCCGGTGGCCAGGTTGAGGGTAGGGCCCCCCACGAGCTGCCAGCGCCCGCCTGGCCGGAGCTGCCAGGCCAGCGCGGGCCGCAGCTGGGTGAGCTGGTCGTGGGGGGCCTCCCGGTCATCGCCGGGAGCGCTCAGAAACCAGTGCAGCACGTCGAGGCTGGGCGTGAAGCGGCCGCGGGGCCGGCCCACGGTGCCCACGCCTACCCCCCAGGCCCAGCCCGCGGGATGGTCGAAGGGCCCCACGGCCGCGCCCAGTACCGCGTACAGGCGGGGAATGCCCAGCTTCACGGCCGCACTCAGCGGCAGGGTTTCGCTGCCCCACGCCTCGCCGTGCAAGTAGAAGCGGCGCGTCAACCCGGCCGGTACCGGGAATTTCCTGGCGGCGGAATCCGCCGCCTGAACTGGCCTGGTGGCAGGGCTTTGCCCCGATGCGAACCCCAAAACTGTCGGTAGCGGAGCAGCGAGCAGCGCACTAGCTGGTTCCGAAGCTGCCAGCGGCACTGGGGGTAGCGGCGGGAGCAAAGCCAGCGGAACTTGAGCCCGGCCCGGCCCACGTGGCGGCCGGCCAGCCCGGTGGAGGCGCGGGGGGTAAGGGGAAGAGGTAGCGGCGGCTACCCCCCGCGCCGCGCTGGGGCGGTAGCCGGCCGGGTGCGCCCGGCTTTGGCTGAAGCGGAGTTGGCCGGCTGGTGCCGGTGCGCGGTGGGGCGTGGCGGCAACCCGCTGCGCGGTAGTAGAAACCGGGCGGATAGTCTGGGTTTGGGGCCCTGAACGGCTGACTGGGTTACTCTTCGACCGAGCAGTGGCAATGGCTTCTTCCCCACTGCGCAAGGGGCGCTTACCGGCTGCTTGGCCGCTGGTGGCTGTGGTGCGAGCCGGCTTTGCCGAGTTAGAAATTGAACCGAAGGTTGGCGGTGCTGCAACTCCTGGCCTGGAGCCGGTCTGGCCCACAGAAGGCCCATCTGCAGCTGGCGTGGTCGCCCGTACCCGCTGGCTGGCGGCGGGAGCAGCACGCGAGGCCGTGGGCCGGGAAGGCGTGGGTAATGGAATGGGTAGGGTCGGCGGCGTCGCCTGGCCATTCACGGCCACGACGCCCGCGGGCGCGGCCACCCGGTTGGGCCACAGAACGAGCTGCCCATTCAGCAGCCCATACGACAGGTGCTCGGCGGCCAGTACGTCGCGCAGTAGCGCGCCTAGCGGGCGGGGCGGGCCGGGCCGCAGGGTGCAGGGGTGCGCGACGGGCACGAGGGAACTACTGTAGCTAAAGGGTAGCTGGCCTTGCCGCGAGAGTTCGGCGAGCACCGCCCCCAGCGGGCGGGTGCCCGGCCGGGGCCGCACTAAGTGCGCCAGCGCCGGGGCAGCTGCCTGCCCCCAGGCCACTCCAACGGGCAGCCAGAACCAGAGCAGCGCCGCGATAAGCACCATCCAGGTTCGCCGGCTAGTGGAGTGGGAAGCATCCGGCGCCGTCACGGGCGAGGCGGGCGGGAAGTCGGTTCCGCTGCCGGGGTCTGAGAGGAGGGGACAGGGGGGGCACAGCCGGGCCCTTGCAGCTGGTAGCCGCCCGTGCCATCGGGTGTGAGGCGGCTGGCCGTGGCCGCCGCCAGCACAGCCAGCACCTGGGCCGGCTGGGGGTGGGGGAAAGTGCCGGTGAAGCGGCACCGCGCCAGGCCGGGGCTGCTCAGCTGCACGGTGGTGCCGAAGGTGGCCTGCAAGGTGCGGGTCACCTGCGCCAGCGGTACATCGGCGAAGCGCAGCGTGTCGGTCTGCCAGGCCCGGAAGTTGGGGTCGGCGGCCGGGCTGCTGCGCAGGCGGGCCGCTACCCGGCCGGGCGCGTCGGTGGCGTGCAGCGCCGCGCGAGTACCGGCCGGGAGCTGCACGCTGTCGGGGACCGCCACGTGCGAGAGCCATACCTGGCCGTGGGTGACACTGACTTCCACGGAGTCTTCGGCCGCGTAGGCGCGCACGTTGAAGGCCGTGCCCGTGACCCGCACGCGGGCCGTGGTGGTGCTCACCACGAACGGCCGGGCCGGGTCGTGTCGGACGTCAAAATAAGCTTCGCCTGTCAGCTGCACGGCCCGCAGCCCGCGGGCCGGCTCCGGCCCTACCCCCGCGTAGCGCAGCCGCGAATGCGCGTTGAGCCAAACGGCGCTGCCATCGGGCAGCCGCACCAGCCGGCGGCCGTTAGTGCTAGTATAAGTTAATACCAGCTCTTGGGGCTTGAAGAGCCATGTTTTGGCCAGGGCGTAGCCCGCGCCCAGCAGCAGCGCCAGGCCGGCCGCCAGCTGCCAGCGGCGAGCCGCCCGCCGCTGCACCGGCCACAGCGGCCGAGCGGCCGGCTCGGCGGGCAGGGTAGGGGTAGGCGCGGCGACCACCGTCGGCGGGGCAACTGCGGCCATCAGCGGCCGGAAGCGCTGCCAGGCGGCTTCCACGTCGGCCGGCGAGAACAGCACGGGCTGGGCCGCCGCTTCACCCGCCCGCTCCCAGGCGCGGGTAACGGTAGCCAGGATTTGCAGATGGGCCGGGTCGGCCTGCACCCAGGCGCGCAGCTCGGCCCGCTCGGCGGCCGTGGCTTCGGCGGCGAGGTGGCGGGCCAGCAGCGCCCAGGGGGC
>CAXTBA010000119.1:0-4062 GCA_964242665.1 uncultured Hymenobacter sp.
CCTCGGCCTTGTGGGCCAGCATGGCCCCGCGCACCACGTCGCCGATGGCGTAGATACCCGGCACGTTGGTTTGCATATGGGCATCGACCTGCACGCGGCCGCGCTCCTCCAGCTGCACGCCGGCGGCTTCCAGGTTGAGGCCCTGGGTGTAGGCCGAGCGGCCCACGGCCACCAAGCAGTAGTCGCCTTCGAGCTTGATTTCCTCGCCCTTGGGCGAGGTGGCCGTTACGGTCACGGTGTCGCCCTGGCGGGTGGCCCCGGTCACCTTGTGGCTGAGGTAGAACTGGATGCCGATTTTGCCCAGCACGCGCTTCAGCTCCTTGCCCAGGCTCAGGTCCATGGTCGGGATGATGCTGTCGGTGTACTCCACGATGGACACTTTGGTGCCCAGGCGGGCGTACACCGAGGCCAGCTCCAGGCCGATGACGCCGCCGCCCACCACCACCATGTTGCCCGGCACTTCGCGGATGTTCAGGGCCTCGGTGCTGGTGATGATGCGCTGCTTGTCCTGCTGAATGAATGGCAGGGCCGTGGGCTTGGAGCCGGTGGCGATGATGACGTTCCTGGTTTCAATGGTCTGGGCCGCGCCGCCGCCCGTGGGCGCGATGCTGATGTGGTTCTTGTCAACGAACGAGCCGAGGCCTTGCAGCACGTCGATCTTGTTCTTCTTCATCAGGTAAGCAATGCCGTCCACGTTGGCCTTCACCACGCCGTTTTTGCGGTCGCTCATCTGCGGCATGTTCACCCGGAGGTTTTCCAAGTCGATGCCGTGCTCTTTGAACGTAGTGTGTGCGTTGTGGTAGTGCTCCGTGCTGTCGAGTAGCGCTTTGCTCGGGATGCAGCCTACGTTGAGGCAAGTGCCGCCCAGGGTGGGGTATTTTTCGATAAGGGCCGTTTTCAACCCCAGTTGGGCACAGCGGATGGCGGCCACGTAGCCCCCGGGGCCGCTACCGATTACCGTAACGTCGTATTGGTTCATAAAAGAGCAAGTGCCGGCCGCAGCCGATGAAAATCAGGTGCCCCAAAGGTACGGCCCGGGGCGCTTGCGGCCCCAGCTGGCTGAGCGGGCGGCGTAGCTTCGCGGGCTTTTTCGCGCTTTTTTATGCTTGCTTCCGGTTCCACAGCTGCGCCTTCACGGGCGGCCCTCGTCACGGCGTTTGCCGCCGTGTACCTCATCTGGGGCTCTACTTATTTGGTGGTGAAGTTCGCCATTGCCACTATGCCGCCGCTGCTCATGGCCGGCACGCGCTACACGCTGGCGGGGGCCCTGCTCTACGGCCTCATGCGGTGGCGGGGCGAGCCCCGGCCGGCCCGGCGCGGCTGGGGGCCGGCGCTGGTCATCGGGTTTTGCCTGCTGGCGGTGGGCAATGGCGGCACCACGCTGGGGGTGCAGTACCTGCCCAGCGGCCTCACGGCGCTGCTGGTGGCCACGGTGCCCATGTTTTTGGCGGTGTTGGGGTGGGCCGGCGGCATTACGGGCCGGCCCACGGGGCGGGTGGCCCTGGGCCTGGCGCTGGGCCTGGTGGGCATGGGCCTGCTGGCCGCGCACCCCAGCGCGGCCGGGGTGGCGCGGCCCGGCCACCCGGCCGTGGGCGTGGCCCTGGTGCTGGCGGCGTCGCTGCTGTGGGCGGCGGGCTCGCTGTATTCCAAAAGCCACCAGCCGGCCCCGTCGCCGTTCCTCTCCGGGGCCATGCAAATGCTGTGCGGCGGGGCCGTGATGGTGGCGGCCGGGCTGCTGCGCGGCGAAGCCACCGGCTTCGCGCTGGCGCAGGTCACGGCCAAGTCTTGGCTGGCGTATGGCTACCTGGTCACCGTTGGCTCCATCGTGGCGTTCACGGCCTACATCTGGCTGCTGCGTGTGGTGGAGCCGGCGCTGGCCGGCACCTACGCCTTCGTGAACCCGGTGGTGGCCCTGCTGCTCGGTTGGGCTTTTGCCGGCGAAACCCTCAGCATCACCATGCTCGGCGGCGCGGCCGTTACGGTAGTGGCCGTGGGGCTGGTGGTATTGGGCGGCCGGCGGGTGCCGACGGGAAGTTAAGAGTGAGGAGTTAAAACCGAATAGCTAGTTTTAACTCTTCGCTTTTAACTCCCTCCTCAACTGCTCAAATAGCCCTCTTCTTATCCACGTTGATGTACCGGGGGCCCCTGGGCCGCTGGCTGTGCAGCAGTGCAGCACCGCTGCACAGCACCAGCGCGTCTTCGCCCAGGCCCACCACGGCGCTGGGTGTACCGGTACGTTCACTAATTCCTTTGCGCAGCGCCAGCGTCAGGAACGCGGAAGCCACGGCGACCAGCCCGCCCAGCACGGCCCCACCCAAGGCGCTGCCTTGGCGGGCGCGGTACCAAGTAGCCCCCACCAGGGCCCCGGAAGCGGCGCGGCCCAGCAGGGCTGGGGGCGCGGTGCGGTCGGGGGCCTGCGGCATTTTGTCGCCCACCAACTCGCCGGCGGCCATTACTTTAAGCGTGGTGGCCACGGCCGGTTTTTGCAGCCAGCGCAGCGACGACTTTTTGAGGTACCGCGTGGGGTGGCGCGACAAAAAGTGGCTCAGCAGCGCCGGCGCGCTCATGCTGCGCATGCCGGCCAAAACGGCAAGGCCCAGCACTGGCCAAAACTTGGCCGCCGGGACAGATTTATGGTTTTTCATAATAACAATAACAGGGTAGTGGAAAGACGGTTGGCCGCTTAAGTACAACTGGGCCCCGCAGCTAGCTGAAATAGCTCGACCCGCGCCAGCAGCGAAAACGCAAGCCCCAGCCCGCGCAACGTCGGGCTGGGGCTTGCCGAAACGCGCTTCACAAGCAGGCCTACCGCGCAGCTTGCGCCCGCACCCACAGCGAACCGCTGCCCACAACCAGCGCGTCTTCGCCTACGCCCACGATGGACGTGTTGGTGTGGGTGCGCTCGCTGATGGTTTTGCGCAGCCAGAAGCTAGCAAATGTGGCCGCCACCGCCCCCAGGCTGCCCACCAGGGCCCCGCTGAGCGCCCGGCCACCGCGGGCCCGGTAGAGCGTGGCCCCGCTCAGGGCCCCCGACGCGGCCCGCACGGCCAGTTGGTTGGGGTCGGTGCGGTTGCCGCCCTTGGGGTTTTTGTCGCCGGCCAGCTCCAGGGCCATCAATCCTTTCAGGGTGTTGGCCACGGTGGGGTTTTGCAGGAAGCGAAGCGGCGACTTAACCAAGCCTTCGGGGCGGGCCTGCCCGCTCAGGTAGCTGCTCAGAAACGTGGGGGCGCTGGTGGCGCGCATGCCCGCCAGCGTGGCCAGGCCCAGCGCGGGCCAGAAACGGGACGTGTTGGCCGGCTTCGGCGGCTTGGAGTTTTTGCGCAGCGCGGCGCGGGCGGCTTTCGGTTGCTTGTCTTTCATAAACGGGTAAGGCTACGAGCCCGGCGTACTTGCCCGGCTCGTAGCCTTAACGAAAACCGCCCCTTAAGGGCTGGCTTTTTTCCCAATGCCCGGCCCTTACACGCCCAGCAGCAAGCGCGTGGGGTCTTCGAGCAGCTCCTTCACCCGCACCAGGAAGCTCACCGACTCGCGCCCGTCGATGATGCGGTGGTCGTAGCTCAGGGCCAGGTACATCATGGGCCGAATCACAACTTGCCCGTTCTCGGCCACCGGCCGCTGGATGATGTTGTGCATCCCCAGAATGGCCGACTGCGGCGCGTTAATAATCGGCGTGCTGAGCATGGAGCCGAAGATGCCGCCGTTGGTGAGGGTGAACGTGCCGCCCGTCATTTGCTCGATGGTGAGCTTGTTGTCGCGGGCCAGGCCGGCCAGGCGCACCACTTCCTTCTCGATGCCGTCGAACGAGAGCTTCTCCGCGTTGCGAATTACGGGCACCACCAGGCCCTTGGGGGCCGACACGGCAATGCTGATGTCGCAGAAGTCGTTGAATACGATGTCGGTGCCGTCAATCTGCGCGTTCACCGAAGGCCATTCTTTCAGGGCCACGCACACGGCTTTGGTGAAGAACGACATGAAGCCCAGCCCTACCCCGTTCTTTTCCTTGAACTTGTCCTTGAACTTGGTGCGCAAGTCCATGATGGGCTGCATGTTCACCTCGTTGAA
>CAXTBA010000120.1:0-3966 GCA_964242665.1 uncultured Hymenobacter sp.
ATCTAGCCTCTACGGGCAACCCTGGCCAACAGGTCACTTCTGCAACAGCCACGCCTCTATGATGATTTGCCGGCTATTTTCTTTGTTGCCCAGTTGCTTACTGGTAAAACTTGGACAAGCTAATTTCTCTCACTGTCATTGGAGCCGCCATTTTTCAAGGGTGGCTAGCAATCGAGTCAGGCAGTTCCTTCGCGCACCGGTAGAAAATCCTTACCCACCACCCAAGGTAGTTCCTCGCCAGCAAGTCCTTTCACAAGCCCTTTTCCGCCAGTGAAAGCCGTTCGTCAGTTGCATCTACTAGGAACTACGCGGGGTTCAAAAAATTATACTATTCTTATAAAACTCTAATATATTGTTTTCCTTGCCTGGGCGCGATGGTTACCGGCGCGCTATTATCGATTTCTCCAGCATTTATACTATGTATCCTGCTGGTATATTGCTGTTTATCTTGACATGTACCGCTGTCATTTTACCTTTCCAACCTTAATTCGCAAGAACACCTCTCGGCTTCTTGCGGTATTTCCCCAAATCATCCAAGCAAACGGGACCCAGCAAATACTGCCCGCTGTGGCCCCCGTTTTTTTTTGGGCGTAAACTCTGCTTTGGATAGCCGTTCGTAGTACCTGGGGCTTCTCCGGCTAGAATTTGGGCCAAAAAATTTAATCATTCACTAAACCCCTGGCCAGTCTCTGGCGCCGCGTAATTAGCGACCCTCTTTGGTGCGCGCCCGGTGTTGCTGTTCCCGTTTGCGCGCCTGACTTGGCCAAGGTCCAACGGGTCCCTGGCGGGTGAAGAGCAAGCCCAAGGCCTCTTGCATCGCCTGCTTTTGCGAATAGGTATAATCGCCCCCTGCCCGGCGAGTGTGAACGTAATCGCGCAACTGCTCCAGGTGGTCCCGGCCCAGCACGAAGGTTTGCCGCACGCTTCCTCCTCGCGTAGGTAGGGTCGGCCGCGCGGGGGCGCCGGTAACTCCGGGCTATCGGTGACCACCCGGTCACTGCTCTTAACTGGGAAACCCGGGTTACCGGCAACGAAGGCCTTTTTTACACCTGCGTTATGGGTGCTACCGCCCCCATCGCCCCCGCTGCCCGGGTCCGCCCGGGACTCCGGCTCGGCATTGACTTCGGGCGGCGAACTGGTGGGCGCCTCGGGTCCCGCCGTCAGGTCAAAGAAATCCGGCTCCGACAGCGGTTTGGCGGGGACGCCACGACCAAAGGCCGTGAGCTGCTCGAATGACTTGGCCATGGGACGAAGGCTTATCGGCTTAGGATTCCGGTGACCAACGCTTGGTAATTGCTGACCCCCGCACTCGCGGGGGCGTAGGAAAAGATGTTTAATCCGGCGTGCGGGGCCTCGCTCAATGCAATGCTCTCGTGGATGGCGCTTTCCAACACTGAAATGGGATACCGGTCGCGGACAAGCTCGGCCGTCTGGCGCCGCAATACTTTCCGTTTGTGGTAGCGGGTGAATATACCTCAGCCAGGGTTTTGTACTAGAAATATAGAGGAAGCAGCAGGTACTGATCATAAGATCATAAGGTCTTAAAAAAAGCTCAAAAAAGTATAAACTTTGTAAATTTTTAATTTTATACTTTTTTAGACTACGTTGCTTCTTCTTGTTCAAGCTTTTACGCAACTTTACGTTTTTTTTGCAGCTCTTTGCTTAACCGGGCAGCGGGCAGCGACTCACGGGGGCCCAGCCGGGCCAAGTGGGCCCGCACCGCTTCGTTGACGTGTTCCTGCATGACGGAGCCTTTAACGCCATGCCCCCTCCCGCTGAACCGGCCGCTACCGGCTTGCGCGTGCTTTTTGACTTGGCCGCCGCTGCCGGTGCGCAGCCCGACGAGCGGGGCACGTGGCACTTGCCCGCCAGCCTCGGCACCGGCTTTATTCGCCTGCTGGCCCCCGAGCCGGGATTGCTGCTGGCCATTCACCACTACTCCTTGCGGCAGGAGCTGGTGCTGCCACGGCTGGCCGGCGAAACGCAGCCCGAGAAGCTGCTCATCTCGTTCTATGCCTTCGACCCCACCCTGGCGACCGGCCTGCACCCGTCCTCGGCCCAGGTTACCTCCTCCACCGTCGGCCTCACTACTACGCTGCCGGCGCAAACCCCCATTTTTATCGTGGCGCTGGCCATTGATAAGGTACTGCTGGCCAGTTGGCTGCCTGACCCCGGAGTGGAGCTGCCGGCCGTACTGGCCAGCCCCCACCCCCTGGCTCTCGACATGCTGTTGACTCCAGGCCGTGCTGCGCCAGGTAACAGCCCCGCAGCCCGCGCACTTGCTGGAAGCCTTTTTCTACAAAATCAAGTGCCAGGAGCTGCTCTACTGGCTGCTGCGGGAACTGGCCACCCGCCCGGCCGGCCCCACCCGGCCCCTGCACCCGGCCGACGTGGAAAAGATTTTCCGGGTGCGCGGCGCCCGGCTGGCCACCCTGGGCCCGCCGCCCAGCCTAGCCAGGCTGGCCCAGGCGGCGGGCCTGAGCGAACCACCCTGCGGCAACTCTTCCGCCAGGTGTTCGGCACCAGCCCCTACCAGTACTACCAGCAGGCCCGGCTCGAAGAAGCGGCCCACCAGCTGCCGACCCACTCGGTGGCGGAAGTCGACTACGGGCTGGGCTTTACCAACCTAAGCCATTTTGCCCGGCTGTTTGCGCAGCAATACGGCCTGACTCCCAAAAAGTACCAGGCCGCCCACCAGACGTGAGCCGGCCAACAGCTTGGTTGGATGCGACTGTTTTTATGACGTAGCAGGTTATTTTAAGCAAGTTTTAAGCAGGAATTTTGCCTGACCAACTCATTTCTTACTCATGGCAACCCTTCCGCAACAATCGCCCGCTGCCGCCCGGCCAGCCGGCGCAGCCGACGCATCTATTCCCGTGCTTATCATCGGCGGCTCACTCGTGGGCTTGTCGGCCGCCGTGTTTTTAGGGTATCAGGGCGTGCCCACTGTAGTGGTGGAGCGCCACCAGGGCAGCTCGCTACACCCCCGCGCCATTGGCTACACCGCCCGCACCCTGGAGCTGTTTCGTGCCGTGGGGCTGGCCGATAAGATTCCGCAAGCTCCCGCCACCTTCCGCCTGCGCCGGGCCACTGTGGAGAGCTTGGCCGGCAAGTGGCACGAAGAAACCCCGTGGACCCCCGAGCAAGGTCCGGCCGCGAAGCAGCCGCCCGTGGACTTCACCGACTACTCGCCCTGCCTGGGTGCCTCCATTGCGCAGGATAAACTGGAGCCCCTGCTACGCGAGCGGGCCCGCGGCTTCGGGGCCAACACCGGCATTCAGGATGCTCACAACCTGGCCTGAAAGCTGGCGGCGGTGCTCGCCGGGCGCACCGCGCCCGGCCTGCTGGCTACCTACAATGCCGAGCGGCGGCCGGTGGCCTGGGTGCGCTACCAGCAAACCTTCGCCCGCCCCGACTACGCAGCCTACGTGCCGGCCGATATGCCCAAGGAGCCACTCCTCAGCGACTCGGCAGCCGTGCTAGGAGCCGGCCCCGAGCTGCCCCCTGCCGAGCGGCCCGACCAGTGGGCCGGCCAGCCCGGTACACGGGCTCCGCACCTGTGGATAACCCGCCACGGCAAGCGGCTCTCCACCCTCGACCTGTTCCAGCCCGGCTGGGTGCTGCTGGCCAACGACGCGGCCTGGGTTTCCGCCGCCGCACGGGTAGCCGCGCAACTGGGCCTGAACCTAACGTGCGTGCGCTTCGGCGCGGACATCGGGCCGGCAGAGCCGGGGGCCCTGCCGACCGCCTTCGGCCTGGGCGCGGGTGGGGCCTCGCTGGTGCGGCCCGATGGCTACATCGCCTGGCGCACCGTCGAGCGGCCCGCCGCCCCGCAGGCGGCCCTGCTGGCCGCGCTCAGCCAGGTAGCGTTTGCGGGTTCAGGCCAGCAGTAGGAAGCGCTTGGCAGCTTGCTTAGAGGGTGTAGGATAACTTAATCGTCAGGTTTCGATATTGTTCGTTTGGCGC
>CAXTBA010000121.1:0-3715 GCA_964242665.1 uncultured Hymenobacter sp.
TCGGGAAGAAGTTGTGGCCCACTTCGTGGATAATCACCGAAATCATCCCGTATTTACGGTCGGCCGAGTACGTGCCGTCGGCCTCGGGCCGCCCGCCGTTGAAGCACAGCATCGGGTACTCCATGCCGCCCACGGGCCCGTGCACCGAAATGGCCACCGGGTACTGGTACGGAATGGTGAACTTGGAATACGTCTTGATGGTGTGGGCCACGACTTCGGTGGAGTACTTGCCCCACAGCGGGTTGCCTTCTTTGGGATAATAGCTCATGCACATCACCGGCTTGCCTTCTTCCTTGATGCCCATGGCGTCCCAGATGAACTTGCGCGAGCTGCACCAGGCAAAGTCGCGCACGTTTTTGGCGGCGAAAATCCAGGTTTTGGTGCCAGTGGCGTGGCCGCTTTCGCTCTTCACGGCCTCGTCCTGGCTCACGATGAGCACCGGTTTCCGGGCCCCCACGGCCTGCCGCAGGCGGGCCTGCTGGGCGCTGCTCAGCACCTGTGCAGGGTTTTGGAGCGTACCGGTGGCCCCCACGATGTGGTCGGCGGGCGCGGTGATGCTCACGCGGTAGTCGCCGAAAGGCAACGCAAACTCGCCGTTGCCCAAAAACTGCTTGTTCTGCCAGCCCTGGAAGTCCGAGTACACGGCCATGCGCGGGTAAAACTGCGCGATTTCGTAGAGGTAGTTTTTGTCCTGCGGAAAGAATTCGTAGCCGCTGCGCTCGTTGATTTTCAACTGGTCGTTGATGTTGTAGCGCCAGTTAATTTTGAGCGACACCGACTGCTTGGGGCCCAGCGGCCGGGGCAAGTCCACCCGCATCATAGTGTGGTTGATGACGTGGGCCAGGGCCTTGCCGTCCGCGCCGGTCACGGCCTCAATCTTGAACCCGCCATCGAAGTCGCGCTGCACCATGTTGTCCACGGCCTGGAACGCCACCCGCGTGTCGAGCGCGGCTACCTGCGTGGCGGTGGTGATGGAGTTTTTGTCGAGGATGTTCTGGTCGAGCTGCACCCACAAGTAAGGCAGCGTATCGGGCGAGAGGTTGGTGTAGGTGATGGTTTCGCGGCCCGAAATGGCCTGTTTGGCGTCGTCAAGCGTCACGGCGATGCTGTAGTCGGCGCGCTGCTGCCAGTAGCTGGGGCCGGGGGCCCCGCTGGCGGTGCGGTAGCTGTTGGGCGTGGGCAGCAGCGTTTCGAGCTGTGCGAACTTGTCGGTGCCGGAGTTGGTGAGCTGCGCGTGCGCCGCCGGAGCGGCTAGCAACAGCAGCGCGGCTTTAAGGAAGGAAAGACGAGGCATGAACCGGGGAGTA
Organism: uncultured Hymenobacter sp.; assembly: GCA_964242665.1. GTDB lineage: Bacteria > Bacteroidota > Bacteroidia > Cytophagales > Hymenobacteraceae > Hymenobacter. The sequence goes on from CAXTBA010000121.1 coordinate 1,308, forward strand.
GTTTTCAACAAGATAGGTAGTAAGGAAGCCAGACTAATTAAAGGCGGCAAATTACGCCATCAAGTTGCAGGGCCCTCAACAACAGAAAATTATTTCGGGAATTAAGCATATTGTTGCTGTAACAGCAGCAGCAGCGCGATGCCCAGCGCCGCGCCACTCACAGCCACTACCCAGTCGCGCCGCCCCACCCCGAAACCGCGCAACAGCAGGGCCCCCAGCAGCAAAATCACGCTCACAATGACCATCTGCCCGAGTTCCACGCCCACATTAAAGGCCAGCAGCTCTGCCACCGGACGGCTTTGCTGGCCCAGTAGCGCGCGCAGGTAGTTGGAAAACCCTAATCCGTGAATCAAACCGAAAGCGGCGGCCAGCGCGTTGGGGGCTGCCCACAGCGCCGCTCCCGGGGCCCCGCGCAGGGGCTCAACCCGGCTTGGCCGCCCGGCCCGTGCCAGGTTAAAAACCGCCGTGACCATAATGGTGACCGGAATCAGGGCCTCGATAATAGCCGGGGGAAATGTGACGATGCGCAGCGTGGCCAGCGCCAGCGTGAGCGAGTGCCCCACCGTGAAACTGGTGACCAGCGCCAGCACCCGCCGCCAGTCGGCCAGCACGTAGGGCGCGCACAAAGCCAGCAAAAACGTGAGGTGGTCGGTGGCGCGCGGGCTGCAAATGTGCAGAAACCCTAAGTGCAGGTAGGTTTGAAAGACGGAGCCCATGAGGCAAAGCTAGAAACCATTGGACCCGGGCCGCAGCAGCAAATAACACGAGCGTTTGTGAGGCTATGCTCCTGATGCGAGTTCTACGCGGCCGGGCAGAAAGACGAGGTGGCAGCAGGCAGCGGATGTACTCATGCAATTGGCCAAAGCGCCTTGCGAAATATTGTCGGTGGACTCGCAGCAGCAGTGGCCCAGCGTGGTTATAATGGCCCAAAAACTTAGGAAGGTGCCTGAGTTATTCGCCACTTTAACTGCTATCCTGCCTCTCCCGGCGCGGCCCGCCGCCGGGGCTGCTGCGCAGGTAGCGGGCGTTTCTGAATCAGTCTATTTCTTATTCCGCACTGGCAAGTATTCATCTTTGGCGGGAATGTATTCCCGAATAACATTTTTCAATTCATTATCCAGCTTGTATAATCTCCTACCAATTAGCAATGAACTCCCTTGAGCTAAATAAATAGAGCGAACAGTACCATCCCGATATGACACTTGAAACCAAAAGCGCCCAAAACTGCCTTTGAAAGTTGCCAAAGGAATTGTGTCACGTTTAGTAAGTGCTTGTTCAAGTTGAACTACAAAGCAGGCGGGCTCCTTCAATCTTATTTTAAGCGGAGCTGATTCACGAATACTGACGGTATCAACGGGTATCCAAATCGAACTTGATAATGAATAAGCATGCAGGCTAACTGCCTGAACTTTTGGCGGCAAATTTTCCGAGAGCAACATAAACGCAGAGACTGTTAATGCTGACGCCCAGTAAAGGAGAGTATTTATTGCTACAAGCTAGAGATAAATAGTAAATACTTGTTTCAGCAAGCAATAAAAAGCCCCGCCAGCACTACACTGACGGGGATTTTCCATTCGCAACTCCAACGAATTACACCGCCGGCATTTCTACGTTCTCAAACTTCACCGCGCCGTCTTCCAGCACGGCCTCCACCACGGCATCTTTGCTCACGCGGCCCGAGAGAATGTCCTTCGACAGCTCGTTCAGAATCACGCGCTGCAACACGCGCTTGAGCGGGCGGGCGCCGAACTGGGGGTCGAACCCGGATTCGCCCAGGTAATCGAGCACTTCGCTGGTGGCTTCGAACTGGATGCCGGCCTCGGCCAGGCGGTGCTGGATTTGCCGGAACTGAATGTCCACGATGCGGCGGATTTCCTTGCGCTTGAGGGGCTGGAACATCACGATTTCGTCGATGCGGTTCAGGAACTCGGGGCGCATGTGCTGCTTGAGGCGCTCCATCACTTCGTCGCGGGTGCGGTCGACGACCTCCTCGTGGTTGAACTCGTTGAGGTCCTTGAAGTTCTTCTGGATGATGTCGGCCCCGGTGTTCGAGGTCATGATGATGATAGTATTCTTGAAGTTCGCCACCCGGCCTTTGTTGTCGGTGAGGCGGCCGTCGTCGAGCACTTGCAGCAGGATGTTGAACACGTCGGGGTGCGCTTTCTCGATTTCATCGAGCAGCACCACCGAGTAGGGCTTGCGGCGCACCGCCTCCGTGAGTTGGCCGCCTTCGTCGTAGCCCACGTAGCCGGGAGGCGCGCCTATCAGGCGCGAGGTGGCGTGACGCTCCTGATACTCGCTCATGTCGATGCGCACCATGGCGTTTTCGTCGTTGAACAAGTACTCGGCCAGGGCCTTGGCCAGCTCGGTTTTGCCCACGCCGGTGGTGCCCAGGAAAATGAACGAGC
>CAXTBA010000122.1:0-3661 GCA_964242665.1 uncultured Hymenobacter sp.
AACCCGACTATCTTTACCCAAGACCCGACCCAGCTTACCTTGGGACTATACACCTGGCCAAAGGTCTGCTTGAATAGTTTCCGCAGCTTGGGTTCGCTCATGCGGGCCTCCCGGGCCAGGTCCGCAATAGGAGGGACTTCCCCCGCGGGTGCCTGCAGGCGTAGCTTGACGGCGTAGACGGCTTTGAGGTCGTCCAGATGCACCTTGCTCGGGGGGACGGCCTCGCGCTGCAGCAACAGGGCCACCGTGTGGCAGAGTAGCTCTTCGCATTTAAGCTTGTAATAAGGGCTGGCCAGGCTTTCCGGCACCGCCGGCTGCAGCAGGTCGCTGGCAGTTTTGATGATTGCGGGGGAAATACCGGTTTCAAACGCAAACGTGTCGGTAGCTGCCAGCAGGCTGGTCACCAGCGGGTGCGGTATCTCCCCGAACAGTCGCCGCAGGTAGGGCCGGGCAACAGCAATGGTTACGCTGTTGAACAGCGTGTTGGCCGGCATGTCAATGACCGAAGACGCTGCGTGCTGGCAGATAAACACGCTGGCGGGTTCCGGCACTACCTGGGCGGACGCCTGAACCGCCGGGGGAAAAATGCCGCGCAGCAAAAACACCACACTCTTCCGGCCGTTCCGCTACGTCGGTGGTTTCGAGGCGCACCTCCTCGTGCAGGTAGTAGTGCCGCACCATCATGCGCAACTCACTCCCCCAGGCAAAGCCCGTGAGGTACCCACCGCCTTTGCTGGCCGGCAACTCAACAAAACGGCCCCGAACGGTGGCCCCGAGGGCCTGGGCCAATTGCCGGGCAATACCTGAACCGGTGTCGGTTACGGCTATTTTCATTTTCGACTATTTTCAGAGCATTTAAGGCTATTTTGTCCCTGAAGATAGCCGCAATTTTGTTCTGTCAACTAGAAGTTACTGCGCAACACCCATGCTCTTACAAAATAAAAAAGTGGCCATCATCGGCGGTGGCCCCGGCGGCTTAACCCTGGCCCGGCTCCTGCAGCAGCAGCAGGGCGTCGACGTGACCGTCTACGAACGCGACGCCTCGCCCCAAGTGCGGCCACAGGGCTCGGCCCTGGACTTGCACCACGATACGGGGCTCAAAGCCCTAACCGCCGCGGGCTTGCTAGAGGAGTTTAAACACTACTATCGCCCCGGCGCGGACGCTATGGTCGTCGTCAACGGCCAACTGGAAGTGCTCTTGGACCAACATGCCGACAAGCAGGACCAAAACTTTGGGGATACGCACTTCCGGCCAGAAATCGACCGCGGCCCGTTGCGTGACCTGCTCGTGGCCTCGCTGCGGACGGAAACCGTGGTTTGGAACGCTCGCTTCATCGCCCTGCAACCGGCCGGCGCCGGGTGGCAAATCCAATTTAAAAATGGTAGCCAAGCATATGCCGACGTAGTGGTAGCGGCCGACGGCGCTCACTCCAAAGTGCGGCAATACGCAACGGCTGCGCGGCCACGCTACGCCGGCGTGACCCTCGTGGAAGGCACGCTCCCTCACGCGGTGCAACAGGTGCCAGCGTTATGGCAACTCATGCAAGGCGGCAGCCTCTCGGCGGTGGAAAACGGCCAAACCATCAGCTTCCTGACCAAAGGGGACGGGGCGCTTAATTTTTGGATATGGGCGAAAAAACCCGAAGACTGGGTGACGACCTCGGGCATCGACTGGACCAGTCAGGCGGCGGTAGCCGCGTGGTTCGCGCAGGAATTCAGCACCTGGAGCCCGAAGTGGCAGCAGCTAGTTGCCAGCGAGGGCCTAACCGTGGTGCCCCGCCCGTCCTACTACGTTCCGCTGGACCAGCCCTGGCCGGCGCGCGCCAACCTCACCCTGCTGGGCGATGCGGCCCACACGATGCCGCCCAACGGGGAAGGCGTCAACCAGGCGATGGCCGACGCGCTGGACTTAGCCGAGGCACTGGGCGATACGGCCTGCGCCACCCTTGAGAAGGCGCTGGCTACGTACGAAGAAAAGATGCGCCAACGGGTAGCCGTCGTAGCGGAGGAAACCCAGCAATTGCTGGAACTCATGCACGGAGAAAATAATCAGCAGACGTTTCCGGCCTTATTTGCCACCCCCTCCGACAATACAGCTGGCTCGCAAACATCTCATTAACATATCGTTATCTCCCCCTTCCGTTACCCCCCCCCCTGCTGTGCTGGAAACGTATGCCTACCCGCCCGAGGTGGCCGCCACGCTACGTCGGCAGTGGCCCGCCCACGGCCTGCCACTGCCGGAACTGGCGGAGCTCACCGGCTTTATTGCGGGGGCCTACCAGGCCAGCCTGCTGCGCGAGGAAGACCGCCCCGTGCAATGCCACCTGCTGCTACGGCCCGGGCCCGCGCTCCCGCCCGACCAGCCGCCCCCGACGCCCGAGGCAACGGCCGCTTATCAGCTCCTCGCCTTTAGCGCGCCGCGCCCCTACACGGCCCAGGAGCTGCGTCGCCTTAGTCCGACCACGCAGCGCCCCGGCACCCTGCTTGCCGTCGAGGCCGCGCCGACGGGTGACTTAGTAATTCAGGGCCTGGCCTTCGCCACCCGCCCCTGGGACCACATCGACGCGCCGCACGATACCGCGCTATTGTCCCCGGCCTTGTTTATGCAGGTGGCGGGGCCGGGCCGCCTCGCGTTCTTCTGCGGGGCGCAGCCGGTGCTGGTGTTGCAGCAGGGGCAAGTGGGCGACTACGGCGGGCGGGAATTTCCCCTCGGCTGGCTTAGCGGTTTCGCGGAGGAGGCAGCGGCCAGCGGCCCGGCTCCGGGGCCGGCTAGCGCCGGCTGGGAGTTGGCCCGCTCCTTGGGCAGCTACTGTTTGCATCGCTGCCTGGCCCGGGTGCGGGCCCAGGGCCACGGCGGCATGCTGGTATTGGTGCCCCGCGCCGACGCGCCGCGGCTGGTGGGCCCGGCGGGGCGGCTGCGGCCCAAGTACGGGGTGCAGCACAACGACTTCGGCGCGCGCTACTGGAACCTGCTCACCCGCCTCGTGGCCCGTAGCACCACGCTGGGCATCCGCAGCTGGGCCGCCTACCGCCTCTCTACGGATGGCGAGCTACAGCAGCTCCACGCGGAGCTGGCGCAGTTTGCCGACTTACTGGCTGACCTGATGGCCGTCGATGGCGCCTTGGTCCTCGACAAGCAGTTCGGCCTGTTGGGCTTCGGGGTAGAAATTGCCGCCCCGGCCCCAGCCACGCCCGTCGTGTACCGCGCCCGCGATGCCGAGGGCGGGCAGTTGCAGGCGGAAGCGGCCGACAGCGGCGGCACCCGCCACCGCGCCGCCTACCGGCTCTGCCAGGCCGAAGCGGGCTGCCAGGCCATCATCGTTTCGCAGGACGGCGGCATTCGGCTCGTGCGCCAGCGGGCGGGGCAAGTCATCTTCTGGAATCAGCTTATCCTGTAGGGCTTCGGTGGTATTGACAGGTCTCCCCTGGTGCTGCGCCAGCAGGCGCAGGGCGATTGGCCTGGCGCAAAAGGTTAGGGCTGCCGCAAAACCGGCTACCGCCCATTAGCCGCAACCCTTCGACCGCTGCTGCCCGGTTTAACCCTCGAAATAGTGCCCCTGCGCCAGGTCCGCCAGTAGGCCGGGCTGGCTGGGCTGCCAGCTTAGTCGCTGCTGCGTGAGCTGGCTGGCGGCCGGAGCATCGAGCTGAGTAAAGGCGGCGA
>CAXTBA010000123.1:0-3544 GCA_964242665.1 uncultured Hymenobacter sp.
CGGCCCACAACGGCTGGCTGCTCACGCACCGCCAGCGACCGGAGCTGCTGCCGCTCTACATTCCGTTTGAAGCCACGCCCGAGCGCACGGCGTTCGTCACCATCTGGGATGATTTGGTGTGGGCCTGGCGCGGCGAGGCGGCGGCCGACGAATGGCTGAGCACGGCCCTGGGCCGTGAAATTCGGCTCGTGTACATGTCCGACTGGGTGCGGCGCGACGTGGAGCCCGCGCTAAACCCCGAAGGCCAGCTGGCCAGCTTTGCCGACGAATACCCGTTCCTGCTCATCGGCGAAGCGGCCCTAGCCGACCTCAACCAACGCCTGCCCGCTCCGGTGCCGATGAACCGTTTCCGGCCCAACCTGGTGTTCGCCGGGGGCCCTGCCTACGACGACGACACCTGGGCCGAGTTTCAAATCGGCGACGTGTCCTTCCGGGCCGTGCGCGGCTGCGGCCGCTGCGTGCTGACGACCATCGACCAGCAAACCGCCGTAAAAACCCCGCACGGCGAGCCCCTGCGCACCCTGGCCACTTACCGCAAAGCCGACGGCGCGCCCCTTTTCGGCCAGAACGTAACCGGCCCCGGCCACGGCCGCCTGCGCGTGGGCGACGCCCTCACGGTGCTGCGCCGCCGCGCCATTTAGCTGTTAGCTATCAGCTGCTGGCTGTTAGCTTCTGCTGTGCGAAGTACCTCTTGGAAGCTAAAGCAGCCACTCAAAATGCATGTGGTAGCTACTGCTCATCGAAGTATAAGCCAGAAAGCCAACAGCTAGCAGCTAATAGATAATAGCTAAAAAATGGATTATTTGCTGGATTTCCTGCGCCGTCTCGCCGCCAACAACAACACGCCCTGGATGGCCGCGCACCGCCCCGACTACCAGCGGGCCCGGGATGCTTTTACCAAGCTTATCGGTCAGGTGCTGGCCGAAACGGCCAAAACCGATCCGTCGCTGGCCGCCCTCACCCCGGCCGACGTCATGTTCCGGCTGCACAAAAACGACCGTGGCCACCGAGACCCCGAGCCGTACAAGCGGCGCATGGGCGCGGGCTTGCTGCAAGGCGGCCGCCACGCGGCCCGCGCCGGCTACTACCTGGGCGTGCAGCCGGGCGGGTTGTCGTCGCTGCGAGCGGGGTTTTTCAACGCCACGCCGGCCGGGCTGGGGGCCCTCCGCCAGGAAATCCACTACAACGCCGACGCGTTTCACCGGCTGCGGCAGGCCCCGGCGCTGCTGCGCCACTTCCCCAACGGCCTTGCTACGGATGGCGAACGGCTGGTGCGCCCGCCCAAAGGCTACCCGGCCGACCATCCCGATTTGGCCTGGCTCCAGCTCAAGAGCTTCGGTGCGGTGCGGTTTTTTTCCGATGAGCAGGTGCAGGGCCCTGGCTTCGTCGCTGAGGCCGTGGCCGGCATCGCGGCGGCCCGGCCGCTGGTCGAATTCTTCAACGACGCCCTGGAACCGAATGGGTGAGCGGTGGGTGGGGCTTACGGGCCCCGGTTGTCATTGCGAGCGTAACGAAGTGGAGCGCGGCAATCTCTCCTTCGGTGTGCACGGGCTTTGATGGACGAAGCAAGCCGAAGGAAAGATTGCTTCGTCGTTCCTCCTCGCAAGGACAACGGGCCCCCACGCCTCCCCACTCCTAAAACAGCCCGAACAACGTCGCGTTGATGCGCTCGATGACGGTGCCCAGGTCTTCGGGGTTGCGCACGTAGTCCAGCTCGCTCACGTCGACGATGAGGTGGCGGTCGGGGTAGGCGGCAATCCACTTTTCGTAGTGCTCGTTGAGGTTTTTGAGGTATTCGATGCTGATGCTGTTCTCGTACTCGCGGCCGCGCTGCTCAATCTGGCGGATGAGCTTGGAGAGGTCGGCGCGCAGGTAGAGCAGCAGGTCGGGCGGCTCTACGAGGCTGACCATTGAGTCGAACAGGCCCCGGTAATTCTCGTAGTCGCGGGTGGCCAGCAGGCCCGATTCGTGCAGGTTGGCCGCGAAAATGTGGGCGTCTTCGTAAATGGTGCGGTCCTGCACCACACCCTTGCCCGCCCGCGTCAACTCTTTGATGCGCTGCGTCTGGCGGAAGCGCCCGTTCAGGAAATACACCTGGAGGTGAAACGCCCAACGGGGCATGTCGTGGTAAAAATCCTTGAGGTACGGGTTGTCGTCCACGTCCTCCAGGAACACTTCCCAGCGGAAATGGTGGGCCAGCTTGTGGGCCAGGGTGGTTTTGCCGGCTCCAATGTTGCCGACAATGGCAATGTGCATATACGCTTGCGCTAAACTTACTGGGCAAAAATTGCGAGGCCCAAAGGTAGGGCCCCAGGTGCCCCTTAGCTACCGAGGCGCTCCTTCACTTTGCGGGCCCCTTGCAGGGTATGGAACTCGGCCTGGGCCGAGCGAATGTTCAGGCGCTCCTGAATGGAGAGCTCGGTGCGCACCTGCTCGTAGCGCCGGTTGAGCTGGGCCAGCACGGCGGCGGCGGCGCTCCATTCGCCTTCGCTCCACTGGCGGCGCTGCTCCTGGCACGCGTCGATGAAGTGCTCGTAGAGGCCGGGCAGGTCGGCGGCGCTGGCGTGGGCCGGGTCGGCGCTGGCCCCCAGTAGGCGAGCGGTGGGCGTAGGAACCGCTGCCGTGGCGCGGGCCGAGTGGGCCGGGCGGCCCGCGCTGGGGCGGCTGCCCACCAGCTCGCCGGCCCGGCGCAGGCTATCGGCCACGGTGGCGGTTTGGGCGCGAGCGGGGGCCTGGGCGGCCAGCAGCAGGCCGGCCAGGGACAGGGTCAATTTCAGGAAGTAAGTCATGACAAGAACGGCGCACGGAGCGGCACCTGAGCACAGGAAACGTTGAAAACGGCCATCCCGTACAAAAAGCGGGCAAGTTTTGATTTTTTTCGCCCCAATTTCGCGTTTTGCTTCGCCTTATGAACACCCTGCCCGCGCCGCCGCGCATTGTGCCCGCCACCCTCCACGACATTCCCACCATCATCCAGCTGGCCGAGGGCACCTGGGAGCCGACTTACCGCTTCATCCTCTCGCGCGAGCAGATGGAGTACATGTACCGCGTCATTTACACGCCCGCCGCCCTCAAGCGCCAGATGACCGAGCAGCACCACACGTTTCTGCTGGCTTACGTGGACGGGCAGCCGGCCGGCTACGCGTCTTTTGGCCCGCAACCGCCCACCGAAGGAGGCCCCAGCGAAGCATCGCCCACCGACTACAAGCTACACAAAATCTACGTGTTGCCCACCCAACAGGGCCAGGGCCTGGGCCTGCACCTCATCGAAGCCGTGGAAGAAGCCGCCCGCCGCGCCGGGGGCCGTACCCTCGACCTGAACGTGAACCGCTACAACCCCGCCATCAGCTTCTACGAGCGGCGCGGCTTTGCGCGGCAGCGCGAAGAAAACGTGCCCATCGGCCCTTACTTCATGAACGACTACGTGATGCGCAAGGCGCTTTAAGGAAGTTTTGAATTATGAGTTTTGAGTTGGCTGTCGAGACTTAGATAATTCATAATTCATAATTCATAATTCATAATTCATAATTCATAATTCATAATT
>CAXTBA010000124.1:0-3389 GCA_964242665.1 uncultured Hymenobacter sp.
GCCCCGCGCCAATTTTTTACCGACTCTTCACTTACCTGAATCTCATGCCCGACATCACTTCCGCCGAGCTCAAGCAGCGCCAGCAGGCCGGCGAACCCCTCACCATCCTCGACGTGCGCGAGCCTTGGGAATTCGAGGAAAGCCGCATCCCCGGCACCCAAAACATTCCCCTCAACACCCTGCCCACCAAGCTCGACGACCTGGAAGACCTGAAAGGCCAGGAAGTCATCGTGCATTGCAAAAGCGGGGCCCGCGCCACCTCAGCCAAGGCCTACCTCATCCAGCAAGGCTTTGCCAATGTGCGCAATTTGCTGGGCGGCATCATGGGCTACCAGGCGTAAAGCCGCCGCCCGGCAAAGAGCCGGCGATGAGGGCCCCGGCCGCTCATCGCCGGCTCTTTGCGTGTATCAGCCCCGACAAAGCATCCGCCACGACCGCAGCCACGGATGCCGTGGCGCGTCGCCAGCCTCGCATTAGTCCTTCCGAGGCCCTCGCAGACGGTTTAGAGCCGATGAGCAGGGTTAAAGGGCCCCCGAGTAGGATTAAAGGGGACGTGCGCAGGATTCCAAAGAGCAAGAGTAGGGTTAAAGAGGAAGTGCGTAGGATTAAAGGGGACAAGAGTAGGATTCCAGAGAACATGAGCAGGGTTAAGGGGCACATGAGTAGGATTAAAGGAGACACGAGCAGGATTCTACCGGTCCCGACCGCCGTTACCGCTTCGTTGTGGGGCATTGCTTACCGACCGCTGCCCGTTGTCCTACCGGCGCGCTAGGTTGCACGGGGCCGGTGGCTTACCCGGCTTCCGCTACCCGCAGCTGCCCGTCGGCCTCGTAGCGCAGGGCCCCGGCGTCCACCAATTCGCGCAGCGTGGCCTTCACCTCGGCGGCTTGGGCGGGGGCGAAAGCGGCCAGCACTTCGCGGGGCGTTTGGGGCTGCTGGGCCAGGCGCTGCACCAGTTGCTGGCGCAGGCCGGCCGTGGCGGCGGGGCCCTGGGCGGCTTTTTTGGCGGCCAGGCACGCGTCGCACACGCCGCAGCGGGGCGGGTCGGCTTCGTCAAAATATTCGAGCAAAAGCTGCTGGCGGCAGCGCGTACCGGCCAGGTAGGCGATGGTGGCGGCGGTTTTTTCCTGGGCCAGGGCCCGGCCGGCTTCGAGGCGGCGCTGGTCGAGGGGCAGCTTGGCGGCGTCGTGGCGCGGCGTCGTGAACATAGCCTGCGGGGCGTCGTGCCGGGGCTGGTAGTGCAAAATGCCGGCCCCGTGCAGGTAGCGCAGCTGCTGCTGCACCTCGGCCAGCGTGCGCCGCACCTGGTTGGCCACGCCCTGCTCCGACACGGTTTGGAAGCCCGCGAATAGTTCGCCGCCATGCAGCCGCAGCAAGGCTTTAATTAGCGTATCGTGCTCCGCATTGGCTACCTGAAAGGCATACAAATCCTGATTGTTGGTCACGATGTGCACCCGCGCCGGGTTGTTCACCGCCTCGTTCAACTGAACAAAACCCTCGCGCTGCAAGATTTTCAAGGCATTGTGCGCGTCCACGGCCCGGATGCGGTAGGTTTCGGCGAACTCCGCCAGGTCGAAATCGAACGGGGCCAGCTCGCCGCCGCCCACCGCCGTGCGCGAGTAGTTGGCCAGGGCTTGGTACACGCGCCGCACCGTGTCGAGCGGCGGGAAGGCCAGCGCGGTGCGGCGCTGCATTTCCGCGCCGTCGTTGGGGCCCGCCAGCAGCACGGCGAAGGCGTAGAGGCCGTCGCGCCCGGCCCGGCCGGCTTCCTGGTAATAGGCTTCCAGCGTGTCGGGCGCGTCGAGGTGGGCCACCACGCGCACGTCGGGCTTGTCAATGCCCATCCCGAAGGCGTTGGTGGCCACGATGATGCGCGTTTTGTCCGTCAGCCAGTCCTGCTGCACTTTGGTGCGGCGCTCGGGGGCCAGACCGGCGTGGTAAGCGGCGGCGGGCAGCCGGTTTTGCTGCAAGTAAGTGGCCGTGTCTTCCGTCTGGCGGCGGGTGCGGGCGTACACGATGCCGGTTTTGCCGGGGCCCACGCCGCGCAGCACCTCCAGCAGCCGGCGCAATTTATCCTCCGTATGCAGCACCGAGTACGAAAGCTTGGGCCGCAGAAAGCTCTGCTGAAACACGCCGTGGCCGGGCCGGAACAGCAGCTTTTCCACGATGTCGTCGCGCACCTGCCGGGTGGCCGTGGCCGTGAGGGCCACCACCGGTACGCCCGGGGCCAGCAGGCCCCGCAGCTCGGCAATGCGCAGGTAGGGCGGCCGGAAATCGTAGCCCCACTGCGACACGCAGTGCGCCTCGTCCACGGCCAGCAGGCTCACCGGCATCTTAGCTACCCGCACCCGAAAAATGTCGGTGAGCAGCCGCTCCGGGCTCACGTATAAAAATTTAACGTCGCGGCCGTACACGCAGTTGTCGAGCGTGTGGTCGATTTCCTGGGCGCTCATGCCCGACCAAATGGCTTCGGCTTTCAGGCCCCGGCGGCGCAGGCCGTCCACTTGGTCCTTCATCAGGGCAATCAGCGGCGACACCACCAGGCACAGCCCCGGCCGGGCCAGCGCCGGCACCTGAAAGCACACGCTTTTGCCGCCGCCCGTGGGCAGCAGCGCCAGCGTGTCGTGCCCGTCCAGCACCGATTGTATGATTTCCGCCTGGCCGGCCCGAAACGCCGCATGGCCCCAGTGCTGCCGCAGCAGTTCTAAAGGCGCGGCGTGGGCAACGGGTTCGGACATGGACGAAATTACACGCAAAAAAGCCCGGCACCTCACGGCACCGGGCTTTTCGCGCCGGGCAGCCGGCTTTTCGTCGGCTGCCCGGTAATCGCTGAACTGGCCCGTGAGGGCCCCAATCGTCTTTCAACCCGTCGCAACGATTAGCGGGCGGCCGGCGGAAAAAGCCGGCCGCCCGCGCCCGTTACGCAGCGGCTTTTTGGCCGCCGTTTTCGCGCTCGTCGATGGCGTTGCCGAGCTTAGCAATGGCCTGCACGGCGCGCTCTTCGTCCAAGCGGTTGATGTTGAGCAGCATCTTGGTCTTTTCTTGGCGGGTGATGACCGGGTGGTTCAGCAAGCGAATGATTTCTTCTTTCTGCGAAGCGGTGGCGTACTGCACCGGGGCCGTGGGGGCTGCTTCCGCGGCAACGGCCGGGGCGGGCGCATCGGCTGGCACCAATTGCATGGCGGGCACAGGGGCGGCTACCGGGGCCGGCGCAGCTACGGCGGCGGCTTGCTGGTTGGTGTTGTAGTCCATTTCTTCGGCCGGGGTGGGCTCGTAGCCGGCGGCGCGGATGATCCAAGCCAGGATGTTGCGGTACGCCTTGCCGATGGCGCGCGTCTGGGCCATGCTCATGATGGCAAACTCCTGGTAGAATTTCTTGCCGCTCTCCT
>CAXTBA010000125.1:0-3343 GCA_964242665.1 uncultured Hymenobacter sp.
TGCCGGCCGGCGTGCCCGCCGCGCTGCTCAGCCGCCGGCCCGACGTGAAATACGCTGAACTGGCCCTGGCGCGGGCCAACGCCGCCGTGGGCATTGCCAAAGCCGGCCTGTACCCGTCGCTCACCATTACGGCACAGGGTGGCCTGAATGCATTTAAATCCAGCAACTGGTTCAACGTGCCGGCTTCACTGTTTGGGGCCGTGGCGGGCGGGCTCACGCAGCCAGTATTTCAGCGCCAGGCCCTGCGCACCGAGTACGAATTGGCCCAGGTGGCGCGGGAGCAAACAGTGCTCCGGTTCCGACAGTCGGTGTTAGTGGCCGTCGAAGAAGTATCCGACGCGCTGGTCCAGCTCGATAAGCTCAGCCAGCAGCAGCAGCTCGCGGCCGAGCGGGCCAGCACCCTACGCCAAGCCACCCACAACGCCCAGTTGCTCTTCAGCAACGGGCTGGCCAACTACCTGGAAGTCATCACCGCCCAAAGCAACGGCCTACAGAGCGAGCTAGAGTTGGCCGCCATCAAAAAAGCCCAGCTCGACTCGACCGTCGAGCTGTACCGGGCCGTGGGCGGCGGTTGGCAATAGCCGATCAGTTCACCGGCCGTCCTTAACTCGGCAGATAGGTAGTAAGCACATATTTTTATTTTGCATCCCATAAAAGCCCACCTGGCACTTGCGCCAGGTGGGCTTTTATGGGATGCAAAAAAATGAACGCTGAGCGCACCAGCGGGTTTAGTTGCTGGCCGTGGCCCCTGAACCCAGCGGCAGGGTGGCTACTCCCACCACGTAGTGCGAACCGGTTTCCTGCACCAGCACGACGGCCCGCAGATTATCGGTTTTCCAGCTCGGGCTCAGGTTGAGCGGCGCAGTAGTGGTAAAAGTGCCGTCCGCCCCAACCGTGCCCAGGACGCGCAGCGTGCGCACCACAGCGGCATGGTGCAGCAGGCGCCCCGAGTTTTCGCCCCGGCCCACTTGCGAGGAAAGACCGGTTTCGGTGAGGGCCAGCTCGACGCTGGCGGCTTTGGTACCGGCAGGCAAACCGCTGACTTTCACGCTGATGTTGCCGGCTTCGCGGGCCAGCGCTACGGCAGCGCGGGGGGCCCGGGCGGCCTGGGCCACGGTTTGTGCCAGAGTATTTTTTTGGCTGCCCACGAACTCGTAGCGGCCGTTCACTACCGCTTGCGGCGTGTAGTTACCTTCCTTGAAGCCTTGGGCATACCAGCGCTGACGCTCGGTGAACTGGGCCGATGAGAACGGGTCCTTCCAGCCCAGGTTGTTCCAGTAGTCGACGTGCTGCCCCAAGGCGATAACCTCGACGCCGGGCACCGACTGGGCCCTTTCCAGGTCCCGCAGCGCGGCATCAGCCGCCGGGCACGACGAGCAGCCTTCGGAGGTAAACAGTTCGACTACTACCGGCACGCGCCCGGCGGCAGCCGGCGCGGCAGGCCGCACAGCGATGGTTGAGTGAGTGGTCAGGGCAAAGCCCGAAGCAATGGCGAGCGCAGGAACTAAGGCAAAGAAGATGCGAAGCATAACGAAAAGAAACAAAGGGTGAGAAGAAAAAAGACCGGCCTTCTGAGGGGCTAGACGCGGGAGGCGGCGCTTCCTTGCAAGGCATTCAAAAAAACAACGGCGGCCCCCACTACGCTCTGGCCGTGGTGTGGGTCCTTGCAGCATCCGGGTGAATTGCGGGGCCCTCGCAAACCGCCTTCCTGGCCGAAACGCTGGCAGCGCTGCTGGCCCAAGCTGAACCTGGTCGAGCGCTGCGCAAGTTCCTGCGCCCGGGAGTCATCGACACCGTTTTCTACCGCACCGAAAGCGAACTCAAAACCGCCGTTCTTCACTCCATTGATCGGATAAGAGAGTTTGGTACAGAACACACGTCCTTGAATAAGTATTCGATTTCATATCCTTGCATTTCATTTCGTGATGCGTACAACTATACCACAACGTTACTTTTTTCATGGCCCAAACTGCAACTCCCTTCCCCGACCCGCAGCAGTGGCTGGTCCGTTTTGGTGACGAGTTGTATCGCTTTGCGCTGCGCCGGGTAATGGACGCCGCCGCCGCCCAGGAGTTGGTCCAGGACACCTTTGTGAGTGCGCTCGAAGCACTGGACTCGTTTCGGGGCCAAGCTTCGGAGCGCACATGGCTGTTCGTAATTCTCAAGCGCAAAATCATCGACCACTACCGCCGGCAGGCCCGCTCGCCCTTCGTACCCCTCGACCTTACTTCTGACCAAGCACCCGAAGTCGAGTTTTTTCGGCCCGCCGATGGGCATTGGCGCGAGGAACAGTACCCCAACCCCTGGAATGTGGGCGACGACGAGGGCCGCGGCGACACGGTGCTGGAGCAACAGGAGTTTCGGCAGATTCTCAAGCGCTGCCAGGAACGGCTGTCGCCCCAGCACTTGGCCGTGTTCGTACTACGCTTCGTGGAGGAACTGCCGGCCGAGGAAATCTGTCAGGAACTGAACCTGTCGTCGTCTAACTACTGGGTCATCGTCCACCGGGCCAAGCTGCACCTGCGCCGCTGCCTCGAAAAAAACTGGTTCCGGGCCCCTGAGGCCCCTGTTGCATGAGCATTCCGTCTCCTCTATTTAACTGTCAGCAAGCCACCTTGCTCATCGAGCGCCGGGTCGACGAGCGGCTGCCGCTCAAAACCAGGGCGCAGCTTTGGGCGCACCTGCGGCTGTGCCCCTATTGCCGGCGCTATTCCGTCCAGAGCCCGTTCATCGCCCGCCAAGCCAAAGCGGCCGCCGAAGCCGTAGTGCCGGCCGATCTGGCGTTGCCAGTGGCTGCCCGCCGCCGCATCCAGCAGCTACTCGACGCCCACGGCCGCACCGGGCTCGCCGCGCAATAGATCAATTTAAAAACCAGCGGGTTGGACTAGTACGCACGAAGCAATTTGCCCCGTTTTGGTCGTTGGCGCGCCCCTGTGCCGCACTGCAAAACCGGCCGGATACGTGCGGCAAGCCGGCAGGAGCAACACCGCAGCTAGTGCCGCTGAAAGCTGGGCGGATGCATAAAAAATCCCCGTCCATGAAGCATGAACGAGGATTTAGTGGAGCTGCAGGGATTCGAACCCTGGTCCAGACAAGGAGACCGACGTGCTTTCTACGTGCGTATCTATGCTTGGATTTTCGAGGAATTCCGGGCGCACATCAGGCCTTTGAAATTTCCTTAGCTGCAGTTGGGTTTCGCCCCCGCATCACAGCTCTGCGAAGGCTAGTTTTTACTTACGACGCGCCGAACTCCCAGGTGTAAAAACTTACCCGGGCGGCACGATGGCGTTACCTAATTCTGAACTAGGCAGCCATGGCGTACGAATAGTCGCCAGTTGTTGTT
>CAXTBA010000126.1:0-3322 GCA_964242665.1 uncultured Hymenobacter sp.
GGCGAGTACGGCATCAACGGCGTGTACCTGGGGGCCCCGGTCATCCTGGGCAAAAACGGCGTGGAGCGCGTGATTGAGTTGCAGCTCAACGAAGAAGAAAAAGCTCTGCTCGAGACCTCGCGCGGCCACGTGAAAGAAGTAATGGACGCGCTGGACAAGATGAGCGCGGCGGCGTAAATCTGTTCGACTGTGCAAAATAAAAATCCCCGCTGGTTGGGTACCAGCGGGGGTTTTTGTATTAGGTAGCTACGATAACGGTTAGTTGTTCGGCGTTTATTTCCAGATAGAAAGTCGTACAATTATCCAACTGCTTCAATTCTTGCAAATGCCGCTCAATAAGCTCACCAGTTCTTTGTCCCGCAGCCCATTACTGGTTTGAATGTGAACCAGCTTTCGGGGAGTCAAACATTCTGCCTAGCTACCTACTGCTGGCTGGCGCGGAACAGCTTCTGCTTTTCTTCCTTGGAAAGGCTCTCGTAGCCGGAGCGCGAGATTTTTTCCAGGATTGAGTCCACTTCGTCGGGGTGGGGCTGGCCGGGGGCGGCGGGCCTTTTGGCGCTGCTGGCGGAGGTGGTCGTCACCGGCTCGGGGCGGCGGGCGGTGCTGACGCGCATGGCTGGCCGCCGCTGGAACAGATTGCTCACAAAGTCGCCGATGGCCTGCACCGGGCGGCCCATGTCGCGGCCGGCCTTGAGCTGCTTGATGAACAGAAAGCCCAACAGGGCCCCGCCCAGGTGGGTAATTTCGCCGCCGGGGTTGCCGCCGTTGATACCGGCCAGCGAGATGAGCACCACGGCCAGCGCAATCCATTTAATCTTGACGGGCCCCAACAGGATGAGCATGAACGTGTAGTCGGGCAGCAGCGTAGCCGCCGCCACGATGATGGCCGTAACCGAAGCCGAGGCCCCGACCACCGAAGCGCCCAGCCCGGGCCGGAACGCGGGCAAGAAGTTGTAGCTCAGCAGGAACACGGCAGCCCCCGCCAGGGCCCCCAGCACGTAGAGGCTCACCAGCCGGCGGTTGCCCAGGTACTCACGAACAAGCTGCCCGAACCAGTACAGGTTCAGCAAGTTGAACAGGATGTGGAAAAAACCCTCGTGGGTAAAGGCGTAGGTCAGGATCGTCCAAGGGTGGCGGGCCAGCACCGGTAGCGACGACGACAGCGCGAACTGCCGTAGCACGGGCTCGTAATAGCCTCCGGCGTTACTGATGGTGAGCACAGCATGCAGCACAATCAGCGCCGCGAACACCAGCACGTTCAGCAACAGCAGTTGGTTCAGGGCGTTGTCGCGGCGGTCAAACGCGGTGCGAACATCTTGGAAAATACTCATAGAATCGCGGATTTTATAGCTTGCCTGGCTTGCTGCCTTGAAGAGACGAGCCGGCCGGTTGAATGCTTAAAGTTAATAAAACCGCTCGCGGCCCCGCTCCCAAAACTTGAGCACCAGAAAGCCGACAAGTAGGCCCCCCAGGTGCGCGTAGTGGGCCACGTTGTCGCCGGGCGTGCGGTGAACACCGTTGTACAGCTCGTACACAGCGTACAGGAATACGAAATATTTGGCTTTGATGGGGAACGGGAAAAACAGCAGCATCAGCTCCGTGTTTGGAAACAGGTAGGCAAAGGCAAACAACACCCCGAACAGGGCCCCCGAGGCCCCCAGCATGGGCGAGGCCAGCACGGTTTGGTATAGTGTCTGAGTGCGCTCGACAACAGCGGCCCGGGCCGCGGCATCGTTGGGGCTGCGGGTGAGGGCCCCGGCCAGGGCCAGGTCGTCGGCCGCGTAGAGGCCATCGCCCTCGGCCGTGCGCACCAGCTCGGCAAAGTCGCCGCCGGTGGGGTTTTGGGTGAGGTCGTGCCGCAGCTCCGCCAGGGGCCGCAGCTCGTAGGAGCGCACGCCTTCGTACAGCAAGCCGGCCCCAAAACCGCAGATCAGCCAGAAAAGCAAAAACCGCTGCCCGCCCCAGCGCTGTTCCAGCAGGGGCCCGAACGAGATGAGGCCGAACATGTTACCGATCAAGTGACCCCAGCCGGCGTGCAAAAACATGTAAGTCAAGAACTGCCACGGCTGGAAGAACTGCGAGCCGATGGGAAACAAGGCCCCGTACTCAACCAAGGGAATCCGGGGCAGGTTACTGCTGATGACCAGCAATAAAATATTCGCGATGAGCAGGTTGCGAACGGTGGGCGTGAGGTTGAACATGAAGGTAAAAGTAGCGCCCGGCCAGGGCCAGGCGCGGCGTTATTTGCGGAAGAAATCGGCCAGTTGGTGGCCGTCGAGCAGTACGAGGGTTTTGCGGCCGTCGGGGGTGTAGCCGGGCACCTGGCAGGCAAACAGCCGGTCGGCCAGCGCGTTCAGCTCGGCCTCGGGGAGGCGGGCGGTGGCGGTGCCGGCGGCCACGCGCCGGGCCAGGGCCCGCGCCAGGGCCTCGCGGCGGTCGAGGCGCAGGGGCCCGGCGGTACTGCGGAACTGCTCGATAAGGCTTTCGAGCAGCTCTTTTTCGGCCTGGGGCGGCATGCCGGCCGGCACGGCCTCCACGGCGATGGTGTTGGGCCCGAACTCAACGAAGCGGAAGCCCAGTGCGTGCAGCGGCTCGGTCAGCTCGCGCAGCACCGCGAAATCGGCCGGCGTGAACCCCACCGTGCGCGGAAACAGCAGCGTCTGCGAAGCGCTGTCGGGCCGCTCCAGGCTTTGGGCGTACTGCTCGTAAAGGATCCGCTCGCGCGCTGCTTCCTGGTCAATCAGCAGCACGCCCGACTTCACCGGCACCAGCACGTAGCGCTGCTGCACCTGCACGGCGCGGTGGCCAGGGCCCCCGCCCTCGCGGGCCGGCAGCGGCCGGGCAGCCTCGGGGCCCTTGGGAAACGCCAGCGGCAAGCTGGCCGGCGCGGCGGGTCCGGGGCCCTCGGCGGGGAGGTCGTCGGGCGGGCGCACGGGCTGGCCCAGCTCGCGGTAAAAAGCTTCGAGGTCGCGCCGGGTTTGCTCGGTGGGGCGCGGCGCGGCCTCGCGCTCAAAGCCATCGGTGCGGGTGTCGGGCCGGAAATTGGCGAAGCCCGTCGAGGCCCCGGCCGTGGAGCGCCGGGCCACTGCCGCGGCTTCGGCCTGGAAATCGGTTCGGCTGCCGGCGGCCCGGGCCCCGGGCGTGGGGGCCGCCAGGTGGTCATCAGCGCCAACGGGGGCCCGGCCGGCCCGCAGCGGGCGGATGGGCGCGAAGTTCACATCGCCTTCAAAATCAAGCGACGGCGCGATGTTGTGCAGGCCCAGGCTTTGCTTCACGGCGGCGCGCACCACGGCGTACACGGTTTTTTCGTCCTCGAACTTGA
>CAXTBA010000127.1:0-3153 GCA_964242665.1 uncultured Hymenobacter sp.
CGGGTGCCGAAGTGGCCGTTCATGGCGCGGCCGGCGGTGGAGGGCTCGGCTTCCACGTCGGGGTGGGCGTAGAGCTGGGCGAAGTATTGCTGCCAGGTCAGCTCGCCGATGGCCACCATGAAGGTCTGGTCGCGGTAGTAGCCGGCGCGGAAGTCGCCGTTTTGAAAAACCCGCGCCATGGCCAGTTGGGGCAGCTCTTTCCCATCGCCGAAAATGCCAAATTTGGCCTTGCCCATGAACACCTCTTTGCGGCCGGCCAGCGAGGCGTGGCGGCTTTCCCAGCCCAGGCGGTAGTCGTGGAGGAAATCGGCCGGGGCCAGGGCGGCCACGGGGGCCGGGGCGGTGAGTTCGGCAGTGGGCATGGGTTGCAATTGAGGGGAGTGCGTGGGTGGGATGGGGAAGAGCGGGGGCGTTGGCCAGGACAAAAATACGGCAGCGGGCGCGGGTAGCCGGTGGGGCGGGGGTCGGTGTATATTTGTCGTACCCACGGGCCGGTACGCTGCGCCGCACCCGGCGGTTGGCTTAACTCCCCTCTGTGCTTTTGCTATGAAATACTTTTTTGCCCTGGCTCTGTTGGCCGGCACCCTCAGCGCCCGGGCCCAGGGCGTGCTTACGTTCGAGCAGGACCTCCACGATTTTGGGTCGGTGCCCGAGGGTACGCAGGCGGCCTACGAGTTCCGGTTCAAGAATACCGGCAACCAGGTCGTGGTCATCGCCAACGTGCAGGCCAGCTGCGGCTGCACCACGCCCGACTGGACCAAAACGCCGGTGCTGCCCGGCAAGTCGGGCCTGGTGCGGGCCGTGTACAGCAGCGCCGGCCGCCCCGGCGTGTTCAACAAAACCGTGACCGTGAGCAGCAACGCCGCCGAAGGCAACAAGGTATTGACCATTAAAGGCACGGTGCTTACGAAGGAGGAGCAGAAAAAAACCCTCACCCCGGCCGAGCTGGCCCGCGCGCCCCGCCTCGTGTTGGAGGGCCCCGACCACGACTTCGGCCGCCTTGAAGCCGGGCAGCAGCTCACTGCGCATTTCGTGGTGCGCAACGTCGGCAAGAGCCCGCTCGTGCTGGGGGCCCTCAGCAGCAGCTGCTACTGCGCCGGCTACAAAACACCGCCCACGCCCATCGCCCCCGGCCAAAGCGCCGCCGTGGACATTGTGTACGCGCCGCGCCAGCTCGGGCCGCTGGCCGACGTGGTAACGATGCATTCCAACGCCGCGACCGACGACGCCAAGCTTACTTTGCGGGCCACCGTAGTGCGCAGCCTGGCCCCCGAAAGCCTGGTGAAAGAAAGCGGCACGGCCGTCCCATTTAAATAACCCTTTTTCATGACGAACTACCTTCCCGCGGCGGACCGCTACCAAGTCCTGCCCTACCGCCGGTGCGGCCAAAGCGGCCTGAAACTACCGGCGTTGTCGCTCGGCCTTTGGCACAACTTTGGCGACGTGGACGCGCTGGCCACGGGCCGCCAAACCCTGCGCCTGGCCTTCGACCGCGGCATTACGCACTTCGATTTGGCCAACAACTACGGCCCGCCCCCCGGCTCGGCCGAACTGAACTTTGGGAAGGTGCTGGCCCAGGATTTTGCCGCCTACCGCGACGAGCTGATCATTTCGACCAAGGCCGGCTACGGCATGTGGGACGGCCCCTACGGCGAATGGGGCTCGCGCAAGTACCTACTAGCCAGCCTCGACCAGAGCCTCAAGCGCATGGGCCTGGAGTACGTGGACATTTTCTACCACCACCGGCCCGACCCCGACACGCCCCTGGAAGAGAGCATGGGGGCCCTGGCCCACGCCGTGCGCCAGGGCAAGGCCCTGTACGTGGGCCTGTCGAACTACCCGCCAGCACTGGCCCAAGCGGCCATTCGGTTGCTGCGCGAAATGGGCACGCCCTGCCTCATCCACCAGCCCAAGTACTCGATGCTGGTGCGCGACCCCGAGGCGGGCCTGCTCGAAGTACTGGCCGAGGAAGGCGTGGGCTGCATCCCGTTCTCGCCCCTGGCCCAGGGCCTGCTGAGCGACAAGTACTTACGCGGTATCCCCGACGACTCGCGGGCTGCGAAAAGCACCGGCTTTTTGCAGCGCGACCAAGTGACGCCCGCCGTGGTGGCCCAGCTGCAAAGCCTCAACGAAATAGCCCGGCAGCGCGACCAAAGCCTGGCCCAGATGGCCCTGGCCTGGCTGTTGAAGGACGACCGGGTCACGTCGGTGCTCGTCGGGGCCAGCCGCCCCGAGCAGCTCGCCGATTCGCTGCACTGCCTCAACAACTTGGCCTTCAGCCCCGACGAGCTGGACCAGATTGAGCAAATTTTGCAGAAGCCAGCGTAAATGCTGTTCAAAACAGCGGGTACCGGGGCGGGCAGCCGGCTTTTCGCCGGCCGCCCGCTAATCGCTGCATTGTTGCCGAATTATTTTTCTAAACGCTCTTGTAATTACCGGGCGGCCGGCGAAAAGCCGGCCGCCCGGCCCGCCCCGACCATGAATGACTCCGTTTATACCGCCCCAGCGGAGGCCCGCGTGGGGCACGTGCATTTGCAAGTGACTGACCTCGACCGGGCCCTGGCCTTTTACCAGGGCCTGCTGGGGTTTGAGCTGAGCCTACGCTACGGCGAGCAGGCCGCATTCCTGGGAGCCGGGGGCTACCACCACCACATCGGGCTGAACACCTGGAACAGCCTGGGCGGGGCCCCGGCCCGCACCCAGGGCGCGGCGGGCCTCTACCACGCCGCCTTCCTCTACCCCACGCGCGCCGATTTGGGCCGCGTGGTGGGCCGGCTGGTGGCGGCCGGCTACCCCCTCACGGGCGCGGCCGACCACGGCGTATCGGAAGCCGTGTACCTCAACGACCCCGACGGCAACGGCGTGGAGTTGTACTGGGACCGGCCCCGCGCGGAGTGGCCCCGCGACGCGGCGGGCGGCATCCAGATGTACACCCGCCCCCTCGATTTGGGGGCGCTGGTGGCCGATGGGCAAACCGCTGCGTAGCGAACCTTTGGGTGGACCCCGGCCGTTGGGGCCGTATCTTCGCACCGCGTTTTCGCGTCCTTATTTTCCCCTTCACTCCCACCCTCCCCGTTATGATTATCGGCGTTCCCAAAGAAATTAAAAACAACGAAAACCGCGTGGGCCTCACGCCCGCCGGCGTGGCCGAGC
>CAXTBA010000128.1:0-2719 GCA_964242665.1 uncultured Hymenobacter sp.
TCGGGGGCCGCGCCTTCGGCGTACTGGTGGCCGCGCATCTCTTCCAGCTTGGCCAGGGGCATCAGGGCCTGGGTTTCCAGCGACTGCGCCCGGCTGTCCCAGAACATGGGGGCCAGGGCCGGGTCGACGGCGCCGTTAGTAGTCAAGCCATTGAAAGCCGAATTGAGCACGGTCGAGCTGTTGCGCGGGCCAAAGGGAATGGTATTGGGACTCCGAAAACGGCGAGCCGCCCCGAGACCCTGGCCGTTTTCGCCGATGGCCAGGTCGAGCCCGTCGGCGTAGCCGGTGGCCGGGTGGTGGCAGGTGGCGCAGCTCACGTCGCGCCCCCCGGAGAGAATGGGGTCCCAGTACAGGGCGCGGCCCAGGTCAACCTTCGCGGGGTTCGTGGGATTGTCGGCGGGGGCCCCGGCCGTCAAGGGCAGGGCCGCCAGTCCCTGTACGGTCTGGGTACTCGACGGGGTGGGCGCGTCCGCCTGCTTTTGGCAGGCCACTACCGCGACCAGCAAAGCCGCGGCGGTAAGCATCGAGGTAAGCTGGGTAGTAGAAGACGCAGGCATTAGTAGCTTGTTATTAAATGAATAGACTTAAAAACAACGGGTTAGCGAGGGGAAAACAGTGAGACTTTCCTGCTTGAATGTCTCAAACAGCTTGGCTTTCCTCGCTGCTGGTAAGGGATGCCGGAAGCAGCCACAACCAGTGGATTCTCAACTGGTCCATTGAGCAGGTAGATGCACGGGACCTACTTTACCCCCACGCTCGCTTATACTTTAGGAAAGAAAATAGCCTTTATTTATCATAAACTATTAATTATCAAATAAATAATTCGACTGCCGCCGTTCAGTAAGCCTCTTCCAATAGTCCGGCGATTAGTTGAGCCAGCGCCTGGCGCGTTTGTCGGCTGGGCACTGGTTCGCCCCTATTGGGCAGGGGCCCAGAGGTATAAAAAAGCCGGAGGTCCTGCTGCACGGCAGCGGTTAGCCCGGCGCGCCGGGTCCGCGCCAGGCGCTGCACTTAGCCGGCATAAGTGCGGTCGACTAGCGGATAGGCCCCGGCGCGTGTCGGCTGGCCGGTGTCCAGGTTCAGGTTGAGCAGCGGGGCCGCGAGGTCGGCCAGCATGGCCTGGTAGCGCCCCAGCGACGCGCCGAAGCTGGCTTGCAT
Source organism: uncultured Hymenobacter sp. (assembly GCA_964242665.1). Classification (GTDB taxonomy): domain Bacteria; phylum Bacteroidota; class Bacteroidia; order Cytophagales; family Hymenobacteraceae; genus Hymenobacter. Next base: position 1,159 of record CAXTBA010000128.1, read on the forward strand.
AGTGGCCTGAGCGGCGGGCGGCAGGGAGCGGAAGGCCAGCAGCGGCGCTACCCCCAGCCGCGGCAGGGCAGGCCGCAGCCAGACCAACAGGTGCATTCCCAGGCTCAGGTGGTCGGGGCGGGGGCCGCCGGCCCGGCGGAAATGGCCGGTGTTGATGCGCTCGTAGTAGCGCTGGCGCTCGAAAGCCGGCAACTGGCGCAGCTGGCCGGCCGGCACGTACTCGCTGGCGCGCACGGCCGCCGGCAGCAGCTCACTTGCTACAAACCGGAAGGCGGCCAGGCCGGGCCCCACGTGCGGCAGCACCTGCCCCAGGCGCAGCCCGTAGGTGCACTCAAAGGCGCGCTCCAGCACCGGCCGGCTCACCCGCAGCCCAATGGTTTCGTGAAAGTCCTCCGACCGGTAGCGGCCGGCCTGCACCTGGGCCACGTCGAACGAAGGCAAACTCGACCTGCGCGTGCGGGTGCGGGGCCTGGGCATAAGTAATCGGCGTGCCCAACCGGGGGTACAGCTCCGGGAAGACCAAATCGGCCGACGGCGTTGGCACCCGCCGGGTGGCCCACGCCGTCGGCCGCGTAGTGGGCCAGGGCCCCGAGGGCAAACGCCAGCTCGTTGCGGTCGCGGGCCTCGTCGAGCAGGGCCCGCACGAAGTCGCCCGTGCGCACGTAGTGGGTCAGGTCGGTAAAGAGCGCCGCATTGCCAGGGTAGTAGCCCAGGTCCTGGAGCAGGGCCCCGCCGTAGGCGTAGCTGCGGGCCTCGCGCAGCTGGGCGGGGGTAGCGCCGACGTAGTGCCTTTCCAGCACCGGCACCAGGCTTCGAGCCCAGCACGAATCCACCACTGCCTGGTGGGCGAGGGCCGAAAAGGCGGCGGCCGAAGGTGCCCACAGCAGCAAGCAGGAAAGCAGCAACACACGCATAGGCCAGAAAGCCGGGGCCGCCGGGCGCCAACCCAGCAGCGCCAGTAGAAGTCCGCTGGGTAGCAGTCGGAATGGATAGAGAAAACCAAGGCAGCGCACCTGCCACTTTCCAGACGCATAACCCAGCCCCTACCCCCACGCGGGGCTCTTTAATTATTCAGAAGGCTAGTGGACTAGATTTTTTAGAACCGCTAATCGGGCTTGCTGAACAAAATAAGTAGTTGACTAACAGTAATCTAGCTAATGTGCAACAAAAAAACTTAAATTCTGAGGGGAGCACGTGGGGGTAAAAGCCGCTTCACGTCTCTTCCCCTCGACCCCGCCACGCCGGCGGCCCTCCATCGTGCTTAACCAGGTAGCCTATCGGCAGCTCTTTACGATTTCACCCTTTTTTCTTCTGCTAGCGATGGCAAATAATTTGGAAATGAATCGGAAAGAATTCATGCAGCTCTTCGGGCTTGGCGCGGCTTCCCTCCTGGCTTCGGCCTGCCTGGGCGGCTGCAACGCCGCCACGGGGAGCAGCGACAGCACGCCGGTGCCCGTGGCTACCGGCGTCAGCACAACCCTCGACCTGACGGCCGCGACCAGCGCGCCGCTCAACGACGCCAGCGTGGGCTACGTCTACGCCGATAGCCGCGCCATTATCG
>CAXTBA010000129.1:0-2573 GCA_964242665.1 uncultured Hymenobacter sp.
CAGGTTGTAGTAGAAGGAGCCGGGGCGCAGGTGCGTCAGCGCGACGCCGGGCAGCTCATTCAACAGTTCTTCGACCTGGTGCGAACCGAGAATAAAGCCGGTGCCCCGGTCCAAATCTGCTCCCCAGCTGCTTAGGTGCACCACCCGCGGCACGCCCGCCTGCGCAAGGGCGTGGGCGTAGCTGCGGCCCACGCTCCGGTAGTGGGCCATTATGTCGGGCGCGGCCATGTTGGGCGGCACCATCGCGTACACGGCCCCGGCCCCGGCAAAGGTGGCGGCCAAAAACGCCGCATCTTCCAGGGCGCCGATGGCGGCGCTCGCGCCCAGGGCTTCGATGGCGGCTTGCTTGTCGGCCGTGCGGCTGATAACCGTCACGGCGTGGCCGTTGGCGGCTAATTCCTTGGTGAGCGGCTCGCTGATGTTTCCTAGCGAGCCTGTTACGACAATTTTCATGGTGATAAGGCGATGAGTTAAGGAGTTGACAAATATACTATACCGTATAGTATATTTGGTGCTTCTTCGCTAAAAAATGGTGAAGCGTTGCATTGGAAATAATAAGTGGCAGTAGAGGATGGTGCTTATTCCGGTAGGAAACCTGATTTTTGCACCAAACCGGCTTATCGCCGGGATTTTGTAGATACTAAAGAAATGGCCAAACGCGGTACCGAGCTTCGGACCCATATGCTGCACGCCGCCAAGGCCGTGTTCCTGGAAACCGGTTTCGAGCGGGCGTCGATGGACCGCATTGCCGCGCACGCCGGCACGACCAAGCGCACGCTGTATGCCCACTTCATCCGCAAGGAGGACCTGTTTCTGGCCGTATTCGACCTCGTGCTGGACTTGCAGCTGGACCACTTAAAATGGCCCGCCGACTACGCCCCCGACCCCACGCAAGCCCTCGTCCTGTTTTGCGGCCGCTTTCTCGAAACCGTCTTGTCGAGCAAGCCGTTGCGCTTGTTCCGGCTGGCCATCACCGAGGCCGAGCGGTTTCCGCAGGGGGCCGTGCGCCTGCACGAAGCCATGTTCGAAAACGTGCAGGCGCGGGTGGCGCTTTTCCTCAGCGAACGCCTGGGCGTAGCGGAGGACGCGAGCCAGCCGCTCGCGCAGGGCCTGCTGGCCCAGTTGCTGTACCCGCGCTTCACCCGGGCCCTTTTCGGCGCGGCCGAACCGGCGGCTACCTGGTCCGACGAGCTGGGCGCGAGCCCCGCCGTGGACCTCAACACGGTCCGGCACGTGGTGGCGGCCCTCGTGCCGCCCGCCACCTGAGGTCGGCCAGGCCAGGCCAGGCGCTTTTTCCGGCCCATTCCTAAAAAACTCCTACCAAAATCTGTTGGTGCACACCACCTGCGCTTTTTTCTTAATACGCAAACCCAGCAGCACCTCGTGGCTGCCGCCGTGGTAGCTGGCCAGCTGGGAGAGGCCCGCATCGTAGGAATAACCCAGCGTGAACTGCTCGTAGCTGAGGCCCACCATCGCCACGGCCGAGTCGAAGGCGCGCCACGACGCGCCGACCCACAGCAGGTCCTGGTACTTGAGCTTGGCGTTGAGGTCGACCGAGAGCGGGGCCGGGTCGACGGCCTTGACCAGCACCGACGGCACCAGCGACCAGTCCTTGTCGAGCTTCACCCGCACCCCGGCCGTGGCGAAGTAGTGACGCCTTAGGGAGTTGCCGGGCGCGCCCGCGTCCAACTGGTTGGGGCCGTAGGAAAAGTTGAGCTTATTGCCCAGCAGCTGCGCGCTCGATGCCCCGACGTAGAAATCGGGGCTGTACACCCACAGGCCCACCGAGCCGTCGAGCACCCGCGAGGCGGCGCTGGCGGCGCGGGTCGTGGGGTCGAAGAAATGCAACTGCTCCCCGTCGACGGAAAATTGCTGCATGCCCACCGACACGCCCAGGGCCATCCGAATCTTGTTCGTCAGCACCAGGTTGCAGGCGTAGGAACCGTAGGCCCCGAGCCGGCTCGTGGGCCCGGTCACGTCGTTGTACAAGAGGGCCCCCACCGCGTGAAACGGCCGGTGCCGGTCGTGGATGGTGCGCTTGGGGGTGCTGCGCCACTTGCCCAGCGAGGAGCTGGCGCTGGCGTAATAGGTCTTAGGGGCCCCTTCCAACCCCGTCCACTGGGTGCGGTAGCTGAACTTGACGTCGATGTAATCCTCCACGCCGGTGGCCCCCGGGTTCAAAAGGTAATTGTTGTTCATGTACTGGCTGTACTGGGCCTGCTGCTGGCCCAGGGCCGGCGCGGTGGCCAGCAGTAGCAGCGGAAGCAGCAGCGGAAGTAGATTTATTTTCATAACCGTAAGTGCCTTAATACCTAGCTGGACCGAGTTAAAAGTTGAGGGTTAAAAAGCAAAGTCCAGCCGAACCGAATTTCAACTTTTAACTCTCAACCCTCAACTTTTTTATAGAATGCCGCAGAAGCAGATGTGTTGTTGTTTCATTAATACAGAATCGTAATTGACCCCGCGTAGGACCGGCCCAGCGTGCCCTTCGTGACGACGACGTAGTAGTAGGTGCCGACCGGCGCGGGCTGGCCGTTGATGTCGCCGCGCCACTCGTTGGCCCGGCTGTAGTT
>CAXTBA010000130.1:0-2451 GCA_964242665.1 uncultured Hymenobacter sp.
TACGGTTCATCACGTAAAGGTACATAGCACTTCTATTTCCCTACACCCTCTAAGAGGGTAAGCGGCCTTAGCCGTTGTAAGCCGCCGCCAGTTGGCCCACGAAGTCCTCAAACGAGGTGGGCGTGCTGTTCTGCGGGGTGCGGCGCAAGTCGCCGGTGAAGTAGCGGCCGTCGTTGACGCAGTCCGCCAGGCCCACCATCGCGTCGGCGGCGCTAGGGCTGAAGCCGGCTTGCAGCAGCCCGCCTTTGGCATCGGCGGCCGAGAAATCGACCCAAACCAGTTCGGGGCGCTCCAGGGCTTGGCCGATAATGGTTGCCATCTCGCTAAAGCTGAGGTCGCGGGGCCCGAGCACGTAGGCGTGGCTGTGGCCCTGGAAATCCCGCGCCTGCAACCGCTGGGCGGCCACGGCGGCAATGTCCTGGGTGGCGACCATCGGAATCTTGATTTCGCCCCGGATGGGAAAGCCGCCTACCACTCCCGCATGCTGGATAACGGGGAGAAACGAAAAGCTATTCTCAAAGAGCAACCCCACGCGCAGGTGCAGCACATTCGCGGCGGGCAACTGCGTGCGGAATTTCTGCTCCATGTCGTGCAGGCCCAGCAGCACGCCGCTGTCGTCGGCGAGGTGGGCCCCCACCGTGCTGAGCGTGACCACGTAGGGCACTTGGTTGGCCAGCAGGCCGGCGATGACCCCGTCAAGGACGGCATTCTGATAGGCCCGAAAGTCGGGGGCCGCGTAGTCGGAAGGAATCATGACGAAAGCGGCGGTGGCCCCGGCAAAGGCCGTGCGGGCAAAGTGCGGGTCGCGCACGTCGCCGGGCAAGGTTTTCGCGCCGCGCTTCGCCAGGCCGGCCAGCTTGTCGGCCGCCTGCCCAAGGGCGGTGACCGGCTGCCCGGCTTGTAGTAGAAGTTCGGCGATGGCCCCGCCCGTGTGGCCGGAGGCCCCGGTGATGATGTTCATGGGTTGTTGGAAATGAAGTGATTAAATGATAAGGCAAAGGTCCGGGGGGCCCGCCGCGGCGGCCATACCCCTTTTACCCGTTCTGATGCACTTTTTGCCGGGCGCGGCTGGTGGCTCGCCGGCCGCCGCTTGGCAATCAGAATGCCTTGCTTTTGTCCGCGCCGCCGAGTTCCTGGAGCACGTCCCAGTGCTCGGCGTCTTTGCCAGCTTCCGTGAGGCGGGTCAGGTCGAAGGCAATGGTGTTGGTGAAGTAGGGGAAAGCCGGCGTGGTCTGGTAGTTGCTCATTTCCAGGATAAAGTCGCCCTCGGCCATCGTTTGGTAGGTGGTCACGGTGGTGCGGAAGCCGCTGGTTTTCAGAAAGGTCAGCAAGCCGATGAGCGCGCCCGGTCCGTTGGCCGCCGTGGGGTTGTGCTGAATGTAATTGGGCGTGCGCGTCTGGTGCACGATGAGTGTATCGTACTGGTTGAACGCCCGTTGGTCGGCGGCCACGGCGACGGCCAGGCCCCGGCTGCCGGCCGTGGACTGGTAGTTGACGGCCGCCCCGTCGAACATGGTGTTCGGGTTGGCGCGCCGGCGGGGCTGGCCCTGCGCGGCTTCCCAGTGGTCGGTGATGTGGCCGCTTGCGTCAAAGCGCAGCAAGGCCATGCGGGCCACCGAGCTGTCGGCCGTCACCGGTTCTTCGAGGTGCAGGCACACGAGGTTGCCAGCCGCCAGGGTGCGGCGCACGAGTAGGTGCCGGCTGCCCAGGGCCTGGGCCCGCGCCTGGGCATAGGTCTGCAAGCCGGCCAGCGTGAAGCCCGCCCCGACCTGGTGCTCGGCGTAGCCGGCGGCTACGTAAGCGGCTGCCGGGGCCGGGTTGGCGCTGTACAGCGCCGTATAAAAAGCAACGGCGTTTTGCCGCAGCACCTCTTTGTCAAGCGGGGCGGGGTCCGTCTCTTTGTCTTTGGCGCAAGCGCTGAGCAGCAGGCTTAGCAGCAGCCCGCCGACCCGCCAGCGCGGGGCAACCCATCGGTTTTGGGCAACGGAAAATAAGGGAAATACAAGCTTCGTTCGCAACAACATGGCATCGGGTTGATAAGGTGAAAAACACGGTTATCGTGCGATGCAAAGGTGGCCGGCCCCGCCCCGGCCGGACCATAGCCGAACTGCCTAGTTTGTTGGACTTTTTGTCCAGTCCTGCCGGAAGCGCTCGGGGTATTGGGTGGTTTTGTTCTTGAAAAACCGGCTGAAATACGCCGGGTCCTGGAAGCCCACGGCATACGCTATTTCCTTAACTGTGAGCGGGCTATACAGCAGCAGGCGCTTGCTTTCCACCACCAGGCGCTCGTGCAGGAGTTGCGTGACGGAGCGGCCCGCTGTCTGCCGGGTGTAGTCGTTGAGGCGCTTGAGCGAGAGCCCCACCTGCGCAGCGTAGAAGGCCGCGTGGTGCTGGGTGGCGTGGTGCTGCTCCAGCATCTCGTGCAGGCGGTCGAGGTAGGCGTGCGGCAGG